>NZ_CP135275.1:4451562-5087500 GCF_032302195.1 Paenibacillus sp. MMS20-IR301
AAAAGTGCCCCGGTTGCCGTCATGCGGCTACCGGGGCACCTTGACAGAAGTAAACGTTATTCCTGCAAATGCTCGGCCGCATTATACAATTCACAGGTCCATCCGCCATGCTCCTTGAGGATACAGGTAACAGAGGTATTCTTCAGCATTATGCTGACATCAAGCGCCGGGATCAGGCCCATAAGTGTACTGCGCAGAATTGCACCATGGCTGACCACAAGCACATTGCTGCCGGGATGGCGGCCAGCCAGCTCCTCGATGGCCTTGACACCCCGCTCCTGCGCCAGCTCCCGGCTCTCCAGCTGCATATCCATCGTCTTCCATCCGCTGCCGAAACGCGCAATCCGTTCGTCCTCTGTAGTCCCTTCTATTAAACCGCCGTTCATTTCCCGTATGCCCGGAATCAGCCCGGCCAGCGTCAGGCCCAGCCTTGCTGCAATGACCTCTGCCGTCTGTCTGGCCCGCAGCATATCACTTGAATAGATATAATCCCACGTTTCTTTACTAAGGCGCTCCGCAAGCACGGCTGCCTGCCGGAGCCCCTCTTCATCCAGCGGATTATCCGTGTGGCCCTGTACCCGGCCTTCCTTGTTCCAGAGTGTGCTGCCATGCCGGATCAAGCCTATCCTTGTTCTCATCGCTACCCGCCTTTGTCAAATTCATATGTGGTTCTATTATAAACTAACCTCATCTAGGACGCATGCCCCATTGACGGTCAGCAATGCCCATTATTATGATAGTACTTCAAGTGCTTCCACATCTTACTAAGGAGATTCTCTGACTATGAAAAAAATTCCCGCCCTCTTCACCGCTTTCTGCCTGCTCTTCGCCCTGCTCCCATCACTCCATGCCGGTGCTGCAGCAGCACCACCCAAGCTTGCCGTCTATGTGGACAAGGAGAATCATTCCTTCATTCCGCTCCGGTTTCTGAACGGTTTCGCCGGTATCCAGGCTGTTATAACGGCAGCCGGGGGTCCGATCGAGGTTACCCGTGACGGCTCTTCTGTTACATTCACTCCAGGCAAGGCCGGAGCATCTGTCAACGGCCAGCCTGTCAGTTCGGGCGAACCGCCCCTGAGCGAGAATGGCATGACTTATCTTCCGCTGTCCCTGATCAGCCAGACGCTCGGCATTCAGCTCCAGTGGAACAAAGATGGCGGCTCTCTTACGCTCACAAGCGGCGGGGAAACAGCTACCTTACCCGTACAGAACGGCACCTTGATTAAGAGTACAGCGCCAGCTGTTGTCAGCGGGAGTCATACCTATAAGGTTGGCGGACGCTCCTTCAGCGTACAGACAGTTACCGTATCCCTGCTTCACCCTTCAGTGAAGCTGGACGCCGTCCTGGCCGGTAATACCGTCGGCAAGACAGAGGCACTCGCCAGCATTGCGAAGCGCAGCAACGCGAAGGCTGCAATTAACGGCACCTTCTTCGATGCTTATACCAAAGGCAGCTATTACGCTCCTTACGGCTACATAATCAGCGGCGGTAAGATGCTGAAGAACAGCCCCGGGGACAAGCGGACTGTATTTGCCTTTGACAGCAATTCTTTGGCTGAACTGATTCCGGGAAGCGACTTCAAGGCACGCTTCGATGCAGGTACTGTTCAGGGGGCGATTCAGGCCGGCCCGCGGCTGCTGGTGAATGGCAAGGTCTCCCTGAATGTGGCGGCTGAAGGCTTCAGGGATCCCAAAATCCTGACCGGCGGCGGCTCCCGCAGCGCACTGGGCCTGACCCGCGATCATAAGCTGATCCTGCTGACCTCCGGCGGGGCGACCATTCCCCAGCTGGCGGAAATTATGAAGCAGGCCGGGGCCTACCAGGCTATGAATCTGGATGGCGGCGCTTCAAGCGGCCTGTATTATAACGGCAAGTATCTGACCACACCAGGCCGCCTGATCAGCAATGCGTTGGTGGTCCAGACCCAATAAAACCACCCGGCTGCTCTGAAGCCGCCTGAAGGCATTTCTCCCGTCCGTCCGGATGGGGAAATGCCTTTTTGTGATATGCCCATCCTGTTCACAGCTCAGGCAGAATAAGGAATCCTTACACGGGGGATAATACCGGAAAGTAATCCAGAATTCAGCAGAAAGGGGCCTCTAGCATGCCTCAGCATCAGCAGAAAGGGCAGAAGAAGACCCGGGACCCTGTAGAGACATCCGTCCCTGCACCGCTGCCCCTGCAGCTATCCCTGGAGAATAATCTGCAGGAGATAAAGCGGCGGACCGGGAACAGCTCGGACATCGTAATCCGTACCTTCACCAATGAACCGCTAAACCCGCTCTCTCTGGCGTTTATATATGTTGACGGTCTTGTAAATGCGGATTCCGTCAACCAGACCGTACTGCAGCCTCTGATGGAGAGTGTCCCCCTGAAGAGCCAGGAACTCCCCCCTGCAGCTGCCTATGCCCTGATCAAGGACCAGATGCTGCCGGTTGGTGGCGTCAGCGAAGGAAAGACGCTCGAAGCCCTGCTGCCGCTGCTCTTCGAAGGCTACACGCTGATTCTGTTCGACGGCATTCAGACCGCGCTGGCTGCAGATACCTCCGGCTGGGAGAAGCGCAGCATCAATGAACCCACCTCACAGGGAGTCATCCGCGGACCCAAAGAAGGCTTCACGGAAAGCCTGCGCACAGGCACCTCCATGCTGCGCCGCCGGCTGAAGACGACGGATCTGCGGATTGAGGAGTACAAGATCGGCCAGCGGACGCAGACCGGGATTGCGCTTGTCTATCTGGCAGGGATCGCCAGCGAGCAGGTGCTGGCCGAAATCCGCCGCCGGCTGGACGCTATTAATACAGACAGTATTCTGGAGAGTAATTATATTGAAGAATTCATCCAGGACGGCGGGCTGACCCCGTTCCCTACGATCCAGAATACGGAGCGCCCCGATGCGATGGCCGGCGGTATTCTGGAGGGCCAGGTCGGAATTATTATTGACGGCACCCCTTTCGCCCTGCTGGCGCCGTCTACCTTCTTTAACTTTTTCCAGTCCAGTGAGGATTACTATCAGCGGTATGATATCTCCTCCTTTCTGCGGCTGATCCGTTACGGCGCTTTCTTCGTATCTATGCTGCTGCCTGCGCTCTATATTGCCGTGACGACCTTCCACCAGGAAATGCTGCCGACTACGCTGCTGATCAGCCTGGCTGCCCAGCGCGAAGGGGTGCCGCTGCCGGCACTTGCAGAGGCGCTGCTCATGGAGCTTACCTTCGATGTGCTGCGCGAGGCCGGGGTGCGCATGCCGCGCACCATCGGTCCGGCAATTTCCATTGTCGGAGCACTGGTGCTGGGGCAGGCCGCTGTACAGGCAGGCCTGGTCTCGGCTGCGATGGTTATTGTCGTTTCTTTTACCGCGATCTCGAACTTCGTGATTCCGTCACTGGCTATCGCCAACTCGATCCGGCTGATCCGCTTCGTCATGATGTTCATCGCTTCCACACTCGGCTTGTTCGGTATCATGTCCTTCCTGATGGTGCTGCTGATTCATGTAGCGGGCCTTCGCTCGTTCGGAGTGCCTTACCTGTCTCCCGTAGCGCCGATGATTCCGCGTTATCTGAAGGATGTCTTCATCCGCGTTCCCCTATGGACTATGAATATGCGGCCCAAGACCGATCTCGGCAAAGAAACACGCAGACAAGGAGCGAACCAGAAGCCACAGCCGGTTGAAACAGCATCCCAGCAGCAGGCAGACCAGCCACAGCCGCGGAAGGAGGATCCCCTTTGAACGGAAAAATCGGCACCACCCAGGCATCCCTGCTGATTGTCAATACGATTCTGCCTACGGCTACCATCGTCCTGCCCGTCATCATCACCAATTACTCGGAGCAGGATGCACCGCTGGCGATCTTTATGTCAACAGCAGCCGGGCTGCTTGTCGCCGCGATTGTCGGAACTGTAATCCGGAACAGTAACGGTGCTCCTTTTCTGGACTGGGTCCGGGAGAAGACCTCTCCGGTAGTAGCCGTTATTCTCGGCCTGTTCATGCTGCAGTTCTATCTGGATACAACGGCAACGATTCTGCGAGAATTCGTTAACTTCATCAAAGATAATGTGTTAATTGACACACCGGTAACTGTATTGGTGGTGCTGATTCTGCTGATTACGATCTACATGGTCAGGCAAGGCCTGGAGTCTATTGCCAGAGTGAACACCCTGGTCATTCTGCTGTATTTCGTCTTTCTTCCACTGTATCTGTTCGGCTTGTTCAGTGATCTCAATGTGCATTATTTACTGCCGATGTTCGATCACACCCTGGCTGAAATCACCCTGGCCAGCCTGACACCGGCCACCTGGATGAGCGAGGTGGCCGTGCTGCTGTTCCTCGCCCCTTATCTGCAGTATCCGCAGCGGGCACGGATTATCGGCTGGGCCGGTCTTATTTTCGTTTCGGTACTGATGATGTTCTCCCTGATCATAGCCTTAATGGTTTTTGGCCCGGATTTCATCAAGCTGAGCGCTTATCCGGGCTTCTCTACCGTCAGCATTATCCGCATTGGACGATTTATAGAAAAGCTGGACAGCCTCTTCATTGCTTACTGGGTACTGTCGATTTATCTCAAAGTCTCCATCTTCCTGTTCGTCACAGTCGAGTGCTTCAAGCAGACCTTCCGGGTCAGCAGCAGCCGGCCCTTCATCGGGGCGCTGGGTCTGCTGATTGCACTGGAATGCCTCTTCTCCTGGCAGAGCTCGGTCAAGCTCAATCTGTACAACAAGGAAGGCCGTTATCTGGTATTCCTTCTGTTCAATGTGCTTGTTCCGCTGGGAGCGGTTCTGCTGAACCGGGTCCGGAAAGCCAAGCGGAAAGGAGCGGGAACATGAATACAAGAATACATCTGCGGCAAGTGTTCTGCCTTGCACTTTGCCTTCCGCTGCTGTCCGCGCTGCTCTCCGGCTGCTGGGATGACCGTGAGCTGAATGAGCTCGGAATCACCTCCGGTTCAGCGTATGACTGGGAGAATAACCAATGGAAGGCTACCTATCAGGTCATAAACCCTTCATCCGGGGCAAGCGGAATGGGCGGCAGCGGGGGCGGCAGTACCAGTTCTCCGCCATTCCTCACTTTTACGGTAAAAGGGAATACCATTATGGAAGCAATAGAACGGACCAATCTGACCAGTACCCGCGAAATGTTCTTCTCCCACTCCCGGATTACCGTTATCGGAGAAAGCTTAGCTAAGCATGGCATTAACCAGCTGCTTGATATGTTCCTGCGCAAGCAGGACGCCCGGGAGACGGTCTATGTATTTATCGCAAAGGGTGATGCCGGAGATATTCTGGATCAGCTGATGCAAATGACCAAGAATCAAGGCGCCGGGATTCAGCTGATGATCGAGCAGGAGTCTAGGCTGCTCTCCTACTATCCCGGAACACGCCTGTTTGAGCTGGCTATGGCTCTGTCCTCTGAATCCGGTGCAGCTACCCTGCCGGAGATTCTGCTGACCGGACCTGAGATTATGGATGAGACCAGCGAGACCGGCATTACCGATCTCCCTTCCCGGCTGGCTCTGGGCAGGCTGGGCGTAATCAAGGGAGAGAAGTTTGCCGGCTGGCTGAACCAGAGGCAGGCGTTCGGGTTATCTTTTCTGACAGACAACATCAAGACGGCTACAATCGCCTTCGCTTCCCGGCCGCAGACCAGCGATAAGCTGGATGCTTCATTTGTTCTCCAGAACTCAACCACGACCGTACGCCCGGTCTGGACCAAGGATCATTACATTATGGATGTGGATATCAAGGGCAGCGGGATTCTGTCAGAGCTCGGCAGTGTCATGGATCTCAATGACCGCGCTGCCATTACCGAAATGGAGGACTCACTTGAGCAGCAGGTGCTGGAGCTGGTAAATGCCTCATGGTCAGAGGTCAAAAAGCTGGGGGCTGACGTTACGGGCTTTGCCGTGAGAATTCACCGCAGTGACCGCAAGCGCTGGAAGCAGATAGAGAAGGAGAAGAGCTGGGAGAGTGTCTTCCAGGAGATAGAAATCCGGCCGCATGTCTCGTTCCAGATTGAGCGGACCGGCCTCAGCAACAAATCATTCAAGTCCGTCCAGCAGGAGTAAAGGAGCTTGCCCATGAAGATCGCTGTCACTCTTGCGCTCTACGTTCTTGCTTACTTATGGGGCTGGACGAAGCTGCGCGGCCAAGGCCGCCAGCTGCACCGGCTGTGGTACGGGTGTATTCTGGCCTACTGCGCATATATCAACATTTGCGGGATTACAAGAACGCCGCATATTTCCCTTAGCATCTTGTACACGGCATATTTCCAGCCTGCAGGCAGAGCTATCATCAATTGGTTAGGAGGCTGATTACAGATCATGCCCAACAAAGAACAGGTGTCGTCTCTGCAAATCGCATTCATGATAATGCTGTTTGAAATCGGCAGCACCCCGCTGTTCCTGCTCGGCGGCAAAGCGAAGCAGGATTCCTGGCTGGCGATGTGTACAGGCTCAGCTGCGGGCTTCCTCCTGCTCCTTCTTCTGATGTGGATTCAGCACCGCTGCCCGGACAAGGACCTGATGGGGATGCTGATCTTCCATTTCGGCAAAATCGCCGGCACCTCCATAGGAGGAGTCTATGTTATTTATTTCGCTTATCAGTCTATGCGCAATGTCCGGGACCTCGGCGAGCTTACAGCCATGACGCTGCTTCCCAAAACCCCGATGTTCGTCACGATGCTGGTCTTCATTCTGCTGGCCCTTTATGCGATCTGGAAGGGAGCCGAGGTCGTCTTCCGCCTGCCGGAGGTATTACTGCCGGTGATGCTCTTCTTCTATTTCGTGCTTGTTCTGCTGCTTGGAATTATGGGCTCGATTGATTTCCGGCACCTTGCGCCGGTGATGGGGGACGGGCTGATGCCTGTTATCAAGGCAGCGCTGCCGGATATCGTCTCTTTTCCCTTCGGCCAGATGATTGTTTTTCTGATGCTGTGGTCCTTATGGGAGAAGCCCGGTGTGCCTGTAAAATATACAGTGAACGCCTATCTGCTGATCAGCCTGTTCCTGATCTTCATGAATGCCCTTAATGTGGCGGTGCTCGGCCCGACGATTGCCGGCATCAGCCAGCTGCCTTTTCTCAAAACTGTCCGGACGCTGTCGAACCTTAAATTCGTGGAACGGCTCGATATTCTGGTGACGGTCCAGCTCTTTCTGGGGCTGCTGGTCAAAATGATGCTCTTCTTCTTCTGTTCGGTAAAAGCAGTAAGTGAGCTGACCGGCAAACCGGCCAGATGGTGGGTCTTTCCGGTAGGCGCAGTCATCTTCAGCGCTTCGTTTCTGGAGCGGGATTATACACAGCATATTGCCGTCGGCCTGGGGCCGAGCCTTAAGCTTGATCCGCTGTTCCAGGTCGCAATTCCGCTGCTGCTGACGCTCTCCATTCTGATACGCAGCCGGTTCAAACGCCCTTCCTCCTGATCTGGAATCAAATGTTTCTTAAGGGAAACTTTTTTGTTGCAGGGACAAATTGATTTACGTATACTAATATTGTGGTAAGGAGCAATATTCTGAGCCCAGTGCACATTTGACCCGAAAGAAGGAGATCCTATGGCCGGAGGCATTATTCCATTATCCGAAGCTGTGAACGGCAGCACGCTGCGCATCTGCAGCATTGAAGTTCAGGGTGTACTGCGGAGAAGATTACTCGATCTCGGATTTGTAGCCGGAAATGCGGTGGAAGTGCTGCGGCGCAGTCCGCTTGGAGATCCGGCAGCATTTCGGGTAAGCAATACAACAATCGCCCTGCGCCGGGAAGAGAGTTCATTAATCTATGGAGAATTAATCGGAGGCGATGAAGGATGAGCCAATATACTGTCGCCTTCGCAGGCAACCCCAACACTGGAAAAAGCACGCTGTTCAACCTGCTCACCGGCATGCGCCAGCATACCGGCAACTGGGCAGGCAAAACTGTAGTCACCGCTGAAGGCAAATTCACCCACAAGGATCACACTTACCTGGCCGTCGATCTGCCCGGTACCTACTCACTCTATTCCAATTCTGCCGATGAAGAGGCTGCGCGGGATTATATTATTTTTGAGCAGCCGGATGTTACGCTTGTAGTTCTGGATGCCACTTCACTGGAACGTAATCTCAATCTTGCCCTGCAGGTGCTGGAGATTACCGGGCGGGCTGTAGTCTGCATTAATCTGATTGATGAAGCCCGGCGGCTTGGAATTGATATTAATCTAAAGAAGATATCTAAGCGTCTCGGTGTACCGGTTACAGCGATCTCCGCCCGTAATCACATCGGCATTACAGAACTGCTGGATCAGGTGGAGCGTGTGGCTACCCGCGGATTCACGGCAGCACCGCTGAAGATTACTTATAACGAATCGATTGAGCAAGGTATAGCAGAGCTGCTCCCTGCGGTTGAGCAGACCGTCGGATCAATGTATCCCGCACGCTGGATCGCCCTGCGCCTGCTGGACGGTGATCACAGCCTGCTCAGCTCCATTAAAGCCCATATGGCCCGCAAGGATATTCCCGTAAATAAGGAGGTTGCCCATCATGGAATCACCGCATGCCATTAAGGGCCATGATGCTATGGATTCTCTGCTTACAGCCGCGAAGAATCTGGCCGACAAAGGCTCCATCCGCGATGAGATTGTCAGCGGAATTTATGGTGTATCCGCGAGCATCTGCAGCGATGCCGTTACTTATCAAGATAAGAAAAAGCTGGACAGCACTTTTAAGCTGGATAATATCGTTACCTCTAAGCTTTGGGGTTTTCCCATCATGCTCGCCGGTCTTGGCCTCGTCTTCTGGATAACGATTGCCGGAGCCAATTACCCTTCAAGCTGGCTGGCCTCGCTGTTCGGCTGGATTGAAGGCTATCTGACCGCCGGCTTCGAAGCCGTTCACGCTCCGGCCTGGCTGCATGGCGTGCTGGTGCTTGGCCTGTACCGCGGAACCTCATGGGTCATTAGTGTCATGCTGCCGCCGATGATGATTTTCTTCCCGGTGTTCGCGCTGCTGGAGAATTTCGGATATCTGCCCCGGGTGGCTTTTAATATGGACCGCTTGTTCAAGAAATCCGGCGGACACGGCAAACAAGCCCTGACGATGTCGATGGGCTTCGGCTGCAACGCTGCAGCCATTCTCTCTACCCGCATTATCGAATCGCCCCGCGAACGGATGCTGGCGATTCTGACCAATAACTTCGTTCCTTGCAACGGCCGCTGGCCGACTCTTATTCTGCTCTCATCCATGTTTATGGTCGGTGCTGCCACTACCGGAATGCTCCGCACCTTCTCCACCGCCCTGGTGCTGATGGGCATCGTGCTTGTCGGTATTACGGTTACACTGACTGTATCCTGGGTGATGTCGAAGACAGCGCTGCGCGGTGTGCCCACCCACTATACACTGGAGCTTCCGCCTTACCGCCGTCCGCAAATCTGGAAGACTATCGTCCGGTCCTCCAAAGAGAAGTCCCTGAATGTGCTGACGCGTGCCATCATCGTCGCTGCACCAGCCGGCATCCTTACCTGGATTCTCGGCAATGTCATGGTCGGCGGAGAGAGTGTACTGAATCATATGGCCGCCTTCTTCGATCCCTTCGCCCAGCTGCTCGGCATGGACGGCTTCATTATTATGGCCTTCATCCTCGGGCTGCCGGCCAATGAAATCGTGCTGCCGATTCTGCTCATGGGCTATATGTCCTCAGGGGCCATGGTGGATATTGAAGGCCTCGGGAGCATCAAGGACATCTTCCTGAGCCACGGCTGGACCTGGCTGACTGCGCTGAATATGATGCTGTTCTCCCTGCTTCACTATCCTTGCGGCACCACACTGGTGAATATCTACAAGGAGACCAAAAGCATGAAGTGGGCAGTGCTCTCGGCCGTCATTCCGCTCGGCATCGCCATCGCCGTCACCTTCGCAGTGGCCTCGGCCGCCCGGCTGTTCGGCTGGGTGTGACGGGAATATTTCACCCGGCTGCCCGGCCGGGTGATGGCTATGCCACGAGATAGGCAAAGTTTATAATCGTGAGTTCAGTTTCATTGCAGCATAAGAGCAAGGTCCCACTCCGGATTCTGCTCGCCAAGCAAAGAAGCCAGCACTAGAGCAACACCTGAGGCCCCGGTTAGAAATCCGGCTTCATCTACTCTAGTAAGAGTACCTTCACGCAAGCTATCATCATAGTACCCGAATAGTGATTCGGGTTCATATAAATACAATAATTCTTCAAGATGCTTGTCACGGAGAGTGAGCAGGCTATTGTCGCCAGTCTCTGAATACATTCTTTGAAGCAGATGTATCAAACCGCTGGATCCGTGACATAAGATTCCCAAGTTGGATTTCACACTTACTGGTTCGCGATTTGCAATCGTAGAGTAGGCCCGCTTACCTGTCTCTAACCATTTATCATTATTAAGCGCTTTGCCGGCCAGCCATAAGGACCTGGCAATACCCGGGGCACCATAACACCATGAATCCCGGTTATCAATTCCGACGGACGGCAAATCCTCCTTGACCCATTCTTCAAAGGAAACACGGCCCGGAAACACTATTCCGTTCTCATCCTGAATAGCACACTTACACAGAAACTCTGCTAACTTATAGATGTCAGCTGTGACAGCATCATTCATTATGCCCTTTGAATACGAAATACTGAGAAAAGCCAGAGGACCGCTTACCCCATGGGATAGTCCTAAATTAAAATTCCCATTCGGATAACGGCTTGACTCTTCTGCAAGAAACTGGTTCTCAGATGATACATGCCAAGCAGGAACGGTATATCCGTTAATATGTTTTTCCCCACAGTATAAATGAAATAACTCAACAATACTTTCCAGGGCACTTCTCATTAGAGGGCGTTCACTGAATAATAAGGCGACACGGCCTATACCGGACAGCCCCTGAATCACATCATAATCACCCATTCTTACCACCCCGGCTTTCCAGTGGACCCGTATCTCCGACAAAACATAGGGAATTCTTTCCTCAAACAAATCAGCAAGATTATTAATCATGCCAGAGTACCGTGTACGTCCCCGTGACAAAGCCTGCACAGCCAGCAGCACACCAGCTAATCCATTAAACAGAGACAGATTATATACCCCTTCCGCCTCAATTGTCTGCCGGACCAGCCCGAGATATTGATGACCCACAAGATCCCAGCCTCCATCCGGATACAGCTGATCAAGCTGCCCCATCAATAAGCATATGCCTGGAAAGCCACTTGCCAAGCTGAGGTCTCTCCAGCGTTCGTAGCTTATTCCATCCAGTTCTTCTGCAGGAACTTGTTGCATGAGTGCCCGTACCTTCTCCGGCTCTTTATACCGCTCGGCAATTTCCAGAAGAACCTGCAACGCTCGTTCGCGCAGAGGCCCCGTAATCGGCCGCCATATTGTTTTATCGAGTTCCTTATCCATTATGGACCCCAACCCCTTCCAAGGCTTCTTCGGCAGTTTTGAACGAGTCCGCCTGAACACGATACATTTCTTCGTAAACTCCGCCTAGTGCCATCAGTTCAGCATGCGTCCCTTCTTCAATAATGCAGCCATTATCCATAACTAGAATCAGATCTGCTAATTGTGCAGAACCAAACCTGTGAGTTACAAAGATGCCGATACGTTCTTTCATCAGATCACGGAACAGCAAGAACAAATCCCGCTCCGATAACGGATCCAGGGAAGAGCTGGGCTCATCCAGAATATAAACATCAGCACTACGTACGACTGCACGGGCAATTGCTACACGTTGCCATTGTCCTCCGGATAGCTGGAAACCGTCATCAAACCATCTCCCTAACTGTGTATCCAAGCCCTCAGGCAGTTGCTCTATAATCTGATCTATCGCTGCATATTTTGCTGCACGCATGATTTCTGCATCATTCTCCAATAAATCAAGCGAACCAAATCCAATATTATGTCTTGCCGTCATCTCATATTGAACAAAATCCTGGAAAACCACACTTATTTGTTCTTGAAATCTCTTAATGTTTAACTCGGAGATATCCTGTCCGTTGACCTTTATAGAACCGCTATACCCTCCATATAATTGCATGAGCAGTTTTATCAAGGTTGATTTCCCGGATCCGTTTTTCCCTACCAGTGCAACTGTCTTTCCTCTTTGCAAGGTCAGCGATACATTCTTCACTGCATCATACAATTTGCCGGGGTAGCGAAAAGTAACGTCATCAAAGATGATTTCTTGAATATTCAATTCGTTTAAGGACGAGTCCGTTTGTTGTAGTTGCAGCTCGGCAGGATCAGAAGTATCTCTTGCCAGAAAAAGAAATAACTGCTCCAGATAAAGGTTGTTCTGAGCAAATTGAACTCCGCCCTGTACAATCATCTTCATCTGGCTTTGCGCAAGAATAACCGCTTGAATATAACCAAATAAGCTGCCTATAAGAATCTGTCTGGAATATGCCTCCTGTAAGGCAACACCAATTAAGCACATAAGGACCACAAGCTCCAAGAAGTCATAAACAAGCGTAACCCAGGTTCGTTTTTTTAACATACGCCGGTCGGTATTAAAGAAGCCCTGCATCAAGACACGGTATTTTTCTAGCAAAAAGGAACCAAGCCGATAAATTTTAATTTCTTTAAACGTACTTTCGTTAGTTAGCAGATATGTAATATACCAAGATTGCCGTATTAGCGGCGTACGCCCCATATCAATCTGAAATTGCTCACGATTTATTTTCACTATAGAATATATTGAAATAAATGAAGTAACTATGAGGACAAGAAGAATCCACCATTTCCAGACCATCAGCAGCACCGCTGAAGAGGTAACTGTAATAAGACTTGAAGCCAGGCTCATGATCAGGGATAACATCTGATAAGGACGGGTTCCGGCTTCTTGTTGAGCGCGCTTAAGTTGATCAGAAACAGCCGGATTTTCATAATCCTGAAGTCCAAGAGTAGTTGACTTGTCACAAATCATTATATTTAGAGATTGAGATACAAAATGCTGAAAGTTGCCTTCAACATATTGCTGAACAGAATCTATAATGTTCTTCATTGCAAATACGAAAAAAAATATTAAAAACTGCCACAGCATCCATGTCTTATCAGATTGCCAAGCTAAAGAAACACTATTCAGCAGGTTTTGCGTTGACAGCAAGACAATTACCGGCATAAAGCCTTGTACCATATATAGAGTCATACTCATTATGGTGTACCGTTTACTGACCCTAAACATAAGTTTAATTAATTCAATTCCCTGAGTTACGGAATGAACCACTTCATAAGTATTCCCCCCGTTTCCCCTTTCGTGCTGTGTCATCCTTTTTTCCTCCGGTATTGAACCAGACTATTTACGGCATGCCGGGTCATAATCATTATCTTTCTTTCCTGATTACGATCAATTCCTAACAGCCGGTTTAAATGCATATGAATGATGCTTAACAGCACATCCTCTTTGGAGTTGAACAATGTGCCCCCGGTTTCCTGTTTCATGAATTCAGCAGCATAATCTCTTAGAGCAGCTGTCCGCAATTCCAAAATGTTATACACGGTTGCTCCATCAGGACAGTCGGGCAAGGATACTGAGGAGTCTGCGCCTAGCAGCTGCATAAGCAGCGTCCGTGCCTGACGGAACTCGTTCAGATACTCCTTCACATCAAAGTGACGATTAAACAAAGCCAGTATTTCTGCATGGCTATAGCCGAATTGCCGCAGGATCTCGACGACACTTATTACCGCAACAACCTCCTGGCTGAGTTCAATCTGATTAAAGCGCATTAACCGGATAAGCTCTGCAGAAACCTCACTATCTGCTGAGAAGACTACTTCTGCCAGTGGCATTAACTGCGGTCCGCCGTAACGCTCCAATTCAGGCTCATAAGTATCCACTACAACTTTAGATATCATTCCATCCTGGAGTAAAGCAGCTGTCCACTCGTAGAAAAGCGGCATGAATTTCCCCGTTTTTTCTGTAGATCCGGTAAAAAACCTGGCCCTGATATGTTGTTCCGGATCTGAATACCTTATAAAATAGGCATGCTCCACAGCGCCTATTTCATTACAGCCTTGAGAAAATGCCTGCCAGTGTCTGGCAAGAAATTCATCCTGCCGGCTATCAATACCGTAAAGCTTGGCATAAAACCATGTATCTCCAGGCAGGAAAATCCGCTGCGATTTCTCTGTAATTGGCAACAGGACATTCTCTCTTGAACCAGTAGTCATTAGAGCTGATTCTTTATTCGCGTCATGATCTGAATACCGCTTTACAAGAGGGAAGACAAATTCTGCAATTAACCGGCCGTCTTCACGATGAACCGGGTGTCCGTTAAATTCACCAAAGTGTTCAATAAACGTTACTTCATGGTTAGTAATCAAGTCCTTGCAGACCTCTTCAATATGTAAGGGGTTATGTAGATCAAGCATTATTCTATTGTCAAAATGAATCATATAGGCATAACGGGGAACTTTCCATTCTGCAAGAAAATCTTCTACCAGCGGCTTACAATCGGCTTTGTTGCCTAGATCAATTATTTCTTGTGGTAATCTCAGGTTCCACGTTGCGTGAGATAAAATAATATTCTTGTATCGGATACGCGGAGTAAATGGAGAAACGTCCAGTATTCCCCAGTCCAGCCTTCTCCATCTCCTGTATCCCTGCTGATTCACTTCCCGCAGGAAGCGATATACATTGGGCGACTCATTTATATTAAGCATGTGGTTAGCTGTCGCCATTATTTCTTGGTTATACTTAAGAGATTTCACATAAAAATATCCGTCCCTTACACCCACGACCAAATCATTAGGTTTAACCTGCTTTTCCTCAGGAATAATCTGATTGGTTCCCATTGCCATCTCGTAGTTTCTGAAATTCTCAGTAAGTACAACGTTAGTCACCCGGCCGGCACTCGGGAGATAAGAAATCTCCGTAATTAATTTATCCGGAACAATCTGTTCCTCCTTTTGATTGATTACTTTGAATAAATCCTTAAATGGATCTCCAAGAATATCAATAAACCTTCCGAAAGTCATTCCTGCACCATGTGAGCCTGCATAGGGACCCAGAACAAGCGTGTAATCCCCATTATCAACAGCCTTTTCATCTTCGGCCAGAATGGAGAAGAACAGTTCCATAGAAGGCAGAAATGGGCGCGTATCTTTACTTTCACTTCCAATTAATTCTTGAATCATTACTTCATCCAGGACAATTTCCTGTTCTTCTTTATGGAGACTGGAAAGAAGCCATTTAACCATGCATTGCTCCCGTCTGGAGGTAAGGGGCGCAGCCGGGCTTTTAATGTTTCTTCTGCTTTGGGGGTAGCGGTATGTCGCCGGCGCACCCAATCCGAGCTCCTCATCCAGCAGCTCCAGCAATGGAATCTCACGGTGAGGACCATATTTTTCCAGAAAATCATCGCAGTATTCTCTCAGATGCGGACTTTCCTGCGGTTCCGCTGAGAAGCTCATAAGAAGTTCAGCAGCCAGTTCTATGTCTTTACGGACTGTATGATTAATCCGAATAGCCTGGTCTCCAAAAGACATATCGATCTGTAGCAGAGAGGGAACATCCACAATAGCCTTCATTTCCTCATACAAATTCAAGAGCTTTGCTTCTCCTGAGCCTACTGGCGTTTCTTCATAATCTCTAATCTGTTCACGTATGTACAACAAATCAGCAGTTAACTTCTCAACCCCTGATACTTCCTGCAAAGCCGTAATAAGGTATTCTAACGGCTTTGCATTCGTAGTAGGAGGCCGTAGTGCGGAAATTAAGAATTCCTGATTGAATAATTGCCATATGTATTGGCTGATTGTATCTATACCGGCTTCCGGGAACTCCTTATGAACTGTTTGTACCAGCTTGGAGTATTGAACCGGCCGCTCGCAGGCTCTCATAACAGTCTCAAAGGCCATAGTAGCACGTACAGACACGCTGTTATTTTCCCCCAGATCAAGCGTGCCGTATTTTGCGGTATATGGAATCTTCGCTCTCTCACCCTGGCGATAAATAAGCGAGTTTTGCTGTACTTGAAGCTGAGACACGATCTCTTCCTGGCTTTCTATGTTCTCAATAATTTTAAGAAACCATTCCATATCCGGCCGGGCACGTTTTCTGTAAGCAGGCGTATCATTCATTGTCATAGCAGACCGCTGATCAAACATTCCGTATGTTACACCCGAAAATAACCCAAAGGGAGTGGGTCTACTTAGCATCCGAAGCAAATATCTCATGAAGCCTTTGATCACTTGCCTTTGTTTTCGCGGATTGCTGCTGTTATCAAGATGAGCCAAGGAATCCAGCAGACTCGGGCTGGAGGCTGCTATTGCTTCCCGTATTACTGGTGATTTAGACAAGCTTATAAGATACGCCAGCGAGGTCTCACGCAGTTTCTCCTGGTCCTCACATTCCCGGGGGAAGTACTCTTTGAAGCGGTCTATTGATAGCAATGGCGCACGCAGCATGAAAAAATCTAGGGTTTCATAGTGATACGATTTCTGTGACATGATGCCCTCCTGAATGAGTTCTCAAATGCTCTTTCTATTCCATTGAACGAAACTTACAAGAGTAAAGACAAGCAAGCTGCCCCCCAGATAGAACCAGAAGACGCTGTGTCCTGTATCGCTCAGGACATCAAGAACTACTGAGAATGGATTATTTAAGATAAGAAATTCTGAATTCATCAAATAAATCACGAATGGAAGGAACAGAATCAAGATAAAAGCTATAACGGATATAGGAACAAAAAAACAAATAACACTACTCATCATTAGCATTAAAGTGCAGGTAAGAAAGTGTATTCCAAACAGCTTAAAGCTATAGATATTGGCTTGTATAGAGCTAACCTGTGTCGTGGAATGATACAAAACTGCAGATGAGCTATGCGGTAAAAATACCCACGCCAGAATTGTTGATAAGACATATGTAGCCGCAATAAAAATGAAGATCACTTCTAATTGTGCATAGAGTTTGACAAGTAAATGTTGAAAACGCCCAAACGGGCGAAGCATGTAGAACCGGTAGGCACCTGAGGTAATTTCATCGCATAATGAGCCTATAGCAAAGATAGGAACAATAATGGCCTGAACAATAAATGACATATCCTGCAGCACAAACCATGATAGATTTAAATTAGTAAGCACGGCCCTACCTTCGCCGTAATCATACACGCCTTCCCCCTTCTGTATAAGACGGAAGGCATAGATGGCGACAATACATAAATAAGCTATTATTAGAAAGAGTACACGCTTTCTTTTCCAAACCCGTTCCCTTTCACTAACTAATAACCCTAACATTTCATCACCCCTTAATGTGCATAATCTTCATAAATAAACCGGCGATAGGCAATCCATGTCCCTATAGAAACATGAATGATTAATATAATGGAGATGAACAGCAGCACCAAATTATTGCCTAGCAACACATGATCTATCCCGTTCTTTTGCATTAGCGGAATGAAGATCAGGGCTATAGCATTATTCACGAGTGGCGGCATCGAGGCTCCAATATCATAAATCAGCCGCTCAAAAATTAATGGAATTATAATATAAGATAAGCCAATGCCTATAGAGTATGTTACGTTCTTGCTAAACATAGCTATACTCGACAGCAGACTGGATAATCCGATTAAGGTTGCGAAAGCCAGCGCATACTGTTGTAAAGTATCGCTTGCGATCAGCGCAGAATGTTGAGATGGAAGCTTAATAATTCCCATAATCATCAAACAAATCCCGAAAGAAAGAAGCAGCAATAATATGGTCAAATACAGCACTATAATTTTCCCTGCAAAAATCTGCCCTTTAGAATATTGACGTATAAACAGGAGACGCATTCTTCCGCTATAATAGTCCTCAGTAAATATGGTCGCCACAAACGGCAAAAGTACAAAGTTACAAATGATAGGAAGCAGTTCTCTCAGACCGACAAACATAAGTTTGTTTGAGAATGTATAATTCATGCTGTTAGGCGAAACAGAATGATTAATCCAAGCAAAATAGTTAGCCAAACAATAAGCTATCACCGGAATCCCCAGAAAAACAAGCCATACCCATTTTCTAGTCCACAGTCTTTCAAATTCACTGTAAATTAGCGATTTCATGATTGCATCAACTCAATAAAAGATTCTTCAAGTCTTCTTCCGTCAGATACCATTTCTCCGATTTTACCATTCCAGATAATCGTACCTTCCCGTAAAATAATTAACTGATCACACATCTGCTGCAGCTCATCGAGCAAATGACTGGATACTAAAAAGGTCAGCCCTTTCTCATCACGCAAATTAAATATAATTTTTCTTAATTCATGCATTCCCATTGGATCTAGGCCATTGGAAGGTTCATCCAGCAACAGTAATTGCGGGTTGCCAAGAAGAGCCTGCGCTATACCCAGACGTTGTTTCATACCAAGGGAGTACGTCTTTACCCGGTCATTGCATCGTTCCAGCAGTCCTACAGATTTAAGTATTTTATTAATATGGGCATCTCTGTCCGATGAGGATATTTCAGGATGAAGCCGGGATAGATTCCTGAGGACTTGCTTTCCGGTCATATAGTCGAAGAATACGGGGGATTCGATAATAGCGCCAATTCGTGCCAAGGCCTGTGACCGTTCCTTCTTCAGATCAAAAGAGTCTATCTGAATCTGCCCGCCGCTAGGCTCTATTAAACCTGTTATCATACGCATCAGAGTTGTCTTTCCAGCTCCGTTAGGTCCGATAAAACCGTAGATTTTCCCCTTTTCTAAGACAAAAGAGGTTTCATTAATAATCATTTTACGCCCCATCTTCTTACTAACCTTGTCAACCTTAACAATGGAATCAGACATTTGAGTGACCTCCTCTGATGTTTAAATTATGTGACTCACTCCAAATGTACTGGAGCGAGTCACATAGAACATTACAATTTCAAGGTATAATTTCTACTAACAAAGATTGAAACACGTATTGGTGAAACAGCCGCTGTTTTTAGTAACACAAGTATCTGTGCAGGTAGTGGTGAATTTTACAGTGCAACCAGAAAGACTTGTGAATTGGGGCTGAACTTTGCCACCCGATTTTGTTACCTGTACATCCAAATCAAATTGATTATTAGCCATTATGCCTTCTCCTTTGGGTCAATTAATAAATTAACCATAGTTATTTTTGAAGAAGCTTATGAACATACCGCTGAGCTGGTACCCGCACAGAATACGATACAAGTTCTTCTACCATTTATAATATATATTTTTATATATTTAACCAGTGGGATATTTTTATCCCACTTTAGGGTATTTTTGCATTTTCCTTGAATAAGCCTCTTCGTTCGGCTAATTTCACCGCTTCTTTACAATTGCCAACCTGCAGTTTTGAAAGAATATGTTTGACATGCGTTTTTGTAGTTTCAAATCCAACATTCATGATTTTGCTGATTTGAGGCTTTGAATTGCCTTGATACAAGTATGTAATAACCTGGCGTTCAACAGGAGTAAGTAATTGGTCAAACATTTGCGTTCTCAATCTGCGAAATTCTCCACAAATTATTGGTGTAGCATCCGGATGAATGGAGACCCGTTTCAAATGCACATCACGGATAGCAATTGCAATGTCTTCGAAATTATGCTTCATCAAGAAATTGACCGCTCCGGCACAAAAGATGTCTGTGATGATTTCCAGATCATTGACCGAGGACAAGACGATGATATCAACCTGTTGTATTTCTGATAATTTAGTGATGATGTCAAAGCCATTGTTAGGAGAATCATTCAGCAGTACTTCCATTACAATCACATCCACCTTGGACTGCTGCATATGGATAATAGCTTCCTGCTCTGACGACACGCTTGCGGTAAGAGTAATGTTGGATTGCCCTCTTATGTATTGTTTGATCTTGTCACGCCATAGAATATCTTCATCAATATGTAAAACAGAGATATTGTCCACTATTTCACCTTCCAATGTAAGTTCTAAAGAGCGGCCTTGACTGCCTTGATGTAGAAGAAACGGACGATTAAGAAGTACATTGCCTGAATCAACAGATATATGCCCAGTACTGTAACTGATTCCTTAAGCAAGGAATATTGAAACATGACCGAAAGTGTAATCATTGCAATCATTCCATGGGTCAAAGTGATAATAGTAGGTACGAGAAATACCAGAAAAATTTGCCTGGTCAACATGCCGGTTAGCTCTTTCCGGGTGATCCCTATCCGCGAAACAGATTTGAATTTTGCCTTGTCGGCATCCAAATCACAGAATAAGCGGAAGTAAAGGAAACTGCCTGCTGATAGAAAGAGAACCACACCTACAAATAATCCAACGAAGAGAATTGATCCAATACTTTGCCTGGAATACAGTATTTCATAATCACGTGCGTAGAATTCAAATTCTGAACCGGTGCCCTCCAGTTCCTTTGACAACTGTTCACCGGCACCAGACAATTCCGGATATGGAGTCCCCGTATACCAAACATAGTAGTTGACTATTTTGATTGGCTTTGGCAACCGGGCATAATCTTCATCTGCCATAACAATATAATTGTGATGACTGCGTATTACGGAGCTTGATATTTCCCGAGTTACTTTTACCGTGCTTCCTGTTACCGAAATTAAGTTGTTAGTCAAAAAAGAAGACTCTTGGCTTGAATTAAACTTCCTGGAGTGAACTACAATGGCGGAACCGGCTGAAATGTCGGTACCAGGTTCATCAAGGATACGCGCAAAATGGTTATACTGTGAGCTGCTCACAATTAAAGCGGCAGCTGCTCCACCGGGAACGGTATAATAGTGCAAAGCTTCACTTACTTCAGAAGTTTTGGTATGGGCTTGCGCAAGTTTATTATTTATTTGCAAGATATGTTCCCGTTCTGCCGGGTTTCCCGGATAAGATAAGTAATACAATGAAAATGGATTCTCCGTTGATAAAGTATCATCGACCATATTCTGCAGACTGTAGAATGAACCAATAGAACAGCAGGAAACCGTAGAGATCATAGCCACCAGAAAAAAGGTGCGGGTATTATCCTTCATCCGGTACGCGAGATCTGATATGAGCACCATATTGCTTTTACGCCAGAGTATTGCCTCGTTCCGTCTTAAGAAGTGAATAAGGAACACACTGAACTGTGAAATCAACAAGTAAGTTCCAAGCATAACCATAATTATTGTGGGAACCATGGTCCGGGATAAGTTCTCCAGATTCGTATGCAGCGCAGAATAATAACCTGCTAATAGTCCCGCTGCTCCGAGCAGAGACAGCAGACCTGAGGCTTCTGGCTCTTTAGAGGTCAGATCTCCGGATTTCAGCAGATTAATCACGGTTCCGCCACGAACAACCTTAGTAATAAAGAACGAAATGCAAATGAACAATACCGAGAAACAGAGTATGGTAAGTGCAATCGCCTTAAACGGGAAATAAAAGGATAGCCGGATCTTGAATTCCAGGATATTTTCACCGATCATCAAAATCGCTTTGGCAAAGATTAAGCCTAAAAATATTCCCCCGGTTATGGAGACGATACCAATCAGTACATTTTCCCAAAATACCAAAAACCGCAATTGTTTTCCCGAAATGCCAAGGATCATTAACTGCCCGAATTCCTTCTTACGTGACTTTAGAAAAACATTCATGGAATAGAGAATATAGAAGATTGAAAATACATATATGATCCATTTAGATGTCGAAAGCGAGAAAGCTGCGGCAATGGTAAGGTCCAAATTCAAAATTACGGGATGATAAGAAAAAATGGAAAATGTGAAAAAAATCATTACTGTAAAAATGCTGCTAAGCACATACGCTAAATATAGCCTTTTACTGCGGGTAACATTACGGAACACGAATTGACGGAAATTCACTGTTGTACCCTCCCAACAATGCAAGGGTATCTGTAATTTTTTGAAAAAAGGATTGTCTCTGTTCACCACAATGAATCTCTGCATAAAACAGACCGTCTTTAATAAAAATCACTCTGTTACAAAAGCTGGCGGAAAAGGCGTCATGGGTGACAAGCACCATTGTGGTCCCCTTACTCCGGTTAAGCTCTCTCAATAATTCCATCACATTGCGGGCGGACTTAGAATCCAGATTTCCTGTAGGCTCATCGGCCAGCAGGAGCTTGGGATCGTTAATCATCGCTCTGGCAATGGCAGTTCGTTGTGCTTGCCCGCCTGAAATTTCGTAAATACGTTTTTTCAGAATGCCTGTGAGTTCAAGCCGCTCTGCAATCTCCTCTTTCCTTCTTCTGATGTAATTTATTTCTTGTCCGTCCAGAGTTAAGGGAAGTACAATGTTCTCCTCAACAGTTAATGAATGCATAAGATTGAAATCCTGAAACACAAATCCCAGTTCTTTTCTGCGGAATACAGCCATCTCATCTTTGGTCAATTCAGTAAGAATCCTGCCGTTTATTACAATTTCGCCAGTGGTGGGTGTATCAATTGTAGCAATGATATTTAGAAGGGTTGTTTTTCCGCTGCCGGAAGGGCCCATAATACCAACAAACTCCCCCTTTTCAACAGACAGGCTAATATTGGATAAAGCCCGGTAAGCTATTTTCCCCTCATAGATCTTGCTAACCTGCTTAAGACTAAGCATCTATTGATATCCTCCTTCAGCAAGCCCGCTTGCCTTGGTATTAGTATATCTCTTCTCCTAAAAACTGAGCTATCGTTCTCTCTTTCAATTTCCTTACATCAGTGTAAGGTTTGGTACGATGTAAAAATAAGCCTGACGGTTGTCCCTTTCCCAACTGCAGACTCCAACTCCATCAGGTGCCCCAGATGATCTGCCGCCTCTTTGCTGAGATATAAGCCCATCCCCGTGGCCTCCCGGAGCTTCCTTCCGTTGTCTCCGGTAAAAAAGGGATCAAATACACGTTTTATATCTGTTACAGGGATGCCTATCCCGTTGTCCCGGACCTCAAGTACAGCCTGCTGCTCCCGGAGATAGGATGAAATAATTAACTTCTCGTTAGTCTTCCCCTTCACCGCCGAATATTTGATGCCGTTATTAATAAGCTGAAGCAGAATGAAGAAGAGCCATTTCTCATCGGATTCCACACTCAACCCTGTAGTATGGTCGTGAAACTCGGGATAAATCTGATTGCGGATAAAAAGACGCTTGTTCTCATGGAGAACCTCCCTTACCACATTCGATAAGCGCACCGGCTTGATATGAAAGTCTTGTTCGAAGGAACGCAGCCGCGCCATATACAATATCGTTGTTAAACCGCCGCTCATGCGCTCTATCTCTTCACGGATACTTGACAATTCAGGTTCGTCAATACTTTGAATAGTTAACTCAATAATGGATAGAGGGGTTTTCATATGATGCACCCACTGGTTCATGAAGGCCAGATGCTGCTCCTGCTGATGCTGTAAAGAATCCAGCTTATGCTGATATAGGCGGAATTGCATCTGCAGAAGCTGTTCAAGGGCTTCGGCAACGGGAGCATCACCAATCTTCTGAAAAGAGGAATCCCAGGTATCAAGCGGCTTATTAAGAAATTCATAATATTTTTTGCGGCTATAATAATGATAGAGTAAGTAACATGCCAGCAGAAAGAGTCCGATAAATACGGAATATAGCGCAGGCCACAGGCTGCGGTAACCATCAAGCCAAAAGATCGCCAGAATCATTCCAAACTGCAGAAGCTGAACAGCAATCAGTAAGGCGTGCTCACGGAAAAACAACTTCATACTTCCTCCTGCTGGGCCCAAACAGATGTATTAAGCAAATAGCCCATTCCCCTTACCGTCAGAATTCCCTGATCAATGCCGATTTCGTGCAGTTTTTTTCTTAACCGGTTGATATTTACATTAAGGGTATTCTCATCTATGTATACCTGGTCATCCCACAACTTCTCGAGCAGCATCTCTCTGCTGGATATACGGGGATAACGTTCAAGCAGGAGCTCCATTAAGTCGCATTCCTTTTTGGTCAGAATGGTCATTTGCTCTCCTAAATGCAATTCCAGCCGTTCCGGATATAGTACCAGCCCCTGAGATTCAACCACTCTCTCCTCATATCTAAAAGCATACTCCCCGTAAGCCCTGCGCAGATGGCTTTGTATCTTGGCCATCACAACCCCATAGTGAAAAGGCTTGACGATATAATCATCCCCGCCATTTTCAAGTGCCATGATCTGATCCATCTCACCGGACCGGGCCGAGATAAACAGAACAGGACAAGTTGAGATTTTACGGATTTGCCGGCACCAGTAATACCCATCGTAGCTTGGCAGATTAATATCAAGTAACACAAGAACCGGGCTGAAGGCTGTAAAATCCTCCATTACATGAAGCAAATCTTGAACTAAATGCACTTGATACCCATAACGCTCAATATACGTCTGTAGAAGCCCGGCAATTTTAGGATCATCTTCTACAAGCATAATTTTCTGCATCATACTTAAGTCTCCTTTTTTATTCATTCAACACCTTGGATAAAAAGACCTCAAAAGGATTATTATACCACCATACCTATTTCTCTCAAAGATTTCTGTTATAGATTTGCTATAGATATAAGATCATCCAATATATGTATACACTTATTCCGGAAAAACGTTCTGCCCTGCTGCGGCGGACTCCGCCAACCGGGATGCCGGCAAGCCGATATTCATCCCCTTTTATTCCGCCGCCCCCTGCGCTGCTGCCTCCTATTCCCGCCATTTGACTCCCTTTCTCCTAAATGTTAGGGTGAATTGGAAGCTATTATTTTCCGGGAGGGAATGTTCATGACGGTAGTGAAGCTCAGTATCGGTTACGATGAATTCGAAGAGGGCAAGCGGATTGTTGAGGAGATTGAACGCTTAAGCAGCAGCCCGGAGGCGGGTGAATTAACCAGCCTGACAATCGGCGATTGGGGTCAAGCCTATGAGACCAGTTCAGAGGAGGTTGTCCAGGCGCTGGTGAAGCACAGTGCCAGCTTCCCTGCGCTGCGCAGCCTGTTCATCGGGGAAATGAGCTATGAGGAATGTGAAATTTCATGGATTAACCAGACCGATCTCTCACCGCTGCTCCCTGCTTATCCGGAGCTGCAATCATTGACGATACAAGGCGGGACGGATCTCCGGCTGAGCGGCCTGCAGCATGACAAGCTCGAAGAATTGATTATTATTACGGGCGGACTCAGCCGGAATGTGCTGGCAGACATCGCCGCCGCCGCGCTGCCGAATCTGCAGAAGCTGGAGCTGTATCTTGGGGTAGACGAATACGGCTTTGACGGCGGGCTGGAGGATTTGCTCCCGCTGATTGAACCGGGGAAATTTCCTAAGCTCACCTATCTGGGACTGAAAAACAGTGAAATTCAAGATGAAATCGCCGCTGCCTTAGCAGATGCCCCGATTCTGGACCAGCTGGAGACGCTCGATCTGTCGCTGGGCACTCTTAGCGACACCGGAGCCGAAGCGCTGCTCGCAAGCGGACGGATCCAGGGACTGAAGCTGCTCAACCTGAGCCGCCACTATATGTCTGATGAAATGATGCTGCGCCTCAAGAACAGCGGCCTGCCGGCCGATGTCAGCGACCAGCAGACAAGCGATGATGAAGACGACTGGCGTTATCCGTCCATTACCGAGTGAGGCCCGCTGCTGAGCCGCTGATCGTGTTCTGCAATCCCGGCGACAGGCGCGCGGACGGCATCCGGCAGGCGCGGAGCCGGCTCGGAATGCCGCCGGCGGTCCTGATCCCTTACGCCGGGCTGCTGCAGGGCCGGCCGCTGGCTGAGCTGCTGGAGCAGGCGGGACAGCAGCAGAATGAGCTACCGCCGCTGCTCCGGCTGGAATCGCCGGGCGGCAGCTTCGCGCTCGAGCGCGCCCTGATTGCGCTCGGTGCGCCGGATGCGCCGGACGGAGATGATTCGCTGCATCCCTTCGGGCAGCAGCCGGACCTCCGTCCGTTAAGCTTCCGAACCGCCGGGGCGCTCAAGGAGCTGCCCGGCGTGCTGCATCACCCGTCCCAGTGGTTCCGCGGCTACTGCCGGCTGCTGGGACGGATTCAGCGGGAAGCGGAGCAGCTTCTGCCCGCCTCCCGCTGGACCAATCATCCCGGGGAGATCGCCGCGATGACCGATAAACGCCGGACACAGCAGATTCTGGCTGCGTCCGGCGTTCCGGTTCCACGGCCCCTGCGCAGCAGCAGCGGACAAGCGCCGGTGGACTACGCTTCCCTCCGCGAGCTGATGGTCTCGCAGCGGATGCACCGCGTCTTCATCAAGCTGGCCTGCGGCTCTGCCGCCTCCGGCGTGATCGCCTATCAGCTTAACCCCGCAACGGGAGCTGAGATTGCAATAACTACCATCGGGGTCGAGAACTACATCACCCGTCCCCCGGTGTACTATAATTCCGGCAAGCTGCAGCGCTACACCGGTTCTGCCATACTCGCCGGCATCATCAACTGGCTCTACCGCCACGGCGCCTATGCCGAGCAGTGGATCCCGAAGCCCGGCGGAAGCGGAGAATCCTTCGATATCCGCCAGCTGGTCGTGGCAGGCCGGGCCTGCCATGCCGTTGCCCGGGTGAGCACCACGCCGATCACCAATCTGCATCTGCGCAGCCGCCGGATGACCCCGGCCGGGGCCGGACTAACGGAGGAGCTGCAGGCACAGGTTCGGCTGACCGCCGAGCAGGCGCTGGCCGCTTTTCCGCGTTCATCCATCGCGGGAATTGATGTACTGGTGGGCAGCTCCGGCCGGACGTATACGGCGGATGTGAACCCTTTTGGCGACTTGTTATACGATGTGGAATACGAGGGCTGCAGCACCTACGAATGGGAAATGAAGCAGCTGACCGGGAGGAATCTGTCCCTATGACTGATATGAATGCCGTTGTCGGCACCCATGATATCTTGATGATCACACTCGACACGCTGCGCTATGATGCCGCTGTGCTGGAGGAGGCGAATTGCCCCAATCTGTGCGGCAACGGCTCCTGGGAACTGCGGCACACGCCCGGCAGCTTTACTTATGCGGCCCATCATGCCTTCTTCGGCGGATTCCTGCCCACGCCGGCCACGACGGACAAAGCCGGGCATATACGGCTGTTCCATTCCCGGAATACCGGCCTTGCAACGCATCCCCATACCTGGTTGTTTGATACGCCGGATATGGTGTCAGGGCTGGCGGCGGCGGGATATCAGACCGTATGTATCGGGGGCGTTATTTTTTTCAGCAAAAAAGTGCCGCTGGCCCGTGTCCTCCCCGGCTACTTCCAGCACAGCTACTGGCGGATGACGTTCGGGGTGACGAATCCGCGCTCAACGGAGCATCAGGTAAATCATGCGCTGAAACTACTGGATAATACCGCACTGGATCAGCGTCTGTTCATGTTCATTAATGTCTCGGCGATTCACGGCCCGAGCCATATCTTCCTGCCGGGGGCGAAGCGTGATTCCGTGGACAGCCAGCGTGCTGCCCTGCGCTATGCCGACGGTGAACTGGGGCGTCTGCTGGCTGCCTTCCGCGAGCGCGGCAATCCGGTCTTCTGCATGGTGTTCTCCGACCACGGTGAGGCATTCGGGGAAGACGGCTATCACGGCCACCGGCTGGCGCATGACACGGTATGGAATGTCCCTTACCGCGAGTTCATCCTCTGACAGCACACCTGCACCTATAATTATTTCTAGGAAGGAGAACGTATGACGTCAATCCGAGAATCCATAGACCATCACAAGAATACAGGCGGACAACCACCCTTCTCTCCAAGGGAGCTGCAGCAGTGGACAGAGCTGATTACAGCTAACCCGTACCGCAATTATCTCTACTCCTACCCGCACAAAACCGCTTACCGCGGGTTCGCCTCCCCCCTTTCCCTTGAGGAGCTGTGGCGGGATGAGCCTGCGGAGAGCTTCTTCTTATATATGCACATTCCCTTCTGCGGGGCGCGCTGCGGCTTCTGCAACCTGTTCACCCTGCCCGATAAAAGAGCGGATGTCCACGCCGAGTACGTGGATGCGCTGGAGCGGCAGGCGCGGCAGTGGGCTGCTTTTACCGGACATAAGCCTTATGCGCGCTTCGCCATCGGCGGCGGAACGCCAAGCCTGCTCGCGCCTGCGCAGCTGAACCGGCTGTTCGCCATTGCAGCGGATATTATGGGTGTTGACCTCAGCACCACGTCCATCTCTGTTGAAACCTCGCCCGAGACCCTGACCGGGGAGAAGCTGTCGATTCTAAAAGAGCATACCGTGGACCGGGTCAGCATGGGAATTCAAAGCTTCGTGGCTGCCGAATCGGCTGCCATCTACCGGCCGCAGGACCCGGATGTGGTGTACCGGGCGCTTGAGCTGCTGGGGAAATATGATTTCCCCATCCTCAATCTGGATCTGATCTACGGGCTTCCGGGGCAGACTGTGGACTCCTGGCTCTATTCGCTGAATCAGGCACTGCGCTATGCTCCGGAGGAGATTTTCATCTACCCGCTCTACACCCGTGAGCATACGATCGTGAAGCCGGGGGATCTGCTGCAGCAGCAGGATATCCGCCACGAATGCTATCAGGCTGCCTGCCTGCTGCTTGCAGAGCACGGTTACCGCCAGTACTCGATGCGCAGATTCGCCAAGGAGGAAGCAGGGACCAGCAAGGCAATTCTCGATTACAGCTGCCAGGAGGAGGGAATGGTCGGTCTCGGGTGCGGTGCCCGGTCCTATACCCGGCATGTGCATTATGCTTCCCGCTACGGCGTCAGCCGCAAAGCTACGCAGAGCATCATAGCAGAATATGTGGGAGCAGAGCGGTATGATACGGCAGATTACGGAATCGTGCTGAGCCTGGCTGAACAGAAACGGCGGTTCATTCTAAAAGCGGTCCTGCACAGTGAAGGTCTTCCTCTTGCAGATTACAGCCGGCGGTTCGGCTCTTCGGTATGGGGGGATCACCCCGAGCTGGCCCTGCTGGTGCAGAGCGGATTCGCCAGGGATGAAGAGGGCATCCTGCGGCTGACTCCTGAAGGACTCGGCTATTCCGATTCCATCGGGGACTGGTTCATCTCCGGCGACATCCGGGAGCAGATGAAGGAGTTCGTCCTGCCATGAAGGCGGTCCTCTACTACCGGGGTTCCCTTTCCTCCTGCAATTATGACTGCCCTTATTGCCCCTTCGGTAAAACCAGAGACAGCGCCGCCACTCTCGCCAAAGACCGCGAAGGTCTCGAGGTCTTCGTCCGCTGGGTAGCGGAGCAAGGGGCAGCCGGCCACCGGCTGTCTGTCTTCTTCAATCCCTACGGGGAAGGACTGACCCACCGCTGGTACCGGGATGCACTGGTGACACTGTCGCACCTGGAGCATGTCGACAAGGTCGCCATCCAGACCAACCTGTCGGCCCGGCTTGATTTCATTAAGGAGCTGAATCCGGCAAAATCCGCCTTCTGGGCGACCTATCACCCGGGTCAGGTGAGCGGGGAAAGGTTCCTCGCGCAGTGCATGACTGTATATGAGCAGGGGATTCCATTCAGCGTGGGCAGCGTGGGGGTGCATAGCGCCTTTCCGGCCATCGCTTCGCTGCGCGCCGTCCTGCCGCAGGATGTCTACCTGTGGGTGAACGCCTACAAGGATAAACCGGATTATTATACCGAGGAGGACCTGCGCTTCCTTAGCGGGATCGATCCGCATTTCCGGATCAATGCTATGGACTACGACAGCCTCGGCTCTAGCTGCAATGCCGGCAGCAACGTGTTCTATGTACAGGGTGCAGGACTCGTGAAACGCTGCTACAAGGACCGGGGCGTAATCGGCAACCTGTACCGCGACGGCCTGGAGGGCCTGTCCGCACAGCGGAGCTGCCGGATGAAGGTCTGCGACTGTTATATCGGCTATATCCACATGCCGGAGCTGCAGCTGGAGCAGATATACGGCCCTGGCCTGCTGGAGCGGATTCCTTACAATGCCGCAGAGCAGAGCTTCCGGCGGGATATGCGGAATGCGGCTTCAACAGGGAGCCGGTAAGGTGAGTGAAAGATCCGCCGTTCGGCGGCAGACGGTTTGCTGGCTGGCGGCGGACGGCTCGCTGATTGGGGATGGATGAAAGGAATTCAGCCAAGCCGCCGGCAGCTGATAATTGTATTTCGTACAGTTAAAAGAAGGATATCGACCGGATTTGTGCTGATAACTGTATTCTGTACAGCTAAAAATAGTGAAAATTGATTTTTCGAGGATAGACAGCCTATTTAATTGCAGAGAGTGCAGTTATAAGACAAAACTTGCATTAGCTGATGATTATAGTTGCAGAAAATACAGTTATAGCCGGCTAAGGATCATCGATTCAAGCAGAAAGTTACAGGAGGACAGGGCAATGACAGCTCAGGTACATTCACAGATACAGATACCGACAGGAAAAACGGTCTGGCTTACGGGGCTGTCGGGAGCGGGGAAATCCACACTTGCTTCCCGGCTCACGGACCGGCTGCGCGGGCAGGGACAGCCGGCAGAGTGGCTGGACGGCGATGAGCTGCGGCGCAACTTGGGCCGGGGGCTCGGCTTCAGCCGTGAGGACCGGTTCGAGAATATCCGCCGGGCTGTCTATCTTGCCGGTATGCTGAACCGGCATGGCGTAACCGCCGTAGTCTCGCTGATCAGCCCGTATGCAGACATGCGGGATTACGCCCGCCGGGAGCTGCCGGGTTTTGTGGAGGTCTATGTGGACTGCCCGCTGCCTGTGTGCGAGCAGCGGGACGTTAAAGGGCTGTACGCCAAGGCGCGGCGCGGTGAAATTCCGGAATTCACAGGGATTTCCGATCCCTATGAAATTCCGGCGAACCCGGAGCTGACACTGCGCACGGCCGAGCGTACGCCGGAAGAGTGCGTGGAAGAGCTGGCCGCCTGGCTTACAGGCAACCGCCTTGACCCGCTGCGGGCATAGCAAACAGGATAAACCTGCGGGCAGCACATGGTTTATCCTGCTCCATACGCCCGGAACAATGCTCCTGCTTATCTTATTTCCGCATCTTGCCGGTCCGGTGCAGATACAGCAGGGCAGCAATGAAAATAGCTATTGCCGCAGCAATCCCCGCATAGACAAGCTGTACCGTAGCTGACTGGTCGCCGGCTTCCGTGGTTCCGGCATCTGCTCCGGCTTCACCGCCGGTTCCGCTATTCCCGTTACTTCCGTCCAAATCCGGCGGAGCCGTTGGTGATCCGCCGGCAGTTCCCGCACCTAGCTCATCCAGATCCTTCTGTGCATTAGAGTATAGCTTAGTCCGGCTACAGATGCTGGTAGTCAGGTTAGCTAGTGCCTTATCGCCCTCGGTCTGCGTGCCGATGCCTGCCTTCAGTTCCCCCTCTGTGTATTCTCTTGCATATACGAGATAACGTCCGCCCTCAGTAAACTCAAAACCGCAGCTTTCCTCCGACCGCGCCGTACTTAGGGTTAGCTTCTCCCCCATTTCCCCCTTCCAGCGGACGCCTACCTGAAAGGTTACCTGCACGGGATCAGCGCTGGAAATGATGTTGCCCCCAGGTTTTTTAATCGAAATAACCGTGCCTTCGAACACTGCAGCACTATTCTCCATCGCCGCAAGCGGCGGATCCGGCACTACGCAAGAACAGGCATAGGTAACCTGCGGACGCACAGTCAGCAAGGTCATGAAGACAAGCAGGGTACACAGGCATATGAAGCAGGCACTCCGGAATCTCCGTATCGCAGCTATCACAATCACGCTCCTTTACCTCCAGACGAGTAGTGGAAAAGAAAGGTTACAGCATAAACCATAATATCCTTATTCTCCAAATTCCTCTCCTGTTCCTGCCGTCCTTGCTGTCCCCGCTGTTCCTTCTCTCTGCTTAATACATTTAATTCCTCCGCATCTGCCCCGTCTTAATCTCCTGCGCAATCGCAATGAGCTGCCGCATACCTTCGCGCAGAGCACCTTCACTGGCGAAGGAATAGCTTAGGCGCAGCCAGCATTTCATCTCCCCCAGCGGATCACAGATTTCCCCGGGCACGAAGGAAATGGACTGCTCCAGGCAGCGCGCGAACAGCTGATCCACCGGAACGGTATCCGGCAGCTTCACCCAGAGGTTCAGCCCGCCTTGCGGCGCTGTCCATTCCCAGCCGGCCGCAGCCAGCTCCTCCTCCATAATCTCCTTATGCACCTGCAGCGCAATACGCAGCTTGCCGAGATGCTGCTGCAGGCGCGGTGAGGTGTAATAGTGCAGGAAGATTTTCTGATTGAGCAGCGGTGTCCCGTTGTCTGCCATCGACTTGGCGCTGATCAGCCGCTCCATGAACGGGTACCGGCAAGCCACTGCGCAGATCCGCAGACCCGGGGCTACATATTTGCTGAAGCTGCTGATATAGATGACCCAGCCCTCCGTATCATAGGCGAAGAACGGGGCCGGCGGCTCCTCTTCAAAATACATGTCACGGAACGGATCGTCCTCCACCAGCAGGCAGCGGTAACGCTCGGCCAGCTCGACCAGCTGTTTCCGCTGTTTCGCCGGCACCGTGTAGCCTGTAGGGTTATGGTGCGTCGGGTTCAGATAGAACATCCGCGGCTTAGCCTTGCGCATCAGCTCCTCTACCGCCTCCAGATCATACCCCTGCGGCGTTATCTCTACCGGGATCAGCCGTGCGCCGGCCCGGCGGAAAATATCCAGCGCCACGCTGTAAGTAGGCCGCTCCACCAGTACCGCGTCCATTGGTCCCAGCATAATTCCGGCGATCAGATTGATCGCCTGCTGGGCGCCTGAGGTAATCAGCAGCTCTGCCGCCGACAGCTGCAGCCGGTACCGCGAGCGGAAATGGCTGCTCAGCGTAGCCCGCAGCTCCTCGTCGCCCTGCACGGTAGAATAGGTGCCCATCACCTTCGGGTAGAGATCGAACACTTTTTTGACATATTCGGACAGAAACAGGTTGGGCAGCAGTCCCGGATCAATCAGCGCCTGCGAGAACTGATACGTTACCGGCTTCCGTTGAATATCTGACATGGGGCTGGTGACCGTATACCCCAGAACCGTTGCGCCCTCTTCTACAGAAGAAGCCAGACTGCTGCCCGGCGAGACATAATAACCGGATTTATCCTTGACGTACAGCATCCCGTTCTCCGTAAGCTCCCTGTATGCTTTGAATACCGTCAGCCGGTGGACACCCAGCTCGCCCGCCAGCAGCCGGATCGACGGCAGCTTGTCATGCGCCTGCCACTCCCCCCGCGCTATCCGGTTCTGCATGAACTCACAGACCTGGCGGAATAAAGGATTCGCTTGCTCCGCTCCCACAGCTTTCTTCATAATCGGACTCCGCCTTTCCGTAATTCTTCCTCAAATCTCTTATTGCTTTATTGTACAGCATTTCTCCCGGCAACTGTTCTGTTTCTCTTCATCTGTTCTGTGCACAAGGATATATGATTAACAGAATACTTTAAGCGACTGCCACATTACCACCACAAAGGGGAACTTTACAATGATTATGCTAGCCTATTCGCTCGTCTGTCTGATCTTCGGCACTACCTTCCTCGCAATCAAAATCGGAGTAGACGCCGGTGCACCGCCGTTCTTCTCTGCGGGACTGCGTTTTTTCCTGGCGGGTGCGGTAATCTTCCTGTTCATGGTCTTCAAGGGTACAACCAGCTTCAAGCTGCTGCTGCGCAAAGAACTGCTCTTCACCGGGGCGGCGCTGACCTTCGGCACCTTCTCTGCACTCTACTGGGCTGAGCAATATGTATCCTCCGGACTTGCCGCTGTGCTGTCAGCTACCGGTCCGATGATGATTCTGCTGATGCAGACAGCTTTTCTCCGGCAAAAAGCGCCTGTCTACTCCCTGATCGGCTGCATCATCGGCTTCACCGGCGTTCTCCTGCTAGTGCTGCCCAGCCTTGCGGCTGATGTCACTCCGCTCTGGCTGATCGGCTGTATTGTTGTTCTGATCGGGGAGCTCTGCTATGCGGCAGGCGCGATCTATTCCAAAAAAGTGACCACTGTCTTCTCGGGCGTATCCCCCGTAGCGCTGAATGCGGTCCAGATGATGTACGGCGGGGCTTTGCTGTTCCTGCTCTCGCTGTTTACCGAGCCGCTGCATCCTTCCTATCTGCTGTCGTTCGAAGCTGCAGGCTCGCTGCTCTATTTGACTGTTGCCGGTTCCATGGTTGGTCATACGCTGTTCTACTGGCTGGTCGCGAAGACCAATCCCGTGTTCCCTTCCACCTGGCTGTATATCTCCCCGCCAATTGCCGTCGGTGTAGGATTCTTCTTTTATAACGAGGAGGTCACCTGGGTGACGCTGCTTGGGGTATTCACGATCATTGCCGGTACCATTCTGGTGAATGCGGGGGCGCTGAAGGCGCTTTTGTTCAAGAATAAACCGGGCTTGCCTGTGCTGCAAAAAGCAAACATAGAAGTCGTGCCGCAGGATTAATTACAAAAGAACAGCCTGACCCTTAACACGGGTTTCAGGCTGTTCTGTTATCTTTTCATTTGCTATGCACAGAAGGGGGTTAAGGCTGCGCCTCAGAGCTGAAATACAAATTCAGCGGCAATTCCTCATCATTCTCAAAACTGTTCGCTATCCTGTAGGTGATGAACAGATTGTTCTCCCCCTCACCGCAGGTCCATAATTCTTCGATTGATCCTGTCAGCGGCAGTAGCGGAAGTGCCATCCGGTCAATTGACTGGACTGATTTCTTGACTTTCTCAGCCTCTTTTGCATCCGCAGGTTTATAATGATCTAAAAAAGCATGTACCAGCTCTCTCGCATGCTCATAGCCGCTTTCCGATCTGGGAAAGACCGTCCCGATCCGGTATCCAACGATAACCCCGTTAGCCACATCTGCTGTAATCTGCTGAATGAACTCCATTTCATTCACGGTCAGGATATCATCCTGCATTATAGTCCCTAAAGTTGTATCATATTCCCCCACGGCATCCGCAATTCCAAGAGCAGCAAGCCCATCTTCCAGCGGCTGTGTGAACACAGCCCGGTGCTTCTCCACCTGTGTGAATAGCTCAGCATATTGGGATCTATCTTGGCTGCATGCCGTAAATAACACGGAAAGAATGACTATTCCGCAGATTAAATTGAAGTATGATTTCCGCAAATAAATCCCCCCTAGTAGATTTTACCATACGGGAAAGTTTAAACCACTCACTTAAACCAATTTTCTAGTAAATGAAGGTTTTCATTCTACTTCACTGCAATATACAGCCTATATTTCCACTAAAATATTATATATGACGTATTATATATTGCATTGTTGATTATTATTGCGTATTATATAAGCAAGTTAGGGAATTAAATGCCAAATAGGACGTCTGAATGAAAGGGGGAATCGGCAAACGGTGCTCCTTTTCCATAAAGGAATACCAGGTAATCGCCCGTAAACCGGAAAGTGGAGGAACAATGTGATCGAACTGACAACGCGTCAATTACAAATTATTGAGATTGTGAAAAAAAGAGCGCCGATTACCGGCGAGCAAATCGCCGAAAGTCTCGGACTCAGCCGGCCGACGATCCGCGGGGACCTGTCCATCCTGGTCATGCTCGAATACATCGATGCCAAGCCCAAGGTCGGCTATTTCCCCGGCAGCAAGGCCGCAGCGCGCCATAACAGCCGCAGTCTGCTGCAGGATACCAGGGTCAGCGAGATTCAGATCATCCCGGTCATTATCCGCGAGAATACGACCATCCAGGATGCTGTCGTTACGCTGTTCCTGCAGGATGTCGGTACACTTATTATTTGCGGCAGTGACGGCAGGCTGACCGGTGTCGCCTCACGCAAGGATTTCCTTAAGGTCACGCTGGGCAATCCCGGGGCGGTGTCCATGCCTGTAAGCATGGTGATGACGCGCCAGCCGAAGATTGTGACCGTTTCACCGGATGATACAGTACTCGACGCCGCACAGCGGATGATTTATCACGAGGTAGACAGTCTGCCGGTGGTTGTCCCCGGAAGCGGGGAAGGCTCCGGCGGAGGCCTGGAGGTTGTAGGACGACTTACGAAGACTTCCATCGTCAAACTTCTCCTCGAACTTGAAGCCAAAGCATAACGGAGGAATCGATAGAGCATGGAGCCATCCACCCATTTCATAACGATATGCTCGGATTCAATTGGAGATACGGCGGAAGCAGTCGTGCAGGCCGTCATCCACCAGTTTCAGAACCAGCGTGTCACGATTAGAAGATACGGTAATGTCAGAAGCGAAGACGAGCTGCGCAAGCTCATGGAAGAGACAGCCCGGCTTCAGGGCTTCGTTGCATATACCCTGGTTCAGCCGGAGCTGCGTGAGGTCATCCGCGAGGAGGCGGTCCGTCTTGATCTGCGGATTGTGGATATTATGGGCCCGATGATGCAGGCCTTCATTGATATTTTTGATGATGCCCCGCAAGCCCGGCCCGGGCTGCTGCATCAGCTGGACGAGGATTATTTCCGGCGGATGGAAGCCATCGAGTTCACCGTTGCCTGTGATGACGGGCGTGACCTCGGGGCAATGCTGAAGGCAGATATTGTACTGCTCGGCATGTCCCGGACCTCGAAGACACCTCTTAGCATCTTCCTGGCCCACCGGGGCAACAAGGTTGTCAATTATCCGGTTGTCCCGGAGGTTGGCCCGCCGCAGCAGCTGCTGAGCCTGCCTCCCGGACGGATTATCGGGCTGACAATGAAGCCGGAATCTATGCTGAAGATCCGCTCCGAACGGCTGAAGATGCTGGGCCTGCCCGCAGGCTCGCAATATGCCAGCATAGAACGCATTACTGAAGAGATGGAATACGCAGCCGCATTATTTGCCAAGCTGGGCTGCCCTGTTATTGATATTACGGATAAGGCAATTGAAGAAACTGCCGGCATGATCATGGGTTATATCTGATTGTATTATCTGCAATCCAAATCTGACTTTACCTGGAGGGAAATCATATGGAACGCGAATTGGCACTGGAAATTGTACGGGTCACAGAACTGGGAGCATTATCTGCAGCACGCTGGATCGGCCGGGGCGACAAGAATGCAGCAGATGACGCCGCCACAACAGCCATCCGGTCCATGTTTGATTCCGTCTCCATTGACGGGACCGTGGTGATCGGCGAAGGCGAAATGGACGAGGCGCCGATGCTCTACATCGGGGAACGCGTCGGCAACCGGAACGGCCCGTCCGTCGATGTTGCCGTAGACCCGCTGGAGGGAACCGAGGTCGTCGCCTGCGGGCTGCATAACGCCCAGGCCGTAATCGCCATCGCCGACCGGGGCAGCCTGCTCCATGCACCGGACATCTACATGGAGAAGCTCGCCTGCGGACCGGAGCTGGCCGGCCGGCTCAGCCTGGATGAGCCGGCGGAGGTGACGCTGCGCAAGGCCAGCATGATCACCGGCAAGGCGCTCTCCGAGCTGACGGTGATGGTGCTGGACCGCAAGCGGCATGAGGGGCTGATCCGCATCCTGCGCGGAGCGGGCGTGCGCATCAAGCTGCTGGGCCACGGCGATGTGGCCGGAGCGATTGCCGCAGCACTGCCTGACAGCGATGTGGATCTGTACATGGGCAGCGGCGGCGCCCCGGAAGGCGTACTCGCCGCCGCTGCCCTGCGCTGCCTGGGCGGTGAGCTGCAGGGCCGCCTGCTGCCGGAAGGCCCGTTCGAGCTGCAGCGCTGCCTGCAGATGGGCCTTAATGATCCATCGCGCATCCTGACAATGGAGGATATGGTCGGCAGCGGCGACGTCATCTTCGCCGCAACCGGCGTGACCTCCGGCGAGTTCCTCAGCGGCGTCCGCTTCATCGGCAAGGAGCGCGCCGAGACCCATTCGGTAATCATGCGGGCGCAGAGCCGCACAATCCGCTACATCCGCAGCATTCATTTCCTCCCCGGCAAGGAGATCCCGGAGGTTGTCCCGGCCCGGCCGAATGCGGCCTGGATGTAGGGGCTTCCGGCGGACGGGCTTTCGCCGGGGGGCATGATAAGAGCCTCCCCAAAGTCCGGCGGACTTCAGGGAGGCTCTTACTGTTGCAGCGTTTACGCCGATCCGGCGAAAACTGCTTTTCACTTAGATTGGCTGTGAGCAGCAGCGGTATTCCAACTGTCACTCGCAGCTGGATAATCATTAAGTGGATTTATGACACTTAAATCTCTACTTCATCTGCCGGAACCGGAATTAATTGGATTTACGGCACTTAATTCTGCCCGGAACGTCATTATTGATGTGCAAGGGCCAAATTAAGTGCAACCTCGCACTTATTTCTCCAGAACAGAAGATTTTGCAGGTAACAGATGCCTTTTTTCCACTTAATTCACTTTTGAGCCACTGATACTCGAATGCGCTGCAGGTACTCAAGCTCACTCGATGTCCGGGCTCCCGGTACGCTGATTCCCGAACTCTGGTTCCCGGTTTCCTGTTACTTCGGCAAGTCCGGTCCCCAGTTACCCATTAACTCAGTACTCATGTTCCCTCACCCACCCGCATCCGAGGAATCCACACTAATCAGCCTGTCCCGCCGTCCGGTCTGTGCCCGTCGCTCCCGAGTACACATCACCCGTCATACCCGGCCGGCGGATATCCTCCTGCGCCCGAGTCTCAGGAAGCTCATGGACCGGAGCCGAATTCATCGTATCCAGCCCCGTATCATCGCGGCCCTCCAGACCCGTGCCGTTGAATGCGGCGTCGGTGGTATCTTTTACCGAATCACGCGCTTCAAGTCCTGTATCCTCAGCACCTGCGGCGGTTACATCCTCCGCTATATAACGGTCGGCATTGGCAGAGTTATGGCTGCGGAACACTGCGTATACATCGTTCGCCCGCGTATCCTCGGCATCGACCATGACCAGAATCCGGCCCTCGTCCACGTAATCATCGTACAGCTCGGCTTCATCCGCCGGAATGCCCAGCCCGATCAGACCGCCTACCAGTCCGCCCGTTCCGGCACCTACCGCGATGCCTGTCAATGTAGCAGCAATCGGCCCGGCGGCAATAATCGGCCCGATTCCCGGAATGGCCAGTGCGCCGATGCCTGCCAGCAGCCCGGTAACCCCGCCGAGAATCCCGCCCGTGGCAGCTCCTGAAGCCATGCCTTCCGGTGCTTTGCTGCCCGTTTCCTCACTGAGTGCCTCGGCATCCCGTCTATTTCTGGCAATCACTGAGATATCGTCCGTCAGGAACCCGCGTGCCTTCAAGTCTTCAATCGCCCATGAAGCTTCATGCTCGGTTTGGAACACACCTACAATTTTTTTATTCATGATGATTCCCTCCTGGTTGCTAATTGGATGTATTGATTGTTACTTAACCAAACAGGCTCCGGTTAAACTGGTTTGCGGACACATTTTGCTCAAATCCTCCGGTTTGAAGTCAGCTTAAATCACATTAATTTCCCGGTTTCATGGCATTTATTAAGCCTTTGGGAACAATGGCCCGAACCCCATTACAGCCCCGCCAAAAGAGACTATACTCCTCATAAGCAACGTAAGTTATTCATATGGAAATTAGGGGGAAGCGCGATGAATATGCGTCTTAAGGTGCTGAAGAAGCATCTGCTCTTTTGCTGCAGCGAGCACTGCAATAACCAGGATGTGGAAGATGTCATGCAGGAATTCAAGGAACAGATGGTCCAGCACGGCATCAACAAAACCGTCAAAATCAACAAAACCAGCTGTCTCGGGCTATGCGGCAACGGACCTTTTGTAATCGTCTATCCCGACGGCATCTGGTATTACAATGTGACCACGGATGATGTGGCGCGTATCGTAGAGGAGCATCTGGTGAACGGTGAGCCTGTAGAAGAGCTTGTTATGCTCAAAATGGAAGCCTGAACCGCCCGCAGCATCAGCAGGCATGTATGGACAAGCGGCAAAAAGTTCCCCGCCCTTCTCAGGGCGCCGGGACTTTTTGCCGTTGATCGGCCTTGGCCGAACTGTTGTATAATGGGGAATATACATGTTATATGCTGCAGGTTCACATGAATATCAACCTTATACAGGAAAGAGGCTGAAGGATGGCCGTATTCAAATATAATTCCCACCGCCCGCACCGTACCAGCCCCGATCTGCATCTGCATTACTGGGGCCAGGAACACTGCGCACCCGGACATACCGTCGGTCCCGGCGTCCGCGATCTGTACAAAATCCACTTCATCCACGAAGGAACCGGCAAGATGACGGTCGGTGAAGTGAGCCATACGCTGGAGGCCGGACAAGCCTTCCTCATCTATCCGCATATCGTGACTCATTATGCTGCAGACCAGGAGAATCCGTGGACCTATTCCTGGATTGCTTTTACCGGAGAAGAAGCCGGATATCTGCTCGCGAGAACCTCCCTCTCCCCGGAGCAGCCTGTATTTCCGATGGACCATGAGCTGATGCCTGCCCTGTTCGACAGACTTACTGCCGCCGCCGGCACCGGGGATGTCCTGGATCTGCCGCTAAAGGGGATTCTTTATGAATTCTTCACCCTGCTGCTGCGCACCGTTCCGGCAACCGCCAGCGCGGTAATCCCGCGGCAAAAAAGTGTCTATGTCGAGCAATGCCTGCACTACCTGCATGCCCATTACTGTGAAAATGTCACGGTGGAGAGTATGTCCGCTTCCCTGAAGCTGGACCGCAAGTATCTGTCGACGCTGTTCAAGCGGACTATCGGGCTGCCGCCGCAGCAGTATCTGCTTAATTTCCGGATCTCAAAGGCCTGTGAGCTGCTAACTGAGACCAGCTGCACGATCGGCGAAATCGCCCATTCCGTCGGCTACCAGGACCCGCTGCTGTTCTCCCGCATGTTCAAGAAGGTCAAGGGCTGCTCACCCAAGGATTACCGCATCCGCCATGCCGATAATGACATTGTTCTATAAAAATCATCCATGCTGACATACGAATTGCCGCCTATCTCCGCTACAATAAGAGCATGGCCTGGCCGGAAATGCAAACGCTTTTCTCCGCTCGAGCGGACGAGCTGTTTCGGATAAGTTCCATGCTTCCGGTGCCAGTTTTGCGAAGTAATTCAGGGAAGACTATGCTATCAAAACTTAAGTCCATGCTTCCGATGCCAGTTTTGCGAAGTGAATTCAGGGAAGACTATGCTATCAAAACTTTTAGGAGGTCAACAATGTATATCGCAAGTCCTGAACGCTATGACACAATGAAATATAACCGCACCGGCCGGAGCGGCCTGCTGCTCCCGGCGATCTCGCTTGGGCTATGGCATAACTTCGGCGGCAATGATGTCTTTGAGAACGGCCGGGCCATGGTCCGCCGCGCCTTTGATCTGGGAATTACCCACTTCGATCTTGCCAACAACTACGGCCCGCCTGCAGGCTCTGCGGAAGAAAGCTTCGGCCAGATTCTGAAGAAGGATCTCGCTCCTTACCGTGACGAGCTGATTATCTCCAGCAAAGCCGGATACTATATGTGGCCGGGGCCATATGGCGAATGGGGCTCTAAGAAGAACCTCGTCTCCAGTCTCGACCAGAGCCTGAAGCGGCTGGGGCTGGATTATGTCGATATCTATTACCATCACCGCCCGGACCCGAATACTCCGCTGGAGGAAACGATGTCCGCACTGGATCTGCTTGTGCGCCAGGGTAAAGCGCTGTATGTCGGTATCTCCAACTATAAACCTGAGCAGGCCCGTGAAGCTGCGCAGATTCTCCGCCGCCTCGGAACACCTTGCCTGATTCACCAGCCGAACTACTCGATGCTGTCCCGCTGGATTGAAGACGGCCTGCAGGATGTGCTCGAAGAAGAAGGAATCGGCACCATCGCCTTTTCTCCGCTGCAAAAGGGCATCCTGACTGACCGTTACCTGAACGGCATTACCGCAGATTCCCGCGCAGCCGGACCAAGCGTGTTCCTCTCCGAGAAGGAGATCACGGCTGAGGTGCTTGCCAAGGTCAGCAAGCTGAACGATATCGCGGCGGCCCGCGGCCAGAAAATGTCGCAGCTCGCCCTCTCCTGGGTACTCCGCGGCGGCAAGGTTACCTCTGCGCTGATCGGCGCGAGCAAGGTGAGCCAGATCGAGGATGCGGTAGCCTCCCTGAACGCACCGGAGCTGAGTGCGGCTGAGCTGGAGCAGATTGAGAATATTTTGCGCGGCTAAACCCTGTAACGGCAATTCTGCCCGCCTGCTGAGAGCAGCGGCGGCGCAGGATTGCCGTTTTTGCATGCCCAAATGCTATAATGGTCACAAAAACAGTAAGGAAAGGACGACCAATGAACACTAACCGTCTGGGACAATCCGATCTATATGTGAGCGCCATGGGCCTCGGCTGCATGACTCTGGGCACCGATGCCGCACAAGCCACGGCCATTATTCATGAAGCCATCGAGCAAGGCATTAATTTCCTGGATACCGCAGATCTTTATGATGAAGGCCGTAATGAGGAGCTAGTCGGCCAGGCGGTCCGCCGCCGCCGTGCGGATGTGATACTGGCCACCAAGGTGGGCAACCGCCGGATTCCCGGTAAAGAGGGCTGGAGCTGGGATGCTTCCAAAGCCTATATCCGCTCTGCGGTGAAAGAAAGCCTGCGCAGGCTGCAGACGGACTATATCGATCTGTATCAGCTGCATGGGGGAACACTGGAGGATAATATTGACGAGACGATTGAGGCGTTTGAGCAGCTGAAGCAGGAAGGGGTTATCCGTTACTACGGCCTCTCCTCCATCCGGCCGAATGTCATCCGCGAATATGTGCAGCGCTCGGGAATAGTCAGCGTCATGAGCCAGTACAGCATTCTTGACAGACGCCCGGAGGAAAGCGTGCTCCCGCTGCTGGCCCGGGAGGGCATCAGCCTGATTGCCCGGGGGCCGCTCGCCAGCGGCATTCTGACCGGAAACGGCCGCAGCAAGGCAGAGCGGACATACCTGGACTACACTGCTGCAGAGCTTACAGAGCTGCACGGGCAGCTGATGGCGCTGACTTCCGGCTCCCGTACCCTGACGCAGACCGCACTGCAATATCCGCTGGCGGATCCGGCCGTTGCCGCAGTTATTCCGGGTGCAAGCAGTCTAGCCCAGCTGCGGGAGAATATTGCCGCCGCCGCTGCAAGGCCGCTTTCCCCGGAGGAGCTTGAAGCAGTCCGGGCAGCCAGCAAGGCCGGCCGTTATACGCTGCATGTATAGCTCCTGGTTATCCCGGAGTCTAACCGCTTAACCTCAGAACAAAAGAAGCTGTCCGGAAACTGTAGGTGCTACAGTCTTTGGACAGCTTCTTTTTCATACATCCGGACGGATGGTTTACCGCTTCCACAGCCATTGCCGTTGGCATTATAGGCAGGCTAGGCGCGTTTTCTTTTTTTCAGCAGCCAAACAATGAACGAAGCGGCAAAGACCACCGCTGTAATGAGCCAAGTCAGCATGAAGGCCATTCCGAGTCCGATATTCGCGTCGGTGGCGGTTCTCCTGCTTTCCACAATCAGCATCGCCGCCAGTGGAGCACCGCTTGCCACCAGCAGTACGGTCATACTGTACCGGGCAAAGGTTGTCCGTCTATGAATCGCCGCATATAAGCATAAATATGAAGCCGCCAGCAGTACGAAAGATAATAAAGCTTCCCACTCCAAGTCTAGTCTAGCCATCGTGTCATCACTCCTTATCATTAGGAACCGGGATTTGCGTTAAAGTATAGCGGTTGCGGCAAACAGATGCAAATATAGGCACCAGGCCGTCAGTTTATCCAAAGAACTGGGTAATGTACACCATCGCCAGCAGCCCGAATATAAACGAATACGTGGAGGGCCGTTCATATCCGTGCCCGTGGCTCTCCGGAATCAGCTCCTTGTAGACAATGAAGAGCATGGCCCCGGCTGCAAAAGCCAGTCCATAGCCTACCGCATTCTGCAGATAGCTCGCCGTGAAGTACCCGATGACCGCTGATACCATCTCCATCAGGCCGGTCAGGGCGGCGACAATCAGCGCTTTTCGCCTAGTGGCATGGGCATTCATCAGGAAGACGGCGAGAATCAGGCCTTCGGGCATATTTTGCGCGCCGATTGCAATCGCCACCATCGGACCCAGACTTGCCTGCTCACTCGCATAGCTGAAGCCGGTGCTCAGCCCCTCGGGAATATTATGAATGAACAACGCGATCATCACGAGCAGCGCCTTGGAATCCAGATTGCTGAAGCCGGGCTTGTTCTCCACATCGATATGCGGGATATGGCTCTCGATCAAATCAAGCAGAAGCACACCGGTAAGCAGCCCAAGCGTCATGGCGATAATCCCCGATTCTTTAATTGCCTGCGGCATCAGGCCGAAGGTGGTTGCGGATACCATGATTCCGGCGGTAAAGGCCACCAGCACGTCCTTCCACAGCTCTGACAGCCGTTTCACGAACAGGATGGGAATCACGCCAAGCACGGTAGCCATTGCAGATAAAAAGCTGCCTAGAAGCGCACTTGCCAAGTCTTCAACCCCTTTGGTGGACAGGATCTATAGACCAGCATATGCCTGCGGCAGCCTTTTTTATAACCAGGACTTGAATATTTGGCACTATCCCGCGATCCATACGCCATTGCGTGAACACGAAAAATAATTAAAACAATTCTCCTATTTATATACAAAATACTACTATTTACACCAAAATAGATAATATTACATAGACTCTCTTAATTAATCATAGTAGTATTTTACATTCAGAAGAGGAATTTTTACATATTTATTGCCTTTTCATATTTTCAATGAAAGCTGGTGTCAGGAATTGACGAGAAAGAACAGGTTACGCCGAAACACATTTATCGTATTTCTATGTATTTGTATGAATCTCATGGCTTTGGGCCAAGCATTCGCAGCCACCGGTGCTTCCAGCACTTCCGGGACAGCCGCCGCGGCTAAGGATGCCTCCGGCCATTGGGCAGAGAATGTGCTTGCAGAATGGCAGCAGAAGGGCTTGCTCACCGGCTATCAGGACGGTTCGCTTAAGCCGGATCAGCAAATTACACGCGCAGAATTCACAGCTCTAGTCAACAAATCGTTTGGTTACACACAGACGGCAGCAATCTCCTATAAGGATGTTACACCATCCAATTGGTTCTATACAGATATTGCAAAAGCTGCTGCCGCCGGATACATCAACGGTTACCCTGATCAGATGTTTAGACCTAATCAGCCGCTTACCCGTGAAGAAATGGCGGTTATTGCGAGCACCATCCTCAAGCTGAACGCAGCGGATCCGGCTGCTTCATTCACCGACACCACTTCGGGTCATGAATGGAGCAAGCAGCAGATTAACGCTGTTGCCCAGGCGGGTCTTATGAACGGATATGCCCGCCAATTCAGACCGCTTGATACCGCCACAAGAGCAGAAGCAATCAGCGTGCTGGACCGTTCCCTGAAGCTCCGGACGGCCCCTTCCGCTAATGCAGCTGTTTACGATAAAGCCGGAAATTATGGACCTGAGACAGGTGTTGCCACAGTAGGCGGTTCTGTATATATCGAAGCATCCGGTGTAGTGCTGCGCAACACCATCATCACAGGCGACCTGGTAATCAGTGAAGCTGTGGGTAAGGGCGATGTGACCCTGAAGAATGTTACTGTTAAGGGCACCACTACTATTGCCGGAGGCGGAAAGAACAGTATCCATGTAGTAGATTCCGTGCTTGTAACCGTTATTGTTAATAAAAAAGACGGCAGCATCCGGATTGTTACGGAGGGGAGCAGCTCGGTTGAACAGATTACACTGCAGTCAGGTGCATTGCTTGAAGAAGGCAGCGGAACCGGCAGCGGCTTCGGCAATGTGGATCTTTCTTCAGCCATTCCGGCAAATGCCGAAGTAGCTCTGGCCGGAACCTTCGAGACGGTGGACGTATTCGCCGCTGCTATCAAAGTCAACCTGACTTCAGGCTCAATCGGCCAGCTTATGGTTGCTCCCGGTGCCGCGAATGCAGGCATTGATATCGCAGGCGGGGCCAGCATTAATAACCTGATCCTTAATGCTGTAGCTGCCGTAACCGGAAAAGGCTCCATTGCCAATGCCTTGATCAATGCCAGCGGCTCGACTATCGCCCAGACTCCGGGACATGTAAGCTACGGCAACAACGCTTCGGCCGTGATCGGAACTCCGCTTCCCGGCGCAAGCACAGGTGCAGGTGCAGGCGGCAACGATTCAGAACCCGTAACCGCAGTGGTATACGGCTTCGAAGGTTATATCCTGGATGTGGACAACCAGCCGGTAGCGGATATGACGATCCATTTCCGTAAAGGCCTTGCAGCAACAACCGGAACCATTGCCGCCAGTGTGGTCACGGATGCGGACGGCAAATATTATGCCAATCTGGCACCCGGAATCTATACCGGTGAATTGTCTAAAGAAGGATATATTACAACTCATGTAGTAGGCGTTTCGCTGACTACCCATAAGAATACTGGACAGAATGCTACAGCAATAAAAATTCCGGCAGCCGATGAAATCCGGATTGTTCTCACCTGGGGCGAGCATCCGCTGGATGAAGACTCGCATCTGGTCGGACCTGCGCCCGGTGAACAATCCTTCCATACCTGGTTCGGTGAGAAAGAGTACTTCTATAAGGACGTCAAATATGCCGATCTGGATCATGACGATACCAATTCTTACGGTCCGGAGACCACTACTATCCGCAAGCGTGTAGACGGCAAATATACTTTCTACATTCATAATTACAGCGGAAATGGACCTGAACAGACCGAAACCCTAGCAGCCTCCGGGGCAAAAGTAGAAATCTATAACGGCAACAATGCCGTGCCGGTAAAAACCTATCACATTCCCGTTGCCGACAGTAAGCAGCTCTACTGGTATGTGTTTGATATGAACGTCGAGGGCAGCAAGCTAAGCTTTGTGGACAAGAATATGCTGACAGATTCATCACCTGATGGTGAAGTAGGCGTAAGCCCTACGGTTAATTCTTACACGCTGTCTGTTGAGAACCATGCCGGGGCTAATGATGTTGTGACGGTGAACGCTCTTACTCCCGGGGATGTAGTTTCTGTATATTCCAATGAAGACCGGAGCGGCGGGCTGTTGGGAAGAGCAACTGTGGCCAATGGCTCTACCAGTGTGAAGATAACCGGTCTTGATTTCCCCAACTCCAGTGCTATCTATGTCTCCCTGAAGAAGCCGAACCGTGAGGAAAGCCATGCTGTACCTGTAACTATCCTCACTGAAGCCTCTTATGCAGAGCTGGCTACGACTATCGCCGGAGCCTTCAAAGACCGGATTCTTCCCGGCACGATGACTGTAGGTCAAACTGTGTATCTGGCGGACCCGGCGTTCGTATGGCCAAGGGATCTGAAAGTAACCGTAATGAATCCTCAGAATCCGGCTACTGTTACTGAAGATGTGTATATACTAAGAGACTATTATGTATGGTACATGAACTATAACGGCACTGCAGAGCCTGTAGAATATAGCATCAAACTGCAGCTGAAACGCGACTTCTCTGCCGTAAATAAAGAAATTATTATCACTGTTCCTAGTGTATTTACCGCACTGCCTGAATCCATTGCCTATGCCCGGTCTTTGAATGACCCGCGCCTTCTCGGTGATATCAATGCCGCAGAAGCAGTGGTCAATGATCCTGAATCGGCATCTGAACAGTATCTCCAGGCGTTAATTGTTCTGCATGAGTGGTTCAATCTAATCGCACGGGAAAACAGCTAGCTCATAAGCAAGTCAGCTATATGGCCTGAACTTGGAACCTTAAGGTTAATTAGCGGGTTGAGAACGCCCATAACAATGGAGCGATTGTATTCTATACATTTGATTCCTTGCTAAATGCCCAAATAATCCTTTCTGTTGTATTTCGTACAATGCTTTTCCGGGAAATGAGCTTAAAATGCCAAAAGCCCAAAGAACGAATGTACAAAATACAATAGATTCAATTTTCGGGCTGATTTCACTATGATCTGCTGTACAAAATACAATAGAATGAATTCTCTAGTTCCTTGCGGTTCTGAAGCTCAAGATCACAGGTTCAAGTAATACAGGCGGCATACCAAATCATAATTCAGACCAAAGAGCCGGGCATTCCACAGCCCGGCTCTTTGCCTTACATTAGTCCATTCACCGCGGATTGGCCGGACTTCTTCCCCCTTGTACTTCTACCGCTTCTCCAGCCCCGCCCACTTCTCAAACAACTGATCCACCCGCCGGCCGATCGAAGACTCGGACACGGTCTGCACCTTTCCCTGTTCGAAGACAATGCGGCCGTTCACTACAACTGTGGCGATCGCTCCCGGCTGCATGGCATAGACCATGTTGGCGAACAGCTGCTCCTTCGGAGCCAGGGACAGGTCATGGATATCAAGCGCCGCAAAATCGGCATATTGCCCGATTTCGAGCGACCCGACCGGCAGACGGAGAATGTCTCCGGCACTCTTCGTTCCCATCCGGTAGACCTCCCGGGCAGTGATACAGGTGCCGTCCAGCCGGCTGACCTTCTGCAGCATCGCGCACATGCGCATCTCCTCGTAGACGCTGATCCGGTTGTTGCTGCAGCCGCCGTCAGTGCCCAGCGTCACCCTCACTCCAGCCTTCAGCAGGTCGGGAATCCGGGTAACCCCGTCTGCCAGGAACATGTTGCTGGACGGGCAATAGGCCAGCGAGCCGCCCCTTGCACCGATCAGCTCAATTTCCGCTTGCTCCAGCCAGACCAGATGGATGGCAATCATCCGCTCGTCGAGCACACCCAGCGAATCCAGATAATGCACAGGCCGCAGATTATAGCCGCGGAGAATTTCTTCCACCTCGAACATCTCTTCAGCTACATGGATATGAAAAGGGGTATCCAGCTCCACAGCCAGCCGGTGTCCGGCCTGGATCATCTCCGGTGAGGCGGCATGCGGACTGTGCGGGGCAGGATGGACGGTAACCATCGGATTGCCCTGATATTTCTTGGCAAGCAGTCTCGTCCGCTCCACCGCTTCCCCTACCGTTTCACGGTAAGCCAGCGGCGCCCCGGCCCAGTCATACATTGTCCGGGCGAACACCAGCCGGATGCCGAGATCATCCGCCGCCCGGATGACCGCTTCATCATATGCCGTCCCGCCGTTATGCACATAGAAGAAATCGCAGACGGTCGTGATTCCGTAGCGCAGCATCTCCCCGAAGGCAAGGAGCGCACCGGTGTAGATGGCCTCCTCATCAAGTAATGGCGTGTACTTGTAGAGAGCCTGATCCCGCCAGTCGAGGAACGGCTTATCAATGGCGATGCCGCGCAGCAGGCTCTGGAAGGAATGGTTATGTGAATTGACGGTACCGGGGACAATGGCCTTGCCATCCCAGGAAATATGACGTGCATCCGGGTAACGGCTCAGCAGCTCCCCGCGGTCTCCAACGTCAGTGATCCTTCCCCGCTCCACCAGCAAAGCGCCATTTTGCTTAAAAGCATCCCCCGTATACAGCAGATCTGCTGAATAAATTTCACGCAAATGATTCTCCTCCTATCACCTTAGCTGCCCGTCAAGGGCCAGTATGGATTGCAGCAATACATTACCAGCCTGTTCGATGTCCGTGATCCGGCTCTCTTCTTCCGGGCAGTGGCTTTTCCCGCCAAGGCTTGGAACGAACAGCATACCGGCCCGGGTCAGTGACGCCATATGGGTCGCATCATGCCCGGCCATACTGCCGAGCTGCAGGCTCGCAATTCCCAGCACCTCGGCCTGTGCAGCACAGACCTCCATGACCAGGGCATCCATCGGCTGCGGTGCCTGATCCAGAATCAGCTGCCGCTTAAGGTGAAGCCCCCTTCGGGCGGCAATATCTGAGGCCTCGCTGCCCCAGGCTCGGAGCAGCTCCCCGATCTGCTCACGCTTTGCACCTCTGGCCTCCAGATGGAAGCTCACCTGCTCAGGAATGATATTCGCCGCATTCGGTTCATTACGGATGCGCCCGATCGTGCCTACCGCTTCATCCGCCGGATGCTTCCGGCAGACGGCTTCGAAGGCCAGCATCATCTCGGAAGCCCCCGTCAGCGCATCCTTACGGTCAGACATCAGGGTAGTCCCGGCATGATTCGCCTCCCCTGTAACGGTAACCTCTTCACGGTAGATTCCGGTAATGGCGGTCACGATGCCTACAGGAATCCCCCGGTCCAGCAGCCGTTTGCCTTGTTCAATATGAACCTCGAGAAAAGCAGCCAGCTCCGCAGGCTCCCTCCGGCAGCTCCCGAACTGTTCAGGATCGCCGCCGGCCAGCCGCAGCGCCTCAGCCAGCAGCTGGCCCTGATCACTACGGACTCCGGCCAGATCGCTCTGCTTCAGCTTCCCTGACACCGCCCGGCTGCCGAAGGTGGACAGCCCGAACGGATTCGGCTCCTCCGCGCTGAAGGAGACCAGCTCCAGCGGGTGGCGGGTGCTGATGCGGTTCTCGTGCAGCACAGTCATGACTTCCAGCGCCAGCAGAACGCCAAGCGCACCGTCATATTTGCCGCCGTTCGGCACCGTATCGATATGCGAGCCGAAGGCAATGACCGGCAGACTGCCCTGTGCCCGGACGGAACCGCTTAAGCCGCCGGAAGCTGCTAAAGCTTCTGGCGGATCAGCTCTTTCCACTCCGCTACGCACAGCCCAAATATTCGCCGCTTCGTCCACTCTGACGGCAAGCTCAAGCTCCAGCAGCTTGCCCTTAAGCCATTCCCGGGCCGCAAGCTCGGCCGGAGTGAACGTTGTCCGGTCCAGCCCTCCGGTGGCTTCATTCAGGCCGAACATCCCAAGCTCCCGGATATTATGCTGCAGACGTTCAGCATTAATCCTTAAGCCGCTCTTCTCCTTGCTAAGGCCTGCCTCCATACTCATACCCTCCGTCCATTCTGAATGACCGGCGCACCCTTCTTGAACACGGTATCTACCAGATTTACCGCGTAATGATACTGCAGGTAGTTGTAATTCGGCGCATCGAACAGTACCAGATCGGCCTGCTTGCCTGCCTCGATGCTGCCGATGGTATCTGCCCGGCAGATCGCATGAGCTGCATTTATCGTGCAGGCTGTGAGCACCTCCGCCGGGGTCATGCCCATTGTCAGGCAGGCCAGATTCATAATGAACGGCAAAGATTCGGTCGGTGAAGAGCCGGGATTGCGGTCAGTTGACAAGGCGACCGGCACACCGGCATTGATTATCGCCCGGGCATCGGCCGGCTCCGCCATCAGGAAGAAGGCAGTGCCTGGCAGGAGCACGGCAATGACTCCGCTCTCCGCCATCTGCGCGATGCCCGCTTCCGAGGCATGCAGCAGATGGTCAGCCGAGACCGCGCCCAGCTCGGCGGCAAGCTCGGCCCCTCCGCAGGAGACGAGCTCATCGGCATGGAGCTTGGGGCTGAGCCCCCAGCTCTTGCCCGCTTCAAGGATAGCCCTCGACTGCTCCACGGTGAATACCCCCTCTTCGCAGAACACATCGCAGAACTCGGCCAGCCCTTCACGGGCCACCGCGGGAATCATCTCCTCAATGACGCTCCGGACATAACCATCCGCGTCCCCCCGGCATTCTGCCGGGACAGCATGGGCGCCCATAAAGGTGGATACGATATCTACCGGATGGGAAGCATCCAGCTGCCGGGCTACCCGCAGCTGCTTCAGCTCATCCGCAAGCCGCAGGCCGTAGCCGCTTTTGGCTTCGATCGTCGTGACGCCATGCGCCAGGAAGCGGTCCAGCCGCTTCCCGGTTTCCGCCATCAGCTGCTCCTCAGAAGCTTCGCGGGTCCGTTCCGTAGAATAGAGAATTCCGCCTCCGGCCTGCAGAATATCAATATACTTCGCGCCCTGCAGGCGCAGATTCAGCTCGAATTCACGGGAACCCGCGAATACGGAATGGGTATGGGGGTCGACCAGCCCCGGCGTGACGGTCCTGCCTTCAGCAGAGAATACCGTAACCTCCCTGCCGCCGGCATGCTGCTCGACATACCGGGCCGCTTCCTCATTACTACCGACGAAAGTGAACACACCATCCTCGATGACAATTCCCCCGTGCTCAATCAATCCGAGGTCCTCCATCTCCTTGCCGGTCTTCGGCTTGCTGCTGGCTCCGCCAAGCGTCGCGATCTGGGCAGCATTCTGGATATAGATCATCGGCCCGCTCCCTCCGTGTCAGCCAGCATAGGCATTCTGATCCCTTGGGCTCTGGCTGTCTCCATGGCAAGCGGATAGCCGGCATCCGCGTGGCGGACAACACCCATGCCGGGGTCTGAAGTCAGCACGCGTTCAAGCCGGGCTTCTGCCTCTTTCGTGCCATCCGCCACGATTACCATGCCGGCATGCTGGGAGTAGCCCATTCCGACGCCCCCGCCGTGATGCAGCGAGACCCAGCTGGCTCCGGCCGCCGTATTCACCAGCGCGTTCAGCAGCGGCCAATCAGAGACTGCATCACTGCCGTCACGCATGGCTTCAGTCTCCCGGTTCGGTGAAGCAACCGAGCCTGCATCCAGATGATCCCTGCCGATGACAACCGGCGCGGACAGCTCTCCCGCTGCCACCATATCATTGATCATCCGCCCGAACTTCGCCCGTTCCCCGTAACCGAGCCAGCAGATCCGTGCAGGCAGACCCTGGAAGGCGATCTTCTCCTGTGCCAGCCTAATCCAGCGCTGCAGTCCGGCATTCTCCGGAAAAGCCTTCAGAATAGCCGCATCCGTCTTGTAGATATCCTCCGGATCACCCGACAGCGCTACCCAGCGGAACGGCCCTTTGCCTTCGCAGAATTGCGGGCGGATGTAGGCCGGGACGAAGCCGGGGAAATTAAACGCCCCTACCACCCCTTCGTCAAAGGCAACCTGGCGGATATTGTTGCCGTAGTCGAAGGTAACCGCTCCCCGCCGCTGCAGCTCAAGCATCGCTTCGACATGGCGGGCGATGCTTTTCTTCGCTAATAACGTATACAATTGCGGGTCCTCCGCTCTCAGCAGCTTAGCCGTCTCCAGCGTAAAGCCTTCCGGCACATAGCCGTTCAGCGGATCATGGGCCGAGGTCTGGTCGGTCAGAAGATCGGGGACGAAGCCCCGGGACAGCATTGCCGGCAGCAGCTCCGCTGCATTGCCGATTAAACCGACAGAGAGCGGACGCCCGTTCATGCGGGCCTCTTCAGCCAGCGCCAGCGCCTCATCCAGCGTCTCCGCCAGGATATCACAGTAGCGTGAGCGGATTCTTTTCTCAATCCGGGTCCGGTCTACATCGATACCGATGAACACCCCGCCGTTCATAGTAACGGCCAGCGGCTGTGCACCGCCCATTCCGCCAAGCCCGGCGCTGAGCGTAATTGTACCCTTGAGCGTACCGCCGAAATGCTGTCTGGCGCATTCTGCGAACGTCTCATAAGTCCCCTGAACAATCCCCTGTGTGCCGATATAGATCCAGCTGCCGGCGGTCATCTGCCCGTACATCATCAGCCCCTTCTGATCCAGCTCCTGGAAGGTGCTCCAGTCGGCCCAGGCCGGCACCAGATTGGAATTCGCCAGCAGCACGCGCGGCGCATCCCGGTGAGTGCGGAAGACAGCTACCGGCTTGCCGGATTGAATCAGCAGGGTCTCGTTATCCTCAAGCGTTCCCAGTGAGCGCACGATAGCATCGAAGCTCTCCCAGTTGCGCGCCGCCTTGCCGATGCCACCATAGACAACCAGCTGCTCCGGATGCTCTGCAACCTCAGGGTCCAGATTGTTCATCAGCATACGCAGCGCCGCCTCCTGTACCCAGCCCTTCGTATTCAGTGCATTGCCTCTTGGCGCACGGCAGATTCTCGATTCGCTCTTAGCTTCGTTCATACTCATATTCTTAGCTCCTCTCTTGATCAGATCAGATATTGTTCATGAACAGATTCAGAACCCGTTCAGGCATGAAACGGAATCTGCGCGAACAGCTCCTCCAGTACACCCGCCCCCTTCATCCATTCGGCAATCACGGAGAAATCACCGGACAGCACCCGGTCTCCGTCCACCAGCGGAACCCGCTCCCGGCAGCGGTCGTAGAGCCATCTGGTTCCCGGTGCAAGCAGCTCCGGCCCCCGGAAATCGGCTCCCTGCGCTCCGCAGAGCAGCTCGATGGCCAGTACCGCATAAGCATTGTCGACGATCTGCCTTGCCTTCCGCGCGCCGATCGTACCCATGCTGACATGATCCTCCTGATTGCCTGAGGAGGGGATCGAATCCACACTGGCCGGATGGGCCAGTGATTTATTCTCGGACACCACCGCCGCGGCCGCATACTGGGCAATCATGAACCCGGACTGCAGTCCGCCATTCTTCGTCAGGAACGGAGGCAGTCCTTCATTCAGCTGCGGATTGACCAGCCGTTCAATCCGCCGCTCAGCGATATCCGCCAGCTCCGCTGCGGCGATCGACAGATGATCCATCGGCAGCGCTACCGGCTGGCCGTGGAAGTTCCCGCCGGAGATCACCTTCTCCTCATCCGCGAAGATCAGCGGATTGTCCGTGGCCGAGTTGATCTCAATCTCCAGCTTCCCGGCGATATAGGCCAGCGCATCCCGGCTCGCGCCGTGAACCTGCGGTGCGCAGCGCAGCGAATAGGCATCCTGCACCCGGACTTCACCCTGGCCGGTCATCAGCCTGCTGCCGGAAGTCAGGCTGCGGATATTGTCCGCTGCCTGGCGCTGGCCCTGATGCGGGCGGACGATATGCGTCTGCGGATCGAACACATCGCGGACCGCCCGCAGCGCCTCACAGGTGAGTGCCGCCGTGCAGTCGGCCCAGTTCGCAAGCTGCTGCGCATCCCGGCAGGCCAGTGTGCCGACGGCAGTCATGACCTGCGTGCCGTTAATCAGGGCCAGTCCTTCCTTGGCTGCCAGCTCAATCGGGGCGAGGCCCGCCTGCGCCAACGCCTGCCCGCCCGGCATCCGCACCCCCTGGTAGGAGGCTTCACCTTCGCCGATCAGCACCAGTACCATATGCGACAGGGGAGCGAGGTCACCGCTTGCGCCGAGCGAGCCTTTCTCGGGGATTACCGGCACCACATTCCGGTTCAGCATCTCTACCATCAGCCGGATGACCTCCAGCCGGATACCGGAATAACCGAGGGCCAGGGCATTGACCCGCAGCAGCAGGATGGCACGCACCACCTCCTCCGGGAACGGCGCTCCAATCCCGCACGCATGGCTGCGGATCAGATTCAGCTGCAGCTGCCGGGTATCCTCCGGGGAAATATACGTATCGCTGAATTTGCCGAAGCCGGTCGTGAGGCCATAGACCACTTTTTTCTCCAGCAGCAGCTTCTCTACATACTCGCGGGTACGGGCCACCTTCCGGCAGCTCTCCTCACTAAGCTCCACAACCCGGTAATGACGGGCTACTCTGACAACCTCTTCAATTGTTAATGTATTGCCGCGTACGGTGACGGTCTGATTGTCTATTTCCAGCATTAGTCCCACCTGCCTCCTGAGTAATAGAAAAAGCCCATACCCTAAGAGAGGTACCGGCTTCTATATCACTAATGGCTAAATTACGGCTTATTCTGTTTCGGGCTGCTTCTTCACATTGCGGTGATGCTTACCTGTAACTGCATACTAAATATGATTGAAGCCAAACCCTATCGCTTCATGCTCAAAGCCCTTCTTGGGTGCACCGATTGTGCCGTAGGCACAGACTGCAATCCATTCCCCTTCATGCTCTACGCTGCCGGACATCTTCCCCCGCACTATGGCAAAAGTGAGCCCTACCGTCCGCAGAATATCGCCGAACTGGACAATCCCGCGGCCTATACTCTGTATGGTCTCAATAATGGCGTGATACAGCGAGTGAACCTCCCGGTATGAACTGCTGTCGATAATGTTATTATTCTTAGCCGCCGTCTCAATTGCTGCAATCACCTTAATCATGTCCATGGCCCCGATCCGTCCGATCGTATAGCGGAAATCCCGGGTATGGAGCTCCTGCTCGACAACCTTTTTCCATTCATGCTCCTGAAGCACTGCCAGAAGAATTGCCAGCTTGCCAATAGGAAACGATGATACCGATACCGATGCTTCTCCCATGCCGGAGATCTCCTCTTTTCTTGAAGACGATTGCCTGCTTACGCTCCATACAGCAAAAAAATGCAACCGAAACTAGGAAACCTCCGTTTCCTGATTCTCAGCTACATTCTGTTGACTAATGACTATATATCGCTGAGTAGAATATACCTCTGCCGCTGTGCTTTGTCAATCGCAAATGTAATCTAATATAACATTAATTATTGAAAAAAAAGCTATACCGGGATCGCCACGTTATATAATATGCCTTAAGTCCGCAGATGATGATTAACCGGTACAGCCCGTTATAAATTAACTGCTTTGATGATCCTCAAACTGTCCTGCATACCGCCCCAGCCCGTGGCGCTCAAGCTCCGCTTTTGGAATAAACCGCAGTGCGGCAGAGTTGACCCGGTAATGCTGCCTCGCCGGCTCCGGGCCGTCAAAGAACAGCTGCCCGAGATACGCCCCGCTCAGCCTGCTGCGGAGCAGGGTCCGTACTTCACCGCCGCTATAATCCGCCTCCCGGCGGACCAGCCCCGCTTCAAGAGGTCCGGTGAAGCCCGGCCAGCCGGTGCCGGAAGCGAATTTATCCCTGGAGCTGAACAGCGGATCACCGCTGAGGATATCGGTGTAGATCCCCTCCCCGGAGAAGTTCCAGTATTCATTCGCATACGGCGGCTCCGTTCCTTTATTCTGTGTTACCTCGTACTCCAGCTCCGTAAGCTGCTTCCGCAGCCGCTTCTTATCCTCGCGGCCGTTCCAGTGCAGCTCCGTGAAATCGTCACGGCCGGAGCCCTTCTGGTACAGCTTATAATCGAGGGGATGCGTTCTGTAATACTGCTGATGCTCTGCTTCCGCCGGATAGAACGGGGCGGCAGGCAATATTTCAGTCACAATCGGTGCTTTGAACCGTTTGCTGCCCTTCAGCGCCTCCTTCGACTGCAGTGCCTTCTGCCGCTGCTCTTCACTGTGAACGAAGATTGCCGCCCTGTAGGATGGCCCCCGGTCCATGAACTGGCCGCCGTAATCGGTCGGATCTATCTGCTGCCAATACATATCCAGCAGCCGCTCGTACGGGAAACGCTCCGGGTCGAAGATGATCTGCACCGCCTCCCGGTGGCCCGTAGTTTCGCTGCACACTTCCTCATAGGTGGGATGGAGCGTGTGCCCTCCGGTATATCCCGATACGACCGAGATAATACCCGGCAGCTCGTCAAACGGCTTGACCATACACCAGAAGCAGCCGCCGGCAAAGGTAGCCGTCTGAAGGTTATTACCGTTAGTCATAGAGAACGCCTCCCCGCACGCTTTTTCCCTATTATATATGAATATCCTTCTTCTCCAAAACGGGCAGGGCCTGGCTGAGGCATACAGACATCCAGTAGGGAACAGCAATATGCTGCTCCGGAGTGATCGGCAAGAGGATTGACAACATCGGGTGAGGATTGGGATGACTTGGATTGTTACGTGTATTGGTTGGATCGCGGAAGGCGGTTGGATCAATGTTTATTTAAGTCTTTTCCGCTTGAGGCGGGTCCGGTTCTGCCGGTTGGCATCCCATAATTCCTTATGCATCCACCCTGCGAACACCAGCATTACGAGGGTCAGAATCAGCATGTACTCCCGTACAATATTCGAAAGACTGCCGGCTGTATTATACCCGAGAATAATATTTATCCGTCCCCATAACAGATTGAGACATAATAATGCCACGGCGCCGTAGGTGACCCATACGCTCCGGAGATACAGATTGTATGTCCGCTGCGGACCTCGTCCCATAAAATACCTGCTGTAATGGATTACATAAGCAGTAAAAGCAATTAAGGCTATCGTTTCCAGTGTGATTAGTGTTAAGTCAACAATTCCCATGCAGATCATCTCCCCTTCTACCTAAGCCGGTACGGTGCAGATCAATAAGCCTCTCAAGATCATTGGATTCATACGCCTCCTGAATTTTGCCCAGGGTATCGATTTCTTGCTCGACCCGGCTGGGCTTCAGCTCGTGTTTTCTGAATATATCGAGGAGCTTCACTTGTTGATGACCTCCTCATCTTTAGGTTTTTGCCCGGTACCCCGCTCAATGAGCAGCTTTACGAGCATACGGTTATATTCGCTTAGCTGCTTTTCGTTCTCCTCATCACGCTTCTGATAATTCTGAATCACTTTCTCTTTGTTTGCGATTTGTTTGATACTCCAGATTAATGCTGTAGATAACAGGACATTCAGCACGACTGAACCGTTATTCTCCATAAAAAGCCCAGTCAATGCGCTTACATCCATTTGCACCACCCCGTTCCTATGATGTTATTAGAATTGGCTCACGCCCTACCCCTGTCCACCTTTTCGGCGCAAGCCTTTGCCACCGCTCAAACAGCAACACCCTCACTTGTAATCTACTCTTTCATTTGCATTTATGATTGGGTAGAGCAGAAACAAAAAAACTCGGAAGAGCCAGAACACTGGCCCGCCGAGAATGATATAGCTTGAACTGGAAAGTTAAATGTTGATTTAGGAGACAAGAATCCCCAAAGAAACTCCTTGCTGAACGGCCGGGAGAAATTCATTCTATTGGATTCACCGCTTGCCCGCACAGCAACTCTTTGTACACGATTGCCCGCATACATTACCCGCTGAGCCAAGTTAAATGTGTGTTGGATCAGGTTACGGAGGACGAATGCCATCTCTCCGGTTCACATACAACCCAATTCTGCCCCTTATGGACACCACAGCCTTTATTAGCTCAAAATAGGCCTTTTGGGTGGTCTTGCGGACACCACGGCCCTTATCCAGCGCTTTTCATGGGCTAACTCCACTTTTTCAGTGAAATAACGGCGCTGGTGTCCGCAAGTCAGGCATTCCGGTGCCTTTCCGCAGGCTTAACGTCTCTCCTGTCCGTAACGCTTAGTTAGTCACTTGAACAACCGTTACGTGAGCGTGTACTTTCTTGACAAAGGTCCAGTAACGCAATAGCGTTATTTAGGTTATAAAATTCAAGCGTTGATGTTCGTACAAACGAATTGACGAAATCTTTATTCGGGTATTACATGGGTTAACTGTATAGTTGGTTGAATGAAGGGTTCATTCAGCACTGGATGGGTCTTATTGAACAGCCAGCTTTTATGTTTGTATTGTTTGGAATATGCAGGCGAATACAAAAAACCACAACACGGCTATTAACTCGCGTTGTGGTGTTGTTGATTTGTCATTGTGCATCTCGACTTTCAGAATATCATTTAAAATTCTTTCAATAGTAGTTATTCTGTATACTATCTCCTCAACATCTTCCTCCACATTTGTATCGTTACCAAACATTTCACCAAGTGATGAATAGTTCGGTTCTCCCCCTCTAAATATTTCCAACAATCCTACGACTAGCTCATGGATTACATGTGTTTTGGTTGAACGTTGGCAACCCCCATAGACTTCTTTGTACTTTAACTATTAAACCACATATACTACTGACCCCAATGGTATATCTGTGGGTTTAATTGATTTCCCAAGGCATATACCTACCATTTTTTTATCAGTTGGTGAGTTAGAAATTTGAACTGAAATAACGTCCAATTCTAGCACTGTATTTTCAGGTGTCCGAAGAATAATATTGTCACCAACTTTGTTTATATATGCAAGAACAGGGTTAATTCCAACTATAATAGTTCCTTCTTCTTTGGATTCAAATACATCTCCAACTTCCATTATTTTTTTCATATAATTCCTTCCTTTTATCTATTTTCAATATATAGCTTATCCTTAACATCTCTAATACGGAGTCCACCATTTTTTAATCTTGTAATTGCATCCCTAAGTAATGTCATTCTTTCAGTTGATAGTAAGTCTGGGGCAAATCTAGCCGCCCTAATACTAGCTTGCGCTTCATCTAAAGCAAAGTTTCTTGCATATGTTGCAGGATCAACATCATAAAGATTAAATGCTTTTCCATTTACATAAGCCTCATAATGTCCAACAATTTCATGAGCTATGGTTGCTTTACCTGAGACACGACCATTCGCATTTAAAGTTCCGACCCCGGGGGATTTAGCAGGTAACACGTCAGTATTTATATACAGCCTGTCATACATCATTCCCGTATTCCAACTATCCCTAAATACAATATTTTCTTCAGAAAAACCTAACTTCTTCGCATAATTAACCAATTCACTTCTTTGTGCATTGGTTAATTCGATTTCATTTCTCAATCCTCCTGAAGAAATTTGACGAATATCACCCGTCCCCTCAACAACCTTCCCGCCCTTATCCTTACTGACATTCTCCATTCCATCGCTAGCTATATCTTTCAATATCTTTGGTTTCACCAATTCGCCACTTTTGGGTACAAAAGCCTTTTCCACTGATCCTGCCAGCAGCGACACCACTCCCAAGCTGTTCATCCAATGCTCTGCGGACCAGCTTTCTTCTGGATGGAACGCCCCTTTCGCCATTTCTACGGTTCCGAGCGTTAGCCAGTCCGCAAACTTTTCCGGTGAATCCAGCAGATGGTCCGCCCGGTCTTTAGCTTCCTTATACATCCCAGCGGGAAGATCGCCTGTAATTCCTAACGTCAGCCAGTTGAAAAAGTCATAGGGAGAATCTGTGGCTTTGTCCGCACGGGCTTTTAACGTATCGGCAAAACCTGCTCCGCCTCTACAGTTAATTCGTTGATAAGCACCTGGGCTTGCTGCAATGTCCCTAGCGGTAGCCCGCCCCATTGGCTGGCCTGGCCTTTCAGCTGCAGGTACAACCGATTTGTGTCTTCACTCACCAGTTTTATTTTCGCCTGCAGACACCGGGTTTCATCAACATCAAACACCATTTTTTGAGCTGACATTCCTGCCCTCCAATTCTTTGTAGAACAAGGTCACGAATAATCTATATATCGGTTTTATTTTCCATTTTTTCAGCTTTTGCAGTTTATCAAAGTTCACATAAAAAAACCAAACCGACAAAGAAAAGTTCTAAGTCAGTTTGGTTTGTATTCATATTAAATTCAATTGAGCTCACTAAACCTTTCGAGCATAGTGGCAACCTCTGCTCTGGTAGCAAGACCAGAAGGATTTATAGTCGAATCCGTGTTGCCCTTCATAATGCCCTTGGACACAGCCCAAGTAATCGACTCTTTGGCATAGCCTGAAATTTTATTGGCATCTTTGAAGTTCAGGCTTGAAATTCCGGCATGAAGGTCATAACCTTTACCCTTTGCGTATCTATGCAGCATAACAGCAATTTGCTCACGGGTGATGGCATCATTGGGAGCAAATTTACCCTTATCATACCCGTTAACAATTTTGCTTTGATTGGCCCAAATAATCGGATCTGAATACCAGCGGCCGCTTTGAACATCAGAGAATACATTAACAAATTTAACATTTGGCTGATTTTCCATGCGATAAATTACAGTGGCCAGCATGGCACGGCTCATTTTCCCTGAAGGTGAGAATTCCGTTTCAGAAGTTCCGGTGAACAGCCCCTTGTTGTAAACATACCTTACAGAAGAATAGAACCAATCGTCATGCGCAAGATCTGTAAAAGGAGTTTTTTTAGCAAAGGTAACAACCACAAGGGTATCACGGCTAACCTCTGGAATGGTGTAAATGTCATGGCCGATAAATTTTTCACCGTTGACATAGATATATTCGGTTTCAAACCCTTCATCCGGAACCATTCTGATAGTGGCAGAGGTTGTTGCACGAATGGTTTGAACTTCAAAGCCATCGGCAATTTTGCCGTTTCCGCCTTTAACAGAAGCACTAACGGAATAGAAAAGATCAACTTTGGTGTTATCAACTGTGGTGTCTCCAGCCGGGGCAGCCCAACGTTTCGGACCGACAATTCTGGAATTCCCGAAATCGGAAACGCCAATCCTAAGCTTGTCGATGGCTTCTGAGATTTCCGCAGCCAGCGCATCTTTTTTATCAAAAACAGCCTCAGCCCCGGCAATTACCTCCCGCAATTGCTGAGCGGATTTTGTCGGATACCAATAATCCGGATAATAGATGGTTTTGGGATTATCCGCAATAGTAACTGAAGCAAGCAAAGCTTTTGCAGCAACAATATCTTCATATAATAAAGATTTTGAAGGATCCTTTACTCCATCGCCCACAATGATTTGCACAGCTTCAACCGGTTCAATATACCGGTGTGTCGCATCTTTGTTCGTCAGAATGAAGCTGCTTGAAGAAATGCTGAACGTGCCGCTGTTTTTAGCTTGAAATACAGCCGTTCCAATATTCCGCAGTATTGAATCCTCTTTTCCCTTGGCGGTCATATCAAGATAGACATAGTTGATCGCACCATCGGAATATTTCATTGAAATGTCCTTTTCCATATTCACACTGGTGTTTTCCAGTACATAAGAATCAAACAACAGCTTTCCTTGAAAGCCGTATACTGGCGCCCTTCCGGCACCAGTATATGAAAGACTTAGTTTAACAAAAATTTTCTCTCCAACTTCAAATGATGATTTTGAGGAACCCGAGCTGTCCGTTACGGTGATGTTCACACGGTAACTAAGGTCTGCAGCATCGTTTGCGCTATAGGCATAGGAGGGTATAACAGCCCCAAGAAGCATGATGCACAAAATGATTTTTAGGTATTTTATCATTTTTCAAGTGCCTCCATTAGTGTGAGTTGCGCATCTACAATATCAACAATACCGTCACCGTTTCTATCAGCTCTCATCCAATTTTCTGAAGAACCAAAACCGTTGTAGACATTGTCTAAGATAGCTTTCAACGTTGCCAAAACGTCGATTTTATCAATAGCACCACTGCCATCGGTGTCTCCACGAAGAAGAACAGGAGATTTCACCGTTGGTTCAAAACCAAGCTTGGCTGTTAATTGCTCGCCTGTGACAAGTTCTTTTGAAGCACCAATATATGCTTTCTTAAGGCTGTCATATAAAAGAGTTTGTTTGTTGCCATTAATCACAACCGTTGCCTTGCCCATGTTTATTTCAGTGTATATGGTGAACAACGAGAACCCTTGGGTTTGACGAACCTCATAACGGTAACCAAGATCTTTCACTTTAATTTTGATAACATCTGACAGTTCTTTATAGACCGTTTCCCCATTCTGGCCTTCAAAAGCAGAAAGTCTATAGCTGACTTTAATTGCAGTTTCGCCTGGAGCCACTGCTTCAATGGTCCCGTCTTGTGACAGGCTGATGATGTTCTGATTATATAGAACGTGCCATACAACGTCTTCTGGTTTTACAACAGTATCGTGAGCGGTGCGGAGAGCTTTAACAGAAAGCGCCGTCGTCCCGCCTATGCCAAGCTCGATGTAATCAGGCTGTTCATCGGAGCTTTCAAGGTCAGAGATTAGTTTAATGCTTTCGAACTCTGACAAAGCACGATTCACAAGATATACCTGAACAACTGTTTCGTTTCCGGCATCGTCAACCGCTTTAAGCATCAGGGTTTGGTCCGGGTCCTCACTTGAGGCCTTACGGTTGACAACGAATGTTCCGTCCGGACTGATCACAATTCCGTCTGAACTACCGTCTAACGTTACATGTGCGGATGGTTCTGTTAGACCATGGAAGCTGTAGCTTGAGTCCGCGCCGACAAAAACAACTTGATTGCTGACTGTGTTATCAGCGTTTTCCCTGTCAAGGCTGGTTTGAATATCCTCGTCAAGGAGTAACACAGGTGCTTTTGTATCAACAGTAAATCCAATGGCCCCTGATGACCGGCTGCCTTGGAGGGTGTCACGGTTTTCCGCAACCGCTATAAAGTCAATCAACTGCTGGCCGTCTTCAAGACTTTCTTCAAATGACCAAACCGTCTTAAACTCTTGAGGTGTGTTTTTATCCTCAGTGTTAAGGTTTAAAGTCATTTTAACAGGTCTGTCAAAGGTGTACGTTGCCACTAATTGGTCAGTGTTTAGATAATAGCGGTCTTTGGATCTGTCAATGTTTGTTTCAACGCCTATAAGCTGAGGTTTATCCATTGAAGGCATAACAAAGCCTGGCGATGATACAATTTCAGTTGAACGGTAATACTCCGCCTGTTTAAGAGCAGACTCCACAATTCTAACCGCCTGCGCTTTAACAAAGTAAGTCTTGCCTTCCTCTAATAGAGGCCGGTTGGTCTGGCTTTCTAATGGTTTTAGAATGATGTCACTGCCCACTTTAAATTGACCAAAGGAATTCTCGACCTCAATACCATCTTCGTCTTCGATCGCCACGAGATAATGGGTTGCAGTTTCGTCGCTTCCCGTTAGTTCAACCTTCACATAGCCGTCACCACTATAGGCCGCAGAAACGGATTGCGGTTTTTGAGGAAGCAGCGGATTGGTGAAAGTGAATGTTGAAGAAGTGATTTTCTTGCTCATTCCCCCCTGATGATTAACAAGCATTGCAACCACATGATATTTACCTTCTGGGAAGGACTCAGGAAGTGTGAACACATGAGAACCTGATTCAATTCCATCCAACTCCAGGTTGCCAATACTGATTAATGCTGAAGTATCCTGAATGTTAGAGGATTCGATGGTTTTCATGACTGACGGGTCTTTTGTGACATAGACATTAAGTGCACCCGAATATTTGCTTTGCTTGTCCGTTGTCCAGGAGACGTTAATATCACGGCTTGTACTTGTGCTAGTAGAAGCACTAATTCCTGTAAGCTCCGGCATATAGTCAACACTGTTTACTGCAAAGTTGTCTATATACACATCAGGTGTTGTAACTGAAACGGACCAGTTCCCCGCAACAATAAGAGAGGGGTCAGTGACTGAAATGTACAAATAGTTAGCGCCGTCTAAAGATTGAACAAGATAGTTTCCGTTACCCTTGTTATCGTCTTCAACCATTGTCAATCTTTTTCCATTCGGATTGGTGACAATGATTTCTGCTGCCGAAGGTTTGACTAAACCGCGAAGCGGAATTTCAAAGAGAAGTGCATCCTTTGTGGTTGGGTTAATCTCTTTTGTAATCCCATTCCCGGCCCGGGTTTTCGCGATGGCCTCTGTACTCAGTCTTCTCATATTTGTTCCATAGATCGTGGTGGTCGGCACAAGGTCGCCGTTTGCGTCCAGCTCTTCCGAGTGGACATAGTGAACGGCATTTCCTCTTGAAGACAGGTCGATGGATCCGCCGAAGCTTAGGTCACCGTTCCAATAATAGATAAAGCCAAGCTTAACTCCAATGACCTTAAAGTTTGCACCCACAAAGTCAGATGAAACAGCTGCCTCAACTCCCGCAAGCTCTTTGCCCCCCACGAGCGGGATAGAGTCTGGAATGAACAGGCCTGCGTAAACATAACCATAGAAATAATCTTCGGTAATTTTTATCGTGATACCGCCACGAATGGCACCGGCGTGAATGCTGATGTCGCCAAAGGCATTTAGCTGAAACGGCGATATCCACTCCACATTCATCCCTGCCCGGATATTAAGAAGTCTTCCTTCTTCGTCTTTTTCCAACCGGCCGGTACCTTCAATGGCAAGACCGGATAGTTTCGCATCCAGCTTAAAGTCACCTACAATAATCGCATTAATTAAAAGCCTCGTTTGAAGATGGATGGTAAGCGGCGGAAGTTCGCCTGCCGGTTCTCCGGCAATGGTGTCTGCAAGGTTTGAAATGCCTCCGCCAAGGCCTGTGATAAACACATAAGGCGCAACCACAGGAACCTTCATTGTGGATGGCGCTAAAAAGAAGGTGAGCTTGTCCAGCATCATTTTGGGAACAGCGTTAATAGGAACCTTTTTCAGTGCCAATGACCCTTCTACTTCCAGCATGGTAACTGAAACACCGGCATCGATGCTATAAATATCATCAATGGTGTTGATGGTTATATCCGCCTTAACACCGGCTTCGTTTCCTACTAACGGGCCTAATATATCTTTGGGCAGGGCTACAGATAGTGTTGTGTTAATGCCAACAAAACCAATTTCGCTGTCTTTACTTCCATAGAGAACATCTTCAACGTTCGCTGTCAGTGAGCCTTTATAATCATAATGCTCCTCGCCCTTTGATTGATCAGCAGCTTTTAAAGGCAATGAAATCTTCCCGCCAAAGCTAATTCCGAAATCATCATCATCCTGGGTCATAATCCCATATTTAATATTGATCAAGAACCCGGCAATATTTTGCAGCATATAACCGGCATCTCCAAGCTGAAGTTCAAGCGCCTTAGCATTCTTCTCGGAGACAGCCTCCCGGTTCAGGCTGTATTTTGTTCCATTTTTGGCTTCGAAATGCCACTTATTATGCCAGATATTAATGGAGTTAATCACTTTGATGGTACCATCGCCTTCCAGCTTTGCACCACTAGTGTCAACGGTCATCTTCAGGGCTTCGTTGCTGTCATAGGTCAGGATGTTGTTGATGGTAATATCGCCATCGGCTCTGCTGGCAGAATAATATTTCTCTGTACCCGTATCCATCAGCCTGATTTTTCCGCGAAGGGTCAAGAGGATTTCTGTTTTATTTTCTTCAAAGGCTATACCTTTGTTACGAATACCATCTTTTTTCACGCTGCCGGATATAAATTTCTTCATTACATCTTCGTTTGCAAAACTAATATAGTCATACAGCTGTCTGTTGTTTGCAGCGTCTGTAAACCGGACCAGCGAAACAATACCGTAACTTGCACTTCTATCCGCTAAATTATTGGTGACGTCCACTGTAGCTGCCGCTTTAATTTTTGTACCGAAGGCATCGATCAGCTGCTGATTTGTAAATCTAAATTCAATGTCATACTTGCCAACAGCCATAGTCTGATTCGTTGAAAACGCCAGCGTTTGACCTTCATCAATAAAACTGATTTTTCTTTTGTCAATCAAAACAGCCTCACCGCTGGATGATGAAACAAGGTAAAGACTCCATCCCTCACTTCCCGAAAGGGCCTCAGTCAAAACCTTCATATTGCCGGAAACGGTGATGTTCTTGTCGCCTTCATAATACACTGCCGACGGGAAAACATGCTTCATTGAAACTTCCGGAAGCTTCCCTTCCACTGCAGGAATCAAAATGTTTGTGTTGGCACTATAGTCAACCACTTTATTGGTATTGGCATCAATAATTTCTGTTGCATTTAACGAAACGACCAGACGTTTGGATGTGATCATCGACTGAGTCTCTGCAATAATGTCAACATCGGGAATATTAAACACCGTCCCAATGTTAAGACCGCCCGAAATCTTCACCGTGTACTCCCGTGTATTCGTTGCTGCAAATACAAGTCCCTCATCAAGGCTAAGCCGCACAATGGGTTCTATGAGTTCTTTTGCTCCTGTGACACTGTTATCAATGGTTACATTTGCTTTAAAAGTACCATTATTTTCGTATGCTTTTTTGTCGTTAGTCAGGAATACGTTTCCGGTTTGGATTCCTATGGAAACATGCTCCTTTTGGGTTTGTTCAGCAAAGTTGCCGATCCCGTAGAGCATTTCAGAAATTCTGACCTGACCCGGCTCAATTGATTTTTCATTCCAATAATAAGCCGTTGCAGTGTCAGGAACTAAAAATTTGTTTGAATAATTGGTAAAGTCAACGCTAGGGTTCGGTGTATAATCGTATCTTGTGTTTGCTAGATTAACCCAGTGACCTACAATCACTTTATCAACATTTACGTCTTTGTTGCCGCTCCAGCCGGACAAGAGGGCATAAGCCGTCTTGTTCGAAGCGGAAAGAGAATCAACATATCTGATTTGCTGCGGAAGGTTGTCGCCGCTATATTCGGTTTCAACGATTGTCGGTTGCGACGGGTCAACCAAAACATAAGGTGAATCAATTTCTGAACCTAGCGCGTTGTCCAGAAGAAGCCGGATACCCACCGTTCCGGCTGTGGCATTGTTATTTTTCACATCATAGGAAATACCAACGTTTCCAGCCCTCGAGTTGTTAGGATCAATCGAAATAGACACCTTTTGTGTGATGGTATAGCCCTTAATGTCCCATGCAATGGTTAATAGCCTGTTTTGCTCGGAAACGACAGGTTCATGAAGCTTTGTATCGATGCCAAACCAGCTATATTCCTGACCGAAAATATAATCTTTTCCGTCGATACGAACGGTTGTGAACGATGTTCCATTGCTCCTTGCCTCATCTTCCCTATAAAGAAGCGGAAGGTTGTTGTCAAAAGCTTTTTGCGGATGACCGTCAATGGTTTCGATGGAAAAGCCACCCGTTTTGGAATTGATTGAATATTTCATAAATTCGTTCGCAATGGAATAATCCGCACCGCTAGCGTCTGCACGAACAGGGAAACTGGCAAAAGTGAAAAGCATAGCTAGAAAAAGAGTTGCAGCTATGCTGCGTTTCATTGATCTATAGACCGTCATTGCCTATTTCCCTCCTTGATTCGAAACATATACATGAATGTTGAAATAGTCGCGTTTATCCGTTTGGATATATACGGTGTACCAGCCGCCCGAAACATTATCGATGGTATACACTCCGCTTTTCTCCTGAAGAACAGTTCCCTTTGTTTTCATCTGGCCTTGTGTTAAAACACCCTTTTCATAACGCGCATACGAGATGCCGGAAAAGTTTTTCAGTGAAATTTCGACTTTTTTCCCAAGAACAGTTGCAACATTTGAGCTGTCTGGCATCCCTCCGTTAACAAGGGCTATGGTGTCATACAGACCTACAAGGCGGACGGTCCGGCGAATGGTTGTCTGATTCCCTGCATCATCTCTTACGGTATAGTCGATATAGTAAGGGTTCGAGCGGACAAATTCATTGGCTGAGATGTTGTCAGGGTCAAATACCCGCCCGCCTGCTCCATAGCTTATGGTGACCCGTTTTGTCAGGTCGACCTTTTTACCTGCGACCATATCCCACGCTTCAAAGTCAAGAAGCTTTGACTTGTCATAGGCAATGGACGCATCTTTTTTAGGCGTCATGCCTTCGATGAAGATTAGCTCTTCGCCATTTTTAAGTTTTAGCTCAGGGGGTGTTTTGTCGATTAGACCAATGTCTACGCCATACGAGGTATAGGCCCCTGTTCTTCCTTCAAGGTTAAAATTATAAAGTCCATTTTCTCTATAGTTCAGTGACTTCTCTTGTGCCCAAGGGTCGTTTCCGCCCACGAACTTAGCATCTTTATCCGTGACTACTGTGACATTGACATTCTGGTTTGTTGCCGGATTTTTGTCGGTTCCCACAACATATCCTTCTTCTTGTCCAGAGGTGTCAACACCAACAACAATCTTGTTTTGATGATCCTTTTCCACCCACTCACCACTTTGGTTTTGTTCGAGATATTTATAAGTCCAGCGGACTTCTTTAACCCTTGGTGCTCCAACTTCAATTCCTTCAACCGTTACAAGAATTTTTTGCGTGATGCCTGTCTGGTCCCTAACCTGAAAGACGTGCTCCCCGTTAGTGTTAACGTTGATCACTGTATCTTTATAGGACAGGGCACCGCCGTTTTCATCTTTCACCTCAGTCAGAAGTGCATGTTCATATCCGCGATAAGAAACGGTAAGATCTGTCAGTTTTCTAAGAATGTCCAGCGGCACGCCGTCACTGTCACGGATTTGATCAAAGGTTACATTAACGCTCAGCTTATCTTCTGCTAATGTTGCAATGGCTTTGATTTGCGGCGGCGTGGATACAATATTGGATACTGTAATCACCTCTTGTCCTTCGTTGCCATAGTCATCAACAAAGAACATGGAAACTGTACCATTCTTTCTAAAGCGGACGGCTTTTGTACCAGGGATATGTACGATATCGCTGGCTGTAAGGCTTCCGGTAAGTTCTACACCGGTGACTGTAATCGTTCTGATATCTTTGCTAAACTGTGTCAACTCAACATTCACGCTTTGTGCAGTGATTGTGGTTGGCAGCGTGCTGTAGGTCCTTGCGATTGCAGTTGGTGCTACTTTGTTAATGTTAGAAACGGTGATCGGAGTCGTCCAACGGTTACCGGCGTAGTCATAGGCTGTAACATTATAAATTCCTGAGCTGTCAAGCTCAACGACATATTCATTTTCGAGCGGTTCCCCTTTGAATGGATACACCACATCGCCCTTCTTTACCTCCGCAAATGCTATTTCACCTGAATCATCCGATAAAGTGATCGTTGCAAAGATATTTTGGTTTGTCTTGGACGTGCTCGATAACACATAGGAGGTTTGACCAATGGTATTGTCAAACTGTTTATAGCTAACCGTATGAGCACCTGTGTTGCCCGAATGATCCCTGAACTCAAACGTGAATGTGTTAACCTCCTCGGTTAGAATCCTTGAGAAAGCTGCGTTGTTGTTTGTCATGGAAAGCGTTTTTCCGCCTCCGGTAAACTTGAGCGTTGCCATAACCCTTCTATAGGCTTTTCCTTCTTGGATTGGAACCCAGTTTCCAAGATAGTTCTCATAGGTGTATTCAACCGTGTAGTGTCTGTCTTGCGTAATCGGCGTTTTATCAATGTTTGAAACGGTGACTGGCAGTATCGTTTCCATTCTGGCTTTATTGGTCACTTTGAAATATACCGTTGCATTCTGCTCGAAGGTTTCGGTGTGCGAAACAATGGAGTCAATGGGGCTAAAGCTTATGCCGTCATATGAACGTTCAAGTTTTAAAATCCCGCTTTCCGGGTCATATACAGAAAGTGTTGCGGTAACATTTTGGTTAGTTGACTCCGTAATTGAATAGTCCACCTTTGCAGCTGGTGCGGTTTCGTCAACCACAGAAATTGCAACATATTCAGCCTCCATCCGGTCGGCTTCGATACCTTCTAACGTATATGCCTCAAAATAAGCTGATTTTGTTGTTTTCCCGTCTCTTAGCACTTCAAACACAAGCTTTGAATAAGCAGCTTTTCCTTCTGCTTCTGTAAATGAAGGGTCAGGAACACTTAGCTCTGTATTTAGCTCTAATCCGGATAACACTGCATTTTCAACAAAGAAATATTGTCCCGAATACTTTGGATTTGGAACTACAACATAATACAGCTTATCGCCCTGGTTATAGGATATAAATCCGCCGTTTTGGATCGTTTGACCATTTTTCTCTACATGACCCGTAATGTCAAACCCTGTAACAAACTCAACATCCGGTGTGAATTCGAGAACACTATCCCTTCCGACCTCGTCCTGAATATAGAGGCTGATCGGATTATTGTTTTGAATAACAACCTCATAGTCCATTACATAGTCGGCGGATGTTGTTAAGAGTCCTGTATACAGAAGGTTCGACCTTGCCATGCTACCCACAACATCGCCCTCTACAGGTGAGTTAGGCATTACGGTTACGGGAACGTTAAAATAAACGGTAACCGTTGCAGTGGTTTTAGTTGTCGCAGGGTTTGCGCTGACATTTACAATGGATGCCGCCGCGTCAACCAGGTCCAGCTTTGAGTCAAAGAACACTTTTTCAGTCACATTTCCTGCTGTGTCAACGGCTTTGACCCCAATGGCATAGCTTCCGCTAAGCCCCTTCAAGTTAATTTTGTAGGTTTTCTGTTTGTTTCCTTCGCCATTAACGATTACCGGACTGCTTTGCATTTCTACGGATGGACTTGAATGAAACAACGCATAGTCGGCTTCTGTTAGAATATGGTCGCCTGTCGGGTTCTGAATCAGTGCAAATGAAACTGTTGTATCGTTCTTGTCTGAAACCTCAACTGTAACCGCACCATCTTGTCTGGCTCCTTTGGTCACGATGTTGCTTGACGCAAGCGCAGACGGAGCTGCCCGGTCAATATTAGTAACGGAGATAGGAACCAGAACACGATTTCCAAGCTCGTCAGACAGGGTCAGGTTGGTTGTAATGTTCTCGCTAACCGTTACTGTGAATGCACCGTCTGTATATGGAGAAACCGTGATTTTGTCTGCATCCTCTGGTGCAACTGTCAGCTTGCTAATTCCTGTGCCAGCATCATTTGCTGTTATTCTTGCTGTCACTGCTGCGTTTGTTGGCTGAATGGTACTATAGTCCGGCAATTCAAAGTTTGGTGCCTGACTGTCATAAAGAATGGTGATCGGTCTTGCTTCTGTTAAAAACTCAGGCTTATCGTCAGCAGGAACATTGATCAGCCCAAACTGAAGATAGATGGTGTTGACACCTTCTTGAAGCGGAACAGGTGTATCAAGTGTAAATGCATAATTCCCGCCCGAATTGTTGCTCGCTGTAAACGTAGGAACTAAAACTCCATTATCTGTTGGCATGCCGTCCGTTGTTGCATAATATACCGGGTTTTGATATTTTGAAGTGCTATCAGAAGTCCATGCTGCATGCGGTTCGTTCAACACAGCATTGACACTATAGCTTCCGTCAGTTGTTGTACCCATTCCGTTTAAAGTCTTTGGCTCAGTAAGGTTTAATGTATCAATTACCGCAGGTCCTGACCTCATGCCAAAGTATGGGGAAACCTTTTTGCTTTCTCTGCCATGCGGGTCTTTTGCAACAACAACAATGCTGTACGCACCTGATGGAAGGCCTGTCAGGGTCAAGGTTTGATTAACTTCTGCTATGTTGTCACTGCCAAGTGTCAGTGTCAGCGGATAGTTAGGCATATTTTCAATTCTGACATCTGAGTCTGGCTTAGATAAATAGTAATAGGCACTTGCAATTCCACTCCGGTCTGTCACTTTCACGTTAAACTGATGGGATGATTTAAAAAGATCATGCTGACTTCCTATGGTATAGTTAATCACCGGGGGATAGTCGTCATATGTGTATATTCGTGAAAATTCGCCAGTGTTGCCGGACTGTTTATTTTTAACACGATATTCAAGTATATATTTCCCGTCCATCAGAACTTTGGTTCCACTAAGATTAGTTTTTTCAGCAGCACCAACATCCTGACCCGATTCATACACTCTAAAGTTTTGTGTAAAGCTTTTGTCATTGCCAGGATCAGAAATCCAGCGATAACTCGTTTCAAGATTTGGATTGCTTACGTCAAAACGGATGTCAAAATCCGGCTTTGGAATACTGGAATCCTCCGTTATGAGCGTGTCGGTAACATTTCCATTGAACATACTCACAGGTTTTTTAAAGTATCTTGACACCTGCTCGTTTCTTGAATCATTCCCAAGGGAGTCTACTGTGAAATAATAGAGATTCCCCTCAAAATTGTCCCCTTTTGGAATGGATAGCATAGCAGTTGCGCTATCTCCTTCTGAGTCTACGAATGCCCATTTCCCTTGAGTGGAAGCAATTTCTTTGGATGCAGGTTCAATTTGATCGATTGGAGTGTCAGGTGGCGCCGCAATTCCTTTTATAAAGGTATAATAAGTCCTTGACCAGCCGTTATTGCTTTGCTCCAGATCGTTCATTTCAAAGCTATAGTCATTTCTTTTGCGCAGCTGCGCATCTTGCGGATGTACAGTTTCTTGAATGGTCACCCGCGGAGCCTGGTTATCGATTTTGATATTTTCAATTTCTGCATATCCGGCATCTCCGCCAAGCGGATTGTCCGCTTGATCCCATCCATACAGCCGAAGCTTGAATTCGCCTTCTACCCGATCGATCGGGCTTAGTTTTATGCTAACTCCATTTAAAACTTGAGTGTTAATGGGTGCGGTAACACTTGTTTTGATTCCTGTACCGTCAAAGTTTGTTATTCTGGTCATAGCCGGCTCATAGGAATCACCGGTTTTCTTGTACAGCTCATAATTAAATAAGTTTTGATTCAAAGTGGTGTGGGCGGCATTCCCCTCTGGATAGAGAGTTTCGCTTGAAACCATATAGAATTCATGCATCTTTTTGCTTTTGCTTTGAATTGAATTTTCCCCCACAAGGTCATTTCCGTTTTGGTCGGTGACTCTTACGGTTGGCGTTTGTGTATCCACTTTATGAGTTGAGAAATAAAAGCTTTGTGATGTTGGTGATTCTGGAGTTGGATTTTCCAAATGATAGGCCTGAGCTTGACCTTTTTTCATTAGATATGTAGACACGTTGTTAAGCTGAAGCCTTATGCCCTCACTTTCAACTGCACTGACATCCAGCGGTACTGTTCCAGTGAACTGAAGTTTGCCGTTTGGCTTTCCGTCATTGCCTTGCAGTTTGGTCATGGTAAGGTCCGCCAGCGGTGTTGCCGTACTGTTTCCGAGATATAACACAGGCGTTGCCTGGAAGTTTGTTATGAGCTCCGTTTTAATTTCTTGCGTCATGGTTTTTTTGTGAATGGACACCGCTTCAACCGTGATATTGACATCTGTCAATTTCCGGTTTAGATACCGGTTGTCCTGGCTCGGCGAATAGGTAACCGTTTGACTGATATCGGGGTTGCCGAGGTTATATATGCTACGATAAAACGTATAAGTTACATCTTTATAATAGTAATCCGCCTGCCCTATCTTTGTTGTTAAATAGGTTTTAACTTCGGGATCTCCTGAACTTGTATGGGCAAAGGTTCCCCCAAGGCTTTCAGCATTGGTAGACTGGGCAAGCAGCGCCACCCTATAGGTTAGCGAAATCTCTGCTTTGTCCTGTGCAACCATTTGATTGTAAAGTTTCGCGCGGTCAATATCCATCTGAAACGTTTTTGTTTTTGTAGGTTCCTGGAATGTCAACCAATCTCTGCCTACAGCATCATCCGAAACGCTATAGCTGACAACAGGAGCATCCTCATACTGCATAATGTCATAGTGACCATATTGATCTCTGACATATTTGTCCCACTCTGCACGTTCAGAGCCTGACGAATTCGCATCAAGATAGAACTCTCCTCCATGCTCATCAACGTAACCCAAATCTGTGAATTTTCTTTTTGTTACGTCTGAAATATCACGATAGAGTCTGCCCTGGTCTTTTGTCCAAGAATATATTGGAATGGTCTTCGTCTGTGTTGGATTTATGTTCCCCCCAATTTGAGGAAGCCACAGAACAACAGACTCACCGTACCAGTCATCACTGCCCACAAGCCAAAAAACGAGCTCATTCATTCTCCAAGGCGGAATATTTTGTAATTTAAATGTATGTTGTGTATCAGACCAAGCGGCAGCGCCGCCAAAATTTGCTACATGATCAGAGTTTACTCCAGGTTCATAGGTACTTACGCCCATATAAATATCATCACCTGTTCCGCCGTTTCCGTTTCCTCCTGTTTTCACACCAAACACATAAGTGTACTCTGTTGCTGTATTCGCATAAACAGGCGCTACTGATGCGAGAAGCGAAAATACCAGCATCAAACTTAAAATCTTCTTCATAAAATACCTCCTAGTATTATCCTGGCACTTTTGGCAGTAAGTTTATTCGCAGTTATGAACCGTGATGATCAAATTTCGACATTTTTTTCTATAATACCATCGTCGAAAGAAGCCCTGCTGCTTTGTAAAGAAAACTTTAAGTTTCAAAAATAAAGTAGACTAGGAAGCCAGCTTGTTACCACGACACGCAAAAAAGGCCCGCATAAGTTTAATAAACTCATGCGAAGCCGGAAGCACAATAATGGTAAGACCACATTCTGGAAACGATCAGCCTTTACAGCTATTTTCCGTTAAGAATAGTTTCAATATACTTAGAGCTAAGATCTATAGCTTTTAGCTCTTCTTTCATTTCATGTGCTTGTGCGATTTTTCTGTTAGGGACATATAAAGCTACGCCGTTTCGATTGTTATAGCCTGCTGAATTTCTTACTTCGAATGCAAGTGCTTGGGCTGCAGCAGTGATTTCTGATGATTCGCCCATGATCTCTATAAGATCATATTGATCAAATATCCCATCGTTCTTGCCTAATAGCTCTGCGTTGTTTGCAAGATCTGTTAGTGAGGAATCAAATTCTGCATGTTCTATTGCCTTAACCAGGGATTCAGCCTGAGAAAGCTTCATCATAGACATTGTGGTTTGCATCTTAGCTTCAATCCCCGAATGAAGGGTAAAGGAATCTAAGATTAAACGCCCTACTCTTTCAGTGCTAATCTGCGGGTTTCGCTCCATCGCACCTATCCATGTGGTATAATACAACCCTGCCGCGGGAGTTGAATCTTCAGAAGCTATGAGATATTTGCCATGGTCTCTAAGGGCATAGGCCGTTTCAACTGTGCCCATAAGACATGCATCAAAAACGATTAAGTCAAAATACATATCTGATGCACCGATTGCCTTCGAAAGCTCCGAAACCTTCATCGTTTTTCGTTCATTTAGCTCGTCTGCACCAAATCCGCCCATTGTACCATACCCATGATCCCATAAAATCAGTATATAACGATCACTTGGTGCAACGGTTTTGCCCCAAACAAGAAAATCCTTTAGTGTTTTAGGGTCTGATGCTGCGGTTTGGATGTGGCTATCGTGCTTTTTAAGTTGTCCCTTAACAACCTCAAAGCGTTCTGATGCTCCATCAGTCATATAGTTATTGTGATATTTGAGCGTTCCGCCTGTTTGAATCAGGATTTTCGTATTTTGGTTTGGCTGACCACGAAGAATTTCTTCCAGGTCATCTGTCAGCCGGCCTTGCTGTGATTCAAGATCAGAACCAACTGCATAGATTAAGATCGTCGATGATTCTGCATTTTTGTCCTGCTCCCAAAGTGACCTTGCCTCGTTTAGACCTTGCGTTGTGAAAACATCTGTTTCACTAAGGGTTTGACCCAGTGTGGCAATTTGGTTTTTGGGTCTTGTATTTACAACATAACTGCTAATTTTCGCAAGAGTTCCCCGATTGAATTCGGGGTCTTTTGTAAGGTCTATTCCTAAAACCAATGAGGCGAAAGAAACCGCAGTTTCATAGGTAAAGTCGCCCTTTGTTTCTGAATATCCCAAAACCCTTAAAACCATTGAACAATATTGGTTTAGCGAGGTTGGCCGGTTACCGCCAAAACTATATTCATTAATTCCGTTAACTACACCTTTTGCATAGGCATACGACACGTAGCGGCTTTCCCAACCCGTATCCTTAAAAGGGTTTTTGTAGGTGCTTTTCAGGGCCTCGTCTTCCTTCCCCCACAGACGCAGCATCATTACAAGGGATTCTGCTCTGGTAGGCACCCGCGAAAGTTCATAGCCATTCTCCGTTCCGCTGAACAATCCCAAGTGATTAAGTCCTTCTGCATAGTTTGAGCTTTGTGCCGCTGCCGATGGAGCTGCTGCAAGAAGAAAGATTAGCAAAATGATTAAACTTCGGATATTCTTCATCAGATTCTGCCCTTTCAATTTGAAAATCTATCAAGCTACTACTCTAACATGACGGATTCTCCCCCGTGTGAAAGTTAAAGAAATCTTTAAGTCCGCACTGGCAACTCACCTCTGGCACCAGCCTCATACCATTGATTCTGTGCATCTAACGAAAAAAAATGATACTATGTATGATGACCTATTTATTGCAACAGGAGAAGATAATATGAGTAACGAACCAAACTTTTGGCTTAATTTACCAAAGCCTTTTTTTGTATTAGCACCAATGGAAGATGTCACAGATATTGTATTTCGTCACGTCATTAGTGAAGCCGCAAAACCTGACGTATTTTTCACGGAATTCACAAGTACAGAAAATTATTGTCACCCTGTAGGAAAAGAAAATGTAGGTGGCCGATTAATGTTCACAGAAGATGAGCAACCGATTGTCGCTCATCTTTGGGGCAATAAACCTGCACTGTTTGAACAAATGAGTATGGATATGAAAAAACTTGGTTTTCGTGGTATCGATATAAACATGGGATGCCCAGCACACAACGGTGCATCCAGTGGAAAAGGGGCCGGATTAATAAAGCATCCTGAAGTTGCAGCAGAAATTATTCAAGCGGCAAAAGCAGGTGGATTGCCGGTTAGTGTTAAAACAAGATTGGGTTACTCTAATATTGACGAGTGGCGCGATTGGTTAGGACATATATTGAAACAGGATATTGCGAATCTTTCTGTTCACCTTCGTACAAAAAAAGAGAAGAGTAAAGTAGATGCACATTGGGAACTAATTCCTGAAATAAAAAAATTACGCGATGCAATGGCTCCAAATACGTTGCTAACCATTAATGGGGATATTCCGGACCGTGCAACAGGATTAAAATTAGTAGAACAATACGGCGTTGATGGTATCATGATTGGCCGCGGCATTTTCACCAATCCTTTTGCCTTTGAGAAAGAATCTAGAGAACATAGCGCGAAGGAGTTTCTCAATTTACTTCTTTTACAGTTGGATCTTCACGATAAATATTCAACAGAAACGCTGCCGCGTTCATTTAGACCACTTCTTCGCTATTTCAAAATCTATGTTCGTGGATTTAGCGGCGCAAGCGAACTACAAGACCAATTAATGAATACCGCCTCAACAGATGAAGTACGTCGTTTAGTAATACCTCTTTTAGACCAAGAATTAGATTGAAACACCTAAATAAAATAATGAGAGACCTCCCAAAAGTTCAATGAACTCTTGAAAGGTCTCTCATTTTTGCACTATGTGGTCAAACAGTGGTCGTTCATCATCGAATTACTTCGATAATGATTTCATTACATCATTCCACCCATACCGCCCATGCCGCCCATATCAGGCATTCCGGCAGGACTTGCAGGCTCTGGCTTATCAGCGATAACCGCTTCAGTAGTCAGGAACATTGCCGCAACGGAAGCCGCGTTCTGCAGAGCATAACGGGTTACCTTGGCAGGGTCAACGATACCCGCTTCGAACATGTTAACCCACTCATCGGTAGCAGCGTTGTAGCCGATGCCGATCGCTTCTTTCTTCAGACGGTCCACGATTACGGAACCTTCTTGACCAGCGTTAGCAGCGATTGTGCGGACCGGCTCTTCCAGAGCGCGCAATACGATGTTCACGCCTGTTTTCTCGTCGCCGCTTACTTCTACAGCAGCAACAGCGTTATATACGTTCACAAGAGCTGTACCCCCACCGGATACGATACCTTCTTCAACCGCAGCGCGGGTTGCGTTCAGGGCGTCTTCGATGCGCAGTTTGCGCTCTTTCAGTTCAGTTTCAGTAGCAGCACCAACTTTGACAACGGCTACGCCGCCAGCCAGCTTAGCCAGACGCTCCTGCAGTTTTTCTTTGTCGAACTCGGAAGTGGTTTCTTCCAGCTGGGAACGGATTTGGCTTACGCGGGCATTGATGTCCGCTTTGTCGCCGCTGCCGTCAACAATTGTAGTGTTCTCTTTGGTTACGCGCACTTGACGTGCGTTACCCAGTTGGTCAACCGTAGTGCTCTTCAGATCAAGGCCGAGCTTCTCAGTGATCACTTGACCACCGGTCAGGGCAGCGATGTCCTGCAGCATAGCTTCGCGGCGGTCGCCGAAGCCAGGAGCTTTAACAGCAACAGCGTTGAATGTTCCGCGCAGTTTGTTCACGATCAGCATAGCCTGAGCTTCGCCTTCGATATCTTCAGCGATGATTACCAGCGGACGCGCCTGCTGTACGATCTTCTCAAGCAAAGGAAGGATTTCCTGGGTGCTGCTGATTTTCTTGTCAGTGATCAGGATGTACGGGTTCTCCAGTACAGCTTCCATTTTGTCCGTGTCAGTGATCATGTACGGGGAAATGTAGCCGCGGTCGAACTGCATGCCTTCTACCACTTCAAGCTCAGTCAGGAAGCCGCGGGATTCTTCAACGGTGATAACGCCGTCTTTGCCCACTTTTTCCATAGCTTCAGCAATCAGCTTGCCCACTTCATCGTCAGCTGCGGAGATAGCTGCTACCTGAGCGATAGCCTGGGAATCTTCGATCGGCTTAGCAATCTTCTGCAGCTCAGTTACAGCCGCTCTAACCGCTTTGTCGATCCCTTTACGGATAACCATCGGATTAGCACCGGCAGTTACGTTCTTCAGGCCTTCGCGGATCATCGCTTGTGCCAGAACAGTTGCAGTTGTAGTACCGTCACCGGCTACATCGTTAGTCTTGGTAGCAACCTCTTTAACAAGCTGTGCGCCCATGTTCTCGAATGCATCTTCAAGCTCAATTTCCTTGGCGATGGTTACACCGTCGTTAGTGATCAGCGGGCTGCCGAATTTCTTCTCCAGCACCACGTTGCGGCCTTTAGGTCCGAGTGTTACTTTAACCGCATTTGCCAAAGCATCAACCCCGCGCAGCATTGCGCGGCGGGCGTCTTCACTGAATTTAATTTCTTTTGCCATTGTGTGTTAACCTCCTAAAATTTTGTCGAACTCCGAGAGTATAAACGTAAGTTTGGGGCTTACTAAGTATCTTATATCTTGCTTATCAAAGGCTCGGCAGACTAGTCGAGAATCGCGTGGATGTCGCTTTCTTTCATAATCAGATACTCTTTGCCTTCGTATTTGATTTCAGTTCCGGCATATTTCGAGAAAAGCACACGGTCGCCTTCTTTAACTTCCAGCGCAACGCGGACTCCATCTTTGAGTACTCCGCTGCCTACAGCGATAATTGTGCCTTCTTGCGGTTTCTCCTTGGAAGAGTCCGGAAGCACAATCCCGAAAGAAGTGGTCTGCTCTTGCTCGCTTGGTGCTACCAATACGCGTTCACCTAGTGGTTTAATCATGAAAAAATAGCCTCCTTTGAAATTATGTTGTTTACCTTGAAAACATAGATTGAGCTGCGGGGAACCATACGGTCTCTATGGCAATGCCGCCAAAGGAGTATCCCTGAATGAGGCTGCATCAACCATATTTCCTTCTGCACCGCAGCGTTAGCACTCAACCGTCTGTAGTGCTAACAACAATTTTTATGATACTCAACTTGAAGGCGGATTTCAAGTCCTTTTACATAAAATCGTATCAGTTTTGCGGAAAAAACTGGTTTCAGGGGTTGTCCCGCACATACTCTCTTACATTCTATCCACCAGGGGGCAAATTATGCCCCCACTATTCCACCGACTTAACGTAACGCGCTTCCCGCTGTGCATCTGCACTGAGCTGCTTGCGGTAAACAAGCGCAGACAAAAACACGCTGAATTCATACAGCACAAGAAGCGGAATGGTCACCAGAAAGTCCGAGATGAAGTCAGGCGGTGTAATCACAACAGCGATGAATACGAGTGCAAAATAAGCATACCGGCGCATCCGGCGCAGGCGCAGCGGATTCAGCACCCGCAGCCGCGTCAGGAACATCACAATCAGCGGAAGCTCAAAGAGCAGAGCGAGCGGGAGCACCAGCCCGAACAGAAAGCTGAAGTATTCGGCAATGCCGTAGGTCTCTTCAAGCCCCATGCTGCGGGTAACCGAAATCGTGAAGGACAAGGCCATCGGGAACACGATGAAATAAGCGAAGGCCAGGCCGGCCAGGAACAGAAGAAACACATAAGGCACATAGCGCAGCGCTGCACTCCGCTCTACGGGACGCAGGCCGGGGCTGATAAACGCCCATAGCTGAAACACGGTAAACGGCACCGCGAACACCAGCGATACGGCCATGGCAATCTTCACATACATGCCGATTCCGTCCCAGAAGGAGAAGGCATGCAGCACGAATCCCTGGGCAGGCTCAGCACTGATGAGGTACAGGTAAATCGGCTTAGCCACGAACAGGCCCAGCACCAGGCCGGCCACAAATATGATCAATACATAGATAATCCTTCTGCGCAGCTCGCTCAGATGATCAACCAGAGACATTTCTTCTGCTTCCATTTCCACACCACCCGAAATAACATATGAAATTAGCTATGGTGAAAAAAAGAGGCGCCGCCCCGGCCCTGAATCAGACCTGGGAAAGACGCCCCTGCGTGAGTAGATAACCATTATTCCGGCAGCCGGCGGTCTTGCGGAAGTTCTGCTGCACTCTGTGGAGCCGGCGGAGCAGGTGCTTCGCTCTTCTTGACCGGTTCGGGTTCACTGATGATCTCGCGTGCACCATCCTTAAATTCGCGGAAGGTACGTCCAACTGCCCGCCCAAGCTCCGGAAGCTTATTCGGCCCGAAGAGCAGCAGCGCCAGAATAACCAATAGAATAATTCCGGGTGCACCAATACCACTTAGCATTTCGGTTTCCTCCCATCACTCTACCCGTTCATGATATCGTTAACGATAAAATAATAATACCATAACTTATATCACACATCCATCGTCTTAATTGACGATTCTCCGGAAAAGTGAAGGGGATTCCGGCTGTTATTGGCGGTATTGCCCGGTAACCATCAGCAGAGCTTCCGGCAGCTGGTCCATAATGGCGGCCAGATTCTCATGCACGCCCTTCGGAGTGCCGGGCAGATTGACAATCAGCGTCCGCCCGCGGATGCCGCAGATGCCTCTGAACAGCATCGCCGCGCGGTTCTTCTGCATAACCGTACTCCGCATCGCTTCGGACATTCCAGGGACCTCACGCTCGATTACACGCCGGGTCGCCTCAGGGGTAACATCACGGATGGCCAGATCGGTGCCTCCAGTGGTCAGAACCAGATCCGCCTGGAAGTAATCCGTCAGCTCAATCAATGCCGCAATAATCTCATCCTGCTCGTCGGGTACGATCCGGTACTCTACAATCTCGCCTCCAAGCTCCTCTTCCACCAGCTCCCGAATAACCTGGGCGCTCGTGTCTTCCCGTTCGCCTCTGGCCCCTTTGTCGCTGGCCGTCAGGATTGCTGTCTTCCACGCCATAGGTTGTCCCTCCTTCTCTGTGTACTATGTATATCCGGCTGCCTGGGCAGCCGCCTTCAGCGCCTTCCGCGTGAGCTCATGCTGTTCATTTATTCTTCTTCCAGCGCGTAATCCCCATTCTTGCCGCCGCTCTTCGACAGGAGCATCGTCGGTCCGATGATCATATCCTTCTGCAGCGCTTTGCACATGTCGTATACTGTCAGCGCCGCTGCGGATACCGCAGTCAGCGCCTCCATCTCCACGCCGGTCAGCCCCGTTGTCTTGACAGTTGCTTCTATATATAGTTCATCCAGGTCGTTATCCGAGAAGCTGATATCTATCCCGGTAAGCGGCAGCGGGTGGCACATAGGAATCCATGAGGCGGTCTGCTTGGCAGCCATAATTCCGGCAACCTGGGCTACAGCAAGCACATCCCCCTTGCCTATTGTCCCGGCCTTAATGGCGTCCAGTGTGCCGGGTGCCATATGAACCCGGCTGCGGGCGGCGGCAGTCCGCCGGGTAATCTCCTTCCCGCTTACATCCACCATGCGGGCTCTGCCCTGTTCATTGAAATGACTTAACTCCATAGCATCTTCTCCTCCCGGCAATTCCAGATGCCGTTCTCCGTAATCAGCATATCTATTAAGGCATCATGCTCTTCCAGCGGCACTTCAGGCACGACCTGCAGATTATAGGCGAGCCCGATCCACAGCGGCCGGACAGTTTCCTGAGCTCCGGCTGTCCCGGCCGCCCGCAAGCGGTCATAGTACCCCTGTCCGTAGCCAAGCCGTCCGCCGCGCCGGTCGAAAGCGAGGCCGGGCACGAATACAGCCTCCGGCAGTCCGGAGTCTGCTGCAGGGACGGCTCCCCCGGCTGCAGGCTCCGGTATGCCATAGGCGCCGGGCACAAGCTCATCCCAGGAACGAACGGGATGAATGCCCAGTGTACCTGCCTCCCGGTTAACCCGGGGAAGCAGCACCTCGCAGTTCTCCGCCCAGGCGTGCATCAGCAGCGGGCGGCAATCCAGCTCGGAGCGGAACGGGGCATAAGCGAGCAGTGAGCGTACTTTCTCCGCTGTAATCCAGCTCCAGGCATGACTACACACCAGAGCAGACAATCTTTCTCTCTGCTCCGGCAGCAGCCCGTCCCTCGAAGCAGCTGTCTCGGCCCGCAATTCGCGCTTCCGGAGAGCCAGCCGTTTGCTGCTGTCCTGCATAGCCAGCTGCCTCCTCTTCAACATGCTCCTTGTTATTCTAAGTCTGTAAGCTCAGTTTACCACTCTTCTCCCCGGTTAGCCAAGGTTGCTTCATTTGCACTGTTAGAAGAATGAACCTCGCGCGGCAAACTTTTTTCATGTAAACTGTAGATTAAGATTATTTCAGAGCCGGGCATGAATGCCAAGGCCAATATGCATGGGTGGAGGTTTCATCAGAATGCTTCTTCAAGCGACAGGAATCACGAAATCATACGGAATAACAAGCGTGCTGGACGGCATCAGCTTAATGGTGAACGAGAAGGAAAGAGTCGGCCTGGTAGGGGTTAACGGCGCCGGCAAATCCACATTCCTGCAGATTCTGGCAGGGGAGATGTCCTACGACAGCGGACAAATCCACAAATCCAAAGAGACAACTATAGGTTATCTGGCCCAGAACAGCGGCCTTCAATCTGATAAAACAATCCAGGAAGAGATGCTCGCTGTATTCGCACCGCTGCTGGAAGCGGAGGCTGAGCTGCGGCAGCTCGAGAGCGATATCGCCGATCCCGCTCTTACCGGGGACGAGAAGCGGTATGAGGATCTGCTGGAGCGTTATGCCAGACGGTCCGACTGGTTCAGGGACCATGGCGGATATGAGATGAACACACGGATCCGCAGCGTGCTGCACGGGATGGGCTTCGGGGAATTCGCACCGGATACGCCGATAGCCACCCTCAGCGGCGGACAGAAAACCCGGCTGGCTCTGGCACGCATACTGCTGCAGGCCCCTGACCTGCTTATGCTCGATGAGCCGACCAACCATCTGGACATTGAGACACTCACCTGGCTGGAGGATTATTTGCGGGGATATGCCGGCGGAATCCTGGTAGTTTCCCATGACCGGTATTTCCTGGACAGGCTGGTAACTACCATTGTGGAGATTGAACGCCACCAGTCCCGCAGATATACAGGTAATTACAGCCGCTACATGGAGCTTAAGGCTGCGGAATACGAGATCCGTATGAAGCAATATGAGAAGCAGCAGGATGAGATTTCCCGGATGGAGGACTTCGTGCAGCGCAACATCGTGCGGGCCTCCACCACCAAGCGGGCACAGAGCCGGCGTAAGGCGCTCGACAAGATGGAACGTATCGACAAGCCGCTCGGGGATCTGAAGAAGGCCAATTTCTCCTTCGAGCCTGACTTCATGTCCGGCAAGGAGGTGCTGCAGCTCCGCAGCGTTGCTGTTGCTTTTAACGAAGGGGCGGCCCCGCTCTTCCGTAACGCTTCCTTCGAGCTTAGACGGGGCGAGACGGCAGCGCTGATCGGGCCAAACGGTATCGGCAAATCCACGCTGCTCCAGTGTCTGACCGGTTCGCGCGAGCCGTCGGCCGGAACAGTGAACTGGGGAACCAAGGTGAAGATCGCCTACTACGACCAGGAGCAGACGAGGCTGAATCCGCGCAACACGGTGCTTGAGGAGCTGTGGAGTGAATATCCGATGCTGGAGGAAGCGCGGATCCGGACCATTCTCGGCAACTTCCTGTTCAGCGGCGAGGATGTCCTGAAGAGGATAGCGGCACTCAGCGGCGGCGAGAAGGCGCGGGTTGCCCTTTCCAAGCTGATGCTGCGCGGTGCCAACATGCTGATTCTCGACGAGCCTACCAACCACCTGGATCTGGTCAGCCGTGAGGTACTGGAAGCGGCCCTGATTGATTTTGAAGGCACGCTGCTGTTCATTTCCCATGACCGGTACTTCCTGAACAAGATGGCCGAGCGGGTCCTGGAGCTGCATCCCGGCGGTATTGATCAATATCTGGGCAATTATGACGACTATATCGAGAAAAAACACGAGCTGGAAGCCATTGCCGAAGAGGAAGCGGAGCTTGCCGCAGCGAAGACTTCCCGGAATACGGACAACGAACCTGCCCCAGCCGACAAAGGTTCTTCACTCTCTTATGAAGCCGATAAGCAGGCCAAACGCGAGGAACGTAACCGCCAGCGGCGGATCGCGGAGCTGGAGGAGAACATTGCGGGGCTGGAGGAAGCCATCTCCAGAGTTGAGCATGAAATGACCAAACCTGAGGTTTATCAGGATTATATGGCGCTGCAGACGCATGAAAGTGACCTTAAAGCCAAGAAACAGCAGCTGGGGGACTTCTTTAGCGAATGGGAGAAATTGGCTGACGAATAATGTAAGCACAGTAAAAAAATAAAGTTCGACTGTTCCCGATTTGTTCATAATTAGTTATCCACAGCACCATCCACAGTTTCCGTGTATAACTACTGCTAATAATTAGCCCTCCGGGGCTTTTTTTATGCGTAAAATCGCTATATTCTGTGTCAAGGACTTTTTATCCACCGAATTATCCACATTATCCACATTTCTCACAGTAATACTTTATTCAGATAACCCCCGTTGATGTTGTTAAAAAAAGAGGCTAAAATGCTGACTTTACACGCTTTTTACACAACTCGTGCAGAATATGTGGATAACGTTGTACACAGCTTGACAAAAGCTGCATTAGGCAGAAAATCTATTGTTTTTTCCCTGAAATCAGGCCCGGGTGAAATTGTCAATAGAACAGATCTCCGCATAGCCTTCCTCATAAAAAAGACCCGCTCTTCGCGCTTGTAAGCGGAAGAACAGGTCAAACGGATCGGCCTAAGCGGGAGCATCGTGGAAATCAACCCTGTTAGTAAGCCGGATCCCTCTGCGGATTAGCCTTTACTGTGAAGAGTAATCAGGTAACCGTCCGGGTCAGCAAAGGTAAAGGTCCGTCCGAAGGGCCCGTCTATGGGCGCGGAAGTAATCTGTACACCTGCTGCAGCAAGCCTGTCGTGGATTTCTTGCGTATCCGGGGCATACAGCCACAGAGCGACACCAAGTCCTGGTTGAGTGCCTGAACCGAGTTCTACTCCTGGCATCAGATCACGAAGAGCAAATGCAATAGGCTTTGTTTCAAAAACCACAGCATGCGGAGGGCCCGCCTGTGAGCGGACGAATCCGAGATAGTGTTGATAGAATTCCGCAGAGCGTTCAAGATTACTCACTTGAAGTGAGATGAAGTCAGGTCCGATTGCTGGCATAATGTCCTCCTCAGGATATACTGTTATTTATGTTCTTGCATGTGATATATCCTGATTATACAATCCGCCTACTGCCACCGTTATGTCAGTAGCGATTTTTTAATTTTTTAGGAACTGCGGCGGACGCTTGGACTTCCGGCCTCTGCTTCCCCCGGAGAAGCCGCAGCCGATTCAGCCAGCAGCGCCGCATTGCAGGCGGCGATATAAGCGATGCCTGCCGCCATAACGATATCCTGATGGATGGCGGTTCCCCGGAATTTGACTCCGTTCCATTCGACCATCACAGCCGCCTCCGCCTGGGCATTCCCGCCGCTGCCCAGGGAGTGCAGCTCAAGCCCGTCAAACAGCAGGCCGCCGTCAATCCCTTGCCCGATTGCGGCAATAACGGCCTCCAGCGGCCCCTCGCCGGTGCTCGTGTACGTGGTTTCAGTCCCGCTGCGCAGATGGCGCACCGTAACTGCAGCTACGCGGTGCGGCGCGCTGCCCGCCAGCACCTGGACCTCGCCAAGCGCGTATACCTGCGCTTCTTGTCCGGTGGTGCTGCTGATCATCCGCAGCAGCTCATCATCGCTGACCGCCTTCTGCCGGTCAGCGGTCTCTTTAAAGGATTCGTAGAGCGCGTCCAGCTCCGCCGGATCCAGGGCAATGCCGTACTTCGCGGCGCGGTCCTTCAGCGCATGGCGCCCGGAATGCTTGCCGAGAATAATCATGCTGCGCGGAATGCCCAGCCGTTCCGGGTCCATGATCTCATACGTGCTGCGGTCCTTCAGCAAGCCGTCCTGGTGAATGCCGGATTCATGCTGGAAGGCGTTCCGGCCGACAACGGGCTTGTTGTATGCAATCGGGAAATGCATCGCCCCGCTGATGATCCGCGAGGTGTCGTACAGCTTATCGAGCTTAATTCCTGTCTCGGCACCGATGGAATCCCCGCGCGTCTCCAGCGCCATCACCAGCTCCTCCAGTGCACAGTTGCCGGTGCGCTCCCCTACACCGTTAACCGTAACCTCGATCTGCGTTGCGCCGCCGGCAATCGCGGCCAGGCTGTTCGCCACAGCCAGCCCCAGATCGTTATGACAGTGGGCGCTGTAGCTTACCTTATCCCCGCCCCTCGCCCCGAGCCGTACCCGCCGGAACATCTCCCCGTATTCATGCGGCAGCGCATAGCCTACGGTGTCAGGCAAGTTAATAATGGTCGCACCTTCTTCAATTACCGCCTCGACCATCTCGATCAGATCATCAATTCCAGTCCGTGCCGCATCCATCGCGGTGAACTCCACCACATCGCTGAACTGGCGGGCATAGGCCGTCATCTCGCGCGCAGCTGCTACAACCTCCGGCCGGCTCTTGCGCAGCTGATGGCGCAGATGAATATCGGAGGAGGAGATGAACAGATGAATCCGCCGCCGTGCCGCATCGCGCGTCGCCCTTACAGCCGCATCGATATCGCCTTTGACCGCACGGGCGAAGCCGCAGATCTCCACGCCCTGAATCTTCCGGGAGATCGCTTCTACCGCTGCGAAATCGCCCGGGCTTGATACAGGGAAGCCCGGTTCCATGATATCCACGCCCAGTTCAGCGAGCTTACCGGCCAGAATAATCTTTTGCTCAGGGGTAAGGCTCGCCCCCGGGGCCTGTTCCCCGTCACGCAGCGTCGTGTCAAAAATCTGAATTCGTTTCTTTACCGGAATAATCATCGTTTTGTCCTCCTCAAATTGGGTTTGTACAGCCTGCCTGCTCTTCCAGAAAACACAAAAAACCGCCGTCTCAATAAAGAGACGGCGGGTCACCCCTCCGCGGTACCACTCTTTTTGACGCATGGGCTCCCAAGTAGGCAAGCTTAAAGCTGCGTCCAGCTCCGCATCATGCAGGCGCCTCAGTTTCATAATCAAACTGGCGGCTTTGCATGAAAGTCCGGTAACGGGGACATCCGTAGCGGCGTACCTGAAGCTCTTTCCGCCGCTCCGCTCACGGGCGAGATTCGACTTTCCTCCGGTGACTGCGTCGCACCACCCCGCAGCTCTCTGTTCACCTTGGCCGTCTACTACTCCCGGTCATTGCGTGTAATTCCTATGTGCGCCTATACAAGCGCGCAATCCCCCCACAAAGTGAGGCTTTGGCGCAGAAGATGACTCAGGTACTTTGCGGGGACCCCAAAACATAAAAATTCCCGCAAAAAAACCTGCCGTCTCATTCAAGAGACGACAGGCTGTTCACCCTCGCGGTACCACTCTTGTTGATATCCGGATTAGCTGAATTCCGCCGCTCCTGTGATATCCACTCAATAACCCTGTTACGGAGGTAAACCGTAACGGTGTACGAAAGGACTGGCCTGCATACTGCATAGCCTCTGCTCCTGTAAGGAGCATCCCGCTTCCACCGCTCCGCTCCCGGACGAGTTCAGGTCTCCTTCGGCTGTGTCGCACCATCCCGCAGCTCTCTTAACCCGGAGTTACCTTAATGCTTCCAATCATCGCGTTTGTTCAATATTGAACTAGATGTAATGAATTGAACTGATTATACCCGTGTTCTCTTACAGAAGTCAATAGGCGGATACCGACCACTTCTCCAGTGAGAACCCGGGATCGGCAACCATATCCAGCGGTATTCCGCCTTCATGCTTCCACTTCACATAAGCAGCGGCACCGATCATCGCCGCATTATCGGTACAATAGACCGGCGGCGGGACAATCAGCTCAATCCCTTCTGCGGTACAGCGCCGGGTCAGCGCTTCACGCAGCCCCTTGTTGGCTGCCACCCCTCCGCAGAGCAGCAGCTGGCGGGCACCGCACTCGCGGACAGCCCGGACAGCCTTCTCTACCAGCACCTCTACCACGGACTCCTGGAAGCCGCGGGCAATCCCGGCCACATCCGGTTCCAGTCCCTTCATCCTGCTCTGATTCACGGCATTCAGTACAGCAGATTTCAGGCCGCTGAAGCTGAAATCATACGAACCCGGCTCCAGCCATACGCGCGGCAAGGGGAAGGCTTCCTGCGCTTCCCGGGCCAGCCGGTCCACATGGGGACCGCCGGGGTAAGGGAAGCCGAGCGCCCTCGCCACCTTGTCGTAAGCCTCACCTACAGCATCGTCCCGGGTGCGCCCGATAATCTTGAACTCACCCTCCCGCTCCATCAGAACCAGTTCCGTATGCCCTCCCGACACGACCAGGGTCATGTTCGGATACTGCAATTCCTTCACCAGCCGGTTGGCATAAATATGGCCGGCAATGTGATGGGTGCCGATGAGCGGCTTGCCCCAGGCCAGCGCAAGGCTTTTGGCAGCAACAACACCGACCAGCAGTGCCCCGACAAGTCCTGGACCCTGGGTCACTGCTACAGCCGTCAGCTCCTGCGGGGTAATTCCCGCCGTGCTTAGCGCTTCTTCAATAACCAGCGTAATGACCTCCACATGCTTGCGTGAAGCCACTTCCGGCACTACGCCGCCGAAGGCCCGGTGCGTCTCAATCTGGCTGGAGATGATATTGGACAGCACCTTACTGCCGTCCTTGACTACAGCGACCGATGTTTCATCACAGCTTGTTTCGATAGCAAGTATAAATACAGGCTCTGCTGCGCCCGTTTCTGTCTTCATTTCAGTTCCACGCTTCCTTCCGTCAAACCTTGCTCCCCGTATTCCGGCAGATCCGCCCACATGATGAGCGCATCCTCACGGTTGTCCGAATAATAGCCCTTGCGGGTACCGGCAGGGCGAAAGCCTTTTTTGCGGTACAAATTCTGGGCCACTTCATTGGAGACCCGCACTTCCAGCGTGATCGACTTCATGCCGAGATAAGCCGCCGTCTTCATCAGCTCATCCAGCAGCCGCTCTCCCCATTTACGCCCGCGGTAAGCCTGAAGCAGCGCAATGTTCGTGACATGCGCCTCATCGACAATCGCCCACATTCCGGCGTAACCGATAATATGCCCGGCCAGCTCCATCACCATATACTTGGCAAAATGATTATGGGTCAGCTCATTGCGGAAAGCCTCCTCTGTCCAAGGCATAGTGAAGGCTTCTCGTTCAATTACAAGAATCTCAGGGACATCCTCCAGCCGCATCAGCCGAAAAACAAGCTCAGCCCCCTGGTCTCTTCCTGCTCCCGGTTCCGTCATCATTTATTCAGGCTCCCTTCACGGCTCCGGCGAAGATTGGCCTCCGCTTCGGTAAGCTGCGTATAATTGGGGATCAGTGCGTGAATATCTGCGGCTTCCTCATAGATGCCCGCTTCGGCCAGGAAGCCTGTCCAGCGGCCTTCAAGCTCATATGGCATTACCTCGATGCCGCCGGCTCCGGCAAGTGCAGCCAGCGCTTCCGGGCTTCCGTGCAGTCCCGTCTCACCGGTGAACAGCAGCCTGCCCGGCTGCCGCCCTTCATCTGCGGCTGTCTTCAGCAGCGCGTCCAGCTCCTGTACCCAGTCCGCCATCAGCCGGATGGCATCAGGCGCAAGCCGCTGCGGCGGGTTGTCCCCGTCCGCAGCGAAGAGCGCGGAATAGGCCTGCCCGCGCCGGGCATCCATCAGCGGGATGATCCAGTCTGGTCCCGCCGTTTCACCTGCAGGCGGCTCAGCGGCTGCGCCTTCCTGCCGCTGCGTGCGTGCCGCATGATAGCCGCCCCACGCCAGCGCATGCAGGCTGGATACACCGGTAACCGGCACATTCCAGGCCCAGGCCAGTGTCTTGGCCGCCGTTACGGCAATGCGGGTCCCGGTATACGACCCGGGTCCGACACCGACGGCTACTCCGCCGATCATGTCCGGAGCAGTCGCCGAGGCCTGCAGCGCCTGCTCAATAATCGGCAGCAGATGCACCGAGTGATTCCGCTCCCCGGAGGCGTTAATCTCATGCAGGAGCTCACCGTCCGCGGTAACCGCCACTCCAAGCACCGCCGTCGATGTATCCAGCGCCAAAAACCGCTTGCGCGGCTCATTATTGAAATTCGTCATGATTCATTACCCCACTTCTGGATCAGCGCCCGGCACACTCCGGCGTAAGGCTCCCCGGTTCCGGTCACCGTAATCTCCCGTTCATCCGGTCCGGCTGACTTCAGCTCTATATGCAGATGCCGCGGCGGCATCAGATCCGTAATTATGCTGCTCCATTCCACCAGACTCACGCCCTGGCCGTAGAAATATTCTTCAAGCCCCAGCTCATCCGCTTCCTGGAATGACAGCCGGTATACATCCATATGATAAAGCGGCAGCCGCCCTTCATACTCCTTGATAATTGTAAAAGTAGGACTGTTCACAATTCCTTCCACTCCAAGATGCCGGGCGTAACACTGCGAGAATGCGGTTTTGCCGGCACCGAGGTCCCCGTCAAGCCCGATAACCATACCCGGCTCAGATAAGGCAGCAATGGCTGCGGCGAGTGCATCTGTGTCCTGAAGGCTGTATGAACGGTAAGTGAACACCGTCTCCATATTATTGTCCAAAAATGCAATACCACCTTTTAGAAAATAGCTATACTTTATCCTTCTGTTTCTCGCTGAAACAGAAATCTTGACGATTACAATACTTTTAATTATATCGGTATGATACTTGCACCGCAACAGGAGCGGCCCGCCCGGGAGCAATGTTTGGCAGCAGCTAAAGCTTCATTTCCTGCTGATGCTGGTTCTCTGCAAGCCTCACCGCTTTTCCCGATCAGGGGCAGCCCCCCCTGAATGCTGTGAGAACAAACTATGCAGCGCCATGCCGGCGATAATGACAGCAATTCCGGCCCAGGACAGCAGGGACGGCAGCGGTGAGGCGAGAATCAGCATTTCACCGAGCAGGGCAAATAATACCTCCAGCGACTGGGTGGCTTCTACCGCGGCAAGGCCGCTCATGCTGCTGCGGACCAGATCGGTAGCACGGAAAAAAAGCACAGTCGCAACTATACCTGACGATAAGGCGACGATTACGGACTGCCCTACTTGTGATGAGGACGGCAAGCCGGCATCGGCCAGGCCGTAAAGACTCAGGAGCAGCCAGAAGGGCAGGCTGGCCAGTGTCATGCCGAGAATGCGCTGAAAGACATCGAGCTTGTCCCCGCACAGCTCCATAGTCTTGCGGTTGCCGAGCGGATACGCAAAGGAGGCAATCAGCACCGGGAGGATGCCAAGCCACACCTGGGAGGGAGCCAGCTCGCGCGCATGCTCAGCCTGCAGCAGAGCTACTCCGGCCAGAATGATTAGCGAGAGAAGCAGCCCGCGCAGCGGGATTTTACCGCGTATGTATTGAGGAATGCCGGAAGGCCCGTTGATCCACTGCCCGAAGAACGGGGCAAGCAGGGAGCCTGAGATAATCGTAATCTGCCAGGTCCCGGCCGTCAGCCATCCTGGTGCGTACGCCGCCGCGAAACAAATGGGCGCATAGAACAGACCGAACCCGACAGTCCCCCAGAGCAGCCAGGCACCCGGACGTTCCCGCATCGCCGCCAGCAGCGGCCTCAGCTTCCCCCTGCCGGCGACAATCGCCAGCAGAAAGGGCAGGGTGAACAAATACCGCAGCGAGGCGCTCCAGGCCCAGCTTCCTCCCGCAAGCTCCATCCTCCGGTTAAGTACAAACGTTACCGCAAAAAACAGCGCCGAACAGACGCCAAGCACAATGGGGCGCAAGTCTATCATCTCTTTTCGTCAAAATTCTTCCCCCAATATAGAAGGTTACGGCGGCTGCCGTCAACCTCTGTGTCAGCTCTGATGTGATCTTTCGCCTGCCGGGCCTGCTGCCGGGCTTCCGGCGGATTAGGGGCACTTGTGCTCCTATTTTCCTCTATACCGCCCACAGCGGGCTGATTTAGGGGCACTTGTGCCCCTATTTTAACAGTCAAGCCGAATATAAGCCGGTCTGATTTCTTTACGGACATCACAGCCCCTATTCGCACATTTTCAGCACTTTCAGCGGGCTTGCGGACATCACAGACCTTGATATGAACGAAACAGTCAAGCGCCGCAGTAGCAATCCCGTTTTTGGCGCACTTAAACAAACCTATCAATTGACGTCTTTTAGAGGAGGTTCCCTTTTTCCCAAAGGGTTGACGCAGTGTTTAACCTTTCTTCTCAACACATAGGGAGGAGCATGTTCTTAACTTGGAGGCAAAAATCATTCGCTGGTTGGCATCCTGATATTCGTGGGTTTACACATGGTATCTATCCATCTGAAGAGCCTGCCGCTAACTATTTTCGTCCGTCGTTTGCAAGCAAACGGGCACAAAGGTCTTCCGCGGCGTTTCTCTTCACCTTGCTCGATTTTGCCTCCAAGGTAAGTCATGCTCTAGCTTCCCGGTTTTCACTTCCTTTCTTTTAGGGTGGGACTTTTTTTCAGTAACGTAACGTGTGGCCTTGTCGTCCATGTACGGCAAGGGTTATCCGGCAATTAGAGAATCCGTGGCTGGGTTTCGGTCGCCCTTCTCCAGAACTCTGGCAATAGCCCATACAAAGCCGGCAAGCTCCCGGGCAATGGCGGCTACGATTTTCGATTTGTGCTTCCCTTTTCCCAGCATCGTCATGTATTTGCGATGAAGTCGATTTTGTGCCTCAAAGGCCATTCGCTGCACCTCCGGCGGCAGTCCGCTGATTCGCTCCCGCAATTTGCGCCGTACGCCCGGTGAGTGCCGGTAATGGTGGGCCGCTTCGACCAGCACCCGCCGCAAATGTGCATTGCCTGCCTTGGTCAGCTTTCCCTGACTACGGCTCACACCGCTGGAGTGTTCACTGGGTACTAACCCACAGTAGCTCATGAACGAGGGGGCGCTGGCAAACCGCGTCACACTGACCATCTCCGACACCAGTGTGGTAGCGGTGAGTGTGGCCACTCCTCGCAGCGCCTGAAGGGCTTCAATAAGTGGCGCCTGCACATGGGTGTGAGAGAGACGCTCGATCTCTTTTTCGTAACGCCGAAGTCGTTCTGCCGTTTCTCGAATGCTCTCCCGGTATTCCTGGAAGACTATGCGGTGGCAGGAACTCTCGAAGCGGAGGGTATCCAGCCACTCTTCAAAGGCGAAGGTCCAGGCCTTGACCTTGCTTGGAGGGAAGAGCTGCAAACGCAGCAGGAACTTGCCCATGCGCTGCTTGTGGCGGTTCATATCTTCTTTGGCGTCCTCGCGGGCTCGAACGAGATCCCGGAGCGCTTCCTCCTCAGGAGAGGGGATGTAGATCCCCGTTAGTTCGCCAGCCCGAAAGAGTTGAGCCAAGCGAAGCGCATCCCGCTTGTCGGTTTTAATCCGGTCCCCAGCGCGCTGAGGGATAAGAGAAGGAGCAACAACGGTACAGGCAATGCCGGCTTCGAGGAGCCAACGGTGAAGCATGTACCCGGTGGGCCCGGCTTCGTAGCAGACTTCCAGTTCCACTCGGGATTCACCGGAACCTTGCAGTTGATGTAGAAGCTTTAGTATGCGTTCCTTGGTATGTTCAATAATCCCCCAAAAGCGGGGTTCGCCACGGCCCTCATCTGCGATGGCTACAGCAATTTTGGCTTTGGATACGTCTAATCCAATATACTTTTTGGCGATACTCATTAGTAAACCGACTCCTTTTTGTTTGTTAGCTCTGAATTGGGATCTTTGAGCCATTCACTCTTAGGATTTCCAATTTAACCTACGAGATAAACAAATTGTGATGTCGGTTTCGTTCATGATAACTATTCACTACGTTCAAGCTGGCAGCTCCACTTTTCCGGTGAAATAACGGCGCTGTGGTCCGTATCGCAGGCATTCTGCCGCTTTTCGACAGGCTTAACGCCTCCTCAGTCCGTAACGCTGACCCATTCAATAATAGCGGTTTCGTGTCAATCTACTTTCTCGCAAGAGGCCGGATCATTCATATCTCACCCGCACCTTCCGCCTGCTTACGGCAGCTTTCAGCATCTTAATGGTTGGAACAGCAAATAAACCGGCTAATCGGGTACACCCCCGCAGCCGGTTTATGTTATTGGATTTTTATTTATCTCCCCTGCTCCTCCAGCCGGTCCACGCCGACCGTTACTGTATTATCCGGCCGTGAACCTACCTGTACAGTAGCCATTCCGTTGTCACCGTCCACATGCTCAATCCAGACTGGCTGCCCGTCAAGATGCACCGCAATGCTATCCTTAGACGCGTAAATATCCTTCGCGCGTTTCACATCCATATCGCTGCCTCCTTATTCCTCGTCTTCCTCTTCAACAGGCTCGCCGATTGTGGCTTCCGCATCCAGCAGCCCGGCATCCTCACTAAGCTCCGCTTCACCCGGGTCTGCAATAATACCGGCCCAATCAACAACCTCCGCCGGAATATCCTCTCCGGAGAGGACATCCATCCAGTTGCGCTCTTTTTCCATATGCTCTCCCGCCATCGCTAAGACTTTCCAGCCCGGCCGCCCCATCTGCGGTTAAGCTGAACAGCTTTATTTTTTCCAAAGGTTCGCAAATCATGCACCCGGCTAGAAAAAGCACCGCTGCCTCATACTAAGCCGTATCGAACTTAAACATCATCTTAGGCTCATCTTCATCAATAATTATCAGGAGGCGATTCGTATGCATACCGTCTGGAAAGGAGCCATCAGCTTCGGACTTGTACATGTTCCGGTCAAGATGTTCTCGGCCACAGAGGATAAAGACATTTCACTGCGCTACATCCACAAAGAATGCGGGAGCCCGCTGTCCTATGTACGCAAATGCCCTGTCTGCGACAAGGAGGTCGCCTGGGAGGAGATCGGCAAGGGTTACGAATATGAGAAGGGTAAGTTTGTCCTGTTCGACAAGGAGGAGCTGGATCAGTTAACGGAGGAGAGCAGCAAGAGCATCACCATACTGGATTTCGTGGATTTAACGGAGATCGACCCGATCTATTTCCAAAAAACCTACTATCTCTCACCCGACCAGGCAGGCTCAAACGCGTACCGGCTGCTGATGGAGGCCATGCGCCAGACCGGTAAAATCGGCATCGCCAAAATTTCCATCCGCTCCAAAAGCAGTCTGGCCGCGATCCGCGTATTGGACGAATGCCTGGCCATTGAGACCATATTCTACCCGGATGAGGTCCGGCCGGTATCGCAGGTACCCGGGCTGCCGGAGCCGGGAAGCGTTAACGACAAAGAGCTGGATATGGCGAAGCTGCTCATTTCCCAGCTGTCCACCCCCTTTGAGCCGGCAAAATATACCGATGATTACCGCCAGCGCATGCTCGATCTGATTACCCATAAAATCGCCGGAGAAGAATTCCACATTGCTCCTGCCCGCCAGGAAAACAATGTGATTGACCTGATGGCTGCCCTCCAGGCCAGCATTGAAGCCGTGCAGCATATTCCGAGCGATCCCGGCCCGGGTCTTACCGGTGCGAAAAAAGGCAAAACTCCGGCAGCCGGCGCAGGGCGGAAACCCGCCAAAACCGCCCGTTCAGCCCCGGCCTCCGCAGCAGGGCCGGCAGCAGTACCGGTGATCGTTCCCAAACCGAAACGGCGCAGCCCCAAAACGAAAGAAACGGGTTCTTAGGGGGCCGGCGCATGAAGCTGCAGCCGATCATCCCTTTTGAACCCGTTCTGACCGAACGGATGCCGGAAGGCGGAAACTGGATCGCCCAGATTAAATGGGACGGTGTGCGGATGTTGTCCTACGGCGACGGCAGCGGAACGGAGCTGATTAACCGGCGCGGCAACCGGCGCACGCTGCAATATCCTGAGCTGGCCGATGTCCGGGCTTACTGCAAAAGCCCTTCCGTCATTCTGGACGGGGAAATCATTGCGCTCAGCGGAGGAAAACCGTCCTTCCACGAGGTCATGCGGCGGGACAGCCTGAAGAATGACGCTGCCATCCGGGCGGCCCGGCAGCAGGTTCCGGTCATCTATATGGTCTTCGATATCCTTTACTGTGCCGGGCGCTGGGTACTGGACCAGCCGCTGGCCGAGCGGCAGCGCCTGCTCGCCGGGATGCTGCTGCCGCACCCGTTCGTGCAGGCCGTACCCAGCTATCAAAGTCCGGCGGAGCTGTTCACGGCTGCACAGAACAAGGAACTGGAAGGCATCGTCTGCAAGGACACAACCAGCATCTACACCCCCGGCGGTAAGGATAAACGCTGGCTCAAACGCAAGATAAGCCGCGATCTGACCGCAGTCGCAGGCGGTGTTACCTTCCGCGACGGACGGGTCAACGCTCTTCTGCTCGGGCTTTTTGACCATGAAGGCAAGCTGCACTATATCGGCCATGCCGGAGCAGGCAAGCTGACCATGCGCGACTGGCAGGATCTTACAGAGCTGACGCCCGGCCTGACCGCCCTGGAGATGCCATTTGCCGCTTCTCCCGAGCGCAGTAAGGGCGCTGTCTGGCTGAAGCCGCAGCTGGTGTTCAAGGTGAATTTTCTGGAATGGAACGCTTCAGGCACTATGCGCCAGCCGGTGCTTCAGGCCAGGGTTGACCTGCCGGCCCGGTCATGTTCTTGGAGCCAGAAGGACACCTAGCTGCCTACTGGGCAGTCAGGCTGCCGGCAATATCCAGCAGCTCCGCTTTGCTCTGTACAGTGTTCCGGGTATCCGTCAATGTATATTCCACACTGCCGTCCGCGCTGCTCCACTGCAATTGCGATTTGAGTTTGTCATGATGCGGGCCAAAGGAGGTGAACATCATCTCCTGCCCGTTCACCTGCACCCGCTCGTCCTTGTCCCCCGGTAATAAAGCGAGCGTGTATCCAGCCGCAAGCTCTCTGGCAGGCTCAGCGCGCAGGCTCAATGCCTCCCCCTTGCGGGTATAAGTCAAATTGGTTACAAATCCGCTCCATGTCAGCATTTCAGAAACGACCTTTTTACCGGCTGCTTTGGACTGCTGCTTGAGTTTATCCCTGAGCTGAATGTATTCCTCATGATAAAATAAAGGAACATCCGGGCTGATGGTTGCCTCCTTCAGCACATAATCCTTGGGCAGCGAAGCCGGAGCCATCAGTACATCTCCGCCCATAGCGGATAATTTCTGTGCTGCTGTGCTTACAGAGTTATAGCTTAACGGCATGTAGCGGATATTCACACTATCCAACTCGTTGAATTTGGCATCATTCACATAAATGGCCTGCACCTCCCCCGCTTTCAAGAGAAGCTCGTATTCCTTAGCCAGCTGAGCATCGATTGAAGAGGACACAGCCGGCTTGGCGCTCTCTGTCGCCATAATGCCGTTACTTTTATTCTTTAATTTGTCAGGCAGCGTTCCCGCCGCTCCCGCCGCTCCGGCTGCTGCGCTCAGCAGCATGGACAAGCCTACTGCGGCAACAGCCGCTTTTTTTATCCTGATCATATTCAATTCCTTCCTTTCGGTTGATTTGTTGTTGCTGCAGCACTCTTGCAATGCCGCCGGGCTGCAAAAAGGGACATGTGCCTATAAACTTCTCTCCTCACCGCTGTACCATGCCGGCGGCAATGGTCTCCCATTGTTCTCTGGGCAGCCGCTGATCCGGCGGGTCTGTTATCCAAGCAAGCCCTCCATAGGCGCTGTCATACCAATACAGCCTGCTTCCTGCATTACCGTCCAGTTCTTTGCCACCGGTTGCCCCGGCAATAAACAGCAGCTCCTGGCCGCCAAAAGACCAACTTTCGGCAGTCTGTCCAGTGGACACCAGGATTTGAATAGGACCGGTTGTTTCTGTATTGTCCCAGCTCACATTGAGTGTAAGCTGCCGGGCGCCTTCCCGGTACACCAGCTCGGCCCGTGCGGGATCCTTCAAGGTCCATAAGGTTATGGCGAGCGGATTCCCGTCTGGAGCAGCTTCAGCTTTGGCCTTCAGTTCCCCCAGTACCTGCTGGTACTGCGGCTCAAATGCAGAGGGAGTATTCGTGAACAGCCAGCCTTGAGTAAACCGGAACCCGCCTATCGCCTCAGGAGGCAGCAAGAAGCTCCATTTTCCCGTTTGCTCCCGGGCTGCCAGTAACTCATCGTAGTTGTCATATTGAATGGTTTTATTCGTGAAAAACAGGGGATCTCCATACCCCAGCCCTTTCATCAATGAAACCAGCTCACTGTCATTTACATAATAAGCCGCCGTCTCTCCCGGCTGTATAGACTCTTGCGCCTGAAGTTCATATTGTTCCCTCAGCTTACCGTACCGCTCCCGTGCAGAAGCTGATCCGGTATAAGCCGGGGTATAGGCCTTACTCACGAAGCTCTTCAGCTGCGCCACAACCCTGCCGCCGCTGTCCTTCAAGGCCAGAGGCTCTCCATCGGTCTGCCGGGTAACCGCAAAATCCGGGCGCTGCTCCTTTCCTGAGGTCTCTTGATCCACCGCATTCTGGAGAACACCGAGACCAGCCAGCCCAAGCAGTGCCGCTGCGCAGAGTCCGGCGGCCAATCCTTTGCCCCGCTTCGCTGCAGGAGGCCCCGGGGGCAGCTGCTGTCTGCTCATAACAGGCGCCTGCACTTCCGTTCCAGTCACTGCTTGTCCCAAGACACCTGCCGCTCCGGGCTTTGACGCAATCCGTTCCTCATGGATGGCCCGTACCCGCTCCATGACGGATGACTTGACATCAAAGCTGTCCGAAGCGTCACCGGAGCCCATTCGTCTTATCCTTCTTTCTTCAGCAGAGATTTGCTCGTCCATTGTTCCTCCCCCTCATTTTGAGCTTGCAGCATGTCAGTGAGCTTAACGATTGTGCGCCGGTATCTTTTTTTGACCGCATCCGTATTTTTCCCCAAGATAGCAGCCATTTCCGCAAAGCTTTGCTCTTCAAAAATCCGCAGCACCAGCAGATTCCGTTCCTCCGCTTTCAGCCGGGAAAGCGCCACAGCCAGCGGTTCATCAAACAGGCAGCGGTCCATCACCTGCTCCGGGCTTTCCGCGAATTTCTGCGGCCGCAGCAGCGTCAGCAGCCGGCCCTGCCGCTGGCGCTGGCGGATGACCTGCAGGCAATGATGATAAGCGATTTTATACAGCCATGAGGAGAAGCTGGCGAGCGGACGGTACTGGCCAATATTTTGATAGGCTTTTACCAGTATCTCCTGCACAGCATCCTCCGCTTCAGCTGCATTGCCGAGCAGACGGCTGCAATAACGGTACATCGGCTTCTGAAAAGCCTCGACGATCTGCCCGTACGGCTCCACTTCGCCGTTTTGCACCCGGACAACGAGGTGTTCCATCTCATCCAAATCGGAAACTCCCCTCTCTTTATTCCTACCATCCTTATAAGCACCGGACGATGCCAAAAGGGACATTTTGCGCAAAAAAGGTACCATACAGAATCCGGACTGAAAAACGGCAATACGGCAAATAATAGGCAGAACAGCCGAACCTGAAGGAGGACGCCGCATGCGAACGGCCATTAAAGGCACTATCACCATAGACGGTCAGCAGATCGTCATCACCAATCCCGACAAACCGCTCTGGCCGGAGATGGGCATCACCAAACAGATTTATCTGGAAAAGCTTACTGCACTCTCCCCCTACCTGCTGCGCTACTGCCGTGACCGGCTGCTGACCGTTATCCGCTATCCGCACGGCGTGCCGGGCATGTCTTTTTATCAAAAAAATGCGCCGGAGCCGCTGCCTCCCTATGTACACACCATAAACCACGACAACATTAATTACATCACGCTAAAAGGGCTGCCTGAGCTGCTATGGCTCGGCAATCTGGCCGCACTGGAATTTCATCCTTCCCTTCATTATGCCGGCAGCAGCCTGCCCTGTGAATGGATGATTGATCTGGATCCTTCCCTCGAGGTTGAACCGCGCATTATGGAAGCCACAGCCGTCGTCGGCGCCGTACTCCGGTCACTGGGGCTGGACTCCATCCCCAAGACCTCCGGCGCAACCGGTGTGCAGATTATCGTTCCGGTAGAACCTGGTATAACCTTCGGGGAGCTGCGGCAGATCGGGCATTTCGTCGGCCGTTATGTCACCGAGAAACGCCCTGACCTGTTCACGCTGGAACGGCTGAAGAAGCACCGCGGGAATAAAATCTATTTTGATTATCTTCAGCATTACGGCGGCAAAACGCTGGCTGCACCGTATACCCCGCGTGCACGCCCGCTGGCCACAGTCTCCACACCGCTGCTGTGGGAAGAGGTCGAGCGGAATGTCACTCCGGCGGATTATCACCTGCTGAACATCGAGGAGCGTTTGTCCGGGATGGGGGATCTTATCGCGCAGGTTGCGCCCCAGCCGGTAGGCGAGATTGTTGCCAGGCTTCCCTGAAAACAACAATAAGCCCGCAGCTGCCTGTTCCCAGGCTTAGCGGGCTTATTCGGCGTCCAGCTCATGGACGGAAGGTATTCTATATGAGAATACGGCGCAGCAAGTATAGACCGCCGTATTGGTTACTCTGACGTTCGTAAATATACCTTCCTTCGGGTAGCACTCCGGCAGTTGCGGGCAGCGCTAATGGATTGCTTTTTTCTTAAAGCGGCCGCCTTTGACATCATGGATATTGCCGATCGCGATAAATGCGTCAGAATCCCAATCCTCTACAATAGACTTAAGCTTTGCTTCTTCCAGACGGGTAATTACAACAAAAATCACTTTCTTGTTGTCGCCGGAAAATCCGCCTTCACCATCCAGATAGGTTACTCCGCGTCCCAGACGTTCGGTTAACGCTTCGCCGATATCGCGGAATTTATCACTGATAATCCAGACCGATTTCGACTGGTCCAGACCTTCAAGCGTAATATCAATCAGTTTGAAAGCAATATAATAGGCGATCAGTGAAAACATCGCATTATTCCAGCCGAACACAAATCCTGCACCGGAAAGAATAAACAGGTTGAAGAACATGACAACTTCCCCTACAGAGAACGGAAGCCGCTTGGCTACAAGAATTGCTACAATTTCGGTACCATCGAGCGATCCGCCGTAACGGACCACCAGTCCGACCCCTGCCCCGAGAATTACCCCCCCGAACACTGCTGCAAGCAGCGGTTCAACCGTAATCGGATTAACGGGATGGAGCAACTGGGTGCCGATCGACATCACAACTACTGCAAATAAGGTAGATAAGGCAAAGGTTTTACCGATCTGCTTATATCCGATCACCAGAAACGGCAGGTTAAGCAGCGTCAATAAAATACCCAGAGGTATATGAAAAATAGAAGACAACATAATGGAAATACCAGTTATTCCGCCGTCAATCAACTTATTGGGAACAAGAAAAATCTCCAGTGCAACAGACATCATGGCCGCTCCGATGACAATCATCACAATCCGCTGGGCCAGTCTTGCAGTCTTGAAAGCTCCTGATTTCTGAGGTTTCTTCTGCTCCTCACTCGTAAAGATTTGCTGGCTTACAGTCATAGAACTCCCCCTATAAAAAGTTTATCTAAGAAGTATACGAAAGCAGAATTTGCAGGTGCGCTTTCTCCCCTTTGCTTCTTATACTCCTATTATAACATAAGGAAGCTCAAATAACGCATGGAAGATGATATAACCTTCGATAAACGATGCTTCTGCCATATTTCCTGTCATAAAAGCGGCGATAAGAGCTGACACAGCTCCTCAATCCGTTTGACATTACGGCTCCGCTCCTGAAACTCCTTAGGATCAATGTATTCACTGTGTTTCAGGTCATTGCCGAAATCTTCCGCCAGCCCGGCAATCTGCTCCGGATGAAGCAGAACGGCCGTCAATTCAAAGTTTGAATAGAAGCTGCGCATATCCAGATTGGCACTGCCGACTGTGGCCAGCAGACTATCAATGATCATAACCTTGGCATGCATGAAGCCGTTGGTGTAGCGGTAGAACTTCACTCCGGCATCCTGCAGATTCTCAAGATAAGACAGTGTTGCATAATACACCAGCTTATTATCCGGCCTCGCAGGAATAATCACCCTGACCTCTACTCCGCTGAGCACTGCATTCTTAAGCGCCCGGCAAACCGCCGGGTCTGGAATGAAATACGGCGAGGCCAGCCAGATCCGCTCCTTCGCAGCACAGATGGAGGCGAAAAACATCTCCTGGGTAGTATCAATTCCCCCATCCGGGCCGCTGGCTATGATCTGTACCGCATTCCGGCCGCTGCAGGCATGTGCAGGGAAAAACCGCGGATGGCTCATGATATCGCCGGAAGCCAGCCGCCAGTCTTTAAGAAACACATATTGCAGGTGATAGACCGAATCGCCCTCGAGCCGCAGATGTGTATCGCGCCAATAGCCCATTTTGGGGTCCTTCCCCAAGTAATCATCGCCTATATTCATCCCGCCGGTGAAGCCGGTTAACCCGTCAACCACAAGAATCTTGCGGTGATTGCGGTAATTGAAGCGGCGGTCCAGCAGTGAAACCAGCGGCGGCAGAAAAAAATGAACCTGGGCGCCTGCCTGCTTCAGTGTATTTACAAATGTGCGGCTTAGCTTGTGGCTTCCCAGGCCATCGCATAACAGGCGCACCCGGACTCCCTGGCGTGCCTTGCGGACCATAACCTCCTGGAACTGCCGGCCAATCTCATCATCGCGGAAAATATAGAACTCCAGATGAATATGCTCCTGCGCCTGCTCCATCGACGCCAGCATTGCCTTATAAGCGGCCTCCGCGCTGGACAGCACCTCACATTTATTCTGGCTGGTGATGGGGCTCTCCGCCAGTCCGGAGAGCAGATGAAGCAGCTCCGGGCGCTGCCCGAATCCGGAATTCCCCGTATCTGCAGCCTGACGGACAATCTCGATTTTGCCGGCTACATGGCCGCGGATCTCACGCAGGAGTGATACGCACCGTCTGCCCAGCTTGCGCTCCTGCCAGTAATCGCGCCCCAGGAAATAATAGAATAGCAGCCCAAGCGGCGGGCAGCAGAAGGTAATGCAGATCCAGACGAGCGCCCTTTGCGGACGTCGGAACTCCGAAATAATGATAATGGCGAGCTGCAGTATAAACAGCATTAAAATAATGGCGAATATCTTCATTCTTACTACCCTCCTAAAAGTTTTGTTAGCATCAGCATCCTGTTTCTCTTCGCAAAACTTGCTCCGGAAGCATAAGCTTTAAGTTTTGTTAGCACCCGGCATCCTGTTTCTCTTCGCAAAACTTGCTCCGGAAGCTGCTTCCTATTACAGGTTTTGCCGTAACTCTCCTTCTTTATTCAAGCAAACCGTTGTCATGTTCGTTAAAGGTATGGAATACATAGAGTAGTAGGACGAATCGGATGAGCCCGGGTTCACCGTATACCGCCGTACCATTCAGTTAACACCAAGCGGCTGCTGAGGCCGCAGGAAGGAGACGTTATGAACAGTCAGCCAGATCATAACAGGATTACGCTGCTCGTCGTCCGTGAGGCCGGACGGCCGGTCAGACAGCTGCACCTGTCAAAGCCGCTTGCCCTGGCTTTGCCTGCCGCTGCCGCCCTATCCCTCTCCAGTCTCGTCACCTCCATGCATATCCATGCCTCCCGGTCCATTTCCGAGCTGGAGGCAGAAGCAGCAGCACTTTCGCTTAAGAATATCCGGATGGAGCTGAAGGTCGCCGATAAGGATGAGGCGCTGCTGCAGCTCCGCAGCCAGGTGACGGAGCTGTCAGAAGAAGCCCAGAGTATTAAAGACAAGCTGAAAAGTGTCACGGAACTGGAGCAGCAGCTGCAGTCACTGATTGATGAGGAGACCACTTCGTCGTCCGGTAATGCTGCCGGTGCAGACGATACCGATACCACCGCTTCGGCTCCGGATGCTTCCAGGAGCGCTAAGCCGCCGCTGATCGTGGCCGCCTCGGCTAAAGTAGCAGTGACAGGAGCACCGGAAGAGAGCAAGCGCACCACTACAGCCCCGTTCCTCAAACAGCAGGACACTGATTTTCCGACTGGCAATTTATCTGCAATAGACTTCCGGTTTGGTGCTGTCACCACGGCACTGGCCAGTACCGTACCTCTCCAGGTCGGGGGGGAATATATCGCCATGTATGCAGAGGATCCGCTGGAGCTGGTCCAGGATACGAAGGACGACTTCGAGGAAATCCGCAGTATGCTGGATAAAATGGTCAACAGCATCTCGAGCACGATTACAGAAGCTGAAGAGGCCAATCAGTTAGAAGCCAGTCTTCAGGCGCAAAAAGCCCGGGAAGAAAAAGCGCGGCTCGCCCCGGCAGTCATCTGGCCTACAGGCTCGAAAGTGATTACCTCCAGCTTCGGTTACCGTTCTGATCCGTTCAAAGGAGTATCTGCCTATCATTCAGGGATCGATATCGCCGGCAGCATAGGAGATCCTGTGTACGCTGCAATGGGCGGGGTAGTCACCTCCGCAGACCAAATGGGCGCCAGAGGCAAATATATCATTATCAAGCATGACAACGGGCTGGAGACCTGGTATATGCACTTGAACAGCATGAATGTCTCACCGGGCGAGACGGTCGGCAAGGGGGAGCAAATCGGCACACTGGGCAACACCGGCCGCAGCACAGGGCCTCATCTGCATTTTCAGATCGTAAAGGGAAACAATCCGGTAAATCCGCTTGGTTACGTGAAGCCGTAATTCAGAAGGTTATCAGTTATCGTGGGAGACCAATCTAAGGGGGACAATTAGCAATGTGGAACAAACGTAAAGCAAGTCCGTCCTATAAATCAACAGACTCACTGATCGGACACGGAGGCACACTCGAAGGTAAAGTAAACTGTGATACCAATCTGCGGATAGAAGGAAATTTCAGCGGGGAAATCCTCTGCCAGGGAACTGTGACAGTAGGCGAACAGGGAATGGTTCATTCCAGTATTAAAGCGCAGGAAATTGTAATCGCCGGCAAAGTTTACGGCGATGTTACTGCCGGCCGCAAGCTGATCATGACCGGCACCGGACAGCTGCATGGCAACATTGCCGCCGCGGCACTTAGCATCATGGAGGGAAGTATTCTCAACGGTGCCGTAGCCATGACGGAACAGCCCGCTGCTGAAGAAGCAGGCCGGACTGTACCCGCAGGCCGTAAGGACAAGTCAGGCAAACGCGGCAGCAATCAGAGCAGTCTGGAAGGCGCCTAAGCGGGAATCCTCCCGCTCAGGTCAGCTTCCGGTTCCTCTTATTAAAGCTGCATAGACAACATTTATGCGGCAACATCTCTTTTACGGAACACCAGCCAGGACACCAGCATGATTACCACATAATACAATGCAAGCACTGCAATGGAGAATCCTAATGTAGCTCCGCCGGCAATACGGTCTGTCAGCAGGTAGCCGCTCAAATCCATATGTGCAAATATCAGATATTTGGCCCATTCGTAACGTTCAGGGTTAAAGATTGCCATGAAAATATCCTTGGTGAACATGATCGACAAGGACAGGGTTATCGCCAGTCCGCTTGAGCGGAACACACTGGAGATCATAAAGGCAATAGCTGCCGTGAGGAACAGCTCTATATAGCTGCACATAATCAGCAAAAATACGTATTCCCCCTGGCCCCAGAGCGTTTGGGAATTCGTAATCGGCTCTGCGGCAGACGGGGAGAATATCAAGGCAGACCCGTAGCCGAAGGCAATCAGCAGCACTGTGCTGAACAAGCTGAACAGGATCACGGATATATATTTCGAGAGCAGGATCTTAGTGCGGCTCCAAGGGCGGATCAGCAGCAGCTTAATCGTTCCCCTCAGAAAAATTCGCCCGCTACGGAGTCGGCAGCAATTAAGACCGTAAATATGGCATTCAGGAACATTGCAATAGCTACTGTACTCTGAAAGCTGTCCCAAAGCCCTATGCTGAACTCACTGTCTCTGCTGCTGAAATGAACAAGCATCGGAAACAGCGCACTCATAAGCACCAGAATACACAGCATGATCCAGGTCCGGAGGCGTCTGTAAATTTTGATGTTCTCATTATGTATGAGAGCTACGAAATCACCCAATCCCTTCACCTCCCGTAATCTCCAGGAATTGATCCTCAAGCGTTCTGGACAACGCCCTGATGCCGTACACCTGGATTCCGCCGGCTACCAGCTTTGCATTCAGCTCAGCCACTTCTTCGCGCCCCGCCTCCACCGCAATTCCTCCATCCTTCAGTATCCCGCGGCCCATTAGAACCAGTGCAGCTTCCGGGTCACTCACCTCGAATAGGGTCTCCCCTGCCGGTACTTTTATATCGCCTACAGCCTTAAGCTGCTTCACTTCAATCAGCCGGCCGTTCTGAATGATTGCTACGCTGTCACACATCAGTTCCATTTCGGATAAAAGATGGCTGGAGACAAAGACGGTTGTCCCCTCTGTCTTGCACAGCTGGCGCAGATAATCACGTAACTCACGGATCCCCTGGGGGTCCAGCCCGTTCGTCGGTTCATCCAGAATCAGCAGCTTCGGCCGGTGCAGCAGTGCCTGGGCTACACCCAGCCGCTGGCGCATCCCGAGCGAATACGTCTTCACCTTATCATGGATTCTCTGGCCCAGGCCCACCAGTTCAACCACTTCCTGAATCCGTTCCTTAGTTACACCAGGCACCATACGGGCATACTGGCGCAAATTCTGGTATCCGCTCAGGAACTTGTACATTTCCGGATTCTCGACAATGGCTCCGATGTTGGCTATCGCCTCTTCAAAATGATCTTTGATGCTGCGGCCGCAGATCAGAATATCCCCGCGGCTAATGGAGATCAGCCCTACCATCATGCGGATGGTTGTTGTTTTACCGGCTCCGTTAGGACCCAGAAATCCAAAGATTTGCCCGGGCGGAATATCCAGCGTCAAGTCACTGATCAGCGTTTTGGAGCCGATCTTTTTGGTGACCCCCATCAGGCTGGCCACCGGCTTCACTACTTCTGCCGTATTCGGCATAGCTTCACTTCCTTTCGGTCGGGTGGTATGAACCGGGCTTTCGATTCTTTTTAAAGTGTCCGTCGTAACTGCGGGAAATGTTTGGACTTCCGGCCGCTGTTGTCCCCAGATTTCTTGATTATTACCGCTTTTGCGGTAGAAATCCGGTGACAAAGGCGGTCGCTTTCGCTCCTACAGTTCCAAACTTCCCCTCCGTTACTTACACTTTATTGTTGAAAACAAAAGACCGTTTCATACATTTTTATATTTTAACACAGGTTTTCTTTTTCCTGAAATTAGGAAAAATGGCGGAAATATAAAAGGGACAGCATCTTCTCCGTATACGGATAACAATGCTGCCCCTCTATTGTAGGATATATCCCGGAAGCCCCGGGCAATTCATCCGGTCAAAACTTAAATCCTAGCCGCCAACACGCGCAAGCTCACGCATATTCGCTTCGAATGCAGCCATCAGCGCCGCTTCGCCGGTCAGGCCGTTCTGCTCCACCTTCCGGATCTGCTCCAGCATCCGTTTGTAATCCTTCGGAATGACACGGACGAACTTCGGCAATGCCTGTTCCCACGAATCAAGAACGTTACGGGCTGCATTACTGTCAGTAAGCTCTGCATGACGTGTAATCATGCTCTGCAGCTCAACAATTTCCTCCGCCTCTTCCACACGCTCCAGCAGCACCATTTCCAGGTTGCAGCGTTTGACGAAGCTGTTGTCAGGATCGTATACGTAAGCGATACCGCCTGACATCCCTGCAGCAAAGTTACGTCCCGTTCCACCCAGTACAACCACACGGCCGCCGGTCATGTATTCGCAGCCGTGGTCGCCCACGCCTTCAACGACTACATTGGCCCCGGAGTTACGGACAGCGAACCGCTCGCCGGCGATACCGCTGATATAAGCTTCACCGCTGGTTGCTCCGTACAAGGCTGTATTGCCGATGATGATGTTCTCTTCAGCCGCAAAGGTTGCCTTGCGGGAAGGTCTGATGATCAGCTTGCCCCCGGACAGTCCTTTACCGACATAGTCATTAGAGTCGCCTTCGACGGTAAGGGTAACGCCCTTCGGTACGAATGCGCCAAGGCTTTGTCCGGCTGAGCCGGTGAAATGCAGGCGGATCGTATCATCCGGCAGACCAGCCGCCCCGTATTTGCGGGTCAGCTCACTGCCCAGAATCGTACCTACTGCACGGTTAACGTTCGTAATCGGCAGTGATGCTTCAACGGCAGTGCCGGATTCCAGTGCAGGTGCAGCGATATCCAGCAGACGGGTAACATCCAGCGTCTCATCCAGGCCATGATTCTGGGTTTTGCTGCGGAAGCGGGTGCTTCCTTCCGGCATAGCCGGCGTGTGCAGCAGTCCGCTCAGATCCACGCCCTGCTTCTTCCAGTGGCTTGAAGCCTTAACCGCATCAAGACAATCCGTACGTCCGACCATCTCCTCGATGGTACGGAAGCCAAGCTCTGCCATGATCTCGCGCAGATCCTCTGCCACGAAGGTCATAAAGTTAACTACATGCTGCGGGTCGCCCATGAAGTTCTTGCGCAGCTCCGGATTCTGCGTAGCTACACCGACCGGACAAGTATCCATCTGACACACGCGCATCATGATACAGCCGACAGCTACAAGCGGTGCAGTGGCGAAGCCGTATTCTTCAGCGCCGAGCAGAACAGCTACCGCAAGGTCGCGTCCGCTAAGCATCTTGCCGTCTGCTTCGAGTACTACACGGTCACGCAGATTGTTCAGCATCAGCGTCTGATGGGTTTCGGCGAGACCAAGCTCCCAAGGCAGTCCGGCATGGCGGATGGAGTTCATCGGTGAAGCTCCGGTACCGCCGTCGTAACCGCTGATCAGGATAATATCAGCGCGGCCTTTGGCCACACCTGCAGCAATGGTGCCTACGCCGACCTCAGATACCAGTTTTACGTTAATATTGGCCCGCGGATTGGCATTCTTCAGATCATAGATCAGCTCAGCCAAATCCTCGATGGAGTAAATATCATGATGCGGCGGCGGTGAGATAAGGCCCACGCCTGCTGTAGAACCGCGTACTTCAGCAACCCAAGGATATACCTTGCGGCCCGGGAGCTGTCCGCCTTCGCCCGGCTTAGCGCCCTGCGCCATCTTAATCTGGATCTCATCGGCATTCACCAGATAGTTCGAGGTTACGCCGAAACGCCCCGAAGCCACCTGCTTGATTGCGCTGCGGCGGGAATCGCCGTTAGCGTCAGGAGTGAAGCGCGCCGGATCTTCACCGCCTTCACCGGTATTGCTCTTGCCGCCGATACGGTTCATCGCAATCGCCAGTGTCTCATGTGCTTCCTTACTGATCGAGCCGAACGACATCGCGCCGGTCTTGAAGCGTTTCATGATGGACGACGCCGGTTCTACTTCATCCAGAGAAACCGGGCTGCCGCCTGGCTTGAGTTCCAGCATCGAGCGCAGCGTCTGGTGCTTCTCGCTCTCACCCTGGACCAGTGCCGCATATTTCTTGTACATCGCATAATCTCCGCTGCGTACCGAGTGCTGCAGCAGATGAATCGTCTGCGGATTGAACAGATGCTCTTCCCCGTCACTGCGCCACTGGTATTCACCGCCGGAATCCAGCACCTTGTCATTGCCGTCCTTGTCGGTGAAGGCCCGGTTGTGGCTTGCCAGTGCTTCAGCAGCTACTTCCGCAAGGCCGATCCCGCCGATACGGGAAGGAGTCCAGGTGAAGTATTGGTCTACAAATTCTGAATTGAGGCCGACCGCTTCAAAGATTTGCGCACCGCGGTAGGACTGAATTGTCGAGATGCCCATTTTGGACAGGATCTTGACTACGCTCTTCGTTGCAGCCTTGATATAATTCTTCACAGCCTTCTCATGCGAGATTCCGCGCAGCAGGCCTTGGCCGATCATGTCATCCAGACTTTCAAATGCCAGGTAAGGGTTGACCGCACTTACCCCGTAGCCGAGCAGCAAGGCATAGTGATGAACCTCACGCGGTTCACCGGATTCCAGCAGGATGCTGACCTTGGTCCGGGTACCCGAGCGGATCAGATGGTGATGCAGGCTGGATACAGCCAGCAGTGCCGGAATTGCGGCATTCTCACGGTCTACGCCGCGGTCGGACAGAATAAGGATATTATGACCCTTCCCCATAACACGGTCTGCCGCTTCATTCATCCGCTCCAGCGCAATGCGCAGTCCTTCTGCCCCCAGCTCTGCCGGGAAAAGAATCGGAATCGACATGGACTTGAAGCCTGCACGGCGTACATGGCGGATCTTCGCGAAATCCTCATTCGACAGAATCGGTGAGTCAAGCGAGATCTGCCGGCAGCTTTCCGGTTCTGCTTTGAGCAGGTTGCGTTCAGGTCCGATGGTTGTCGCTGTAGAGGTTACCAGTTCCTCACGGATGGCATCAATCGGCGGATTGGTTACCTGGGCGAACATTTGTTTAAAGTAGTTGTAGAGCCGCTGCGGACGGTCGGACAGCACCGCCAGCGGAGAGTCATATCCCATGGATCCGATAGCTTCGGCCCCTGTGGAAGCCATAGGCTCCAGCACCTTGCGCAGATCCTCAAAGGTATAGCCGAATGACTGCTGCAGCTGCTGAACGTTATCATGCTTCGGATTCGGCAGCTCCGGAGCATCCGGAAGCTGATCGAGGCCGATCAGATGCTCATCAAGCCATTCCTGGTACGGCTGCTGTGCAGCGATTTCCGCTTTTACCTCTTCGTCAGAGATTATCCGGCCCTGCTTCGTATCGACGAGCAGCATGCGGCCTGGTCTCAGGCGGTCCTTGTATAATACATCCTCAGCCGGGATATCAAGCACTCCCGCTTCAGACGACAGAATGATCAGATCATCTTTGGTTACATAGTAGCGTGCAGGACGCAGGCCGTTACGGTCAAGCACCGCCCCGATTTGAACCCCGTCGGTAAAGCCCATTGCAGCAGGCCCGTCCCATGGCTCCATAAGGGTGCTGTGATATTCGTAGAAGGCCTTCTTCTTCTCGTCCATGCTGTCATGGTTGCTCCATGGCTCAGGTACCATCATCATCGCCACATGCGGCAGGGAACGTCCGCTTAAATACAGGAATTCAAACGTGTTGTCAAACATTGCAGTATCAGAGCCGTCAGGGTTCACGACCGGCTTAATCTTGCTGAGGTCTTCCCCGAATACCTCGCTCTTGAACAGCGACTGACGGGCATGCATCCAGTTCACATTGCCGCGCAGGGTGTTGATCTCTCCGTTATGAATCATGAAGCGGTAAGGGTGGGCACGCTCCCAGCTCGGGAACGTATTGGTGCTGAACCGGGAGTGGACAAGCGCAATCGCCGATTCCAGGCTGTCCTGCTGAAGATCCAGATAGAACTGTCCTACCTGCTCGGTGGTCAGCATGCCTTTGTAGACGATCTTGCGGCAAGACATGCTTGGCACATAGAAAGATTCGCCCTCTTCTGCACCGCCGTAACGGATCGCCAGCTCCGCGCGTTTGCGGATTACGTACAGCTTGCGTTCAAAAGCAAGCTCATCCTTAATTCCTTCAGCACGGCCGATGAATACCTGCCGTACATACGGCTTGGCCGCCTTAGCCGTCTTGCCGAGCATTTCGTCAAAGGTAGGCACGTCGCGGTAGCCGAGCACCTGCTGGCCTTCTTCAGCGATAATCTCGCTTAAAAGGTTCTCATGGCGGGTCCGGATCTCCTCGTTATGAGACAGAAAGACCATGCCCACGCCGTAATGGCCCTGTTCCGGCAGACCGAAGCCAAGCTTCGCTGCTTCACCGGCAAAGAAACGGTGCGGAATCTGCAGCATAATGCCGGCTCCGTCACCAGAGTTCGGCTCGCTTCCCTGGCCTCCGCGATGCTCCATGTTGAAGAGCATAGTCAGAGCATTGCTAACAATATCATGGGACGGTTTGCCTTTAATATGGGCAACAAACCCCATGCCGCAAGCGTCTTTTTCGAACTGGGGATCATAAAGGCCCTGTTTGCCGGGCAGTTCAGTGTGTCTCATCATACGCAACCTTTCTATTATAAAGTAGACGGAATTCCAGGAAAATTTTTCAGCGGATAATCTTAATATTTATTCAAGCCAGATTGGTTATATTATTTTATCATCGACCATACACCAGTGCAATTTAAACTTTTTTATGAGCTTGATTAACAATTGCTTTTGCGACACAGCTTTAGTGAATAAAAGCGTAAAAAATCTGCACAATGCATAATTATGCATAAATTACGAATAAGCACTTATGCAATGAAAGCGCATCATTTATTTTCCTGCCATGGAGATGGCACTTTTTGAGGCTCTTTGCATTTCCGGATATGCCAAAAACGCCCCCTAAGGGGCGTTTCAGGGTCTTCATATTTACAAGGAAATGTGTGCCATTATACAGTCAACACTTGTTCACTTTTCAGCAGAGCCTCGTTACCGCGGTCACGGGTCATGAAGTAGGTGAAGGTAAGTACCAGGAAGACTATGCCGTAAGCGGCAAGCAGTCCGGCATCATTCCACATGGAACTGAAGTCCCCGGTGGAGATTACAGCCTTGAAGCCTTTGACACTGTAAGTCATCGGCAGAAGCGGATTGAAGATCTTCATCCAGTTCGGAATCAGCTCCAGCGGGAAGGTTCCTGCACTTGTTGTCAGCTGGAAGATCAGAATCAGGATGACTACGAACCGTCCCGGCTGGTCAAGCCAGGTTACAATAGCCTGGATCATCCACATGAACGCAAGGCTGGTAATGAAGGTGAAGGCGTAGAACAAGCCGACACTCTGCACTTCAAGGCCCAGGCCGTACAGGACAATCAGAATGGCCAGCAGCGCCTGGAGCAGGCTCATCATGGAGAACGTAAGCGTGCGGCTCATGAACCGGTTGAACCGGCTGGCTCCGGCCACTTCGGATTCACGCATTGGAATAACAATGGTGCAGATCAGTGCGCCTACGAACAAACCAAGTGACAGGAAGTAAGGGGCGAATCCTGTACCGTAATTCGGTACTTTGCTGACCTTCACTTCTTCAATCTGTACCGGCTGGGCGAACATGGATACCAGTGCATCTGTCTTGTTCACTGAACTTGTCTGCGATGCGGCATCACCCAGCTTGCTGGCCAGCTCGCCGGAGCCAGCCTTCAGCTCATCCAGGCCGTCCTTGAGCTGGCCTGCGCCGTCGCTCAGCTGTTTCGAGCCGTCGGCTACGGAGCTAAGTCCGCTGCCCAGCTGCCCTGCACCGTTCAGCAGCTTCGCTGTACCGGCTTCAAGCGCTTTGCCGCCGTCAGCCAGCTTCGCACCGCCTGCTGCCGCTTCATCCAGCTTCGCGCCGAACTGCTGCATGCCTGCGGAGAGCTTCGCACCGCCGGCTTCAAGCGCACCCGCACCGGCTGCCAGCTGCTGCTGGCCTTCCAGCAGCTGGGTGCTGCCGGCATTCAGCTGCTGCGCTCCGTCATGCAGCTGCGATACACCTGCATCCAGCTGCTGTGAACCGCTGTGCAGCTGATTTGCCCCCTGCACCAGCTGCTCCTGGCCGCTGTGCAGTGCAGCAGCTCCGTCAAGCAGCTGCTGCTGGCTCTGATCCAGCTGGGCTACGCCGGTTGCTACTGCTGTACTTGCGGCCAGCAGCTTCTGCACATCCGGGCTTGCTGCAAGCTGCGGATTCGACTTCGCCAGCGCCTGCAGGCCGTCGGCCACCGCTTTGGCTCCGGCTGCAGCCTTTGCACTGCCTTCCTTCGAAGCGGTAAGACCTGCTGTAAGCTTCGCGCTGCCGTCTACAGAAGAGGTAAGGCCTGCTGCCAGCTTCGCGCTGCCGTCAACAACCGACTGTGTGCCGGCTTGCAGCTTCGCAGTTCCGTCTACAGCCGACTGCGTACCGGCCTGGAGTGAGGCTGCACCTGCCGCTGTCTTCTGCAGCCCTGCGTTCAACTGCTTGCTGCCGGCTGCCGACTGGGATACACCGTCCTGCAGCTGTTTATGCGCTGCGGACAGCTGCTGCAGTCCTCCGGCCAGCGTGCTGCTGCCGGCTTCCAGAGCGGCAGCTCCGGTGTTCAGATCACTCACGCCTTGGGTAAGCGGTGCAACACCGTCAAGCAGCTTGCCGGTGCCTTCAGTCAGGACAAGCAGATTGTCCTTCAGCTTCAGCGCACCGTCATCAAGCTTGGTAGCCCCGTCGGCAATCTTGCCGGCGCCGTCTCCGGCTTCGCCAAGCCCGCTTGCAATCTCGGTGATTTTATCAAATACGGATTCGGTATAAGCTTCTGTAATTTTGGCTGATACTTTAGTCTTGATATCCTTCACTGCCGTGCCGCCGATCTGGCCGGCCAGGAAGTTGTACCCTTCATTCGGCTCGTAGATAATTTTGGCCGGCTGCGGATCTGCCTCAAGCAGAGTAGTCGCTTTGGCCGAGAAGTCTTCCGGAACAATAATCGCCATATAATAGGTATTGTCCGCAAGACCCGCTTCTGCGGTTTCACGGCTGACGAAATTCCATTTGAACCCGTCCGTCTTCTTCAGCTCAGCCACAAGATCTGAACCGGCGCTAAGCTTCGAGCCTTCATAGTCAGCACCTTTATCTTCATTTACTACAGCGACCGGGAGCTCGTTCATTTTACCGTAAGGGTCCCAGAAGGCCTTCAGGAACAATCCGCTGTACAGCACAGGAATGAACAGAATGGCAAACATAGAAATGCGCATCTTGGGATTCTTAAATATCGCGCCAAGGTCCTTAATAAATACGGATAAAGATTTCATTCTGGTTCTCTCCTTATGATCATATGCTCTCTTTAAAATGCTATAAATATCTGCAAATGCTAGTTTCGTGAAATATTGCAGTAACACCACTTGACCATTTTCCTCATTCAGTCAGTCGAGGGCAAAAAAAAGATTGTACTGCTTATGAAACGATCCGCTTGGCTCATCACCTTCAGTCCATATCAGGGAAAGCGCAATAACTGCTGATTGTAACGCCATCCCTTTGCCGGACTCGGGTTCTACTGTGACAATCCTTCGGCCAGAAACAAATGAAAGTAGCTCTTAATCTGTTCTTTGGTCAAAGGCACATGTACCTTGCTCAGTTCAGCAGTAAGCACGATATACAGCCTGAACATTACTACTGATACGATCTGGGGATCACAGGGTTTGATTTCCCCCTGGCGGATCGCCTGCTCCACCTCCCGTTCCAAATATTCAAGCACTACGCTCTCGATCTTGTCGAGTCCTTCACCGGCCTGCGGCGTTCCGAAGTCACGACTTTCCTGGGACAGCTTGATGAACAGCTCATGTTCGCTCCGAAATTCCAGCAGGGCATCCAGCACACGGTGCAGGTTATCAAAAAACGGCTTATCCCGTTTGATTTCCCGCTCGGCGATATGTTTCATCTCGATAATGACATCACGCAGAATCTCGTCAAATAATTGTTCCTTGTTCGTAAAAAAGGTATAAATCGTACCTTTGCCGACATTAGCAATCTTGGCGACCTGATCCATTGTAGTTGCCTTGTAACCGAATAATGAAAAAGATTTCGTCGCCGCCTGAAGCACCTGCTGCCTTCGATCTACCACAGCCACCCGTGCACTTCCTTTCGTCCGGAAAATCGTTACCTTCTGACCAATTTACTAATCCGGTCATTTAGTCAAGACCAACTTTATCACGTTGCTTCTGCCTTTGCAATACTTATGCCCAACTTTTTTTTATTTTATTGCAGTGTTTTAACTTTCTATTTACGTCTTATTTGTATAATGTGAGAAATGAAATGAAATCCCTAGTATAATATAAGAGAACATGTACCATGGGATCTCGGATGGACCGATGAAGAGAACTCGTAATTCTACCCATGATGGAAAGTAGCAGGTGAACTTATGCGAAAGAAAAGAGTACTGCTGTTTTCGGAAGGCTTCGGTACGGGCCATACAGGGGCAGCCTATGCTCTGGCCGAAGGAATACGGCTGCTTAGCCCGGATGTGCAGTGCCGGGTCATCGAGCTGGGCAAATTCCTTAATCCTACGGTTGCTCCTTGGATTCTTTCCGCTTACCGCAAAACAGTCAGCAGCCAGCCGAAGCTGGTCGGCATGATGTATAAGACACAATATCATAAATCACTGAACCGGTTAACCAAGCTGGCTCTGCACCGGATTTTTTATACACATGCCTCACAGGTTATTGAACAGCTTAAGCCCGACCTGATTATCTGTACACATCCGCTGCCTGCCGCTGTCATCTCGCGCTTGAAGCGCCAGGGGCTGGATGTGCCGCTCTACACCCTCATTACCGATTATGATGCACATGGAAGCTGGGTGAACGCCGAGGCTAACCGCTATCTGGTTTCCACCTCGAGGGTCAAGTCCATTCTTACCGGACGCGGAGTTTCCCCTGAACTGGTCACAGTGACCGGAATCCCGGTGCATCCGAAGTTCTGGGAGCGTTCCAACAAAAGGCTGCTCCGCAAGGAGCTGGGGCTTGCCGACATCCCTACCGTGCTTATAATGGGCGGCGGCTGGGGGCTGATGTTCGGCAAAGAGATTATGAATTCACTGACGGCACGGATGGATGAGATTCAACTGATCTTCTGTATGGGCAGCAATGACAAGCAGGTGGCCAAAATGAAAGCAGATCCGCTCCTGAATCATCCCAATGTGCGGATCCTCGGCTACAGCAGCGAAATCAACAAGCTGATGGACGCCTCCGACCTGCTGATCACGAAGCCGGGCGGAATGACCTGCACAGAGGGTCAGGCCAAGGGTATACCCATGCTGTTCTACAGCGCCATTCCCGGTCAGGAGGAGAAGAACAGCCAGTATTTCGTTGAACTCGGCCTGGCTGAGATGCTCGATCCGGATGTGGTGGACAAATGGTTCTCCACGCTGCTGCGTGAATACGCCGGGCTTGAAGTCCAGCGGAAACGGCGGATTGTTCCAGACCGCAAGGAGCCGCAGTACTGCGCAACCACCGTACTTCAGCTGCTGGGCAAGCCTGCCCGCGAAGCTGCAGAGGCCTGGAGCCCGTCCTCACAGCAGATCAGAAATGAAGAGGCCGTCTATGTCACTCCTTAAGCGGCCCGTAAGCCATAGCCATGTAGAAGAACCTCCAGTCTGCCGGAAGCGCGCGGATTCGGAGGTTCTTTGTATTAGCAGGCACTAAATGAATTTAGCCGCTGACCTCGTGTACCCCGCAGAGATACACAAAGAAGCCATTAAAACCCCCCACAAAGTGGAGCTGCCGCTTCGAAGATTAGCCAGGTACTTTGCGGGGACCCCCCGAAACCTATAAATTATGTTATTTGTAGAAGGTATGATTGCCGATTGTCTTGGCAAGCTTACGGGAATGATGCACGGTGAGATCCTGGGCAAGCTTCAGCGACAGGAAGAAATACGTATCATCAGAAACCTCCTTAACCCCCGTGAGCGCAGCGTTCACCGCTTTAATACTGTCTGCATTAGGCTTGACGCGCTTAAGACGCCCGTTCGCGACAGGACTAAACTGGCTTTTCTGATAGATTACATCGTGAATTGTGTCGGGAAAATTGGCTGACCGCAGCCGGTTCAGAACAACGTTGGCGACTGCCACCTTGCCCTGGTACGGTTCGCCTTCCGCCTCTGCCATAACGATCTTCTGCAGCAGAAGCAGGTCTTCTTCGGATACGGCGTAGCTCCAGGTGGCTTCTGTTTGCTGCTCCTGGCTTAATAGCTTTGTCCGAGAGAAGAACAATTTTGCGGGGGGATGTTGCTGAGTTGCCTGTTTGCTTGTTTTAATGCTTGCTGTCCCCGTTGCCGCTTTCTTCAGCGCTTGCGCCGCTGACGGCGATGCTTTCACCACCGCTACCTTGGGCTGGACGGCTTCTGCCTTCTGTGCAGGTTCGGGACGCTGCAGCTTCTCAGGACTTAGCCATCCGGCGTTTGCCATGCTGGCCCAGGTGTGGACCGGCGCGGTAGCCGTGGTGTATAGCATGGGTGTAATCGTACGGGATGAAGCGCTTGTCCTGTGTAATGCTGAACCTGCCTCTGGAAGGAAAGGCTCCGCATACTTTTGACTGGCTGATTTGAGCTTGTCCATTTCTATTACATTCTCCCCGGTTGCAGCGCCTTCGGGGCTCATTAGACTTATCGCAGAGAAAGACACCAGAATAACGCCAACTAACAGCGCGATGCAGCGGCTTTGTTTATAAATTACCATTATTTACCTCCTAGTTTACGGCACACTCCTATTGTATGTAACCGAAAATGGAAGCTTTGAAAACTTTCTTGTCGATTTAAACAGAGAAAAATGTAAATTTTTCGGTCATTTCATACATAGGAATGGCATACATCCTGGTAGCATACACCACAAAAGCATCTACCGTCCAGCCCAAATCGGGAGCAAGTCCTTCGGAGGGAGCCTCCCCAGTCCGGATTTTTTCCAGTTCCTTCATGGTGAACAGCTGTTCGCCCCGGTATTTCCTGGCAATTGTCAGGTGGGGATTGTACGTTCGCGTCTCAGCTGTGTAGCCTAGCGGAAGCGTTGCGGAAACGATCCTTTTCTGCAGTTCCAGAAGCGGCTCCAAATCGCCGGAAACCCCGGCCCAGAGCACTCTTGGCGAGTCCGGAAGGCCGAATGTCCCCCATTCCCCAAGCTGCAGTTGAAAGCCTTTACTAGCAGAGGCTACCTCCCGGAGCGCCTTGGCCAAAGCCGGAATATCCTTCTTTGGGGTATCCCCAAGAAATTGCAGGGTAATATGGAAATCCTCCAAATGTGTCCATCTGGCAAATTTTAGTCCGGAGGACACGCGGGCAGACTCATTTCTCAAATATTTACGCAGATTTTCCGGCAGCGGTACAGCGATAAACAGCCGCTCAAACTCTTGTTCCGGCTCCTTATAGTCCATTCCAATTTCACCTTTCCGGATAGATTTGTTATGCTTATTCTATTCTTATCGTCTATTTATCTGCTGAAATGTAGAACAGGAGGAATACCCGTATGACTAAATCCATCGTTTGTATGCAGCAATTATCCCCCCGGCAGCAGGAGCTCATTCTCGCTGCTGCACCAGGCTACAGCCTTACACTCGGAGATTCCAGAAACCCGGATCTTGCCCTGCTCTCGAGTGCAGAAGTAATCATCGGCTGGGGAAAAGGGATCCAGGATACCGTTCTTCGTCCCGGTTCACCGCTTCGCTGGGTACAGGCCTGGTCGGCCGGTGTGGAGAAGCTTCCGCTGGACGCGCTGAAGGAGCGCGGTGTTCTGCTCACGAATGCCAGCGGCGTGCACGCTGAGCCGATAACGGCTGTCATCTTCAGCTTCATGCTGATGTTCACCCGGAATATGCATACTGCTATCCGCAATCAGCAGAGCCGCCGCTGGCACTCAGACGGACAGGAGAGCGAGCTGACCGGTAAGACGGCAGTGATATGCGGCACCGGTGCCATCGGCAGTGAAACCGCCAGAATCGCCAAAGCCTTCCGGATGAAGACGATCGGTGTCAGCCGCTCCGGCCGGCCGGTTCAGGACTTCGACCAGGTCTTCACCACCGGCGATCTGAAGAGCATAGTCAGCCAGGCTGATTTCATTATTAATACACTGCCGATTACCGATGAGACCGAGGGGCTGTTTGCAGCAGATATCTTCTCAGCGTGCAAGCAAGGGGCCTATTATATTAATATCGGCCGCGGCGCAACAACGAATACAGATGATCTGATTACTGCACTACGCAGCGGACAGCTTGCCGGAGCAGGCCTCGATGTATTTGAGACCGAGCCGCTGCCGCAGGATTCCCCGCTTTGGGGTATGGAGCAGGTAATCATGACGCCCCATTGCGCCGGGGCAACGGACCGCTACGCCGACCGGATCGTGGACATCTTCACCGGGAATATGACGGCTTACCTGGCTACAGGAGCTCCTTCCCGCAATCTGGTGGATTACAGCCGCCAGTATTAAATGTGCGCTGCCTTTGTGTCCATTCCGATGAGGCTCTGCTTCGGGCCGAAATAGGGGCACTTCTGCCCCTATTTCACTCTGTATCGCCCATATCGGACGGATTAGGGGCACTTCTGCCCCTATTTCACTCTATACCGACCACATCGGGCGGATTTAGGGGCACTTCTGCCCCTATTTCACTCTATATCGCCCATATCGGGCGGATTTAGGGGCACTTCTGCCCCTATTTCACTCTATACCGCCCATATCGGGCGGATTAGGGGCACTTCTGCCCCTATTCACTCTGTACCTGCTGGTGTCCTTTGCCACATTTAGGTACTTTTCACGTAGCATCGATCCCCGTTCATCCATTGTATTCGGTTTTCCGCATACATTCGGTCCATTTACCGTCGCACTAGCACATTGTATTCGGTTTTCCACATACATTCGGTCCATTTGCCGTCGCACTAGCCCATTGTATTCGGTTTTTCGCATACACTCAGCCTTTGACCGGGAAATTAGGGTTACTCCTAAGCAATAATAAACAGCCGCTGTGAGTGTTTAGCAGCGGCTGTTTATATATACCTACTCACTATATAGAGTTGAACCTGAAATTTACAATTAGGGAGAAGTGGCGGAAGAGAAGTTTGGAGCTGTAGGAGCGGTAGCGTCCGCCTGCAAGCTTTCCGCAGGAAAGCTTGCTTCGGAAGCAGCTTATTCCACCCTCACACCTTAAACCGCGCAACAGACTCCCGCAGCTCATTAAGCATGTCCTTCAGCTGGCCGATCCCGTCAGCCACCTCGCTGGTAGCACTCAGCTGCTCATGGGCCGAGGCCGAGGTCTCCTCTACACCAGCCGCAGATTCCTCGGCGAGCGCCGAGATATGCTGGCTGAACTCATTCATCGTTTCGCTGGCTCCGGTCATCTGCTGCAGATCCTTGCCCATATCCTCCACGGTTGCCGCCATCACAACGACAGAGCTGTTAATCTCAGCCAAGGCTTCTCCTGTCTCGACGATCTGCCGGCTGCCCTCCTCCGTCTTGGCTACCCCGCTGCGCAGCTGCTCCACCATAGCCCGGGAATCGTGCTGGATGCCCTGTGTAATCCCGGTGATCTCCGACACGGTCTGCTGCACCTCCTCAGACAGCTTGCGTACCTCCTGTGCCACTACCGCGAAGCCCCGTCCGCTGTCGCCGGCTCTGGCCGCTTCTATCGCGGCGTTGATCGCTAGCAGATGGGTCTGCTCGGAGATGCTCCGGATTGAGCCTACAAGCCGGAAAATCCCCTCATTCTTGCGGTTCAGCTCCTCCAGCGTCTCCATGGACTGCGAGACAGCCTCAGATATCCCGTTCATTTGCGCTACTGAGCTTTCCATGAGCGCTCCGCCCTTCTCGCCCTTGAGCCGCACCTGCTCGGAATGGAGCGACAGATCATTGCCCCTGACGGCAAAATGCTCAATCAGTGCATTTAACTCTTCCACCGCCTTGGAGGCGTCCACCGCCGCTTCCGCCTGGCTGCCGGAGGCGACAGCCAGTTCCTCCATAGTCAGGGCAATCTGGCTGCTGCCTTCCTTGGTTTCGGCAATCGTACGCATCAGCTCATCACCCTGCCCGCTGATAACCTCGGAGACCGATCTGATCCGGCTGACCATCTCCAGCAGGGTACGGTTCGTTTCATTCACTGTTTTGGCAAGCAGGCCGATCTCGTCCATATTGCCGATCAGGGTTTCATCAGCTGTCAGATCACCGCCGGAAATTTGCTGCAGCTGTGATGTTACCTTTTTGAGCGGATTAATCATCGTCTTGCGGATGACCATATTAATAAGCCCGATTACGATCAGCACAATGACCACGGTGATAATATTCAACGTCAGCGAAGTATGGAAAATCTTCTCGGAAATGCTGCCTTTATTCGCTGCATCCTCCTGGCTGTGCGCCACCAGCGCATCGAGATCAGTCTGCATGGAGTTAAAGGCCGTAATCCCTTTACGGGATACCTCCAGCGCAAGCTCCTTGTCACTGGAGCCGCTAAGCTTGATCGCCTGATTGTTGACGGTCATGAATTCGCTCCACTTATCAGTAAGGGACTGCAATTGCTGAAGCTCCTGCTCTGCATGGAGGTTCTGCTTATATTCCTTGAACGTTTCTGCCACCTTGCGGATGAACTGGGTCCGCTCCTCCTCAAGCTTGCTCTTCTCCGCCGGATCGGAGTTCAGTATATGCTGCATACTGACTGCCATAACACGCTCCGTAAAATAGTTGATGTTGTGAATTTTATCCAGCGCGGGAATGTTTTGATGAATGATATCTCCTGTATTCTTCTGCATGCCATACATCTGGTACAGGGAGACCCCGCCGGAAATCAGCACCAGCACGGCCAGCGCGGCATAACCGGAGGCCATTTTAAACCCGATGCTTTTACTGCCTTTGGCCAAGGTGCTTTGACCCGCCTTCTGTACTCCGCCCACCCGTCTTCTAATCATAGCTTTCAATTGCTGAACCTTGCCCATACGCTAGAACCTCCTATACTTTTCCGAAAAACAAATCAAAATTCCATTCTATTACATTTCATTTTCATAAATAGCCAAAAAAAAATAGTATCCAAGTACTATTTCGGCAGAGCTGCTGCAAAATTGTATATATGCGGCTTAGATCAGATTGAACCCGCCAGCCAGGCGGCTGACAGGTGCATCTGACACAAGTAGGGGCTAGTCCAGATCGTAAATGGATCCTACTTTTAGCCCATACAGCTCGTTATATATTTTCTCGGCAAAAGCATCGGTCATTCCGGCGATATAATCCGTCACCATATGCTCCCAGGTCCAGATCGGTCTGGCGGAACGCTGGTCCTTCTCATACCGCTGCAGCCAGTCGGTCGGAATGATGCTCCGTGAAGTTTCCGGATCGAGGAAGGCCTCCCACAGCCGGCGGAGAATCCATTCGCTCCGCTTCTGGAGGCGCTGCACGCGCAGGTCACGGATCATCGTCACCCAGGCGAAGCTTTTGAGCACACTGACTGTCCGCAGCATGTCTTCATCCTCCTGGCCTTCCTTGATGAACGTAACCTTCTTCCAGTCGCCGTCCTCAATCACGCCGAGACTGGCGACAAAGGTGCTGACCCAATAGGCCTTAACTTCACGCCGGGTACGGGAGTAGTCATTCTCACAGGTTGGCATCTTCTCCATCCAGACACGCAGGAATGAGCTAAGCACTTCCTCGACCTTGAGACGGATAGACGCTTCATTCCAGCCGGACCAGAAGGCATCCTCCAGCGTGGTAATCTTCTCCACAATCAGCCGCTGAATATAACCGTCATGCATGAAATGCTCATGCACCTCAATTTTGCCTGCTTTAATCCCGTCCTCCAGGTCATGGGCGGAATAGGCAATGTCATCGCATAAGTCCATAAGCTGGGCTTCCAGTGTTTTTTTGCCCGCCGGAATGCCCCAATCCCTGCGGATTTCATGGATATATTCCCATTCATGCAGATACATCCCTTTCTTCAGCACCGTGCCGGGGAACGGATATTTGTTAATGCCCAGCAGCACCGCATCGGAAAGGTTAAGACCATCGATATTCTCCCGCTTCTCCAGGAACATAATCAGGCGGAAGTTGTGGGCATTGCCTTCGAAATGCTCATATTTACGCTTCAGACTCTCCTGAATCGTCTGGGCCTGCACCGGGCCTGCACCGGACTTCTGCACCGCTTCCGCTGTCTTCTTGGCGATAAGCCCTTCCAGCAGACTGTCCAGCACCTCTTCCCCCTTGTGCCCGAACGGCGGATGGCCGAAATCATGGGCGATAGCTGCACATTCCACCACCTCCGGGTCGATGACCAGCCCGGGGTTTCCGGCCGCGCCTGTCTCTATCTCCGGGTAGGCGCGCAGCAGGCTTTTGGCTGCCTCGCGGGCAATCTGCGCCACCTCCAGCGAATGGGTCAGGCGTGTGCGGTAATAATCGCCGGTGCCTGCACCGAATACCTGTGATTTGCCTTGCAGCCGGCGGAAGGTCGGCGAATGAATCAGACGCGAATAATCGCGTTCGTATGCGGCTCTGGAGGTTTCCAGCCGGGTAATTTCCGGATACTGCCGATGCTCTCTTTTCTCAATAAGTGTCATCTCCGCTGCCCCTATCCCTTGATCTGTATTTAGTATTTCATTATAAGTCATTTGCAGCAGAACTTTCACTCTAAAATACAAATCTCTGTGCATCATGCCCGAATGAATATTTCCCGGCACAAACAGAGCATTCTAAAGCACAAGCAGCGCAGGACGGCTAATAAACGAACAGTGGAGTGAAACTTACGGCATGAAGAAGAGAATCCGCATCACTGCTGCCGCTCTGGCAGCGTTTACGCTTATGTGCGGCTCTGCCGATGCTGCGCTGAGCAGTCCGGATAGAGCTAAAAACCGCTATTATTATGAAGAACGCGGCGATATGATCTGGGAGGTCCAGACGAGCCAAAAGGTTATTGCACTTACATTCGACGATGGTCCTGACCCCTTTGAAACGGAAGGCATTCTCGAGGTCCTCCGGAGATATGATGCGAAATGCACCTTTTTTGCGATCGGCAAACGGATTGCCGCCTACCCTGATGTCGCCAGACACGTCATTGCCGGCGGACACGAGCTGGCGAATCACACTTATAATCATGTCTATTTCAAGACACCGATCATCAGCAAACAGATTCAGGAGGAGCTGGAGCTGACGGAGAAGGAAATTATCAAAGTATCCGGTAAACACAGCAGCCTGTTCAGGCCGCCGGGCGGCATGTATGATGAGACGCTGATAGATGTATCCAACAGCATGGGCCTGAAGCCGGTGCTCTGGTCCTGGCACCAGGACACCAAGGACTGGAACCGCCCCGGTGTATGGAGCATCTCCAGCCGGGTAATCCGCAATGCCAGGAACGGCGATATTGTCCTGTTCCACGATCATGTCCATGGCGAATCGCAAACCAAGGAAGCGCTGGAGATCATATTGCCGGAGCTTGCGAAGCAGGGGTTCCGGTTCGTGACCGTCTCGGAGCTGATCGGTTACTCCGATGCAGAGCAGGCAGAAACCGGCCGGCATCCGGCCAATTAAGCTGCTGCACAGCCGCCCGCAACCTGTGCCCCGGGGCATCTTTAATTGCGCAGGCTCACAAAATAAGGTAGTCTTGAGCATTATAAGGCTACCTGTGACTTCTGCCGCAGTCCATCCCCTGGGAGGGTTATTAAATGTCTGAGAATACATCCTATACGACCGAGGAAATCGCCCGGTTACTGAAAATATCCAAACTCAAAGTCTATGATCTGATTAAAAAAGGAGAGCTCCCCTCTTACCGCGTCGGCAAGCAGATGCGTGTCGACCTCTCCGATCTCGAGGCTTACAAGCAGAATTCCCGCAACAGCGGCAGTCCCCTTGGCCATCCGGCACCCGGAGGCGGGCTGCAGGAGCTCCCGCAGCTTCAGCCCGCCGCACCATTCCAGTCCTTCAGCTCACCTCCGCCTCACAGCGGCAAGGGCAGTGCAGGGAATGTCGTCATTACCGGGCAGGATATGTCACTTGATATTCTTGCCACCCATCTGGAGCGCAGCCTGCCGTCCACCCGCCCGCTCCGCTCTTATGCCGGAAGCCTGGACAGCCTGATTGCCATGTACCACGGGGAATCAGATATTGTCAGCACCCACCTGCTGGATGGGGATACCGGCGAATATAACCTGCCTTATATCCGCAAGCTGCTGGTGGGCTTCTCTTATATCGTCGTCCATCTGCTGACCCGCAGCGCAGGCTTCTATGTGCGGAAGGGCAATCCCAAAAACATCCGCAGCTGGGGAGACCTGCAGCAGAGCGGGCTGACACTGATCAACCGTGAGCGCGGTTCCGGCGCCCGGGTGCTGCTGGACGAGCAGCTCCGCCTGCTCGGCATTCCCTCCGCCTCGCTCGACGGGTATGAGAATGTCGAGAACAGCCATCTGGCCGTGGCCGGTATGGTGGCAAGAGGGGTTGCCGATGTAGGCATCGGGACGGAGAAAGCCGCCAGAATTGTTGACGGCATTGACTTCATTCCGCTCACCCGGGAGCAGTACGATCTGGTGATGATCAAGAAGCCGGAGAACGAGGGGTGGATCGGCACCGTCATTGATATCCTGCGGTCAACCGCTTTCCGCAGCGAGCTCAGCTCGATTCACAGCTATGACCTGACCGAGACAGGAGCTATTATTTACGAGACCTGAGGCCAGAGTAAGCTGTAAGTAGTGGGCTAAGCCTCTTGATCTGAATAGACGAACTAAAGGGACGTCCGGGGCCTGTGCCACCTTGACGTCCCTTTTCCCTGCAGATATCCCATTTGCTCTACTGGCTTTGCTGCTCCATCTTCTCCGTTATCCCGGTGAACAGAATGCCGATTGCCGTAGCTCCGGCATCCGGGTGGCTGAGGCTCCGCTCACCTACATAGCTCGCCCTGCCTTTGGAGGCAACCATGTTTCTGGTCTGCTCCGCTCCCATTACTGCAGCCTCAGCCCCCTTACGCATACTGCTAAGCAGCGTTTCGCCTGACCCGGCACTCTTCCTTACCGCTTCTGCTGCAGGAATCAGCGCATCCAGCAGCGTCTTGTCGCCGAGCTTCGCTCCGCCCCGCTTCTGAATCCCCTCCACTGCACTCTCCAGCAGCTCTGCCAGCTGGATTCCGTTTAATTCAGTTTTCCCCTTGGCGTATTTCGCCGCGCTGCGGAAGGCGGAGCCCCAGATCGGACCGGATGCACCCCCGCAGTACTCGATGATGACCATCCCGCAGGCTTTGAGGAAATCACCGATCTCCTCTTTCGGCAGGTCCTCCCATTCCCGCTTGAGCTGTCTGAAGCCTTTGGCCAGCGACATGCCGAAGTCCCCGTCTCCGGCGAAGGAATCCAGCTCGCAGAATTCAACTTCTTTAAGGATAATAAGCTTCGCCATCTCATCTACCATCACTGCTATATCTGCTGTAACCAGCTTCTCCATTGCTTCCGCCTCCTAGCTTCTATATGCTGCGGTCTCTGCGCCATCATCCAGCGCCTGCTTCAGCTCTTCATCCAGCTTCAGCAGGGTAACCGATGCTCCCGCCATATCAATGGCACTCATATAATTGCCGACGAAGGTCCGGTACACCCTGATCCTGGCCGCCTCCAGCAGCAGGCTGACGGAGCGGTTAAGAATATACAGCTCCTGCAGCGGCGTGGCCCCGAAGCCGTTAATCATCAGCGCGGCTTCTTCTCCAGGTTCCAGCGGCATATCGGCAAGCAGCGCCTGCACGGCCTTGGCAGCCAGCTCATCGGCGGGCACAAGCTGCTCCCGGGCGATACCGGGCTCGCCGTGAATACCTACCCCGAACTCAATCTCATCCTCACCCAGGTTGAATGTCGGCGAGCCCTTGGCCGGTACCGTACAGGAGGTCAGTGCGAAGCCGATCGAGCGGACATTCTGCACTGTTTTCTCCGCGATGGCTTTGACCTGCTGCAGTGTGTCCCCGCGTTCAGCAGCACTGCCGGCGATTTTATGCACAAATACCGTTCCGGCCACGCCCCTTCTGCCAGCTGTCGAATCATCATCGGCTACAGACACATCATCGTTCACATACACCTTTTCCACAGCAATATCATCATCTTCACAGGCCATCTCCGCCGCTGCATCAAAGTTCATGCAATCGCCGGAATAGTTCTTGATAATCAGCAGTGTGCCTTTGGAGGAAGCTGTCTGCGTGATCGCGTTATAGACCTGAATCGTTGACGGAGAGGCAAATACATCACCGCATACCGCTGCGTCGAGCATGCCCTTGCCTACATATCCGCCATGCGCCGGCTCATGTCCGCTGCCCCCGCCGCTGATCAGGGTGACTTTATCCGGGTTCAGCATTTTGCGCGTAATAATCTTATATTTGCGGTTCCATTCCAGCAGCTCCGGATGAGCCAGCACCATGCCTTCAATCATCTGCATTACAACATCTTCCGGACTATTAATGATTTTCTTCATTTGGAGACGCCTCCGCTTCCGCCCAGCCGGTCTGCGGCCAGAATCGCCGCATAGACATCATACGGAGATACCGGGAACGGCATATTATGAATGGTCTCCCCTTCGGCACAGGCTCTTTCCGCCACCTGCATAAGCCGATCCTTGCTTAAGTCAGTAACACCAAGATCCTTCAGACAGGTCGGCAAGCCAAGTGACTTGCAGAAGCCCAGCACCGTATCAAGCTCCTCCTGCGGCGCATTCTCCAGCACCATGTGGACCAGTGTGCCGAACGCCACCTTTTCCCCGTGATAATAATGATGGGTCTCCTCCAGAATCGTCAGCCCGTTATGCACGGCATGCGCCGCTGCAAGCCCTCCGCTCTCAAAGCCAAGTCCGCTCAGCAAAATATTCGTTTCAATAATGTTCTCCAGTGCCTGCGTGACCACCTTGCTGTCATTGGCTGCCTTCGCCTTCAGTCCGTCCTCCAGCAGCGTTTCGTAGCAGAGCCGGGCCAGCTCCATCGCCGCCTTGGTGCTTACAGCTCCGGAATTGTTATAGGTAAACCCTCTGACACAGGATCTCGCTTCAAAAAAAGTCGACAGCGCATCCCCCATCCCCGCTACCAGAAAACGCGTCGGCGCATTTGCGATAATTCCGGTATCCACCAGCACCACATTGGGATTCTGGCGGGCATACAGATAGGATTCGAACTCGCCATGCTCCGAGTAGATTACAGAAGAGCCGCTGCAGGGTGCATCCGTCGCAGCAATCGTTGGCACAACGATAATTGCAATCCGCGCACGGTTGGCAATGGCCTTGGCAGTATCCAGCGCTTTGCCGCCGCCGAGGCCGACAATCACATCACAGCCTTCTGCCGCCGCATACTGCTCCAGCCGGCCAATCTCCCGGAGTGTACACTCCCCGCCGAAGCCGCCGGTGACAAACTCGAAGCCGCCCTTCGCTGCCGCCTTGTCCAGGTACTCCTGAACTCTGGCCTGGTCATCCTTATGCGCGACTAGCAGCGCTTTCCGTCCATAGACCGTTACATAGTCCCCGATGTTGTACAGCTCATCCTTGCCCTGAACATATTTAGATGGAGAGGTTAAGATTGTTCTCATTCACAGCACTCCTCAGCAGGATTTGTAAACGCTTCCTATTAAGTATATACGCAGCGTTCCCGCTTTTCATTGCAGTATTCCGTCATTATTCTGCCTTAAGCAGGGATAGGAGAATTCCGTGATTACCACCTATAAATTACCATATATTCATTCCGGACGGTTCTGCATCCGGTAGGCTCCCGGAGTCAGACCTGCCGATTTCTTGAAGGTTCTGATGAAATATCCGCAGTCCTCATAACCCAGGGAATGAGCAATGTTCACAATAGACTCCCCGCCCTCAAGCAGGCAGCGTTTCGCTTCCTCCAGCCTGAGACTGTTTATATAGCAGGAAAAGCTCTGCCCGGTCTCCTGCCGGAACAATCTGCTGAAATGATCCGTACTGATCCAGCATAATTTCGCCAGCTCCGCTACAGTCAGCCGCTGGCGGAAATGAGCATGGATATGCTCAAGCGCGGGCTTCAGCCGGATGCTCCTGCCGGTGCCGGGAGCATCCGGCCCGGACTCTTGCTGCACTGCCTGCGTCCGCCGCCCGGCAGTGTCCTGCAGCGGCTTCCCGCTCGTCACCGCAGGCCGCACCCCGGCTTCCGCTCCCGCATGTCTCAAAGCAGGATCACCGGACACAAAGACTCTGCCAGTCCCGCAGATGCTTCCGGTGATATATCGGCTCATGCGGGTAACCAGGCCGGCAACCGCTTCAACCCGTTCATAGGACATCACAGGCAGACTGCGGTAATATTCCTTCAGCAGTCCTTCCTGCTCCCGCTGATCTCCACAGCCGTCTGCCTTCAGCAGATCCAGCTCCCTGCTGCCCCGCTGTCCGGGAATGGAGATCTGGCCAAGCATAATCGCACCGAGGTATGCACTGCCCGCCATCAGCGGTACAGCTATATCCACAATGCCCATATGGCATTTATAGACATAGGGACGCTGCATGCTCTGGGCGTGCTGCCCTCCACGGAAGTCACAGCTCTCGCACAGCCGCGAGGAGTGGGATACCGCTCTCATTGCCTTGCAGAAATCCGTGCATTTACTATGCTGAGTAACCGGCCTGCCGGCAGAATCTACCGTAAGCACTGCCATTTCCGTAACCGCAGCAAGATCATCCTGAATGATCTGCAGCGCCTGTGTATCTACAACATGCTCCAGCAGTTTCAAAGAGTTCCTCATGAGTCCCTCCATAATCATTCAAATTATATCTAAAATTATAACACACCAAATAACCCCGGCTTCACCAGAATTCCAGGTGAAACCGGGGCAACTGTACTTCAAGTCAGGAGCGGCGGTTGACGAACATCAGCATGAGCGCGGAGATTACAATGATCGAGCAGACCCACAGCCATGCCAGCGCCATATTGCCGCCGTCAACAGCAACATAGATGGCCGTCGGTACGGTCTGGGTCCGTCCGGGAATATTACCCGCGACCATAATTGTTGCACCGAATTCACCCAGTCCGCGGGCGAAGCCAAGCACATACCCCGCCGCCAGTGAGCGGCTGGCGAGCGGGAGTGTCACATAACGCAGCACCTGGAATTCACTGGCTCCCTGCGCACGCGCCGCATCCTCAAGATCCTTCTCCACACCTTCGAAGCCCGCTTTAACTGTCCGGTACACAAGGGGAAAAGCGACCACCACCGCAGCGATGACTGCCGCCCCCCAGGTGAACAGAATTGTATGCTCCGTGAACTGCTCATACAGCTTGCCGATCCAGCTCCGCCGGCCGAGAATGACCAGCAGCACGAAGCCGACCACGGTCGGCGGCAGTACCAGCGGCAGCAGCAGAACCGTTTCAATCAGGCTGTGCCCGAAGAACCTGCGTCCAGCCATCTTCTTCGCAGCCAGCGTAGCCAGCACGAATACGATGATACTGGTTATTACAGAAATTTTGATTGAAAGCCAGACCGGGGCGAAAAAATCGGTCCAATTAATCTCCATCTCTTCTCACCCCATTTATAATAGTAGTTATTATTTGGCCAGCTGGAAGCCGTAGCTTGTAAACACGGTGCTTGCTGCCGAAGTTTGTACATAGTCATAGAAAGCTTTCGCTTCCGTCTGATGTGAAGACTCCTTGATTATACCTACCGGATAATTGATGGCCTTATGCACGTGTCCGCCTACGGTAAGGGCAATCTTCACTTTCTTCGAGGTAAGGGCATCTGTCTTGTAGACGAAGCCGGCATCAGCATTTCCGGTTTCTACATACGACAATACCTGGCGTACATCCTTGGCGAAGACCAGCTTGCTCTGTAATGTATCCCAGACATTCTTTGCTGTCAATGACTGCTGTGCGTATTGTCCGGCCGGAACCGATTCCGGCTGGCCGACAGCTACCTTTTTGAAGGCTTTATCTGTAAGCTGTGTAATGGTGGAAATTGAAGTTTTCGAGTCGGAAGGAACTACGAGCACCAGCTGGTTCTTCAGAAGCTCTGTGTTGCTGCTGATAAGTCCGCCATCTACCAGAGCAGTCATTTGCTTGTCTCCGGCTGAGAAGAACAGATCGGCAGGTGCGCCTTGCTCAATCTGCTTCTGCAGTGTGCCGGAGGCGCCGTAGTTGAACACAAGATCAATCTCAGGATGCTGCTTCTCATATGTAACGGCAATCTTGTCAAGGCTGTCCTGCAGGCTCGCTGCCGCAGAGATAATAATCTCAGTTTTCTTGGCTGCTGCTTGCGCCTGATCTGCAGGAGCAGCAGTAAGTCCCAATGCCAGCAATGCAGCCGTTATTACCACTGATAATTTCTTGAACATTTTTATTCCTCCCATTAATATATCTTATATATTTAGGTGCTATTCTAGCACATCCTTTTTAGTTTTTCTACATATTTGATTATGTTTAAATATATTTAGTTATATTTGATATGATTAAGTTAAATGTGTTTCTGGTAACAGACAAAAACAACCCTTAAGCTTATGCTTAAAGGTTGCAGTGAACAGAAGCAAATGGAAAAGGTTAATTCTTCATCCGCGGATCAAGCACATCGCGCAGGCCATCCCCCATCAGGTTGAAGCCAAGCACAGTCAGCATAATCGACAATCCCGGGAAAATAACCGTCCAGGGTGCCTTCTGGATAAATTGCCGCGAATCCGAGAGCATCTTACCCCACTCGGGATCAGGGGGCTGGGCGCCAAGCCCAAGAAACCCGAGTGCCGCTGCCTCAATAATTGCTGTTGCAACCCCGAGCGTACCCTGAACAATAATCGGCGTTAAGCTGTTCGGCAGAATATGCGTCAGCAGGATGCGGGTGTTCGTCATACCAATCGCCCGCGCTGCTGTAATATACTCCTCCGATTTCAGTGAGAGCACCTTGGCCCGGACCAGCCGGCCGTATGTAGGTATATTAACAATAGCTATAGCGTATAGCGCATTCTGCAGGGAAGGCCCGAGTATAGCGACAATGGCAATGGCAAGCAGAATGCTTGGAAAGGCCAGCAAAATATCAAACATGCGGGAAATCAGCATATCAGCCCATTTACCGTAGAAGCCTGCCAGAATTCCCAGAAACGTGCCTACTACAATAGAGCCGATTACCGAGAAGAATCCGACCCATAAGGAAATACGCGCACCGTAGATAATACGGGTGAACATATCTCTTCCCAGATCATCCGTACCGAACCAGTGGTCAGCTGAGGGAGCTTTGAGCCGGTTAATCAGCTCCTGCTCCTTGTAGCCATAAGGTGCAATGAACGGAGCCAGCAGTGCAATCAGTATGAAGAACATAATGATGGAGAGGCCGAGCATAGCCGTCTTGTTCTTGCGGAAAGCTGTCCACGCATCGCGCCAGGGTCCCGAATTCTTCCCGGCAGGTACAGCGGGAGGGGTTACGTTGATTGATGCCTGTCCCATAAGGTTCAACCTCACTTGTAGCTGATGCGCGGATCAATGACGGCATAGAGCAGATCCACCAGCAGATTAATGATTACAAAGATAAAAGCGATGATCAGAATACCGGTCTGAATGACCGGATAATCCCGCGAGCTGATCGCCTCGAAAATATATCGTCCTACGCCCGGCCAGGCAAAGATGGTCTCTGTCAGCACAGCACCGCCGAGAAGCGCACCTGTCTGCAGGCCAATTACGGTCAATACGGGAATCATGGCATTCTTGAGTGCATGCTTGTACACGACAAGAAATTGTGACATCCCCTTCGCTTTGGCCGTACGGATATAGTCGGAGTTCATAACCTCCAGCATGCTGGAGCGGGTCATTCGGGCAATAATTGCCATCGGAATGGTCCCCAGGGCAATGCTTGGCAGAATCAAATGCTTAATAACGGTCCACAGCTGGCCCCAGTCCCCTGCCAGTATCGTATCAATCACGTAGAGATTAGTAATGCTCTCCACCGGATTCCGCTGATCCATCCTGCCTATCGAAGGCAGCCAGTGCAGCTTGAGTGCGAATAACAGCTGCTCCATCAGCCCCAGCCAGAAGATCGGCATAGATACACCAATAAGCGCTATAATCATCGCGGTATAATCGAACCAGGAATTCTGTCTCCAGGCACTCAGAATACCGGCATTTACTCCTACGATTGTGGCAAACAGCATACTGGCTGCTGTAAGCTCTAGAGTTGCCGCCAAATAAGGCATAATTTCCTTGGCGATCGGCGTTTTGGTCCGGATCGAGGTTCCCAGATCGCCCTGCAGCAAATCACCCATATAGTTGAAATACTGCTGCAGCCAAGGCTTGTCGAGACCAAGCTGTTCGCGTAAGGCCTGTTTGGACTGCTCGGTTGCTTTTTGCCCCAGAATCGTTTCGGCCGGATCACCCGGAATGGCATGAATAATAGAGAAGACGATAATCGTCATTCCGATCAGCACAGGGATTAAGACCATCACACGTTTTAATAGGTAGGAGTTCAAGTCGGCTCACCTTCCAGTGGTCCTTAAGCATAACTTGCCGCAGCAGACATGCGGCGGCAAGGAAATGCTTATGGAGCAAACTATTCGAAGTAAATTTCGCTGTAATATTCCGTTCCGGTAGGACCCGGAACATATCCCTTCAGGTTCGCTTTGGCAGCCAGCAGCGGGGTTGTATGCACAAGCGGAATCCATGGTGCATCCGCCTTGATAATCTCCTGGGCCTGCTTGTACAGGTCAGAGCGCTTCGCCTGGTCTGTCTCCTTCTGTGCATTGATCAGAATCGTGTGCAGCTCCTCATTTACATAGAAGGAACGGTTGTTGCCTGGAATCGCATCCTTATCAAGCAGCGTGTACAGGAAGTTATCCGGGTCGCCGTTGTCACCGGTCCAGCCGAGCATGTAGATATCATCTTTCTCTCCGGCTTTGGTATCATCCAGGTAGGTCGCCCATTCCGGAGATTCAATGGTAGTTTTCACACCGATTTTCTCCCAATCCGCTTGAATGGCTTCGGCAACCTTCTTGCCGTCAGGCATATAAGGACGGGATACCGGCATAGCGTACAGGGTTACAGTATCCGGCAGACCGTCAGGATAACCTGCCTCTGTCAGCAAAGCCTTAGCCTTCTCCAGATCATATTCATAATCCTGTACAGTATCGTTATAGCCCCACAGTGAAGGGGGCATCGGATTCACTGCTGCAGTCGCCTGGCCGGAGAAGAAGGCTCCGATAATAGCTTCTTTGTTCACTGCATGGTTCAGTGCCTGTCTTACTTTGACATTATCAAACGGCTTCTTGTTGAAATTGAAGCCCAGATAGGCCACATTGAACGGCGGGCGCTCAATCTTCTGCAGATCCGTATTGCCTTCAAGTGTGGACAGGTCATCCGGGCTCAAATCCTCCATCAGGTCGATCTCACCGTTCTGCAGGGCGGTGAAGCGGGCTGAGTTGTCCGGAATCGAACGCACGATAACTTTGTTCAGCTTAGGAAGGCCTTCCTTCCAGTAATCAGCATTCTTGTCCAGGGTAATGGCATCATTATGCTTCCACTCCGTGAATACGAAGGGTCCTGTGCCTACCGGCTCGTTCTTGAAATTCTCTTTCTTCTCCTGGATGGCAGCAGGGCTGGCGATCCCGAAGGAGGTCATGGCAATATTCTGCAGGAACGGTGCCTGCGGCTGATTCAGGGTGAACTGTACCGTAGTCTCATCTACAGCTTTAACTTCCTTAATAACACGGCTGCCGTCCGGGCCGAACATCGAGTCGTAGTAGTCGAAGGAATCACCTTCGAACTTGTACTCACTGGCCGGATCACTCCAGCGCGTGAAGTTGAAGACTACAGCTTCAGCGTTGAAATCTGTTCCGTCATGGAATTTCACGCCCGGATGCAGCTTGAAGGTGTACGTCAAGCCGTCGGGCGAAACTTCCCAGCTGTCTGCAAGCGATGCCTGGACTTCAGAGGTGCCCGGTTTGTACTCCAGCAGGGAATCAAATACCTGGTGGGCGATCTTTAGGGATTCACCGTCTGTTACGATAGCCGGGTCCAGCGAAGCTGAATCGCCGCCGCGTCCAAGTATCAGGGTGTCCTGCGAGCCCGCAGAAGCTTCTGGTGAGCTTTCCGGTGCGGCAGTTGCCGCTGCGTTACTGCCTGCCGTCGCTTCTGTGCTTGCGCCGCTGTTGTTCCCTCCGCAGCCGCTTAATGTTAATACCGCCCCCAGCGTTACTGCAAGTGCAAGACTACTCCACTTCTTCATCTTGAGAAAACTCCCTTCTCTCATTAAAAGTATTAAAGCGTCTATATGGAGCTGCGCCAAAGCGCTGCCATATACCAGGGCCACTTCATTTCGGAGGCAACAGGACGCCCCTTATTCCGGTTCTTCAACCTGCCCGGCTACAGCTCGCTCAAGTAAACAGCGTAGCAGTTGTGCTGTCATACAAATGACAGGCAGTCCAGTGTCCGGATTCATTCTCCTGCAGCGCAGGCCTTACACTCCTGCATACATCCATCACACGCGGACACCTGGTATTGAATGCGCAGCCGACCGGTGCATTCGCCGGGCTGGGCACTTCCCCCTGCAGAATAATCCGTTCCTTGCGGATATCCGGATCAGGTTCAGGGACTGCAGACAAAAGCGCCTGCGTATAAGGATGCTGCGGTGCTTCATAAAGCTTGATCTTGTCGGTTACTTCAACAATCCGTCCGAGATACATCACAGCTACCCGGTCGCAAATATGCTTCACAACGCTGAGATCATGAGCGATAAATATGTAGGTCAAGCCGAATTCCTTCTGTAAATCCTGCATCAGATTGATAACCTGAGACTGGATTGACACATCCAGGGCAGACACCGGCTCATCCGCGATAATCAGCTTGGGCTGAAGAGCCAGTGCTCTGGCAATGCCGATCCGCTGGCGCTGGCCGCCGGAGAACTGATGGGGATATCGCTGCAGATGGGCTTTGGACAATCCGACTACATCTGCAAGCCGTTCTACAGCAGCCCGGCGCTGCCTGGCATCGCCTGTCCCGTGAACAATCATCGGCTCCTCAAGAATACGCTGGACGGTATTACGGGGATCCAGGGAAGAGAACGGGTCCTGGAAAACAATCTGCATCTCCCGGCGGCGTCCCCGCATCTCTTCAATAGACAGCTTCGTAATATCCTGCCCCTCAAACCAGATTTCCCCTGCCGTCGGCTCAATCAGCCGGAGCAGTGCGCGGCCGGTTGTCGACTTGCCGCAGCCGCTCTCCCCGACCAGACCAAAGGTTTCCCCTTTGCCTACAGAGAAGGAGATATCATCCACAGCCTTCACAGCCCCCTTGGCCCGGCCAAGAAATCCCTTGTTGATCGGATAATACTTTTTGAGGCCCTTAACCTCGAGCAGGTTATCACTCATACAGCATCCTCCTGTTGACTTTCATGCAGCCAGCATCTGCAGCTGTGCTGTTCCTCCTGCAGCGTGAGTCCCGGAAGACTCTGATGGCAGATATCCATCACATTCGGGCAGCGCGGTGCAAAGCGGCAGCCCTGCATTTCCTTGCTGAGCACAGGCACATTACCGGGAATGGAGTGAAGGCGTTCCCGGGTCTCATTCATCCGGGGAACCGATTCTATCAATCCCCGGGTATACGGATGCAGCGGATTCTTGAATATATCATGCACGCTGCCTTCTTCTACTACCTTACCGGCATACATAACCGCTACGCGGTGGCACATCTCCGCAACCACACCAAGATCATGCGTAATCAGCATGACTGCTGTGCCCTGATCCTCGTTAAGCCTGCGGATCAGCTCAAGAATCTGCGCCTGAATCGTTACATCCAAAGCGGTTGTCGGTTCATCGGCAATCAACAGCCCGGGACTGCAGGAGATCGACATGGCAATCATGACCCGCTGGCGCATACCGCCTGAAAGCTGGTGCGGATATTCGTCCACAATATGCTCCGGCCGTGAAATCCCGACCTTACGGAGCATCTCTACAGCATGCTCCCGGGCCTCCTTCCTGGAGAGGCCGCGGTGCAGGCGTACAGTCTCAATTATTTGTTGTCCAACCGTAAACAGCGGATTAAGCGAGGTCATCGGCTCTTGGAATATCATCGCTACCGAATCGCCGCGGATCTTGCGCATCTCTTTCTCTTTGAGCGGAACAATGTCATTACCCTTCAGCAGAATACGCCCGTCCACAATTCTCCCCGGAGGGTCCGGGACCAGCTTCAGGATGGACAGGGAGGTTACACTTTTCCCGCAGCCGGATTCTCCGACCACACCCAGTACCTCCCCCGGATTGATGTACAAGTCTACACCATCAACTGCCGGAACCTCACCGCGGTCCGTAAAGAAGTGGGTATGTAAATTTTCAATTTTCAGAATCGGCTGGATCAAATCTCTACCTCTCTTCTGCTAAAAATTGAACAAAGGTCAAATGTCAGTACAGATAATATATTTTAAAAGTTAGCTATATTGCCCAATACCTGACACGACAGGGAAGAAAAGCATAGTAAATTAAACATTACTGTTATTTAATGTATAACATTACTATAAACATCCTGACTAGACAAGGAAAATTTGTGCATATAACTAACCCGATGAGTTTTATATGATTAAATTCATTCCAAACTAATGATAATGGCCATTCCGCGCTGAACAACAGTTCCCTTTGTTGCTACGGCAATGATTATTTATACCGCTTTCAGTTACCCGGTCTGGCCGGTCCCGTATGTGATTAAAAAGATGATAAATAGCCTGCAACAGATAGCAGACAACCGATTAATTCATGCTTCATAATGAAAAACTGTACTATTTGTATAGCGCCAGCCATTTTTCAAGCTGGTTTTTGAGTACATCCCGGTAGTAGAACGGCTCCATAATCTCAGCTTCTTCCCCATATTTCATAATCCAGTGCACAAAGCCGATGTCCTGCTCCACAGCAACCCTGAAATGCAGGCAGCGGCTCTGGCGGTCCACTTTATTCGGTTTCACAAACATCTCCTCATACTTCAGCCTCTCCATCATCCGCTGGGAGAATTTCACCCTGAACTCAACCTGCAGGCTGTCCTGATCCAGTGACCATTTCTGCTCCATAAATGACTGCAGATCAAAGGCCTCTTTGGAAAACCAGCGGTCAAGCGGCTTTACACTGGAAAACCCATTAACATGAAAGGTCCGGATAATCCCGAACCGATGACAAAAGCCAATCAAATGATAACGATTCTCCAACGGGACCAGGCAGTAGGGGTCAATTTGAATTCCTTTTTCTTCATATGCATTCTCACTGTAGTCCGCATGTATGCTTCTCTGCTTCATCACGGCATCCAGAATGTGCGTCAGAAAAAAGGGCTGATCCCCGTAGGAGCCGCTTCTCTCCATCCAATGCTGGCCGGCTTCCTTTTTCGCGCTTTCCATCGTTTCTTCTCTTTCTGCCTTTTGCTTATATTCTGCAGCCATCACTTTCTCATAAGCGTCTTCAAAGTCCGGGGGCAGTAGAGGTTTAATCTCCGGGATAATATTGCGCAATTGTAAAAAAGCAGCCTCTTCCTCTTCTGACCAATCCAAAGGGTAAAGTGCAAAATTTCCGATAAAAGCGTATCCCTTACCATGTCCCATATGGGTGATGGGGATATGCATCGCACTGAGCGCATCCATATCCCGGTAAATCGTTCTCTCACTGTTACCGCATCGTTCCGCCAGCTCACGGGCCAGAATTCCTGGTTTGGCCTGAACTAGCGTAATAATGCGCATCAGCCGGATTAATCGGTCTGTCATATTCAATTCTCCTTGATTCATGGTAAAATAGACCCATTATTTTTAAATAAATTAGTTATATATATCTATAACCAAGGATGTAATAACCGAGATAAAAAAATATAATAGAACTATTTTACTATTTTACCACATTTAGATATTACACTAACTGTTATCTAATTTTACAAATCCGCTTCTAATTCTAAGCTATATGTATGGTTATTGCCTCATAAATCCCCACTGTGCTCCATTCATTATCCGGTAACTACTTTACTCCAGGCCAGTTCTTCTCCTTCCAGCTGTTTATACAGTGCCTCCGCTTCCTTTACCAGCTGCATGTCACCGGAACGCGCGGCCAGCAGCAGTAATTTATCAGCCTGCCGGCGCAGCTTGTCGCAAGGGATTGCCTGCTTCCTGCTTGTCCGGGCTGCTTCCATTTCCGCCAGCAGCTCCTCCGTCTTAAGCAGCTCCAGGTGCTTCTCCACATGGAAGCAGGGGCGGGAGCCGATCAGATCCGTATGATGTGAATATTCAATCCCCAGCTTCTTAAGCGGAAGCTCACGGATGCGCTCCACTGTAGACTGTCTGTATTGCCACTGCAGCCAAAGCGCTTCGTGCAGGCCTGCCGGCATCCCGGACATCGTAAATTCCAGGGCAATGTACCTGCGCTGTCCGGAATGGATTTTTCCCAGCTTCAGCAGCAGTGAACGTCCTTCCCCTTCTTCTGCAGCACATCCGTAGCATCCCGTCACGGTTACATGGCCCTCAAGCCAAATCCGCAGCTCGATTTCCCTGGCCACTACCTTCCGGCTTTTCTTGCGTGATTCTTCACTATTGACGGCCCCTTTCCACTCTACCAACAGGACAATATTCTTCGCACCTCCAGCTAAAATCCGTTCCTGGCTCCATGTAAATACGGGCTGAATACTTGCTTGCATATTTCCACCTCTTTCTTTTTCTGGGTCTTCTATTAATGTACCAATAATGGCGGACAACTCCTTGTCATGGAATATATGTTCGGTCCTATAATATCGACAAAAAAAGAGCCAACCTACCCTTTAAGGTAATTGCCTCTTTGCGAAAGTCTATTATTTTGTCAAAACATGACGAACACAGTTTTACGCATTATAGGCTTCTTGCCTGACGCCTTGCTTTTTCTTCCCTGAAAAAGAACCCCAGTGCCCACTTGGCGCACAGCAGGGCAAAGAGGAAAAACAGCAGCGCCCAGACTAACGCCGGCAGCGGAGTCAAACGGGCCAGATTGGCCGCATCCCCTGCACGGGAAGGTGCCATTACCGAAGCGGACAACAGGTACAGTGTCCCCATTACAGACTCCTCCAGGGTCAGAAAGGCGAGAAATAAGTAATAATATTTGCTGATCTTCGGCCAAAGAAACAGCATGGCGGCATTCAGCAGAATGAATCCGCTCAGCCAAAGCATTCCAAATCCGCCCCGCACATAGAGCACCAGCATAATCAGCGCGACACTGCTGGCCAGAATCAGCCCCCACTGCCGCTTGCCTTTGCTATACAGATAGAACAGCAGCAACGAGAATAATGAAGCCAGCGGATAACCGGACAATGAAACCAGAATTGCCTTTCCCCCGGCTGCAATGGCCGAATAGGTAACCCCGCTATGATCGGCGTACAGCTCAATCCGCAGCACGCTTCCCGAGAGCAGCAGAGTGACCAGCGCATGACCGAATTCGTGAAACATCGTATCCAGATTGCGGAATAAGGAGGAGAACGGGATGAAGCGGGTCAGAACCGCAGAACCAGCCAGAAACAACAATGTTTTGAGCCATTTATTCATTGCCAGCAGCTCCTTTCCGTTCAAAGTATACGTTAATTTATGTACACACTCAATATAATAGAAACCTGCAGCAGCTTTTTGCTGTATTAAACCTATGGTTACTCCCCTGGGCCGGAAGGGTAATTATGCCTACAGCGCGAACTGCCCAAACCGCAGCCTGCTATGATAAAATAAAAGGACTACTAGTCTACTACAGGCGGTGATCAGCAATGTATAAACGGACTGCTAAAAATATATTCAGGCTGCTGGCTTCAGCCCTGCTGTTGACCGGAATCTCCTTAGGTTACGGGGCTCCGGCAGCTAAAGCCAATTATTTCACCGATTTGTATAACGGCCTGCAGAGCTTCTCAGAGCTGCCCGGCGAGGTGAATAAGCTGCAGGAGAGCTACCAGCAGACTGCAGATGAGCTCCGCCAGACGAAGGAGGATCTCAGCACCGCAGTGGACGAGCTCGGGCAGACTAAGGAGCAGCTCAGCCAGTCCCTGGACCAGATGGCTGCCTATCAGGCCCAGAATGCCGCCCTGCAGGAGCAGAACCGCCAGCTCAGCCTGGTGGTGGACGAGCTTAAGAATGACCGCACAGCAAGGGAAAACTACTATCAGCGGATTAAGGTGACCGTGATTACCGGCCTGGCCCTAATTCTGGGATACTTTCTGCTGATCCGGCTGCTGCGCCTGACGATGCGCCACCGGTCCAGAAAAAGCGACCGCCTGCGCTAAACACGAAAGGGGGGATGAAGCATGAATGTTGACGTTCAGGATGAAGGCGACAGCGGCAGCGGCCAGGCCGTTGCCTTCACCGTCGCGGAGAATGAAGAGGTTCACGTGCTGCATCCGCAGCAGATTATAGCTTATCAAGGCCCCTCCTCCGGGCGGGCGGACCGGCTGATGGACGTTAAAGGAATGTACCGCAAGCGCAAGCTCATCCGCTCAGACATCACCGGTCCTTGCCGGTTCGTAGCTGCGCTCCCCCCCGGTTACCGGGTTAAGACGCTGCAGCTTGACGGCAAAAGCGACCTGCTGTATGACTTCAGGCACCTGTTCTTCTACAGCAAGGGAATTACAATGCAGACGAAAGTACTGAATATGAAGAATATGCTGATTACAAGGGATATTGTCAAAGTTAAATTCTCCGGGCACGGCAGCATCGGCATTCTGACGGAAGGCACAGTCTGTGAAGCTGAGCTTCACCCCTTTGAACCTCTTTATGTCGATGCCGGCAGTATCATTGCCTATCCGGAGAATGCGAAGCTTGAGCTTACGGTCTACGGCAACCACCTCGCGAGCCAGCATATGAGCTATCACTGGAAGATGACCGGCCACGGGCCGGTGCTGTTCCAGGCCGGACGGCAGAGCCGGCGCTTTGAGCGTGACAACAACGAAGACGGCATCGTCAAACGGTTCCTGCGTGAAGCTCTGCCCTTTGGCGGAGTATTCATTAAGTAAGTCACTATATTGAACGGCAAAGAGCGCCCGGGCATACTGCTGCGGGCGCTCTTTACTATGATACAGCGTGGATATGGCTTGATCCGGGTGAGATTAAGCCAGATAAGCGTTCAGCATCCAGGCAGTCTTCTCTACGCTTGTTCTGATGCCGATCAGCAGGTCTGCAGTAGGCTGGTCGCTAAGCTCTTCTGCTGAAGAGATCGCCTGCTTCAGTTCTTCAGCCACAGCAGCAAAGTCCTTAATCAGCTGGGCAACCATTTCCTTAGCGCTTTCGCCGCCGGTGGCTTCCTTCAGCTCGGAGAGGGCCAGGTACTGCGTCATTGTAGAGGCAGGTTGTCCGCCAATGGCAAGCAGGCGTTCAGCCAGCTCATCGACATAACCGGCAGCTTCATTATATAGCTCCTCAAATTTCTCATGCAGCGCGAAGAATTGTGCTCCGCTGACATACCAGTGGTAGTGATGCAGCTTCACTCCAAGCAGTGTCCAGTTCGCGGTCTGACGGTTAAGGGCAGCATGCAATTCGGTTTGACGTTTGACTTGTGTACTCATTCTAATAACCTCCCGGGATTTGTATTCTTGGTTTATTGTATTTAGACTCGTTCTAAATCTATATACAATTTAACACAATCTAAAGCTAATTGCAATCTGTTTAATGATGTAGTTACTGCAAATTCTAGCATTCCCCTCTCAGCAGCTCCTATTATTTCTGTCACAATCCTGTAAAAGCTTAGATATTGACATAAATCACCTTCTCCGGAAGAGAAGCTTACATTTCAGCCAACTTAGCAGCATCATCTGCTAATCACGAGAGCAGCCGGTTATAGCGGTGTGATCTCCGGCTCTGCTGCTTTACCCTTCCCGTTCCGGAAAATAGCCTTCATCTCTTCCCGTTTATTCTTGGGGCTAAGCACATATACCGTATCGCCCGGTTCGATGACCGTGCTGCCGTGCGGTGTAACGATACTCTTATTACGGATAATCGCTGTGAACAGAATATCCTCCGGCAGGCCGATCTGAGCAATCTGCATCCCGGCAACCGGCATATTCCGTTCAATCCCGATATGATTGAATTCCGAGCCGGTCCTGCCCAGCGCTACCAGCTCCATCAGCGAAGGCTGCGGCTCCTCCTGCGAGACCAGCTTAAGGCGCGAGGCCAGCGGTGAAATGGTCGTGCCCTGAATGACCGCAGAGGTCAGGACGACGAAGAACACTACATTGAAGAACAGCCGTCCCTGAGGCAGCCCCGCGAGCAGCGGGTAGGTCGCAAGGACAATCGGAACGGCACCTCTGAGGCCGGCCCAGGAGATCAGTATCTTTTCGCGGAAGGAGAACCTGGCAAAGATCAGACTCAGGAGTACTCCGGCAGGTCTCGCTGCAACCATCAGAATTACCGAGAGCAGCAGCCCCTGCCAGGCAATGCCCGCGAGCTCCTGCGGAAAGACCAGCAGGCCAAGCAGGATGAACATAGCAATCTGCATCATCCAGGCAAAGCCGTGATTGAAATTCATAATCGTCCGGTGATACATCAGCTCGGAATTGCCCAGCACCAGACCCAGAACATAGACAGCAAGCAGGCCGCTGCTGTGCAGCAACGCTGCCGTCCCGTAGGCCAGAACCGCAAATCCGATCGCCAGCACCGGATACAGGCCTGTAGAGTTCAGATTAATCCGGTTAATCAGATAGACTCCCAGCTTGCCGATGACAATTCCCAGCACCAGACCCATACCCATCTCCCAGAAAAAAGACAGCACAAGACCCCATATAGCCATACCGGGATGCTGGATCCATTCAAGCAGAGACACTGTGAGAAATACAGCCATAGGGTCATTGCTGCCCGATTCCGCCTCCAGCGTGGAGGTCAGGCGTTTATCGATGTTTTTGCCGCCAAGCACGGAGAATACGGCTGCCGCATCCGTTGAGCCGACAATCGCTCCGAACAGGAAGCTCTCCGCCCACGGCACACCCAGCACCAGTCTGGCGAACACGCCGGTAACCGCCGTTGTCAGAAGTACGCCTGCCGTCGCCAGTGACAAGGCCGGCTTCATCACCGGGCGGATATCCTTCATGCTGGTCTGCATTCCGCCTTCAAAGAGAATCACTACCAGCGCGAAAATCCCGGCCAGCTGGGTTAATGAAGCATTATTGAAATAGACGAAATGGCTGAGGACCATTCCGGCGGCAATGAACAGAACCAGGGCAGGCATTCCAAAGCGGGTGGAGAACTTCGTGGACAATACGCCGGTCAGCAGTAATGCCGCCAGCAACAGAATTATCTGATCTGCAAGATGAGTCATGGATCCGCTTCACACCTTTCTCCTAATTTCGGACAGCAAAAAACCCCGGTGGGTCATCCACGGAGGTTATTATGCCGGCCTTTATTCTCTTGAATACACCTGAAGCTCTTGAATTGACCAGTAGTTGCCGCCGGCACCGGTCTGCTGAATCCGGATATAGCGGGTTTTGACCGGTGAAAAGATGATTTTGGTCCGCTCCAGCTCCCCTTTACCCGCCGCCACCCTGCTCCAGCTCTGACCATCATCCGAGACCTGGACGGTATACCCCCGCGGATAATCATAGGAAGATAACGTATAATCAAGGTCTATAGCCTCCACAGTATGTGCTGAACCAAGGTCAATCTGGAAGTACTCGCCAGACGCCTGATGCTTGCCGGTATCCCAGCGTGTGCGCCGGTCCCCGTCAATTGCACTCACCGGATTCGAAGCCTCCGTATTCACGTTCGACGTAACCTTCCAGCCGGACCGCTCCAGCGGAACCAGTCCGGTGGCTGTAATCTGCGTCTCCGCAGATTTCACAGCAGAACCGGTTACTCTTACAGCATAAGTGTACAGCGTACCTTCCTGCAGGCGGCTGTCGGTATACTCCGTAGTCTTCAAGCCTGAAGCAATTACCTTCAGCTGCTCGCCCGGGCCGTCAGCCCGGAGCACTTCATAGCTTGCTCCGGGAGCCTCCAGCCAGCTTAAATGCATCGACATCCCTTTTACAGGTGCAGCTTTGAAGCCTTGCGGCGCCAAATCCGCCACTTCGGAGGAAGGCTCCAGAATATACTGCACCGCCTCTCCCGGAGCAAGCTTCTCGGTGAATTCCAGCACAGGTGAGGCATTTCTGCCGGTAATATAACTGTGTGCTTCTTCGTACGTATCCCCGCTGCCGAATCTTTCACCTTCATAGACTGTTTTCTTAGGCATCGTCACTTTGACGCTCACCGTCTGCTCGGTCTCCTCGAAATTCACCAAATTTACCAGCACCTTGTTCGAGGTTGCCCCGCTGCCTGCCAGCGGCTCAAGGGTGGACGTATCTACTGCCCGGACATATACCAGCTTGTCAGCCAGGTTATCCTTGTTCGTAATCTGATAGGTCAGCGGTGCCCCATGGGTGGCATAGGCCAGATCCAGCCGCCGCATGATGCTGACGCGTGAATCCTCACCCTTTTTGGTGTAGTAGATCTCCGTGTCCGCCGGATCATGCTCCTCCAGATTAAAGCCGTATTTGAACAGGCTGAAATTCTTGAAGAATGCGGCATGCTGCACGAACATATCCGCATAGCCGATATGCGCCCGCATAATCCGGTCGAACACCGCAGCTGTCTGCTGGGTCGCCCCGTACTGGTAAGCATCAACATGGGTATCCGAGGTACCGAACTCGGTGGTGAGCATTTTTTTGCTGAGGCCGTCGACTGCTCCGCCGAAGGTCTTGAGGTTCTCTGTAAAGCTGCCTCCCTGGCTGAAAATATAGGATTCACCATAGGAATGCCCGTTGGTTAGATCCGTCACTTCCTCCAGCTCAGCCCGCTGCTCCGGATCCCGTTCCCAGCCGTCGGGGTCTCCGCACTGTTTGAGTGCACCCTTCTGGTTGCCGCAGGAGTCCTCGCTGTATCCCGGCCAGTAAGCCCAGCCCGGTGCTACGGTCTGCAGATGCGGCGCAATTATTTTGCCCTTCTTGTTCAGCCAGTCTGCAACCGCCAGATTGACGGCCTTGGAGCGGTTGAACAGCCCCGGCTCATTATCCACCTCATAATACTGGAAATACGGGCTGTACTGCTCGAAATAATCGGTCAGCTTCTTCTCCGCATCCTCCGGCAGCGAACCATCCGCCTTGAGCTTAATATCGCCGGTGTACAAATAGAGGGCCACGGACTGCATATTGTAATCCTTCAGCACCTTGTAGTAATCGCCCATATTTTCGCAGGAGCGGCCGACATCACTGGCACAGCTGGTCCGCATAATATTGCCGCTGTAGGCAACACCCAGCCATTTCATAATATACGGCAGATGGGTAACTGCACCTTTGTCAAAATAAAACTGCTTATTATTCACCATCGTTCCGGTAAGCGTGTAGCTGCCGTGAATCGGCTCCTTAATCGGGCTTTTCAGCGATTCCAGGCTGAGCTCATCCCAAGTCCACCAGCTGTACTTATCCTCCGCCTCCGAGGAATAAATCCCGCGCGCGGTCCGCAGGGTCAGCTCGTTGTTTCCGCTGATAAGCTGCTCTTTAGGAATGTACAGCTCATAGGTTTTGCGGAAATCATACTTGCTGTCTGTCCCGGAAACTCCCGCAATCTGGATGATGCCGGACAGCTGCTTATTGGAGAACACACTCATCTGCGGCACCGATTTGTAAGCATCCAGAATGCTCACACGAAATAAGACCCCATTGACCGGGATCTTATCCAGCTTGTAAGTAATCCGCAGTTCAGGATTAGTGTCCCCGTGCAGCCCGGAAGGCACGGTCTTCAGCTCAGCTGCCTTGACTGCGGATGAAGCCAAGTTAATAACCTCTTTGGCTGAGGATGCGTCTGCAGCTGCAAATTCGGCAGCTGAGCCGTCATGCTGCCCGAGCCTCCACAGCACAGTCCCCTCCGGCATTGCCGGCCCTGCACCGCCGGCTGCCGACAACTCAGACATGTCAACCTCCACCTTGCCGCTCTTCGTCCCATCCTTGCCGAAGACCGAAACCGACAACAGAATCAAGATAATCAGTGCTGCAAATTTTAGTAGCAAAAGCTGGGGCTTGCCGGTTTTTTTGTTCGTCCTGGTCTTCATTCCCTTGTCCTCGCTTTCTGCCGGGGGCGGCTGACCTTATAGCGGTTAACGTAAAGCTGCAATTACAAGACCCGGCTTCATGATCTTAGGGAAGCATCAGCGCATTCCGGGGAATCACCGCCTGCTTCTGGCTCGGGCTCTGCCACATCAAACGGACACTGGCATCACCGTAATTCTCGAAATACTCCACTTTAATATCATAGGCTGTTGCTGCCGAGAGCACGATACTGCCCTCCCGGCTGATCCCGCTTTGCTTCTTCCAGCTGTCGATGATCAGCTTGCCGCCGATCCATACCCGGATGCCGTCATCGGAAGAGGCAGTGAAGGTATACTTTTCACTGTAGAGCGGCTTGATTGTACCGGTCCAGCGGACCGAGAAGCTGTCCTCGCCAATCGTCGCGGCCGGTGAGTCTCCATGCCAGTTAAAGTCGATCCTGCTGTCTGTCCGCGTAAGCAGCGGTGCTCCGGACAGCTCCGTATTACCGAAATATTCTCCCTTAAGCCCGTAAGGCGAGGTTACTGCCGGCACACTAGGCCTGGCGATCATATCCTGCTTATAATCCTCCCGTGATACGGTATATTTATTGCTCATAAAGCTTTTGATTTCCTGAAGGTTATTATTTTCAAGCAGCATTTTCCCCCATGTCATCGTATATACCCATTTACTCTGGGTTTGAGACAATATTACAGGGTCTGGAAGCTCTCCGCTCTCCCCGATCCCGATCGGCTTGCCGCCGGCCAGCTTCAGCAGATTCTCGTAATAGGATTGTTTAAAGTCATCGTTATAAATATCCGCTGCCAGTATATCCACTTTGTCTAGGCCGGGATAATACTTGCTGTACGCCTCAGCCCACTCATTCGGCGCATTCGGATTCCAGACCCACAGCAGGTTGTTCAGCTTGTGCTTGTTAACCATACGGTCGTACACAATGTCCCATAGCCGGTTGAAATTATCCTTTTGCCCCCACCAGAACCAGTTGCCGTTCATTTCATGATAAGGACGCCACAAAACAGGAACTCCGGCATCCCGCAGCTCCCCCAAGTACACGGCAACCTCGTCCAGGTCGGCAATCAGGGCTTTGTACTGCTGGGTTCCAGGAGTGACATAAGCATCGAATTTATCCTGGCTCAGGCTCATATGCACATTAGCCCATTCCGGAGAGGTGCCGGGCAAATTCTGATGGAAGGTCATCGCCACAATGCCCCCGCCCTGATGCCATTTAATAGCACTGTCTATAACAGCCTGGCGTTGCCGGGCGATCGTTGCCTCGCTCTGGTTATTGATAGCTCCAAGCTCGTAGCCATGCAGAACGGCATACTGTCCGCTGGCATTTTTGAGTTTATTGTTGAATTCATCAGGACTTTCCAGGTAATCATGCTGGCCGGAGATCATGGACTTGCCGCCCAGATCAATCAGGTAGCTTAACAGCGAAGCAGCCTCTTCTGAGGCAGAGGGATTAATCGGAGTAACAGCTGCGGCAGGAGTTGCGGCGGGAGCCGTGTCCATGACACGGGTTACGGGAAGGCTCCGCACCTCGGACCATGGCAACAGCGTGAGAATAAAAATAATGGGAAGCAAAGTTGTATACAGCTGGTACTTACGGTAAGTGTTCAATGTAATCTCCTTCCTCCAGCCTCTGCTGCCGCCATAGCTCCGGGAGATTGTGCCTCTTATGCAGACCGCTTCCGTTCTGCCCGGAGATCTATAGCTCAGTAGCCCTGCTGAACAGCAGGGCTATCAAGAGTGGACTATATTAGGATTTAATATTGTAACGTCTTAACCAGTATCAGCGCCAAGCATGACTACAGCCGTTGAGCCCGCGTAATCTTAGGAAGCAGACGGGAGAAACAGAGCGCTGGCCGGAACCGTTCCTTTGGTTTGGCTCGGACTGGACCACATCAGGCGCGCATTCGCATCCCCTTGGTTCTCGTAATACTCCACCTGGATATCATACAGCATCCCGGCAGTCAGACTGATGCTTCCCGTGCGTTCTGTTCCGCTCTGCTTCGTCCAGCTGTCGATCACAAGCTCGCCGTTAATTCGCACGCGGATACCATCATCGGAAGTGGTATAGATCTGATAAGTCTCTGTATAGAGCGGTTTGATCTTGCCGCTCCAGCGGACAGAGAAGAAATCTATGCCAATTGCCGCATCCGGTGTACCCTGCCGCCAATTGAAATCAAGTGCTGCATCGGTACGTACCACTGCCGGGGCACCTGACAGCGTCATATTATTGAAATATTCCGCGTAAAGCCCGTTAGCGGGGGGCGCCTCAACCACAACCTGCTGCGGCGCTGCTGTCGGTGTTGGTGCCGCTGTCGGTGTTGGCGTTGGTGCCGCTGTCGGCGTTGCTATCGGCGTTGGCGTTGGTGCCGCTGTCGGCGTTGCTGTCGGCACCGGTGTTGCTGTCAGTGTCGGCGTCGGTGCTGTCGTTGGTGTTGATACTGGTGACGGCGTTGCTGTCGGTACAGCCGCAGCCGGAGCTGCGGATAGAGCCTTATCAGCAGCAACCGCTGAATTTGGCATATACAATGCGCTGGCCGGCACAGTTGCTTTTGCTTGACTGGCGCTCTGCCACATCAGACGAATATTGGCATCGCCTGCATTCTCGTAATATTCCACCTTGATGTCATACAGTTGGCCTGCCTTCAGGGCTATGCTTCCTGTACGCTCTGTTCCGCTCTGCTTAGTCCAGCTGTCAATGACAGCTGTGCCGTCAACATAGACACGGATCCCGTCATCAGAGGTTGTGATGATCTGATAGGTTTCACTGTATGCCGGCTTAATCTGGCCGGTCCAGCGGATTGAGAAGTTATCCACGCCAAGCGCGGCATCCGGCGACCCCTGACGCCAGTTGAAATTCAGCAGATCGTCATTGCGTACCAGCACCGGTGTGCCGGAGAGGGTCATATTCTTGAAATATTCTCCGCGCAGGCCATTCTGGAGCGGTGCCTGCACTGAATCACTGACAGGTACAATTGTTGGAACAGGCATTGGTGTTGCTGTCGGTGACGGCACCGGTGTCGCTGTCGGTGACGGCGTTGGTGTCGCTGTCGGTGACGGCGTTGGTGTCGCTGTCGGTGACGGCGTCGGTGTTGCTGTCGGTAACGGCGTTGGTGTCGCTGTCGGTGACGGCGTTGGAGTTGCTGCCGCTGCTGCCTTGTACTGATCCTTGGTTAATGTGTAGCTGTCGCCCATGAAGCCTTTAATAGTAGCATCACTATTATTTTCATACAGCATTTTTCCCCAGGTCATCATATATACCCAGTTCTTCTGGGAGAGCTGCAGCTTCTGTGTGCTTGGCATTTCCCCGTTCTCGCCAATGGCAATAGGTTTGCCGTTCGCCAGGCTAAGCAGGCCGTCATAGTATTTATTCATATAGTCGTTATCATATATATCTGCTGCGAGCACATCCACCTTGTCTGCTCCCGGATAAGTCAGTGCGTAAGGATCAGACCAGGCATTCGGTGCATTAGGATTCCAGACCCACAGCAGGTTGTTTAATTGATGAACGTTTACGAAACGGTCATACATAATATTCCATAATTTAGCGAAGTTATTTTTCTTCCCCCACCAGAACCAGTCACCGTTCATTTCATGATAAGGTCTCCAGAGTACAGGAACCCCTGCATCCTTCAGGCTTTTCAGCGAAACGGCCACCTTGTCCAGGTCTGCAATCAGGGCCGTATACTGCGTCGTACCCGGAGTAACATATTTATTGAACTCTTCCTGGCTCAGGCTCTTCTGCACATTGGACCACAGATAAGGGGTGCCGGGCAGGTTCTCGTGAAAAGTCATAGCCACGATGCCCCCGCTTTTATACCAGCTGATTGCGCTGTTCACTACATTTCTGCGTTGTGCCGCTGCGGTGCTTTCCGATTGGCCGCTGATAACACCCAGCTCATAACCGTGAAGGGCTGCGTACTGGCCGCTGGTTCCCTTCAGCTTATTGCTGAATTCATCCGGGCTCTCCAGATAGTCGTGCTGTCCTGTAATGATGCCTTTACCTGTGATGGAATACAGATCACTGAGTAGTTTGACTGCTTCTGCCGATGCCGACGGGTTAACAGGCGCCTTGGAGCTGGAAGCCGCTTCAGCAGTTGAAGCCAGCCCGCCCAGGGCTGCAGGTATTGCAGACACAAACAAGGCCAGTGACAGCACAGTGCACAGCAAACGGGACTTACGGTAAGTTTTCAAAATTTCCTCTTCCTTTCGGTAGCCAGGCTGCCACTCTTGCGAAGGCCCTATAGCTTTGCGTCCCTATCTTTCGATTAGGTTTGCCTTTGTCGTTTTGGAAGGATGAATCCCTCTTACCGTAAGTATCGTCGCTATTTATTTTTAATTTAGAGCAAAAATAAAAATTTCTTAATAAATAGTGCTAAATACCTGTTTTGATTTTGTTACAATTGGTTAAATAGATTAATTAGGCCTACGAGATAAACTGGTGTAAAGCTATATCCTCCCAGTCCAGAGTGATGCGGATATTATCTTCCTCCACCAGTTCAGAGCCGCTCTGCACCTCAATAAATTCCACATCTGTAAGTGCCAGGATTGCATGCTTGGTACCTTCCGGTATCCGTACAACATCCCCTGCCTTTACCTTATGCATCTTTTCGTTAATGACAATGCTTGCCTCACCGCTGACAAACGTCCAGATTTCACTGCGTTTGTGATGCAACTGATAGCTGATATTTTTACCTTCGTTAATGAAAATCCGCTTCGTCAGCACTTCATTGCCTTCATCATACTTCACATAATCGATTACCTTGTAGTGGCCCCAGCGACGCTCTTCGTACATCGGTCTTTGTTCAAAAGTTTTCAGTACCTCCTTGATCCGCGGGCTCTCCGCCTTGTGCGTAACCAGGATACCGTCCGGGCTGGCAGCGATAATCAGATCCTTCGCCCCGATTACTGTAATCGGAATATCCAGCTCATTGATAAGGCTGGTACCCTCGGAATCTGCCGTCACGAACCCTTTGCCGACATGATTACTGGTCATCTCCTCGGTCAGGGTATTCCAGGTGCCCAGGTCTTTCCAGAATCCGGCGTACGGCTGAACTACGATATTCTCCTCTTTCTCGACCACTTCATAATCGAAGCTGATCGAGGACAGCAGTTTGTACTGCTTTTGCAGCTCCTCATAGTTCAGCGGGAGGCCTTTGCGCTGCAGAATATCCAGCAGATACCCGAGCCGGAAAGCGAAGACACCGCAGTTCCAGAGTGCATTCCGGCTGATCAGCTCCTCTGCCTGCCTGCGGTCCGGCTTCTCCTGGAAGTGGCTCACCTGCAGATACCCGCTCTCGCCTGCTGCGGCGCTGGTAGGAATAATATAGCCGTATTTCTCGGAGGCGTGCTCCGGTACTACGCCCATGAGCGCCAGATTCGCACCGCTCTCAAGCATCGTACTCTCCAGCTGCAGCACCGTATCGAAAAAGGATGATTCCACATAAGGGTCGACGGGCAGAATCGCCACGGTCTCTGCCGGTGAAACACCGGCGATGGAATACAGATAAGCGGCCGTCAGCGCAATGGCGGGGAAGGTATCCCGGCGCTCCGGCTCCACGATAATCGGCACCTCGCCGCCGAGCTGACTCTGAATCATCTCCACCTGGCTGCGGCCGGTTGCGAGATAGGATGACTCCGCTATCCCGGCCTCCTGCAATTGTCTCCACACCCGCTGAACCATCGATTCCGGTTCACCTGCCGGGCTTTCCAGTACCTTCAGAAATTGCTTCGAACGTGAGTCATTCGAGAGCGGCCAGAGCCGCTTGCCTGAACCGCCTGATAAAAGTACTAGTTTCATAGTGAACCCTCCTTATGTGTGTGACGCGTGAATATCGGATTGTTGCTTGGGAGTTTCCTCATAATGGATAGTGGCTACGGTGTAGAAGTAAATGCCCGCGCTGCCGCTTCGCAGCTTATAAGCAAATCTGCATCCGGTAGAATTAGGGGGCACTTTTACCTCTATTTCACGCATTTGGCCCGCATCCGGTGAAATTAGGGGCACTTTTACCTCTATTTCACGCATTTGGCCCGCATTTGGTGAAATTAGGGGCACTTTTGCTCCTATTTCACGCATTTGGCCCGCATCCGGCGGAATTAGGGGCACTTTTGCTCCTATTTCACGCATTTGGCCTGCATCCGGCGAAATTAGGGGCACTTTTGCTCCTATTTCACGCATTTAGCCCGCATCCGGCGGAATTAAGGGTACTTTTACCTCTATTTCTCCCATTCAGCTCACTCTCGGCGGAAATAGAGGGATTTTTACCTTTAATTCCTTAATAAAGCCCACTTTTGGCGGGATTAGAGGGATTTTTACCTTTAATTGCACCATTCAGCCCATTTTCAGCTGAAATAGAGGGATTTTTCACTTTATTTCTCCCATTCAGCCCACTTTCGGCGGAAATAGAGGGATTTTCACCTTTATTCCCCCATACAGCCCGCACCGGCGGAATTACACCGCCCCGGCAACGCTGGCGGAGAAGCCGCTAAGTCCACCCATCTGCGGGCGGCCGACGGAATGGTACTCCAGGCCGGTGCCCTCAATCTGCTCTTTGGTGTAGACGTTGCGGCCGTCGATCAATATCGGGCGGCGCATACTGTCCGCCAGCTGGTGCAGGTCGATATCCTTGAACTGGCCCCAGTCGGTCAGGAGGCAGACTGCGTCACTGCCCTCGGCCGCCTCTTCCGCCAGCCCGCACCAGCGCAGCTGCGGATGATCATACCCGCTGCGGAAGTTATCGGCAGCGATGGGATCATACAGCTTCACGATGGCGCCTTCAGCGACCAGCGCCTCGACGATTTCCCGGGCCGGTGCCTCACGGACATCATCCGTGTTCGGCTTGAACGCCAGCCCCCAGATGCCGATTACGGCGCCGCGCAGGCTGCCCAGCGACTCATGCAGCTTCGAGATGATCATGAACCGCTGGCCTTTATTAACCTCAACTACGGATTTCAGCAGCTTGAATTCATAATCCACGTTACCGGCGATCTGGATCAGCGCATTCGTATCCTTCGGGAAACAGGAGCCGCCGTACCCGATACCGGCCTGCAGGAAGGAGGATCCGATTCTCCGGTCCATTCCCATGCCCTCAGCCACTTCGGTTACATCCGCTCCCACTTTTTCACAAATGTTGGCAATTTCGTTTATGAACGATATTTTGGTAGCCAGGAAAGCATTGGAAGCATATTTAATCATCTCGGCGCTGCGGATATCGGTTACGAACACATTGTCCGTGAAGCCCTGGTGAAGCTGGCGCATGGTCTGCTCAAGCTGCGGGTTATCGAGTCCGATTACAATCCGGTCGGGGTGAAGCGTATCGCGGATCGCAGAGCCTTCACGAAGGAATTCAGGAGCGGAGACAATATCGAAGGGGTGATTCGTATGGGAGGCAATCAGCTTGCGGATTCGCTCGTTGGTGCCGACGGGAACGGTTGACTTGGTCATAATAATCTTGTAGCCTTCCATCGCTTCGGCAATCTCTACGGCTGCCCCCTCGATATACTGCAAATCGGCTTCGCCGCCCGGCAGGGAAGGTGTACCTACAGCAAGGATGACAATATCAGAGCGTCTGACCGAATCCTTAAGATCCGCCGAGAAGGATAATCTTCCCTCCCGGAGATTCATCTCAATTAAGGCCTCAATACCCGGTTCATAGATCGGGGATTCCATCCGGTTCAGCTTTTCGATTTTCTGCTCATCCTTATCCACACAGATGACATGATTTCCGTTAAGCGTGAAGCATACGCCTGAGACGAGTCCAACATAACCGGTACCGATTACTGCGAGTTTCATACAATCATCCTCCTTTTAGGAAATTGACGTAGGCCTGTTCCACATATTGCTTGAACTGAACCATAAACGCCTGCTCATCGAATTTGCGTGCATGGCCCATAATCTGGCTGATATCCCAGTCATGGGATTCGGCCTCCTCAATGGCCTGGAGCAGATCATCAACTTCCTGATGCTGGAAAAAAACCCCGTTCACATAAGGAACGATCGTATCCAGCGCCCCTCCCGCCTGATAGGCGATGACCGGACGGCCTGCAGCGTTTGCCTCCAGCGGTGTGATACCGAAATCTTCTTCTCCGGGAAAAATAAAGGCCCGGCACTGAGACATCAGCCCCGTTACTTCTTCATCCTCCAGCCGGCCCAGAAAGGAGATATTCTCTTTCGCCATCCCCTCCAGACGTTTACGGTCGGGACCGTCTCCGACGATATACAGCTTCACACCGTTACGGTTGAACGCCTCCACCGCCAGATCGATCCGCTTGTAGGATACCAGCCGGGAGACGATCAGATAATAATCCCCAATCGTGGGTGAACTGGTGAAGCGGGCCGTATTGATCGGCGGAAAAATCACATCGGAATCGCGGTGGTAATAATTCTGAATCCGCTTCTTCACGACTGAGGAGTTGGCCACAAACTGGTTTACATTTTTGGAAGTCCGCTGATCCCAGTTCTTCAACCGCTGCATATACAGCTTGAGCAGTCTTTTGAAGATGCCGGAATTGGACTGCCGCTCCATATACGTGTCATAATCCCAGGCGAACCGCATCGGAGTATGGCAGTAACAGAGATGGAAGGTAGACTCGGGCACCTGGATGCTTTTCATAAAAGCACTGCTGGAGCTAAGGACGATATCATACCCGCTGAAGTCCAGATCGCGGACGGCCATCGGATAGAGCGGCAGCACCCCTTTGAAATTCTTCTTCACGCCCGGAATTTTCTGCAGCCAGGAGGCCCGGATATCCGCATCTTTGAGGTTATCGGTCAGGCGGCTGCCGTTAAACACCGTTGTGAAGATCGGAGCATCCGGATACATGTGATGAAAGACCTCCACCACTCTTTCTGCTCCGCCCATTTGGATTAAGTAATCGTGCGCTATCGCAATTTTCATGTGAATCATCCTCAAAGTTTTATGGAGCAGCATCATCAAGCAGTGAGCGCATGAAGTGAGCGGATGTTGATGCAAGCCTTAAGCGTTATCCAAGAAAGAAAATCAGGTAACCGCCAGCAGACCTTTGTAGTAAGCAACGATATCCTTGACTGTATTCTCGATGACAAAATGCTCTTTCACCCTTTTCATTCCATGATCCGCCATCCGTCTGCGCTCTTCGGGATGGTCCAGCATCCAGGTGATGGATTCGGCAAGTACAGCGGCATCTCCAGGCTGAATCAGCAGCCCGGTTACGCCAGGAACAACAATTTCCACCGGCCCGCCTTCATTCGAAGCAATCACCGGCAGTCCGGCCGCCATGCCTTCGACGATAACCTGGCCAAACGGCTCAGGGGTAATCGACGTGTGAATCAGCAAGTCGGCTTTGTTCATGAGTCCTTGTATATCATCCACATGACCCAGCAGGCTGACATTGGTGATGTCATCTTGCTGCATCTGCTGAATTAATTGCTGTTTGTATTCCTCTTCCCCGAACAAGGCGTCGCCGGCCAGCCAGAACTTCACCCGGCTGTCATGCTTGAAAGCCTTAGCCGCTTCCAGCACAATATGCTGGCCTTTCCAGTGGGCAAGGCGCCCTACCAGCAGCACGTTGAAATCCTTCTGGTCCCGCTTGCCGATTCCTTCACCAATCGCCTTAGCGAAGGCCGAATAGACAACCAGCGTCTTCTTCGTCCGGGGCAGCTCCAGCGCATTCAGCGTGGAGTGGGAATTGGCGATGACGCCGTTCGGCAGAAGCCGTGACAGCAGCCGGATCGCCTTGGCGACAACCGGCTTCAGGTAAGGGGCTCCGATATGATCGCGGATATGCCAGATCAGCGGCACGCCTGCCTTCTTCGCGGCTACTGCTCCATAGAAGGCTGATTTCAGTGAATTGGTATGCACACAATCGACCTTCTCCTCTTTGAGCAACGGAGCCAGCTTGCGGCCGTAGGCCAGCAGCTTCATTGCAGCCGCCGGGGCACCAAGGTTAACGGCGTTGCGCCCCCGGCTGCGGATGCTCTCATCCAGCGGGATAATGCGGACATCAATGCCTTTGTCCCGCAGGCGTTCAGCGAGTGTGCCCTCTTCCGCGAGAATCACAAGCGGCTTGATATGCTCACCGATGTTAGTGAGGATGTTGAACAGGGCAACCTCGCCCCCGCTCCATTTGGCGGTGTGATCAATATAAGCGACTTTTATCATCCTGCAGTCACACCCTTTCCCAAAGTTTCGAGGAATACGGATTCCACTTTATCGCCTACCTGCTGCCAGGTGTACTTCTCCAGCACATGGTTGCGGCATTCTTCCCGGCCCGGCAGCAGCTTGCGGTTGCCCAGCATCTGAATCATGCCTTCCGCCATATCTTCGCTGGCCGCACTCTTGAACAGCAGCTCCGGGCGGAAGCCCTGCAGAATCTCCCTGTTGCCTCCGACCGGCGTCGCCATGACCGGAAGGCCCGAGGCCAGCGCCTCTACGGTGATCAGGCCGAAGCCCTCCAGCGCCTGGGAAGGCACTACGAACATGTCGGCTGCCTGGTAATAGGAAGCCAGCTCCTGGTCGGGAATGTAGCCGAGCAGCCGGACCTTATTGCCGAGACCATAATCGGCAATCTTCTCTTCCAGCTCGCCGCGCAGCGGGCCCTTGCCCCCGATCAGCAGGATCGCATTCGGGAAGCGCTCTGCTACCTGCTTCCAAGCTTCAAGCAGCTGCAGCAGCCCCATCCGGTTCATCAGCCGCCGGACGGTCAGTACGGTTGTCGCACCTTCGGGCAGATTCAGCTGCCGCCGGACCGCCAGCCGGTTCGCGGACGGCACGAACCGCTCCACGTTGGCTGCTCCGGGTATGACGATGATCTTATGCATCGGCACCCCGTGCAGATCATGCAGCATATCGCGGAAGTACTCGCTGAGTACGATGAACTTGTCAGCGAGCTTGTAAGCTTTATGTTCAATCGATTTGGCAATCGTTGTTTTGACCCGGTGCCTGATGCCCTGGCCTTCAATCTTCATCTCTTCATTCCAGGGACCATGGAAGGTCATAATAACCGGAATCCCGCGCTTCTTCGCTTCGAGCGCCGGGCCGATGCCATAAGGGGCGAAATGGGAATAGAGGATATCAATCCGCCCGCTCCCACTGCCCATCAGGTCTGCCGCTTTACGCTGAAAAGCATCCTTGCGCTTCCAGATCGTCTCCTTCGGGTCCCCGGCATTGTGGATGATCAGTTCCTTCGGAACAGCCGGCGTCTCCTGGCTGCAGATCAGGGCATGCACCCGGTTCCGTGAGGAGAGCTGCTCACATACGGATTTGAAATAGGTGTTCAGCCCGCCGGGCTGCAGCGAAGGCCAGCTGAGTCCGGTCGTCATGATGTTCAGTCCGTCATTGTACGACATAGCTTCTCTCCCCTTTCTTCTCCTTCCCGGCCTGGCCCTGCAGATTATGCCGGGTCAGCTTGCCGGAGCTGTGCAGTTCATAATGCTTGAAGCCGACCATGAATTCATACATCACCCAGAACACCGATACTGCGAATCCGGAAATTCCTTTTTTGAACAGCCCGTGCAGGAAGTACTTCTGCAGGAAGCGGGCCGGCGGCCGCAGCAGCAAATGGCTCAGCTTGAACGGTTTGCCGCTGGCAAAGGCGCTTTGCGCCTCCAGATCCGTATATTTGTTGAATCTCGCCACATGATCATTGATGCTGCGGAAGCCCTGATGCCAGAGTGTTCCATTCAGCTTCTCCGTGCGTTCCTCGGCTACTTCAGGCATTTCATGCACCAGACTGTTGCGGATTCCGTACTCCTTGCGGTTGTACAGCCGCACCAGATATTCGCCCTTGTCGAGCCATTTGCCGAGGAAATCGCCGATCCGGTACAGGGAGAAAGCCACTGTAGCATCTGTCAGTCCGGGCTTGCGCTCCAGGATATCCCGGGCCAGCTCTTCGCTGACCACTTCGTCGGTATCAATCAGGAAGACCCAATCATGGCTGGCGCGTTCCACTCCGAATTCCCTTTGCTTCGCATATCCGGGCCACGGGTTTACGAATACCCGGCATCCCAGGCTCTCGGATAGCCGTACCGTACCGTCTTTACTGCCTCCGTCGATGACTACCACCTCGTCAGCGAACTGCCGGCAGGACTGAATTGCTGCGGATATCCGAACCTCGTCATCCTGAGCTATAATGACTGCCGAGATCGGGTAGCTGCCCCGGCCGCCAAGCACGCTTGCTGCTGAATCCATGAAGGTATCCTCCTTTGCCTTATTGGTCCGGTGTGCGTCGTCACTACGGGGAATGTTTGGGCTTCCGGCCGCTGTTGTTCTCTGATTTCCTTGATTGGACCGCTCTATTAGCGGATGAAATCAGAGAACAAAGGCGGACACTTCGTTTCTACAGCTCCAAACTTCCCCTTCGTTTCTCCGGACACCGTCCCTTGGTTTTTTAGCAGATAAGCCGCTCGCCTCGTGATCTCGGCTCGCCGAATCAGCTAGTTACTTAACTGCCTACACATCCATAGGTTTCTTGCGAATATACGAATTCATCGTCGTCTTCAGCCACTGAAGGTCCTCTGCGTTAATGAACAGCCGCGGAAGCTTAACCTTCAGGTTGTAGCGGATATTAAGAATAATGAACAGGAACCGCAGCACAGCCGATGAGAGCATAGCCGCTCCGGCTCCGAATAACCCGTATTTCGGCACCAGCAGGAAGAGCAGCGGAATCACGAGGATGAGGCCGACTCCCTGAAGGATCGATACGAATTTAGGTTTGCCCAGTGCCATGAACACCTGGGCCAGAATCAGGGTTCCTCCGCTGATCGTAACCTCCAGCAGCAGCAGGCGGAACACGGTAAGCGCCGTATTGAAATCCTTGCCGTAGAGCAGCGGGATGACAAACGGGGCAACCAGCATCAGGAACAATGCGCCTAGCAGTGTACATGTGGTGCTGATGCGGAAAGCCTTGAAGGTAAGGGAGACCGCTTCATCCTTCGACATCCCGGAGGCTTTCGGAAACAGCACCACCGTAATCGAATTGGAGAAGAAGTTAACCATCCGCGACAGGCTGACCGCTACCGCATAGAGTCCCAGATCAGCGGGCCTGAGCAGGCCGGCAATAATAATCTGGTCTATGTAGTAAGAGAACTGTCCGAGCAGATCGTTGCCGTATGAGCCCAGACCATAAGTGAACAATCTTTTGAAGTTCAGATAGGCATCCCGCAGCTTAACCTTGTAAGTACGGAGCAGTACGACCGTCATGCCGATGAACATCGGAACCGACGGAAGCAGGTAAGCTAATGCTGTGGTGAACGGACTGATATGCCCGGTCACTATGAGAATGCCGATGGCTGCGAGTGTCAGCAGCGGAATCAGATAACGCATCAGGTTAAAGGTCCTGTAATCATTCCTGAACTGGAACGCCGCATTGTTCACTTGGGAGACCACAATCAGCGGACAGAGGAGCATGGACCACTGGGCGAAGACCACAACTTCATGGCTGAATTCCTTCAGCCAGTAAGGCAGCACGAGGATTCCGACAATCATCGCCAGTGTCCCGAACGCAAGCCCGATCATTAAGGCCACCCGGTACAGCACACCGGCCTCATCCGGATTTTTCTTGGCATTGTAGATCAGCGCGGACGGAATCCCGAAGCTCATGCTGAACGCCAGAAACTGCGACCAGTTCACCATCGCGGTCTGCTCTCCCCGCCCTGTTGGTCCCAGGTAACGGGCGGTCAGCACACCGGTCAGCATATTGACGAGCAGAATCAGCACACTGACAAACATGGTTTTTACAGCCGCTGAGCTGCTGTCCTTGCTCTTCGTGAAGCTGCGGAGCGAGGACCAGACCGTATTAGCGGGAAGTGATTTCGCGTTGAGCTGCTGCATGTGGTGTTCCCTTCTTTCTGCTCTCTGTTATCTCTTTGGCACTAAGTCCAAGCCCGACCAGCATCCAGATCAGGTATCCCTTCAGTCCCGGGAACCCGTTATCCGACACCAGGCTGACCACTGCCCCCATCCATGCCGCCAGCGCCAGCCTGGAATAAGGCTGCAGGCTGTCCTTGCGGGTAACCCGGACCATAATCTGTTTAATGACAGCGCCGAGTGCCCCGAAGAAGAACAATGCTCCCAGTACTCCGAAAGTCAGCAGCAGTGCAATCACACCGTTGTCCATTACGCCGTATTCACCAAGCTCTCCGCCATTGCCGAGCTTCGTTCCCTGCCCGACGCTGCCGATGCCCTGCCCGACGGGATTGCCGGCTACCATCGGCAGCATATTCGTCCATAGGCTGAGGCGCTCGTTATAGGAATGATCCTCCTGCACTGAGGTGAGGGTCTCCATCCGGGCGACCAGCCCTTCGGCTCCAGGCAGCTTGGGCACGATCCAGAACAGCGCCGCAGCTACGAAGACCAGCTGCAGCAGTGTCTTCCATTTCCCCCTGGAGGGTGAGGATGCAATATACACCAGCAGCATCACCAGCAGGACCAGCCAGGCTGAACGGACCAGCGTAGTCAAGAGGCAGACTACTACGAGCAGTACGCCGAGCCAGCGCAGCGTGCCCTGCCATTTCCGCTCCAGAATCATCGGGACGAGCGCGAATACCAGGAAGGTTGCTGCCGGCCCCGGCGAGTTCAGGGTTGAGAAGACCCTGATCTCAAGCGGATAAGGCGTGCCGATTGACATCATATCCGCATGGCGCATCCAGAAGGCATCCCACGGGGGAACGGTTAGGTACTGCACAATTCCGTATGCAGCGACCAGCACGGCGATATTGGCAAAGGCATACAGCAGCCGGTCAATATCCTTCGGACCGAAATGCGTGACCGCGAAGAACGGAATCAGCAGCAGCGGTACGATATAGTTCGCCAGATCGTATACGGAGCCGACACCGTTCTTCGCCAGACCGATCAGGGCACCGTAGGCCAGGGCAATGGAGAACAGCAGGATGATCCGGGTAGAGGATTTGCGGATCTTGTGAATCTCCTTAAGCACCGGAATGGCCAGGGTTGCCCCCGTCAGCAGGGGAGCCAGACTAAGCAGGGATACGGAGTGATACACTCCTTCATACCAGTCGGCAATCCGCCGCAGCTCCGGGGCCACTGCCCAGACCAGCAGGGTGTACGGGATCAGCAGCCGTGTATTCAGCAATGCCAGCAGGAAAGCCGGAAAGAGAATCCCTGCCAGAATAATGCCCTGCAGACTGTTCGTGGCACTGAGCTTCGCACTGGCGAAGCCGATGACCAGCGGCAGAACCAGCGCTGCACCGCAGATGATCATCATCACCGCCGCTGACTTCACTGATGTTAAGGAAGGAAGACTCAGACTGTTCTCCTCCCGGTCCAGCATCTTCATTCCCCCGCCTCCACTCTTACCTGCATGTATTTATTCCGGCTCCGCTTCTTTGCCGTTTTTCAGTTTATCCCGCTTGCGCAGCTCCTTAAGCAGCAATACCAGGAACTGGGCATCGTCGACCAGGTATCTTTTCCACAGGCGTCCCGGCTCCTGGATCAGCCTCCAGAGCCACTCCATTCCGGTCTTCTGCATGAAATCCGGAGCCCGCTTAACCGAGCCTGACAGAAAATCAAAGGTTGCCCCCACACCGATCGAAACCGGCGCCTGGTAAGAGGTATAGTGGCGGTAGATCCATTTCTCCTGCTTCGGGGCTCCCACGCCTACGAACACAATATCCGGCTGACTTTCCGTCAGCATCTGGATAATCCGCTGATTCTCTTCTTCGTTGTGCTCAAAGCCGTAGGAAGGAGAATAACAGCCGACAACGTTGATATCCGGGTAGGCCGCCTTAAGGTTCTCCGTCGCCTGCTCCGGCACGCCTTCCGCCGAGCCCAGGAAGAACAGGCGGTATTTTCTCTGCTGAAAAGCGTGGCCCAGCCTGCTGAACAGGTCTGCTCCGGATACCTTTTGCTTCAGCGGCTTGCCGAGCATCTTGGACGCCCAGATCAGCGGCATTCCGTCCGCAACCACGGCTCCGGCTTCGGAATAGACCTCACGGAATTCTTCATCCTTCCGGAGCTTGATTACATGATCGACATTGCAGGTCAGGATGTAGGACTGGTTCCTTTCCTGAATCATTTTGTCAATGTAATCGAGCAGGTCCATGAAATCATAGTTATCAAAATTGACATCGAACATGTTCACTTGATTCATCGTATCACTTCTTTTTGTGGGGAATCGGCCAGCTGTGAAGACCGGTACAGGCAGTTCAGATACCAGCAGAACGGAATGATGGATTGGACCGTCGACAGCGTGTTATCTGTGAAAGAGTAGATCAGGAACGCTGCAATAAAGAGCAGGTAATACGGTTTAACCGGCGGTGCCAAAGCCCTGTACACCAGAAGGAACACAGCAAGTAAGGAAATCAGCAGCAGTATGGCCCCGAAGTAGCCTCCGTCGAAGTAAAAGCGGATATACTCGTTATGCGGAACGACAAAGCCTTTGTAGAGCGAGCCGTCATTGGCTACCGTAACCGCCCCGAGGCCGCGCCCCGCATAAGGGGAATCCTCCGCTTTATTCAGGAAGTACTCCCAGGCTTCCGCCCGTCCTGACAGGTCAACCCCCGTTTCTGTCGTACGCTCGAAGGAACGTTTCTTGATGTTGTCGAGCTGCAGGTAGACCGCTGCGGTAATGACCAGCAGTGAGCACAGGAGCGGGATCAGAAATTTAGTTTTGCCTCTAAGGTACTGGCGGGAAATATCGTAGAAATAGTAGAGCACCATCAGGATCAGCGCCAGGATCGGCCCCCGGGTTCCTGTCCCGATAAGAATCAGGAAATTAAGGCCCAGCATAAGGTAATTGAACCTTATATGCTGCGGGCTGCGCTTGATTTCAATAAAGGCGATCGCCACACCCATGAACGCCAGCATCGCCAGATGCGCCGGAATGTTCGCCCCCTGAATCCGTACTGCGCCGGTAAATTCAACATCAAGGAAGGGATGCAGACCTGCTGCCTGCAGGACCACTCCGGCCAGAATACTGACCAGCGGCAGCAGGGTAATGATGCGGATCTGCTTCTCGGCCACTTCCTTCTTCCAGTTAATCAGGAGGAATACGAACGGCAACGACAACCCGATGAATGCTTTGATGGCAATGGATGAGCTCATCTCCGGCAGCCAGACCGAGAAGGTGAAGCTGATGAAGACCAGTGCCAGCATTGCCCATAGCGGCTGGCTCAGCCGCAGCCGCAGACCATTGACGAGAATGCAAGGCACAAGCAGCATCAGAATGACCAGCTTATAGAGGGAGAGGATCTCGATGCCGAACATGCTGCCGCTGTACAGAAAGTTGATCGATACTGCCGTGGTCAGCAGTACGAAATAACTGATCAGCTCAGGGCGTGAGATGGAGACAACCAGCAGCATAATCAGAAGTACGGCTGCTACCGCAATGACCGGCTGGTAGATGACCGCCGTCCCGAGGAATAATGCGGATATGAGGTAGAGCATTCCGTACGGCAAAGCGTTTATTTTGCTGCCCCACCCAAAATTAGTCATCCCGCGCCCTCCTCTCACCCTGCTGCGGATTCCCGCTTCCGGTTCCAGATCATATGAAGAGTCCCGCGGATACTCTCCAGCCTGCATTTATTCAGCAGCCTTCTTCCCTGGCTGCGGGAGAGAACAGAGTCGGCCATAATGTACATCACCTTGGCGCCTGTCTTGCCCAGCAGCAGCAACTTGCCCTTCAATCCTTCGCTCTTCATCGCATTTGAGATTCCCTGGCTGTAGTAACGCTTCATAATCCAATCCTCTGTCAGCCGGTTAGCCGGCACGAAGTGATCGACCGCCATTTCAGGATGATACAGAATTGAATGTCCCTCCTGCTGAATCTGGCCGAACAGCCAGGTCTCTTCACCCGAGAGCAGGGAGTCGCCCTTCCTGCCCAGCTCCAGCGGAAACAGGCTGATATCGAACACTGGCTTGCGCATCGCCATATTGGCGCCGCAGGGGTGAAGCCGCTTCGGATATTCCCTGATCCGGTTGCCCAGATCCACGATGGTATACGGAAGCTCAAACGGTTTAATCAGCCACTCCGGACGTTTGCTTTCAAAGATCGGAGCGATTTTCCCGCCCATAGCCATCACCTCCGGCCGCTGTGCGAAAGTGCTGACAATGGTCGTGATCCAGGTCCGGCAAGGTATCGCATCATCATCCAGGAAGGCAATGAGCGGCGATCTGGAAGCCAGGATTCCCGTATTCCGGGCTGCCGAAAGTCCCTGCACCGGCTCCAGAAGATACCTTATATCCATACCGGCACCATGGTCCCCGATGAACCTTTTGACCGCAGCCGCTGTATCATCCTTGGAGCTGTTATCCACCACGATGATCTCAGCCGCCCGCAGGTTCTCCAGCGGCAGCAGCGACCGTAGCGTCTTGACCAGCAGGGCTGAGCGGTTATAGGTGCAGATGATGATGGAAATCTTAGGCACATCTCCGTTTACAAGCATCGGCATTCACCCAATTCCCATAATTTTTAGTACGCATTTTTGGAGCCGAGCAGCATCAGGCCGGTCTTGACGATGATCTTCAGATCCAGCATGGTGCTGCGGATGCTAATGTACGTCAGGTCCAGCTGAACCATCTCATCAAAGCCGACGCTGTTTCTGGCATTCACCTGCCAGTACCCGGTGCAGCCAGGCGTCACCATCAGCCGCTGCTTGTCATACTCCGTATACTGCGCCACCTCTTCAACGAGCGGAGGCCGGGGGCCAACAAGGCTCATATGTCCCATCAGCACGTTCCAGAGCTGGGGCAGCTCATCGATACTGGTCTTGCGCAGGAATCTTCCGATGCGGGTGATGCGGGGATCATTCTTGATTTTGAACATCGCACCGCTCACTTCGTTATAAGCCATCAGACTTTCCTTAAGCTCTTCAGCATTGGAGACCATAGATCTGAATTTGTACATGGGGAACAGCTTCTCATCCTTGCCGACCCGGTCCTGGCGGAAGAATACCTTCCCTTTCGGGTCCTCCAGCTTAATCAGGACAGCTACTACCGCGAACAGCGGCAGCAGGAAGAGCAGGCCAAGGGCGGAGAAGAATACATCGATTATCCGCTTCAATAACAAGTAGGAGTCCATTGTCTTATTCCCTTCACTCGCATGCAGCATGTAAAGCTTCGGCAGGACGGCCTCATAGTCTTCCGGCAGTTTTTGCATGCTCATTTCTTCATTCCTCCTAAAAGTTTTGTGGAGCATCACTTCCTGGATACGCTTCGTTCAAAACTCGCTTCGGAAGCATAGGCTTAGTTTTGTGGAGCATCACTTCCTGGATACGCCTCGTTCAAAACTTGCTCCGGAAGCATAGGCTTAGTTGCTGGTTCAGCTGCTCAGCGAGGTTTGTCCCGCCTGCTTCAGCCATTCCGCCATAGCGTCCATTACCTGGTAGCGCAAATCCTCACTCTCAAGGGCAAACTCCAGGGTGGTCAAAATATATCCGAGCCGCTCACCGACATCATATCTTGTACCGTCAAAGTTATAGGCATATACCCGTTCGCTCTGGTTGAGCTTCTGGATCGCATCTGTCAGCTGAATCTCACCGCCGGCGCCTTTTTCCTGCAGATCGAGATATTTGAAGATCTTTGGTGTAAATACGTAGCGGCCCATAATGGCGAGATTGGATGGTGCTGTTCCCAGCGGCGGCTTCTCAACGAAGTTATTGACCCGGTAGAGCCGTCCGTCCTGCAGATCCGGTTCAATAATCCCGTAGCGGTTAGTGAATTCATCCGGAATATCCTGGACACCGATGACCGAATTCTGGGTTTCCTCATACTGGTCAATCAGCTGCTTCAGGCAGGGAACCTTTCCGGTTACAATGTCATCACCGAGCATGACGCCAAACGGCTCATCGCCGATAAACCGGCGGGCACACCATACGGCATGTCCGAGGCCCTTCGGTTCCTTTTGCCGGATATAGTGAATTTCAACCTTGGAGGACCGCTGAACTTCCTTAAGCAATTCCAGCTTGCCGTCTTCCAGCAGCCGGGATTCCAGTTCAAAGGCATTATCGAAATGATCCTCGATCGCCCGCTTCCCCTTACCGGTAACGATAATGATATCCTCGATCCCGGAAGCAATGGCTTCCTCTACGATGTACTGAATTGTCGGCTTGTTGATAATCGGCAGCATTTCCTTAGGCATCGCCTTGGTTGCCGGAAGGAAACGTGTGCCTAACCCGGCAGCCGGGATAATTACCTTCTTGACCTTCTTCATCACACATACCTCCCAAGATAGTTGTTTTCACCTTACCGTGCAGTGGATTATTTACTCTGATTCATGGCAATTCCCAGGATGCGTACACCTGTCTGCTCCATAAGACCTTTCAGCTTGCGCAGCGATTCCCGCTTGGTTCTGCCATGCCTGGCCACGATGATCAGACCGTCTGACAGCGGAGCCAATATGCGGGCATCACTGTACTCTATCGCTTGCGGCGAATCCAGCAGAATCAGGTCAAAGCCCGCTTTAAGCTCCTCCAGCAAGGCCGGCAGCCTGTCGCTGCCCAGCAGATCCGGCGGGCTGACACTGGTGAGCCCGGCTGGAATGACCGCCAGATTAGCCAGGCTGCCGTAGACGGCGATATCCCCTGCTTCCTCATAGCCTGCCAGATAGGCAGCCAGCCCCTGGCTTCCCTCTACCTCGAACACACTGTGCAGTCCGGGCTTCCTTAAGTTGCAGTCCACCACGGCAACCTTCTTGCCGTCCTGGACAAAGGATACGGCGAGATTGGCCAGGATTGTTGTCTTGCCCTCACCGCCTTCAGCCGATGTGAACAGCAGCACCTGTCCGCCGCTGCCCTTCAGCAGGCCCAGCTGGCGGATATAGGTACGCAGCGAGCGGAAGGATTCCGAAATATGCGAGGACGGATTGAGATCCGCAATCAAACTTCTATTCAGCCGTAGCATAAGCACCCTCCCCTACTCTGGCCTTGCTGTTAGCCGCCTTGCCCAAATCGCGTTTGCGGATACCCGGAATACTGGCAATGACCGGAAGACCCAAGTCATATTCAGCTTCCTTCTCGGATCTTAATGTGCCATTCAAGGTTTCCATCAGCAGGATGATTCCGACCGCTGCCATCAGCGAAACTACAAAGCTGATGATCAGGTTCATAGCCGATCCGCCGTTATCCGCAGCGGGCTGATCCGCAGGATCCGCAGGAGTCAGGTAGGTTACATTATCCAGGTTCATAAGCGCCGGTAAGCTGCGTATGAACGTTTGCGAAACCGCGTTTACGATGGTGGCCGCTTTACTGTAATCCTCGTCCGTTACACTCAGGTTAATGACCTGGCTTTTCTCCGAGGTTTTGATCTGCAGCTTGCCTGCCAGCTGCTCCTCCGTAAGTCCGAATTCCGGATGATCATGAGTGACGCTCTTCATGATGGTTGGGGACTTGATGATTTCCTTATAGCTCTCAATAAGATTCAGACTGAAATTCAGCGCATTGAGATTGTTGCTTTCGGGAAGATTTACGGCATTGTTGACCAGCAGCTGTCCAGAGGCGGAGTAGACGGGTACGACGAAGTTTTTGCTGACATAGTAGGTGGTGGCGCAGGAGATAAGCACAAACACCGTGATTAACCATAATTTCTTTTTAATCAGGTTAATGTAATCCAGAATCGTCTTTTCCACAGTAACCCTCCTTCCGCTTATGTTTGCTTTGAAAACATTCATGAAAGTTTCTGAACTCTTGCTTTTATTCTATCAATGCGCAGGTACCGTGACATGCCTCATTGCACCCCTTTACACTTCACTTTCGTGTGAGTGCTTTCGGTCCGCAAGAGGGCATGGATGGTATACTTTAGTACCATATCGCAGGAAAATACTTACATATGCCGTTAATACTGACGGTTGCATTTACTCTTATGAACCCTATTAAGCCACCCAAGTGTTTGCGGCAGGTTAAATAATCAGAAACAACAAAAAAACACGGACAGCATTGTCCGTGTCCGTGTTCAATCCATTCACCGTTATCCGGTAATCAATCGTATGACATTTCATATTTGGTCAGCCCGACTGCATTCGCATATAATGCCGCCTGTGTCCGGTCGGCTACCTGCAGCTTAGCCAGAATCTGGCTGACATGCTTCTTCACAGTGAACTCACTGATGAACAGCCGCGAAGCAATTTCCCGGTTGCAGGCTCCCTGGCCAAGCTCGATCAGCACTTCCTTCTCCTTCGGGGTCAGCTCATCGGTCGGACTGTTGCCGCTCATCCGCATTTTGTCTTCCATCAGGCCGGGATCATAATACTTCCTGCCCTTATACACCAGCTGAATCGCAAACAGCAGCTCTTCAGGCAAGGCCTCTTTCAGCACGTACCCGTCCACCAGCACTTCTTCCGCCTTCAGGAAATCTTCCCGGCTCGCAGAGGAGGTCAGGAGAATGAACTTGCTGGATATTCCGCGGATGCGTGCTGTCTTGATAATATCCAGACCCGATTCATCGGCCAGCTTCAGGTCAATCAGCACAAGATCAGGCTGTGTCTCTTCAATGACGAGAAGAGCTTCCTGGCCATTCGTGGCTTCGCCGGCAAACTGCAGATTGGACTGCATGGATATCACAGCTGCCAGCCCCCTTCTCACTAAAGGGTGATCATCAACAATGACGATTTTCACTTGAACGACCTCCTGCCTAAAGTTTATGCATTTTTCAGTTCAGCTACACCGACAGGTATCGAGATTAAAATCCGTGTGCCTGCATTCTCACTGCTGGACAACTGGAAATCTCCGCCAAGGGACTGTGCCAAGTATTGCATATTCTTCATTCCCAGCCCGCTGGTGCTCTCTTCGGACTCGGTCCAGATCAGATCACTATCGAAGCCGATGCCGTCATCGATAATTGAAAGTCTGATCCATTTAGGCTTCAGGGACAACTCAACATCCACCCGGCTAGCTGCACCATGACGTATGGCATTGCCTGTCGCTTCGGAGATGATCCGGAAGAGCGCCTTGTGGTAAGGATAAGGGAGACTGAAATCATCCCCCGTTATTTTTAATTCAATTTCCACATCATTGAGCCGGGATAAGCTCTTGAGATGCGAGCGGACCATACCAAGCCAGCTGGGGCCGCCGCTCTTCTTGGAGCTGAGGCTGTAGATCGTAATCCGCAGCTCTTTGGCCACTCTGGTAGCAGAGTCATGAATCAGCTCAATCTGCTCCTCCAGCCCGGTCTCAGACATTTTACGCCAGGACTGCTTCAGCGAATGGGTCGCATACACAATGCCGAACAGACTCTGCGAGACACTGTCATGCATCTCATCGGCAATCCGGTTCTGCTCATTCGTAATAATGAGCCGGTTCTCGATCACGCCCAGCTCATGGCGCTCAAGAATAATCGCACTCAGCTCCGACAGGAACATCAGCTGCTGGATATACCATCTGCGGCCTTCCAGCCCTTCGGTTGATTCCAGCTTCACTCCGATCATTCCGACGAATCGCGTGCTCATCCGGACCGGCATCAGCAGGAAATCCCCTACCCCCGGCAGGCTCTTGAACACCGGTTCGCGCTGCAGCCGCCACTCATGCTCATGCTTATCCAGCTCCGTGAACAGGGACTGCTCCTCCTCATGCGGCCAGCCCGTCTGACGGCTCTGAGGTGCGGGTTCACCGCTCTTCTTCGCGAACCAGAACAAGGCCTTCTCCAGCTTGGTAAGCTTCACAACATAGTCGGTGATCACCTGGCCGATGTTCATGAAGTCATGCTGGCTGGAGGTCTCCACGATATGATACAGCGATTTGATATGCTCCATGGTATCGTTGGTCCGCGCGTTTGCTTCTTCACGCTGCTGCTTCAGTCCGTTAACCATTTGCATAACTATAACCGCAAGAGCCAGAACTAGAAACAGGTTGCCGGCTTCAAGAGAAGCATCCGTGATGGAAATCCCCGTAGAACCGGATTGCAAATAACAGAATACAGCAATAATACCGGTATACCCGGCTATCATAATCCAGGCAACATAGAATGATAACGCCCCTGCCGCAATCAGGACAGGACTTAACACATACAGCTTGAACGTACTGTCGTATCCTCCGGTTAACAAGGTTAACACGATAATCCCCGCCATCTCTACGCCTACTGCAAACATAAGAATCCGCGGTCTTGCCCGAAGCCTCCGGTAATAGAACATAAATAGTTGAGCAAATAAGAATAGCACAATGATTAGTAGGGATTTGTATATTACGGAAGGCCCCGCAGGAACCATGAGGTACATAAATGATGTGAGGGACAAAGAAAAGGTTCTGTAAAATGCGATCATTCTATCTTCAATTGTTGATTTAATCTCATCCCACCACCCTATTCTCCAGTTTGTGGAAAATGCGAGCTTATTCTAAGCTATGTTTAACAGCATCATACATGAGAAAAATCACAATAACAAGTTTCGCTTTTTAATGACAGCGTTTTCTTTGAAAATAAAAAGCATGTCATTAACCTTTTTTTACAGAAAATTGCTTGAAAACTCGCCGTTTACCAAATTTTAGCGCATTTATAATGGACATGTGCACGCCGGACAGCACAAAGAGCCTATCCCTCCGGGGACAGGCTCTTTGTTATATAATATCCGGTCTCGTCTATACGGTTGCAGTCTACTCCGTCACCGCCGGCACGGAAATTTGCAGCTTGGTATAATCACATATGCAAATTTGATAGCGCTCTTCACCAACGATATGATACCCGGTGGACAGAATACGAAAGGCAGGATTGTGTGTATCTACCTTATGGAGACTGCGGCAGCTGATGCAGTAATATTCTCTCATGGCTTCATCTCCGGCATAGTCTAGAAGAACTATTGTGAAACGGTCAACACTGCTTGAATCATATCATTGTCTTTTTCCGCATGTCAACATTAATCTGCATTTTCCGACATTTATCTTCTCAGAAAGTAGAATTATGTCGTTAATTATTTCATACCTGGCTGCGGCAGCTCTGTGGTGAAATGCCCATATACTTCTTAAACAGCCGTGAAAAGTAGAACGGATCGGTATAGTGCAGCATTCCGGAGATTTCCTGTACCTGCAGTGAGGTGTTCAGCAAAAGATGCTTGGCCTCCGCGATCTTCAGCCTGTGGATGTACTCATGCAAAGGATAGCCGCTGCTGCTGCGGACAGTACGGCGGAGTGTTGACATGGAGATATGCAGGGCAGCCGCAATAGCGGGAAGATCCGGCTGCTCGTAGATACAGGCGTTCAGTGCCTGACGGATATGCGGCATAGCACCCTCCTGAAGATTCCGGCTGCCTTGAATCAGCAGTGAGCATTCCAGCAGCATCTCTTCAAGCAGCAAAGCTGCCCGGTCAGCATCTCCAGGCACTCCTCCATCCATTAAACCCAGCACCTTTTCGAAGAAAGCCGCCAGTCCCTGCACTGCATTCGCCTGATAGACAATTCCCCCTGCGATCAGCCCGTTCTCCAGCCATTCCGCCACACGGCTCCCGCCGAAGTTAATGTAGTATTCATCCCAGTATCCGCCGGGCGGCGGTCCGAAGCTATAGCTGCGGCCCGGACGGAAAAAGAACAGGCTGCCTTCACGTACCTGCTGCTCCTTGCCCCCGTTCTCTGTATAGAAGCCGCTCCCTGATACTATATAAACAAGCGCCCAGTGCTCAAATAGAACCGCTGAGCGGAACAGTGTTCTTCCCGGCAGATGTCCTGCCTGCCCCACCGCAATCGACTTGAGCCGCAGCCTGGAGGCTTCAACCTTGGAGTCGATGATGCGAATCGGATAAGGGCTGATCATATAATCCATGAGCTTGGGCATACATTGCATTCCTCCCTCTGTTTAGGAGTGATATGGTTGTAATGAAGATGATCATATTCTACATGAATAAGAGGTGTCCACGCTATGTCCGATATTCATAAGCTGCAGCTGCTTCCCCGGCCGAAGACGGTCACATTGACCCAGGGCCAATACCATATTCCGGCCAAAGGGGCTATAGTGCTGGCGGATGAGACCAGCCAGGCTGTACTTCCCGCCGCCCGCAGGCTTCAGCGTATCCTTACACAGACCGTTCAGCTTAACCTGCCCTTATCCATTGGGGTCCGCCCGGCCGTTGCTCCAGCCTTTACCTTCAGTTACAAGGCCGGGCTGCCGGCCGGAGCCTATGAGATTCACATTGGCGGGCAGGGAATCACGGCTGTCTCCAGCTCTCCGGAGGGAGCCTATTATGCCGCCGGAACACTGAAGCAGCTGCTGGAGCAATATGGCCGCAGTCTGCCGCAGCTGGTCATCTGTGATGAGCCTGATTTCGCCGCCAGAGGCCTGATGCTCGATATCAGCCGCAACAAGATTCCGAAGCTCGAAACTTTATACGGCATCATTGAGCTGATGTCTGATCTGAAGCTGAACCAGCTGCAGCTATATATAGAAGGAGCACCGTTTGCCTATGAGTCATTCCCGCAGGTGTGGGAGCTTGAAACCCCTATAACAGGTGAGGAAATCCTGCTGCTGGATGCCTATTGCCGCGAGCGTTATATTGAGCTGGTGCCTAACCAGAACAGCTTCGGCCATATGGAAGGCTGGCTGACCCGGCCGGAATTCAATCATCTGGCCGAGATTCCGGCCGGCTTCATGCTGCCGGACCATATGTACGACAGCGATTTATACCCTGAGGGCCTGTTCATGCATCCGGGGACCTTCAACACAGAAGACCCGGAGGTGCTGGAGCTTCTCGGAACGATGTATGATGATCTGCTTCCTTACTTCACCTCGGATTTATTCAATGTCGGCTGTGATGAGACTTATGAGCTGGGTCTGGGCCAGACCAAAGCGCTGGCCGACTCCGCAGGCAAGGGAGCCCTCTATTTATCCTTCCTGCAGAAGATACAGGCTCTTGTCCAGACACGCGGTAAAACAATGCAGTTCTGGGGCGATATTATCATCCAGCATCCCGAGCTGATTCCGCAGCTGCCTGAAGGTATTATCGCTATGGAATGGGGATACAGCGCGGCACATCCGTTCGAAGCGGATACGCTCAAATTCCGCGAAGCGGGCATTCCGTTCTATGTATGCCCGGGGACCAGCTCCTGGAATTCACTGACCGGCCGCACCGACAATATGCTGGAGAATCTGCGCAGCGCAGCTGTTCACGGCAAGCAGAACGGGGCCATCGGCTACCTGATTACTGATTGGGGGGATTTCGGCCACTGGCAGCATCTTCCGGTCAGCTATCCCGGATTCGTATACGGAGCCGCACTTGCCTGGAATGTAGAGGAGAATCTGGAGGCTGATGTAGCGGGCTATCTGAACACCTCAGTCTTCCATGACCGTTCAGAAACCATTGGCCAGCTGCTGCTCGACCTTGGTAACTACTACAAGTTCGAATCCGGAATGATCCGCCCGAACGACACGGAAATGTCTATGCTGCTGCGCAGCAGCCTGGACAATGTGCTGCTGGCAGAGAAGCTTAGCGCGCAGCAGCTTCAGCAGCTTGAGCATTATATTAACGGCATTGAGGCAAGGCTCGATGATCTGGCGCTGGAATGCCGCGATGCGGGACTTGTCCTTGAAGAGCTGGGCAACGGGATTCACTTCGTGAAGCACGCCCTGCAGCTGACCCGGCTTAAGCAGCAGCTGGCCGGGGCAGACCGGAGCAGCCTTGCTGCACTTGTTCAGGCTCAGCTTCATGATCTCGATGTCCTGCTTCATCAATACCGGCAGCTGTGGACACGGCGCAACCGGCTGGGCGGCCTTACGCAAAGCGTCTCGAGGCTGGTCCGTCTGCGCGGCGAATATGCTGCACTTGCAGCCGGTCTGGCAGAGGCTGCTGCAGAGTAAGCCGAATCCTCTGCCCCCTCCCCGAAGCATTTCGCATAAAAACAGCCCGGCAGCCCTTCTCCAATGATGAGAAGGGCTGCCGGGCTATTTTGCCTAGTTATGACAGAGCTTTCCAAATTCTGATTGTAATAGGTCGAATGTAGGATTATAATCAGGACGAATAACCACTTTTTGCCTAATAATAGAAGGAAAATAAATATTTTGACAGGAGACCCGCCTATGGATTGGCTTCATGCTTACGAGGATGACCTCCGTGTGGTATTTCAGGAGAGCAGCAGGATCATCGCCGGATTTCCCGAACCGCTTAATGCCGGGGGTCTGGCCTATCTTGACCAGTTCGACGTCTTCCGGACAGGAAGCCATAAGAATTACATATGTTATCTGCTGCCCTTCTGGCTACAGGACAACTGTGGCCTAAGCACTACGCTTACCCGCCAGATGTCCGCCGGCAACGTCTTGTTTATGCTCTACTTTTTCCTGCAGGATGATCTGATGGACAACCCGGAGGCCTCCGCTGCCGCCGCCCTTCCGCTGGCCAATCTGCTCTATGTCGAATTTCTCAATATATACCGGCCGCTGTTCCCTCCGGATTCTCCCTTCTGGTCCTGCTTCAGCCGTTATATTACAGAGTGGGCAGACAGCGTAAGCGGGGAGTCTGCCGCAGATTACTTCCTGAATGACCGTCTCCGCGTCTCCCATAAAGCCAGCCCGCTCAAGCTGACCAGCACCGCTGCACTGCTGCTCTCCGGACAAGCCGATTCGATAGCCGGGGCTGAAGAGATGATTCATGATGTACTTTTGACGCTGCAGATGCTGGATGATTATGAGGATTGGGAGCAGGATCTGGAGGAGGGCAGCTATAACTGCCTGCTGTCCCTCGTACGCAGCCAGGCAGGGAATAAGACCGGAGCACTAACCAAAGCAGCAGTGAAGGATTATATCTATACGGCAGGCGGACTTGCGGCATATGCGGAAACGGCTCAGGCTACGCACAGGAATCTGGAAGCACTTACATTGAAGCTTCCCCATCTCCTGTCCTTCCATCAGGTGCTGGTGAAGAACCTGCAGCACATAGCCGCCGCCATTGAGGCTGAGAAGCAGCTGCTGCAGAGCGGCGGCCTCAATTACTGGCTATCCAAAAATATGAATAAATAAGAAAGTCTAGAAAAAAGTAATAGAATTATAGAATGGCCTATGCTATACTGATCAGGAAAATATAACCATTTCGGAAGGGTGATTATTTTGTCAGAAGCAATTCTTAAGAATCAAGTGATTCAGAAGGCATGGGAAGATCCAAGTTTCAAACAGAGACTACTCACAGATCCGAAAGCAGCCCTCCAAGAAGTGCTGGGAATTAACCTTCCTGACAACATCACATTGAAGACGGTAGAGGAAGGCTCCAATGAATTCTATCTGGTCATCCCTCCTAATCCTGCTTCAGGCGTAATGAAGACAGATGTCGCCCCTCTTAGTTCCTGGTAGGCCTATAAGATTATAGTATTCATCAGGAGTTGGGATCATCCGGACCCTCTGCCCGCGGCAGAATGGTGATGGATTCGGTCCCGGCTCCTTTTTTGCTCATAAACCGGATTTCCCCTTCCATTGCCTCAATAATGCGGAAGGTCACCATCAGCCCGAGACCGGTCCCCTTTGTCTTATTGGAAGAGAAATACGGCTCACCCAGCCGGCTGAGCACCCCCGGTTCCATCCCGACTCCGTTATCCTTGATGTGAATATGTACCTTATCCCCCCGGCCATAGGCCAGCAGATGAATAGTACCTTCATTCTCCAGCGACTCAATACTGTTCTTAATAATGTTAATGAGCGCCTGCTTGAACTTGGAGGAATTGCCTTTGACCCGCAGGCCTTCTTCTACGTCCAGGATCATCTTGCCTCCGTTCAAGTGGCATAAAGGCAGCAGTATACTCCGGATATGCATGAATTCTTCATTAACATCAAGCAGCGAGACCTGTTCGAACTCCGGTTTGGCAAACGTCAGGAAATCAGTGATGATGCTGGCCGCGCGGTCCAGCTCACTAAGGGCCATGAACAGGTATCTCCGCTCATCCCCGCTCGACTTCTCGCTGAGCAGCTGCAGGAAGCCTCTTGTGACCTGAAGCGGATTGCGTACCTCATGCGCCACAGAGGCGGCAAGCTCGCTGATAATCTCCATTTTCTCCGAACGCTGCAGTTCATTATTGAATAGCTCCAGCTCCCGTGAATACCGCACAACCTGCTGATGATTCTGCGCCAGCCGGCGCCCCAGAATGACAATCAGCGACAGGATGAACACAACCAGCGCCCATTTCCAGTAGAACAGATCATAATTCCCGCCCTTGATGTAATACCAGATCAGCTCGGAGACCCCGGTTAATGCCGCAGTGCCGAAGCCCACCGCAAAGATAATTGCATCCTTGTTGCGTCTCAGGGAGAACACGATGACACAGCCGATAAGCAGAATGAATTGCAGAATCATAATAATACCGATAATTCTGGCCGAGACGATGTAATAGAATTCTACAAATCTGTCGCCGGAGAGTGCGTTTATAATCAGACAAATCAGACAGAAGAAAGAATAGCAGGTTTGAAATTTACGGAACTTGCGGATCATGCCGTACTTGCCGCCGCCGAATATTTTCTCGAACAGGAAGGTCAGGGCAGGGAGCAGCGACAGCAGCGCTATATCAAAGAACACCACACTGATCCCGCCAAGATAGCTGTAGAAGGAATAAGTGAAGGGAGAATAGGTAATGGACAATATGCCAGTGGAAGCAATGACGATCGACAGAGAGGCAGCAACCCCGAAATATTCCTTGTTCAAATAAAAAGCACACACAAACAGGACCACCGCCACAAATATAAAGGCGCCGCCCAGAATGAGGTCGATGAGGCCGTTTTTGATATAATCCTTAATCAGCACACTGTGCTCGCCAATCCTTACATTCTCTTTAATTCCGATCCGGTCCTGCAGCGTTTCCGTCCATATGTACATGGTCTTGCCGTTATCCCTGAAATCCAGCGGCACCAGCAGTGAATAATTATCCTTGATGAAGCTGCGGTCGCCTTCAAAAATCAGCCGCTCCTCTACATACACCTTAACATGCAGCGCATAGATGGTCTGAATATAAACAGACGGCGAGGTGTAGCTGTAATCAGGCAATGTAATCTTCGTCCAGGCAGACGATACGCCGGTTGGCATCTGCGGCATGTCCACCTTCGCTTCTACATCCATCCAGCCTTCCGTATCACTTACAGGAACCTTGCGTCCGCTGTCGCCCGGCCCCTCCTGCCACTTCATCTGCCAATGGCTGATCTCGCCGGCCGGGTGCGGGCTACTTTGCGCCGAGACCAGAAAGGAACCGCAGATAACAGTGAGCAGGAGCACAACCAGCGTTATATGTAAACTTTTGAACGTCAAAGACATGCAAGCACCTCAGAAGAAAGTTTCAGAAGCAATGTTCTGTTAATGTTAGTATTTCGCTCAACCCTCTGCCCATCCCTTCAAAAAAACGGAATAAACAAAAATAATTTCTAATTATTGATCAAGGCTGGCAGTTTAACAATAACTTCTGTTCCCTCACCCTTCCGGCTATGAAATTCAATAGAACCGTTCATCGCTTCAATGATACGGAAGGTGACCATCAGACCGAGACCTGTCCCCTTCGTTTTGTTGGAATAATAAGGCTCACCCAATCGGGCCAGCTCACTGACCTTCATCCCCTCGCCGTTATCCCGCACACTAATCAGGATCTGCCCGCCGGTCCTCCACGCAGTTACTACAATCAGACCTTCTTCCTCCAGCGACTCGATACTGTTCTTGATCAGGTTGATGAACGCCTGCTTGAATTTGGCCGGGCTACCGTTCACCTGCAGGTCCTCCTGCAGCTGCAGCTCGATGGCTCCTCCCTGAAGATTGGCCAGGGGAACGAGAATTCCCGACACATGCTTCAGCTCTCCCGAGACTTCGAATACATCTTCCGCATCGGTGCCGGGCTTGGCAAAGGTCAGGAAATCCGTAATAATTACCGATGCCCGGTCCAGCTCCTCCATAGCCATCTGCAAATACTCCTTCTCCTGCTTGCCTGAGCGCTCCCCCAGAATCTGCAGGAAACCCCGCGTTACCTGCAACGGGTTCCGTACCTCATGGGCAACCGAAGCCGCAAGCTCGCTGATGATCTCCATTTTCTCCGAACGCTGCAGCTCATTATTGAATTTCTCCAGCTTCCTGGAATATTCCACTGCCTTCTCATGGCTGCCGGCAAACCTCCGGCCCAGAATCACGATGAGCGATATAACGAAGACCACGACTCCCCATTTCCACCAGTGCAGATGATATCGTTCAGCCGAGAAGAAGTAAATCAGCAGCTCACTCAGTGACAACACGGCAAATACCGAGAAGCCAATTGTGAAGATTATGGCATCCCGATTGCCTCTGCGGGCATAAGACAGCGACATATACAGCAGATATATGAACTGGGCGATCATGAGCATACCGGCTACATTGACCGTCAGAAACCTGTAAATATCATCGATCCGGAAAGCAAGCAGTGCATTGAGCAGAAGCGCCCCCAGGCAGAAAAGCGAGTACGCCACTTGAACATTGCGCAGCCGGGTAGTCAGCCCGCGCTTGCCGGGTCCGAATAGCTGTTCGAAATAAATTGTAAATGACGGCAGAAGCGTGAACAGTGCCAGATCGAAGCAGACCTCCGTCAGACGCCCCCCGCTGCTTACAATCAGCGGAAGGAACGGTGAATACGTAATCAGCAGCACACCAAAGGAAATAATGACCAGTATCAGGAATAAGCCGCCGGAGAAAAAGTCCGGTTTAAGGAACAGCAGGCAGATCAGCAGCGCCCCGCCCATAAAGACCAGCGCCGCTCCGATGACCAGATCGACCATATCCTGCTTCACATAGAAGGACAGCAGCTTCTCATAGCTGCCTACCCTGACCTCTCCAAGGGTTCCAAATTCCCTGCCGCTGCCGGCGCTCCAGAGATACAGCTGGCCGCCGCTGTCTCCGCCCGATAACGGAATCAGTACCTTATTCCCGTTATAGTTTATGACCCCCTTGGAATCATAGATTAGCCTGCCGTCTATATATGCTTTTAGGCGGTCACCATATACTTTATCAATCAGAAGTGCCGAATTCGCCTCTGTCCGCGGTAGAGTAAACCGCAGCCAGGCAGAAGCAGCACCTGCAGGCGCATGGGGCCTGGGTGACTCTGCCTGCACAGTCCTCCACGCTCCGGAAGGTGCTGCCATGGTCTCCTGAATATCACTTCTCGCTGTCTGCTCCCACTTAAGCCCCCATACCGGCAGGGCAACCTCCTTGTGTCCGCCCCATTCCATGGCGATGCCAACCGGAATGACGGCAATCACGAGCAGCAGCATGATTAACGCTGCCGCTGTTTTTGTTGATGGCAACTTCATTGTGGCACCTCAGTGAATCCTTAGTTGTATTTACATAGTTCATATGATTCTTATTTTCGACAACGTTCGCACTATACCTGCCTAATCTTGCAAAAAACCTCGAAATAACACGTATGATTTGGTTATTTCCTCTGAACATTGAATATATTAAGACAATGGGCTGCCTTACAGGTATACAGATTCGCCTCTGGTGTAACGGGTATACAATTACTATAAGATGAAGGAGGCTTGCCATGGACACCCGCCGGAAACCAGCCAAGGAACAAGCCGATGTTCCCGATGATTTGATTACCGAACGTGATATTGATGAGGATTTCGGCCTGTTTCAGGAAGGAAGCTATCCCGGCGCACTGCCGGATGAGGATCAGGAAGCAGCGCTTAAGCATGCTGTTCCTAAAGAGGGCCAGACGTAAATTCAAAGGAGCTGAACAGCAATGGGCAATGAGTTCAACAAGACGGAAGCTGATTTCGTGTATGAGCGTTACACCAAAATGGGCAGCATCCCCCCTGAACAGGATATTCCGCTGGAAGAGCGGCGGCCGCTAGGGACGATTACCGAGCAAAGCCCTGGCACCGAAGCCAGCGATAACGGCAACCAGCCGCTCGAATCTGCGCTGGCCAGCCATGATCCTGCTAACTTTACACCGATCGATTTCGATGGTGTAGTGGATGACGGATCAGATCCGGCGCTGGTAGGTGACAATATCCTGGCAGCCGATATCGGGCTGAACGTCCCGGACTCCGGGCTTGGCCCGCGTTCCGGGCGGACACTCCCTTCCACCGGGACTCCCGGACCTGAACGGGACGAGCTGCTGGAATCCGCTGCAATCTACGCGGCCGGCGCCGCAGGACTGACGGGCAGCGTAATCGATTATGCCGATGAAGAGGATACGGCGGGGGAATGGACGGACGGGGACGAGCTGCCGCTGGAGGATATCCCGGATGCGGATGACCTCGCCCCCGGCAGTGACGTTGACCCGGTCTCTCCGGACCTTGATGCCATGCCGGGAACGGATGTCCTTAACGGCTCCAGCGGTGAAGAGGAATAACCGCCAGTTTACCTGTAGCTTGCTGCTGCGTGACGCCATGCTTGCGTCTTGACTTTTAAGCCAAATCAACTTACGATAATTTCATTCAATACGGCGATGGAGTTCGCCATAACCGTCCCTTACGGGACTAATGACTCCTACCAGTGGTCACCCGCTGGTAGGAGTCTGTTTATTTTCAGGAGTATATTATAGGTACGGGGGCAAATCGGATGAAGAAGACATACGACCGCTGGATACAGCTCGCAGCGGGCCGGAGCCAGCTTGCACTGCTGAGCACATTCGTGAAATGGGTAATCCTCGGGGGACTGGTAGGGTTACTGTCGGGAAGTGCATCTGCACTGTTCCTGTCCAGTCTGGATGCCGTGACCAGGATCCGGCTGGAGCACGCCTGGCTGCTGTTCCTCCTTCCCTTAGGAGGCGCAGTGGTCAGCGGCTTGTATATGCATTACGGAAAGAGCAGCGCCAAAGGAAACAATCTGATTCTGGAGCAAATCCGGCAGGGCACCGAAGCCATTCCGCTCCGGATGGCACCGCTGGTGCTTGCGGGAACACTGATTACCCATCTCTTCGGCGGTTCTGCCGGCCGCGAGGGTACGGCTGTACAGATGGGCAGCAGTCTGGCAGATGCCCTTGGACGATGGCTTAGAATTACTCCGGCCGACCGGACGATTCTGCTAATGTGCGGCATAAGCGGAGGCTTCGGCTCGATCTTCGGCACTCCGCTGGCCGGAACCGTCTTCGGTCTTGAGGTGATTGCGATCGGACTGCTCAGCCACAAGGCACTGCTGCCCTGCTTCGCAGCCAGCTTTACCGGCGATCTCGTCACCACCCGCTTATGGGGGGTCCATCATATCCATTATAAGGTCGATCTGTATCCGGCGATGGATGGACTGGTGCTGCTTAAGGTGATTGCCGCCTCCATTCTGTTCGGTCTGGCCAGCCTGCTGTTCAGTGAGCTTACCCATTATTTGAAACGCAGCTTCACTGCACTTATTGCAAATCCTATGTTAAAAAGCTTCACCGGCGGCCTGATCATTATCGCCTTGGTCTACATAGCCGGTTCGCGGGATTACCTCGGCCTCGGGATCCCGCTGATCAGCGATTCCTTTGAATCCGGGGTTCATCCCTTCGCCTTCCTCTGGAAGCTGATCTTCACCGCCTTCACCCTGGGAACCGGATTCCAGGGGGGCGAAGTGACACCGCTGTTCGCCATCGGGGCGACTATGGGGAACAGTCTGGCCGGACTGCTTCATCTCTACGGGCCTTTCCTGGCTTCACTCGGTTTCATCGCCGTGTTCTGCGGAGCCGTCAACACACCGCTCGCCTGCTTCATTATGGGCATTGAGCTGTTCGGCTCCGGCGGAGCGGTATACATGTTCATCGCCTGTGTCATCAGCTACCTCTTCTCCGGACACAGCGGCATATATAGCTCCCAGCTCATCGGCATCTCCAAAAGTGCCCTGCTTCCCGTCCCCGAAGGGACGACACTGGCAGACTCCAAGCTTATAAACCCCCGTTCCAGGGGACAAGACTTAAAGTAATCTCTCTGTACCGCAGGCAGACCCGGCAGGAGCAATACGGTTTTGCATCAGGCGGGACAAAGAAGGTATGATATATGGGTTAGTACAATCAGATGATAAAAGCATAAAAGGAGAGATTCAGACGTGAAGCTTATGTCAAGAAAATCCGTCATTCTGCTGGCGGTAATGTGCCTGATGCTTGTGGTCCTGGCAGGCTGCGGCAACAAGCCGGCGGCGAACAATGCTGCGGGCAACGGAGGCAGCAACGCTTCCGGCAATACAGCGGGCAGTGAAGCTACAGCTGCTCCGCAGAATAATGCGTCCGGCAATACCGCAGCTACAGAAGGCGTACCTTCGGCGGACGCCAGCCATCCGGTCGTTACTATTGAAATGGATAACGGCGGTATTATTAAGGCCGAGCTATATCCTGAAGTTGCCCCTAATACAGTCAACAACTTCATCTCGCTGATCCAGAAAGGCTTCTATGACGGAACCATCTTCCACCGGGTCATTCCCGGCTTCATGATTCAGGGCGGTGACCCTGACGGCACAGGGATGGGCGGTCCGGACTACGCAATCGCCGGCGAGTTCTCTGCGAACGGCTTCACCAACAACCTTCAGCATACGGAAGGCGTTCTGTCGATGGCCAGAAGCCAGGATATGAACTCGGGCGGCTCACAGTTCTTCATTATGGCTGCTGATTATCCAAGCCTTGACGGCAGCTACGCTGCCTTTGGCAAAGTAACGGAAGGGATGGATGTTGTCCAATCTATCGTCAACCTGCCGCGTGATGCCTCCGACCGGCCGGATCAGCCGCCGGTGATGACCAAGGTTACGGTAGACACGCTTGGCGTGACCTACCCCGAACCGGACAAGCAGTAGAAATATATGTCTTTATGAAATACAGCAGCGGCGGAACAAGACTTAGGAATCAAGTCTTGCTCCGCCGCTGTTTTAAGATTAAACGGAGAATTCATCAATAATCTCTGCCACTTCAATTTCCCCGTTGATCAGCAGCTCTGGAAGTCCGTTGTTAATATTGCCCTGCCAATATTCTCTTGCTTGTTCAATTTTCCGGGCGAAAGGCACCCCTTCTTCCTTTGGCAAAAGGTTAGCGTCGCCTTCAAAAATGGCCCCGGTAACCCGAAGCTTCACGATCTGTAACACCTTCCGGTGGAATGAATCAAATAATTCTTTCCATTTCAGAGCGTCCTCGTAGCTTCTCGCAGCATATAAGCAAGACAAGCGTGAAGGATATTCAGGATATTCCTGCAGCCTTACCATTTCCACAATTACTTCTCTGATTGCTCTAATGGTCTGGCCAACATAATTCATCGCTACATCTGCATTCTCTTTATCCAGCTTCAATCCATCGTTAGTATAATGGCCTTCCATGATCTGAATGAAGTCTTCACCCTTGAAATTCAGCTGCTCCTTCTCAAAAAAGAAGTTATACAAGGTATTCTTCTGATTGCTGTCAAAGCGGATGATCTGGCCTAAAGCCATCTTCTTTCTGGTTACAAGGTGATATACGTACAATTCTTTCTCTTGCATAACCCGTCCTCCATTAACTGTGAACCCCTGTTTTTATTTAGTATCATTCACTTGAGCAGCGGTGAAATTTCTTGTTAAATTCTTCAGCCATTTCAATTGACGATACCGCATTAAGGCCGCCGGCATTTTAACAACTTCATCCAGACTGATTACGATATAAATAGCGATAGGCGGGAAATGCCATACAAAAGCGCTGATATAACTCAAAGGCAAAATCACGCCCCACATTACAATCGTATCACACCAAAAACCGAATTTGGAATCCCCCCCAGCAACAAATAAACCGGCAATGGTTGTTGCGTTCATCGACTTGGCAATACAATAGTAAGCACATATATAAAGCATGCCATGCAAATACTCTTGTGCATTCGGACTCAGATCAACCGCAAGGAATACCAACGGTTTCATTAGTAATATGAGTCCGCCGGAAAGAACGCCAAATATCAGTGCATACCAGATCATGCGGCTCCCAGCCTTCTTTGCCATATCAATATCGTTGTTGCCCAAATACTTGCCTACAAGAACTGAACCCCCGGCCGCAATCCCCCCGGATAATACAACAGCCAAATTTTTCACTACGGATGCAACAGAATTGGCTGCAACCATATCAGCGTTTACATGTCCGATAATTGCTGCAGTCGCAGTCAAAGCACCGCCCCATACGATATAGTTACCTTGTACAGGCGTTGTGTACCTCAGATAATCCTTCAGTAATTTGCGCTGAGCTTCATCATGCTTAGGGAGCTGGAAGCGGACGGTTCCCCGTGTAACGGAATAGATATAACACCATCCCAGTTCAAAAAACCGGGCAGCAACTGTCGAAAGGGCTACAGCCGTGATTGCTTTTTCGGGCATATCCGGAAAAAACACAAATATACTTAATGCATTTAAAAGGATATTTAAAAGCAAGCCTGAAGAACTGATTAAGGCACTCAATCGTGCCTTCTCCATACTTCTGATCACACCCAGATACATCTGAGCGAATCCCATAGCAAGATAGGAAAAGGAAATTGCATGAAGAAAGCTGGCTCCGTAGCTGATTAATTCATCATCTTGCGTAAAAAACTGCATAAGTTCATTTGGAAACTTTAAAGAAATAACGAAGAAAATAAGAGAGATAACAACGGCAAACGCACAGGCAATATTGAGAACTCTTTGAATGGTTTGCATGTCCTTTTTACCCCAGTATTGTGCGGCAAGAATACCTGCACCAGCTGACATTCCCATATAAAACAGGGTAAGAACAAAGGTGATTTGTCCTGCCAGGGATACTGCTGACATTGCGGACTGGCCTACGGCCCCTAACATTACAACATCTGCCGACACTGCAGCGGCCGCTATAAGATTTTGTAACGCGATAGGAATAACAAGATTCACAAGCTCCCGGTTGAATGTGCGGTTAAAGGTTTTATCTGTTCTATTCAAAATAGCTTACTCCTGCAAAGATAATATATGAATAATTGTGTTCATTACTGCATCATCATCATTAGATCCTGTGATGTATTTTGCAGCCTCTTTAAGTTCAGGAACAGCATTCGAGACAGCAAAGCTGTAGGCAGCACGGACAAGAAGCTCCAGATCATTGTATCCGTCTCCAAAAGCCATAGTCTCTTCCGGCTTGATATTCAGCAGATGCTGCAGGTGCTCTACAGTCGTACCTTTGTGTACATTAATGTTAGCAATATCGATCCAGGCGGCTTCAGACGCTACTATATATGCCGATTCGAAAAATCCGGAAAGTTTCTTGCGTGTTTCGAAGCATTGCAGCGCCGGGTCATAAATTGTTATTTTCACAAAATCATCCTGTATCTCCTTGAAATCAGCAACCTGTCTGACCTGAGCATAAGACCTTCTGACAAGATCGGCTTGTACAGTGTCTTTAATGACAGCCCCCTTCCGGGTGCAGGCAATAATAATATGATCCAGGCTGATTTCCTCCAGTAGCCGGATAATCTCCAGACCAAGCCTATTGCTAAGCAGGTTCTCATAAACAAATTCTCCGTTATGCTTAATACGCGTGGCGCTGTCCCCCAATATCCAAAGATCCTTTGCATCCTCTCCGAATAATTCTTCAACCCTCTCACACTGCTTACCGGTAACTGGAGCAAAAATAACACCTTGCTTCTGCATTATCTTTTTTACATCCTTATATAACTCTCTATTGAAATCACCCTCACTGTTCAGAAAGGTTCCATCCATATCCGTGAGTACTAATTTAATCATTACTATTCTCCCTCTCCTTCTGCTGAAGATTATCTTAAGCCGGCTTCTTCATCCAGATCCTCTTGTGTAATTCCTCTGTCTTTGTAATAATATTTCCGGTCATGCTCATCAATCATGCGCATTACTTTACAGGGATTACCAACGGCCAGAGAATTTGCCGGAATATCTTTGGTCACTACACTTCCGGCACCAATCACAGAATTTTCACCGATAGTGACTCCGGGACAGATGGTGACATTGGCACCAATCCAGCAATGATCTTGAATGTTTACAGGAAGTGCGTACATGTACCCCCGGTAATCCGGATGGAGCGGATGTCCCACAGTAGCAATGGTTACAGCAGGTCCGAACATCACGCCCTTTCCGATAATAATTTTAGTATCGTCGACAAAATTACAATTGAAATTAACATAAGACCCGTCCCCAATTTCAATATTGGTTCCATAGCAAAAATAGAAAGGGGGTTCAATCCATGCGTTTGTTGCTTTACCAAATATTTCAGCCATAAGCTGAACCCGTTTATTTAAGGCATCCGGCTCTGTAGAGTTATAGGCAAGCATCCGCTTTTTCGCCTGCATTCTGTCCTCCGGCAGTCCTTCACAATAATCAGTAAACAGCTTTCCGGAAGCAATCCGCTCTCTCATAGTCATAGCATTCTCTCCTCATTCATTCTTATTTTTCATCAAAATTGTATTGCATTATTGTTCTATTCAAGCAAAACGGATATAATTTTATCAAAATCGTATTATTTCCAAGGGGATGCTGGCGTGAAAACAAAGCTGGAAGTATTCTCCGACTTATCGGAAGAATTAAATTACAATCATCCTAATTTCCCGCTCTACGTGAGAAAAGGATTGCTAAACCAATTTGATAAATACGCTGCCGCGTGTCACTGGCATCCTGATCTGGAATTTATTTTGGTGCTGGAAGGCGAAATGGAATACTTTGTGAATGGCGAAATCGTAAATATCGGACAAGGGCACGGCTTTTTTGTTAACAGCAGACGTCTTCATTATGGTTTTTCTTCCAGGAAAATAAATTGTTCATTTCTGGTCATTGCCATACATCCCGCACTGTTTGGAGAAGGCGGAGTTTTGGGCAAAACCTTTTTTGAAGAGAACTTTGGTTCTAATACTGAAGACTACCTTCTGCTTACGCAGCAAAGTGATTGGGAAAAGAACATCCTACTGGCTTTAGAAGAAACTTATAAGGAAATGAACCGCACTCCGCATAACCCGCTGCGGCTGCTTTCTCTGGCTGCAGGACTTTGTGCCGATATAAGTGATCATATACAGCATGCCCCCGGGCAAGTTAACGATAACCAGTCCTGGATTATCCTCAGGAATATGACCGGGTTCATTCATCATCACTACGCTTCGAGAATAACGCTTGATGAGATCGCTGCTGCCGGTTCTGTCTGCCGAAGCAAATGTTGCGGATTATTCGATGAATATACCGGAAAAACCCCTAACTCTTATCTCGTGCGTTACCGCATTCAGAAGAGCTGTGAGATGCTGGCGGAAACCAATAGATCCATTAGTGAAATTGCCATAAGATGCGGATTTCAAAGTGCGAGTTACTTTTCATATGTTTTTCGTAACGAAATAGGTTTGACGCCATTGAATTATAGAAAAAACAGCCGGATCCAATCCTCTCTGGAAAAATGAATTAATCCCCCTTCCTCTTCACATTTTAATAATAGTATTTTTTTCATCATTTAAATCTCAAAATCAGCTTTATTTTTATCAATATCGTTCAAATTCAAACCTAAGAATAATACAATCGCTTCTCTTTTTCAGGCTGATTCCTCCGCTGCGCAAAAAAGCCATCGTCCAACAACCGGACAATGGCTCTTTAATTAACCTCATATAAAGGGATGCTGCGGCTTACTGGAAAAACGTATTCTTGGCCTTCCACTGCTCCAGCTTGATGAATACCCAGAAGCCGTAGATTCCCAGTGTAATCACAGACAGGAGTAACCACTTAATCCAATGTCCGAACAGGCTCACGGCACTGCCTTCAAACCGCAGGCGCTGCCCGTTCACCACGGTATGCTCTGCTTTCCAGCGGTAGATCATAACTACGGACCAGGGATAGCAGATACCCAGCGTACAGACGGTAACCAGCCAGCCGGCCAGGCACCAGCCGATGTATTCGATCAGCTTCCCGTCAAAGTAAGATCCTCTGCTGCCATGATTCATTTCCGCATTCCAGTTAACAGCCCCCATAAACTTCCACCTTTCAAGTCTGCAAAATGTTTCCTGGTTCTATTTTCCTGATTATCCATCCCATAATCTGCTACATTTCTCACTATTCCGCCAAATATTATCTTCTGCTGAGGGCATGCTGCCCGTTTTGCAGGAAGGTACTGCGGCTGCGGCGCAGCAGGGCAATCCGCTCCTCGGCAAGCTGATCCGCCGCTGCATAAGCCGGAATTCCGTTCAGTGACGAGATTTCCAGTACACGGGTGATGCTGTCGTAGATTTTGGCGATCTGCTTGAATGCCCGTTCCTTGTTGTAGCCGTTCAGCTCATCCGCGATGTTAATTACACCGCCGGCATTAATAACATAATCCGGAGCGTAGACAATTCCCATCTCATGCAGGGCGGTCCCGTGGCGCGGCTCCGCAAGCTGATTGTTGGCTGCACCGGCAACGACCTTCGCTCTCAGATGCGGCAGTGTTTCATCATTAATCGTTCCGCCTAAAGCGCATGGTGCATAGATATCGCAATCCGTCTTCATGATTTCATCAGGGTTCACGGCAGCAGCACCGTATGCCTCTACCGCGCGGGCCACAGCTTCCTTATGAATGTCAGTGACAATCAGGCGTGCACCTTCCTCATGAAGATACTTGCAGAGCGTGAAGGATACGTTGCCGACACCTTGTACCGCTACAGTTCTGCCTGATAGCGAATCGCTGCCGAAGGCTGCTTTTGCCGCTGCTTTCATCCCCTGATACACCCCGAAGGCTGTAGCCGGTGAAGGATTGCCGGATGAGCCGTATGTAGCCGAAATACCAGTAACGTAATCCGTCTCCTGATGGATGATGTCCATATCCTCTTCTGTAGTCCCTACATCCTCAGCTGTAATGTAACGTCCGTTCAAACCCTGTATGTATCTGCCGAAGGCGCGGAACATGGCCTCGTTTTTATCTTTTTTGGGATCACCGATGATTACCGTCTTGCCGCCGCCCAGATTCAGCCCGGCTACGGCGTTTTTATAAGTCATGCCCTTAGCCAGCCGGAGCGCATCCGTCACAGCTGCTTCTTCCGTAGCATAAGTCCACATTCTCGTCCCACCCAGGGCAGGTCCCAGTGTAGTGTCATGAATAGCAATGATTGCTTTTAACCCTGATGCCTTATCCTGACAAAATAACACCTGCTCGTAATCATGCTGCCCCATTGCTGCAAACAATTCCATTAGATTCATTTCTCCTGTCTCTGCATTTTGTTCGTGTTACGTTTCATTACAAAGCTAGTCCTTCCAGAATCTGTTGTCAAGTTCATTTGTCCCTTTTTCAGGTTTTTTCATGAAAATCCATGAAAGAGCAGACATCAGCCTTACATCTCTTGTCAGAGGGCTGGCTGATGTCTGCTGCCGGTTTAGCTTATTCATGCCCAATATTGATCCGGCCGGTATTCAATCTCGGATTGTACAGTTATAGTTAAGCGTCCTGCTTCCGCATCATAACTTACCGGAAGATCACCTACGTAGTACCAGTGCTTAATCACCGGACCGTGAGCCGGCTCCTCGAACCGGAATACATTCAGCTCTGACTTCAGCTCCACTACAGCCGCACCTTTATCTGCCGGCACTCCCGTTAAGGTAATCAAGGTCAGTCCGTCCTGCTCATCGAAGGTATATCCGGCACCATCCGTGCTGCTGACCAGCATGCGTCCGGTGACTGAATGCTTAACGAGCACTCTTTCCTGCTCTGCCATTTGAGGTTCCTCCTTCATATATGTGCTCAGGCAAGTTACGGCAAATCGATCAGCATGACCAGCACATCCGCTCCAGCCTTCAGCGTAAGTGATTCTGTCTCCTCAATCCGCGCGGAATCCCCCGGCTTCAGCACATGCTCACCGTTAAGCGTAAGCCCGCCCTCTATCAGATACACAAAGCTGCGCCGCCCCGGCTCCTGGCGGAAATCAAGCTTATTCCCCGCCTGCACCCTGCCGAGATAAATCGTCATTTCCTGGGCAATGCCGACAATCTCTGCCGCAGGCTCTGCTGCGACTACCGGCAACAGCCTCCCTGCAAGCTTACCCGGGTCAAACCGCCCTGTTGCATACGAAGGCGCCGTTCCGCGGGTCCGCGGCATAAACCACAGCTGCAGGAGCCGGACCGGCTCGCTGCTTGACGGGTTATGCTCCGTATGAATCGCACCTGTTCCCGCCGACATCCGCTGAATTCCGCCAAATGTTGTTTCAGCCACATTACCCAGGTTGTCCTCATGGCGCAGCACGCCGGACAGTACGATGGAGACAATCTCCATGTCACTGTGCGGATGGGCCCCGAAGCCTTTTCCCGGAGCAATCGTATCATCGTTACAGACCCGCATAGGGCCAAATGAAGTGTTATCCGGATCATAGAAATCCCCAAATGAGAAAACATGGCTGCCTTTCAGCCAGCCATAATCGAACCGGTGTGCAGACTCTGCGGGATAGACTCTAATTATTGTAATCCCCTCCTCAATGGTTTGCTGATGCGGCCTTGCCTATGCCCAGTGTAGCAGAAAGCTCATGAAACAAGAAGAAACGGGTACCGCCCCGCAGGCAGCATCCGTTTCCCTAATCCGGTACAGCTTATTATGTTCAGCATGTAATGTCCGGCATAGCCGCTCAGGTAGTTGAAATCTGCAATTCAGAAACGATGAACCACTTCTTGGAGACCGTATCCTTCATATAGACCTGAATGGTGTAGTTGCCCTTTTCCGTAAAGCTGGAGGTATAGGCAGCCGATTTGAACCAGAAGCTCTCCTTCTTCTCTGTAATCTGCTGATTATCCACAGTATCCGTTTTGCCGGAAGGGTCGGTGATCGTTATTTTCAAATCCGAAATTTCTGCACGCAGATGATCCACCTGCACCAGAGCGTAGAAGGTACTGCTGGAAGCACTTCTCACCTTGCCAAAAATCTTCCCTTGATCATCCAGCAGCACCGTGTTCACATTCGGCTTATAGATGCGTACTGTACCTGCCGACTCGTCCCGGGACACGATGGCCTGCATGCTCTCGGTAAGCTGCTCCAGCGGCAGGTAGGCTTCAGCCTCCACAGTCAGCCCGGGCTGCTTCTGCAGTACATTATTCAAATATACCGAGAGATCACCCTTCCCAGCAGCGGCATACAGCAGCCCCCCTCCCGAAATGACCATCAGTCCAAGTGTTGAAACTGCCAGCTTACGCATCTTTCCCATCATTGCCGCCTCCCAGAAGATTCCTATGCTGATTATACCCGTCAAACGCCAAGGAGTTGCTGTGCACTCTAAAAAAATAATCTCAAAAATCAAAAAAACCGGCTGTCCCATCCTGTTGAGGATGCTGCAGCCGATCATTTGTCAAATTATAGAAAATAACGATCCGGATGATCTGCCGGAGCCCCTGTTACAGCTTGGCAATCGTCTCCGTCAGCACAGGTACGATCTGTGATTTGCGGGATACTACACCCTTCAGCACCGCTTTGTTGTCATCCAGCTTCACATTGTAAGCCTGCTCTACAGCGCTGGCAGCGCGGCCGAGGGCCAGTCCCACGGAATCGTTATTCAGGATATCGGTCACTACGAACAGGAACAGATCCAGTCCTTTGTCGTCAATGATCGCGCTCAGAGCGGTTTCCAGTTCAGCCTGCTTGGAGAGTACATCATTGACATCCACGGCATTAACCTGGGCGATTTCCACTTTGTATTCACCCATCTTGAATTCCTTGGCATCCAGGGAGATCAGCTGGGCAATACTCTTGTCGCTCAGATCAGCACCTGCTTTGAGCATAGCCAGGCCGTAGCTCTCAGCATCTACACCGGCGATGTCAGCCAGCTCACGCGCAGCGGCAACATCCTGTTCAGTGCAGGTTGGGGATTTGAACAGCAAGGAGTCGGAAATGATGGCGGACAGCATCAGACCGGCAATGTTCTGCGGAATAGCAACTCCATGCTCCTTGTAGAGCTTGTTCAGGATAGTTGCAGTACAGCCAACCGGTTCCGCACGGTAGTACAGCGGATGAGCCGTTTCAAAGTTCGCGATCCGGTGATGGTCGATAACTTCTACTACACGGACCTGATCGATATCATTCGCGCTTTGCTGGCGTTCATTATGGTCAACCAGAATAACCTGCCCAGCTTCAGCCGCAACATTCTCTACGAGGCGCGGAGCTTCCACGCCGAATTGATCAAGCGCATACCGGGTTTCCCCGCTGACTTCGCCCAATCTGACTGCTTCAGCATCCCAGCCGAGTTCTTTCTTCAGTGCTGCATAAGCGATTGCCGAACAGATTGTATCTGTATCCGGATTTTTGTGGCCAAACACCAATGTTTTTTCCATTTCCAATCTCCTTACTTTGATTTTATTGAGAATAATATACCATACATTGCTATAACCCTGCCAGAAGCAGCCGGAAACCGGTCGGCCCCCCCCACAAAGCGGAGTCTTGGCTTTGGGTTAACTCAGAGCTTTGCGGTATTCCACTGCGGCATTCCCGGCTTCGTCTTCGGCAACGCTTCCGGCATGTCCTCCCCGCTTAGCGGCTCATTGTCCGAGAATAAATCCGGGTTCGCCTCCAGCATGCGGCTTAAGACCGCCGTCGTGCGCTCTGTGCCGCAGATCATGACTGCTGCATCACCGAAGCGGCCTCTGCGCAGAGCGCCTCCGTCCTCCAGCACCGCCTCCACCTTCCAGAAGTGCTGCGACCAGGACAGCCCGCAGTGCCGGCGTGAAGGAACCGGAATTTCCTCCCCGTCAGGCGTAATCGTAATAAGCGGCTCATGCCCGTCCGTCATCCGGCCGGGGATATGGACCCATTCCTCAATACCGTGAATGAAGGTATTCCTCCGCAAATCGACGCCGAGCAGCATGATGTCCGCCTTGCGGTCCAGCAGCCTGCCGTAGACCGAGCCGCGCGCGCAAGGCGTATCCCAGCGCTCCTCTCCGGCAGTGAAGCTGAGCGCATCGGCACCAAGTGCTGATACAGAGTGGGTGGGATGCCAGGAGCGGATGACCCCCGGCCGCTTCCGGAACAGCTCCGGCAGAATACCGACGCAGACAGGCGAGTCTGTCACAGAGAAGCGCGGATGCTGCGCGTTGATATAAGACCAGGTATGCGCAGGCAGGACCAAGAGACCCTCCTTCATATATTCAGAGAGGACATCCAGTACGGTGTCTGCTCCTCCTTCTACTTCACCGATACTTTTGAACGAGGAATGAACCAGCAGCGTTCCGTGCGGATCGATTCCCATGTCCTTCAGCTGTTTCAGCAGACTTGCCCGTGTATGCATGATTAGCCCCGCTTTCCTGAATACTAAATTCAGATACTAAATAATGATGTTGCATTTTTAATCATTAACTATTAAAATTATAGTAACTTAATATTACTCACCTAATTAACTGCTGCTGTAACTAACAATCACTGTACAGAAATCCTGCCCGGGATACAACATTCCGGTTACATTATTGAATCCAAGGAGGGCTTTATATGAGTCTAACATTAAAAGGGCTGCATCATGTATCCGCCATTACGGCTAAGGCACCGGAGAATTATAAGTTCTATACTGAGGTGCTTGGACTGCGCCTGATCAAAAAAACGGTAAACCAGGACGATGTCTCCGTCTATCACTTATTCTACGGTGACGAAGCCGGCAATCCCGGCACCGAGCTCACCTTCTTCGAGCTGCCGAATGCCGGCCGCAACCGTGACGGCAATAACAGCATCTCTGCTCTGTCGCTGCGTGTGCCGGGTGACGAGGCACTGCTCTACTGGACTCAGCGCTTCACAATCTACAATGTCGAGCATGATGAAATCACTGAGCGCGGCGGACGCAAGACGCTGGCCTTCACCGACCACGAGGGGCAGCGGCTCATTCTCGTCTCGGATGAGCATAACCAGGGCATGGCCGGCGGCAAGCCCTGGGACCGGAGCCCGGTTCCCGCTGAATACGCCATAGTCGGCCTGGGTCCGGCGCATCTGACGGTAGAGACCGCCGAGGATACAGCACTCATTCTGGAGCAGCTGCTCGGGTTCCGCCGCAAGGGCACTTATCCTTCGCTGGCAGCCGGACAGCCCGATGTCATCGTGTTCGAGACCGGCGAAGGCGGCTCCGGCACCGAGATCCACCTGGAAGAGCGCAAGGACCTGCCGCAGGAGCGGCTTGGCCGGGGCGGCGTACACCATGTCGCCTTCCGGGTCGACAACGAAGAGGAGCTGAAGCTGTGGATTGAGCGGATCCGCACCGTCCAGCTGCCCAATTCCGGCTTCGTTGACCGCTTCTACTTCCGCTCGCTGTACTTCCGCGAGCCAAACGGGATATTATTCGAGCTGGCTACCGACGGTCCCGGCTTCGCCACCGATGAAACGCTCGAGCATCTTGGCGAGTCCCTCGCTTTGCCCCCGTTCCTCGAAGCTAAGCGGCCGCAGATTGAGGCTCACCTGAAGCCGCTGGATACCCGGCAGCAGGCTTAAGCTTTAGATCTTCACAGCAAAAACTCCGGACCGTATGACGGCCCGGAGTTTTTGCATCTGATGGAGCATTAGCCGGCAGGACCTGCCCTGTTCAGCTCTCCGACCAGGTAATGGTGAAGATATTAAAGCCCGGCCGTGCGGTCGAGGGTTTGCCCGTAATGGACACCGGACTGGTGCCGCCCAGTCTGCCGGTAATTTTGACCGTGCTGGCTGTCACCGTCTCCGATGCATTATCCAGCCGTTTGATTTTCACATATTCACTGTAGACGAAGCCCATCGTATCCAGCGTCTCCTGTGTGGAATACGTGAAGGCGGCCTTCTTCACCCCGCCGGCATCCGTGTCTACCGTTGTTGCAATCACAGCATCCGCCGGAATCGGGAAATCCTTCGGCAGGTTGACCGGACGGGCCGTGCTTTCCGCCGGAGCTGTATTACCGCTGCCGCCGGAACTGCCCGGTGCCGGAAGAGCCGCGCTGCCGGTGCCGATTCTTACTTTATAATTCGCCGCATCATAGGTGATCGGCACATCCAGCGCATCCGCAATGGAACGGATCGGCAGATAGGTGGTGCCCTCATAGGTGATGGGTGTCAGGGTTTTGCCGTTGCCGTCCTTGAGCCAGTACGGGCTGCCATCCACCACAACTCCAAGGCTGTGGTTCAGATAGGCCTTAATCTGCTGCAGTTTGGCAGCTGCAAATACTCCCGCTGAGCTTGTAACTGTAAGTACCGCTATTACGGCGGCGACCAGCCATTTTTTATACATCATAATCCTCTCCCGTGTATTGAGATGAATATCAGGATGATTGGAACGTCCTTATATATTTAACACGGGGAGAATATTTTCAATCGCCAGGGCCGTCAGCTTACAATCTTCAGCAGCTCATCCAGACTGCGGATTTCATAGGTAGGCACTATTCCCGGAGCGCCGGGCTTCTCCAGCGGATTGAACCAGCAGGTATCGATGCCGTAGTTCATCCCGCCCTGAATATCCGAGGTGAGGGAGTCACCGACGATCAGCACTTTGCTTTTATCCGAAATATTCAGTTTGGCAAAAGCATAATCAAAAATCCCCGTCTCCGGCTTCTGGTATCCTGTCTCTTCAGAGATAATAATAGCTTCGAATACCTCACTCAGCGGCGATCCCTTGATTCTGGACTGCTGCACATCCTTGATCCCGTTAGTGATAACAGCCAGCCTGCAGCCGGCAAGCTCTGCGCACAGCTGAACGGCTCCTTGAATCAGGAAGGTACCTTCCCCCAGGAACCGCAGGTAGGCATCGCTGAACTCCTCCGGCTTAAGCTCAAGGTTGTGTGCGGCAAACAGCCGGTTGAACCGTTCCACGCGCAGCGCTGCAGAAGTAATCCGCCCCTGCTCGAAATCCTTCCACAGCAAATGGTTGATTTCTTTGTAGCTGGCCGCATAATCCTCCGCCCCTGTAGGCAGGCCGAAATGGGCAAAAGCATGGTACAGGGCATGGCTCTCAGCCATCCCGTAATCGAATAGTGTGTCATCTGCATCAAATAAAATTACGTCGTATTTCATAATTCCCTCCACCTTCATTTGTCCGAATCGACAAGGTATCCCCTTCTGGGATATAATTTAGACAGACATGCTCAAATAAATCAACGGGGTGATTGTCATTTTATACGTTTTAGCATTTCTTGTGTCGTTTTCTATCGTTTATCTGCTGATCCCACCTCTTGGCAAGCTCGCTTTCCGGCTCGATTTCGTGGACAGGCCCCGGAAGGATGTTGAACGCAAAATACATAGGGAGCCGATTCCGCTTACAGCCAGTTACGCTATATTCGTAGGTTTCTTTATTACATATCTGCTGTTCGCCCGTGAATTCTCCCTGGAGACGCTGGCTCTGTTCATCGGCGGTGTGCTTCTGCTGACTATAGGAACCATTGATGACTGGTACAAAACCAAAGGCAAGGATTTCCCGGCACTCCCTAAATTCATCGTGCAGATTGCCGCAGCCGTCCTGGTCTTCCTGTCCGGCAATGCCTTTACCGGCTTCATCAACCCCTTCTCGGGTGATTACGTCTCCTTGCCTTTCATTCTGCAGTTCCTGCTGACGATCATCTGGATCTTCGGCGTAACCACAGTAATTAACTTCTCTGACGGCATGGACGGGCTGGCCGGCGGACTTACTGCAATCTCCGCTGTTACCCTGTTCATTGTGGCGATTACGATGGGGCAATCCTCGTCGGCCATGATGGCTATATCACTGGTCGGTGTTACCATAGCATACCTGCGCTTCAATAAGGCACCTGCCAAAATCTTCATGGGTGACGCCGGCGCTACCTTCCTCGGCTTCATTCTGGCCGTGATCGCGCTCGACGGTGCCTTCAAGCAGGCTACAGTGCTGTCCCTGTTCATTCCGATACTCGCCCTCGGCGTACCGATCTTCGACAACATCTTCGTGGTTGTCAAACGTTTCCTTAAGGGACAGGCCATCTACCAGGCCGATGCGACCCAGGTCCATTACCGCCTGCTCAAAGCCGGTCTGAACCAGCGGCAGGTCGTTGCCGTGCTCTATCTGGTCAGCGTCTGCCTGTCGCTGTCTTCGATTATTCTGCTGCTGATTCAAATCTAGGCATCGCTAAGATATCCGCACAAAGTGCCGCCTTTTCATGAAGTTTACTCAGGTACTTTGCGGGGGCCCAGAAACACATAAATTCTTATCCATTTAATTAAACCCACCCTTCGCTGAGGGGTGGGTTTGTTGTGTTGTGGCGGACGGCTGTTCGCTCGCCATAGCGCTTGCTCTTGACCTTGACTTTGACTTTGACTTTGACTTTGACTTTGACTTTGCTCTCGCTTGTCCTTGCGGACACCACAGCTCTTATTCCTGTAAAATCAGCCTGTTTCTGGTCCTTGCGGACTCAGATGCACTTATTCCTCTGCATTTGCTCCAAATCGCGCCTGTTTCCGCGAAATAAGGTCTGCTGTGTCCGCAAGGAGCTTCAGCAGGCTTGTTCAGCCGAAATAACGGCCCGTGTGTCCGTAAGCAGCCGCCTCCGCGCACGTTCACTCCCCGTTCTCTGCAACAAACTCCGACAGCTGCCGGTAAATGCCCACGATCTCGGGCAGCGGCATCCGGACAAGCCCGCTGGAGGAGGGGGCAACGAACTCCCGCACTCCGTCGACCACCGGTGTTACCCCTTCCTGAAACCCCCAGCCGGCTTTGCTTCTCCGGCTGAACTCCGTGTACACGCCCTTGCCGACGAAGCAGGCAATCTGCGGCCGGTACAATTCCAGCTTGGCCCGGAGCAGCTCCCGGCCCTGCTTGTACTCCTCCCGGGTAATATCCTCAATGCCTACCGTAGGACGGGCGACAATGTTGGTGAACCCGTAACCCAGCTTCAGCAGCTCACCGTCCTCCGATGCATCATACAGCCGCGGTGTCAGTCCGGACTGATGCAGAATCCGCCAGAAGTTATTGCGCGGATTGGCGTAGTGATGACCCAGCTCCCCGGAGCGGATGCTGGGATTGAAGCCGATGAAGACAATCTGCAGCCCATGGTCCAGATGATCTGCTACTTCCTCCAGCTGCTGCTCCGACTGTTTCTCTCCGTGTTCTTCCGCATGCTCTTCCAGCCTCTTCCCCTCCTGTCCAGTCAGCCCGGCCGCTTTCACCGGACTGCCGCCCTCACTGATTAAACCCAAGCTTATATTTCCAACAACATACGGCAATCATCCGCACCTGTCAAACCGCCGGCACCGGCCATGCCCGGCAATCCGCTGCATACAGCAATGCCCCCGCACGGAGTGATCTCCGGTAACAGGGGCATTATGATTTAGACAGACAGTCTTATGGTAGGAGTGCTTTAAGCGCCGGACCGACATCTTGTTCGTTCAGTGAAATAAAGTGAACTGTCCCGCTTTTGTACTCTATCTTCACTACATATCTTCCCTCTTGTCCGGTGAAATTACGCCGGTGCTCAAGGATATTGCTGATCTGGGCCGGGTCTGACACGACAGCAGACCGCTTCTCGCTGCGGGCCAGCTCTAGACGCGTACCGGGATTATAGATCAGCCCGGCGGGGATTGCACTCTGATGCTCATCCCTGAAGATCTCCGCTGACACTACATCTGCAGCTGTAACCTTAATTTTATCAGCATAACCTTTCTGCTCCAGCCAGGCGGTCATCTTCTCATAGGACGGGAACCAGTCATACGTATAATAAACCTGATATATGTTCGAATTCTGCTTAATGGCTAATTTAATCGTAGCCCGTCCGCGCTGATCTCCTGTCTGGTCTTCATAAGACATGTCCAGCAGCTCCTGCTTCAGAATTTCCCTGAATTCCTGAACCTCCTGCGGGTCAGAAATGCTGATTACCCTCTCCAGATTGCTCAGCCTGAAGCTTTCAACGTCCTCGTTCAGCCGTGACAGCAGGTATTTCTTCTCTTTGAATTCCATATTCTCCATAACCGCTTTCAGCTCCGGCTCGAAACCCGCTGCCGGAATCCAATAGGACCGCATCAGCGTCCTTCCGTTTGAAAGCTTGTAGGCCAGAATGAACTGGCGGCTTCCGTTATAATAATTATACCGCAGCTCCGGCTGCTGATCCGGCCTCAAGGCCACAACAGCACGATGCAGTGCGGTTACAGCTTTAATGTATTGCGGGTCTGAGGATAACAGCTCCTCCACCCGTTCTTCACGGGTAGTACTTCCTTGCATGTTCTCTGTAATCTCCCTGTAATTCCCCCCGGCATATACCGCAGCCACGTTATCCTTCGCCGGAACCCGGTCCTCATACCCGGTCAATCCGGATACGGGAATATAGAGCAGCAGCCCCAGCAGTACGCTGTACACTGCGAATTCCAGCGGCAGCCTGCGGTTCATAATTTGCCAGGTTTTGCGGAGAATCATCTCAACGGCAATGTAACCTATAAGTCCCCCCGCAAGGGCACTGGCAATGGTCAGACCGTTATTACCGCCCGCACTGCCGAAGTAAAGGGACGCCAGCAGCATACTGCAGAGCATCACACCAGCTTTGAACAGCGGGTTGAAGTAGGTGAAGGCCAGCGCCTGTCCGGCTTTTTCACTATGGCGTATACGGTACAGCACGAATGACAGCGCCATGAACAAGGCGGACAGACAGCCATATATCCACATCTCCATAACGGTGAACGGCTTAAAGGACAAATCCATAATCCGCATAAACGGTGCCCAGTAGGTAAGAATGCCCTGCAGGCCAAACCAGTCCGGGAATCCGTACAGGTACCTGTTGAGATGCAGGTTGATGAATTGCAGCAGCGCGGCCGGCAGAACCAGCAGGATGCATACCAGCACCCCCTGCAGAATGGTCTGCCCGGTACATATGCCTACAAAGATAGTGAACACGTACAGAAACAGCGTCAGCAGACTGACCGTCAGGCACCATTCCCATACCGCAGACCCGCTGTAGATATACATATTCCCTTCCAGCGAACGGACAACAGCCGTTACGGCGGCGGTAATCCAGACCGGCAGCAGCAGCAGAATCAGCCCGCTTACCGTATGGGAAGCCAGCAGCTGCGGGCGGCGGAACGGCAGGACATGCCAGAGATCCGAAGACTTTTTCGACTGCAGATAACGGGACAGGAACAGCCCGGCACCGATAGGAAAAGCAATCAGGACCGGCGAAATATCTATGCCCAGATTGAATAAACGGTTCAGCTTCGTTGGCTCCGCCAGCGGATCACCGTTCATGAACATCTGCAGCGGAACGATGAAGAGGAGCACCAGCGCATACAGAACCCCGATCCAGCCGTGCTGCCGCAGGTTCTGGCGGATGATACTGCCGCTAAAGAAGAATCGGCTGTGCGTCATAACCGGCATCCCCCATTTCATAAATAAAGATTTCTTCCAGTGTCAGCGGCAGCAGATCAAATACATAAGGCTCGTATACGTGAAAAGCCTCCGCGATCCGCTCACGGTCGCCTTTGACAATGTACAGGCTGACACTGCCGCGCTGTTCCCGGTGCAGAATCTGCAGCTTCGCCTCCAGCGCTCCCGCATGCCGTTCATCCCGTAATGCCACCTGAACCTTATGCGTATCCGCCTTCAGATCATCCAGATCCTTCTCTACCAGCATCCGCCCTTCGTGCATAATGCCGACGTGGTCACAGAGGTCCTCGATCTCGCGCAGATTATGCGAGGAGATCAGCACGGTAAGCCCGCGCTCAGCCACCTCCTGGAACAGCAGATTCTTGATCTGCCGGCGCATGACCGGATCGAGCCCGTCGATCGGCTCGTCCATAATCAGTACCTCCGGCTGGCAGGCAAGAGCCAGCCAGAAGGCGGCCTGGCGCTGCATTCCCTTGGAGAAGCGGCTCAACTTCCGCCGGGGGTCCAGCCGGAAGGCTGCGGCAAGGCCCTCATACCGCTGCTGGTTCCAGCCGGGATATACCCTGCGGTAAAAGGCTGCCATGCTCTTAATGGTAGCTTGCGGGAAGTAATAGGGGCTGTCCGGCATAAAGATTAGCCGGCTCTTCACCTCCGGTGTTTCGAATACCGGCTGGCCGCCGATTTTGACGCTGCCGGTGTCAGGACGGTAAATGCCCGCAAGCATCTTGAGCAGCGTTGTTTTGCCGGCTCCGTTTGAGCCTAGCAAACCGTAAATAGCCCCTTTATGTACAGTCAGCGAAAGATGGTCCACTGCCTTGTCCTCTTGAAATATCTTGCTCACTCCGCGTATCTCAATCATGTCCCTTCTCCTCTCTTCTCTGGTCCAGCGCCTGGCGGTACAGTGCGCTAATCTCATTCTCCGTAAATCCGAGATAAACAGCCTCGGCCATCAGCCGCAGCAGCCCCTCCTTCAATTCAGTCCGCTTGCTCTCATTCTGTTCCTGCTGCAGCGGAGCCACGAAATTCCCTTTGCCCTGCAGTGAATAGATGTAGCCTTCACGTTCCAGTTCACGGTAGGCCTTCTGAATCGTGTTGGGATTCACCGTGAGCTGGGCAGATAATGTTCTGACTGAAGGCAGCTGCTCATCCGCCTGTAGAATGCCGTGCATAATCAGCTCTTTGACCTTATCCGTCAACTGCTCGTAGATCGGCTTGCGGCTGCGTATATCCAATTCGAACATGCCAGCCCTCCTTTCCCGTCTTCTCCTGCTCTATGCCAGACCGCTGTATTTCAGTGTATTAACTGTACTACTATTATTAATACAGTTAACGGGTTATGTCAATCATTTACTCCAATCCCTCCTTCACCCCCCTCTCGGCTGCTGCTGGGTGATACAGTGAATGTTTCCTCCGCCGAGCGCGATCTCCCGGGTATGGACCTGTACTACCTTGCGGTCTGTGAATATCCCCTGAAGTGTATTCAACGCCTCTATATCCCGCTTATCACCGAAGCCCGGCATGACTACACCGCCATTGCAGATATAGAAGTTAACATAGGTTGCAGCAAAGGTTGTACCCGGCCTGCGGCTGTAGCTGCCCCTGGCCGGGTCAATCCATTCAGCTTCCTCAGCTGTAATGACCAGCCGGTCCGGAATATGCAGCCGGTGAACCGTAAGCCTGCGCCCGCGTGCATCCCTCACCCGGGTCAGCAGCGAGTACGCTTCCTGCAAAATTTCATATTGCGGATCATTCCGGTCATCCGTCCAGCTCATCACAACCACTCCGGGCTTGACGAAAGCCGCAATCTCATCGATATGCCCGTCTGTCTCATCATCGCTCATGCCCCGCGGCAGCCAGATAATCCGCTCTACATTTAAGCTGCTGCGCAAATAACCCTCAATCTGTCTTTTGGACAAATGAGGGTTGCGGTTCTTATTAAGCAGACACTGTGCGGTAGTAATCAGCGTGCCTTCTCCATCTACATGCACGGCCCCGCCTTCGAGGATGAAATGCCGCAGGTCATAATGATCCAGATTCTCTATCTCCAGTACCTTCCGCTTCACAAGCTGGTCCTGATCCCACGGGAAATACAGCCCTCCATCCAGTCCTCCCCAGGCATTGAAGCCCCAATCGATCCCCCGGACTCCCCCGTGGCCGTTCACCACAAAGGTCGGACCGATATCCCGCATCCATGCATCATCCGAGGAGATCTCCACCACACGCACCTGCGGCGGCACAAGAGAGCGCGCATGCTCATACTGTGCGCTGGAGGCCCCAATTGTTACCGGCTCGAATTCGGCGATTACTGCAGCAACCCGGGCAAATGCAGCCTGTGCCGGCTTGGCGCCAAGCCTCCATGTGTCAGTCCGGACCGGCCAGAGCATCCAAGTGCCCTGGTGCGGCTCGAATTCTCCCGGCATCCTGTAGCCGTCCTGTCTTGGTGTGCCTGCAATTCTGCCTGGCATACGCATCCCTCCCGGTATCCGGACAAGGATGAGGGATAGAGAGAGAATGCCGCCCAGCATCTCGTCCTTTGTTCATTGTATGCCGGGGCATGTTATACTGCTACGAATCAGAACAGCGGAGGATTTATTCGCGGGAGAAGCACATTTCAGCCTGCTGAATCCTTTAGGAAAGGCTCTTAACCTGCTGCATCCTTCCTTTCCGCCGTTCATCACTGAGCGCAGCTGCTGCAACACCCGGTATTAACAGATAACTTGCGAATTTAAAGGTATCGCTGAAAGCCTCTACCGCCGCCTGCTGTCGGATCACTGCAAGCGGCTGTGCCTCTGCTGCACGGGCCTGAACCGCTTCCGCCCGCTGCTCTGTATTGTGCTGCAGCACCGTAACGATGATCGCCACCCCGATCACACTTCCCAGTGCCTTCGCCATGTTGGTTACCCCTGAGGCTATACCCACCTTATCGTCAGGAACGACCCGGATCGCCGAGGACATCACGGGCGCCATCGAAAGTCCCACGCCGAAGCCTGCCAGGGCAAGCCGGAGCATCACCGCGCCCAGTGTAGAATCAGCCTGAAGGCTGCTCATGGAATAAGTAGCACCGCCTATCAGCAGCATTCCCGCTGCGGCAAACAGGCTGCTGCCGTATTTCGCCGATAGCGGTCCGGAAATGGCGGAGCTGATAATAGAGCCGACTGCCATCATGGAGAGGACCAGACCCGCCCTCAGCTCGGAAATACCCATCACCCGGGTCAGGTAAAAGGAGGTCAGCAGCGAAATATTCATCAGTGCGGCACCCAGGATAATCATTGAAACAGAGGTGCTGTTGAACGCTCTGATCCGCAGCAGCGATAAAGGCAGCATCGGCTGCTTCCCCCTATACTGCGTGAGGAAGAAGAACACTACAAATAATACTCCCGCTGCCAGCAGACTCAGGAACATGCGTGAGCCCCAGCCGTAATCCTGCACTTTAATCAGACCATAGGTAATAAAGAACATCCCTCCGGTAATCCCCAGAATCCCCCCGTAATCTATGGACCGGCCCGCTGTATTATCCCTTGATTCCTTAATGAAAATAAGGGTCAGCACTATGCTGAGCACACCCAGCGGCACATTGACATAAAAGATCCATTCCCAGCTCAGCTTCTGCGTCAGAATCCCGCCGAGTGCCGGGCCGAGTGCCGCTGCCACCCCGGAGACCGCGCCCCAGATCCCGATAATCAGGCCGTGCATTTCTTTCGGGAAGGTGGTCGTGGTCAGCGGAATCGTAACGGGCACAATGACCGCACCGGCCAGTCCCTGGATCACTCTCATGGCAATAAGCATGCTAAGCGAAGAGGAGAACCCCGCCACTAAAGAACTTAATGTAAACAGTACCACTCCGGCGAGGAACACCTTCTTCCGTCCGAACTGATCTGCCAGGCGGGACGCCGTCAATATAAACACGGCAAAGGCCAGGTTGTACCCGTTCACCACCCAGGATATCTGCGACACACTTCCGCCGAAATGGCGTGTCATCTCCGGCAGGGCAATATTAACTATGGTCGTGTCCAGCAGCGCCATGAAAAAACCCAGGACTATTGCCGTGAACGATAAAGCTCTGCGGGTTCTAATGCCCATACTCATCATCCTCCAAAATATGAAATAAAGTTCATATTCGAATTATATGAACCAAAGTTCACATTTGTCAATTACAAAAATGAACTTTGGTTCAACTTTTATTGACAGTACAAAACAGCTATTTTACAATTTGTACTGTGAGGGGGATCTTAAGCTATGGGCGAAACAGACAATAAAATCAGAACTCCGCAGCAGGAACGGAGTGTCCGAACCAAGGAGGCCATTATCCGGGCGGCGATGAAGCAATTCTCCGACAAGGGCTTTCACCAGACCAACACCAAGGAAATTGCAGCGGCAGCCGGGGTATCCACAGGCAGCTTCTACTCCTATTTCACTGATAAAAGAGCCGTCTTCATCGAAGTGCTCCATATGTATGGCGATGAGCTGCTGGCACGGGTTGAGGCATCGATGTCCGAAATCAACTTCGCTATGGTCGGCCGTTACGAGCTGATTATGCATCTGATCGACAGCCTGCTGGATTCGCATAAAGACTTCATCGGCTACCATAAAGAATTAAGCATTATGTACCACAGCGATGAGTTCATCAAGCAGCTCATGGATACCCAGTACGAAACCGGGCGGCTTAGTACCCTTAAGTATCTGCAGATGGGCCGGGATGAAATGAAGCCTGCTGATCTTGAGGCAGCTTCCGTAATTGTGTTCGAATCGGTGAGTGCCATAGTTGACGTAATCTCCTTTTCCCCGCAGAGGGTCCCGGCAGACCGGCTGAAGGCAGAGCTCGTCAACATGCTTGTTCAGTATTTGTATAAGTGAATTCCTCCTGAAAAAGAGCAAGCCGCACGGAGTTTCCTCCGGCAGCTTGCTCTTGTGCATTCAAAGCCTCTTATCAGCGTTTATCCTTCCAGAAGTTGACCGGCTCCATGTCCTTTGTAATGGCCTGGAAGGTATACCCTTCCTTCTTGAGCGTCTCCAGCAGACGCGGCAGTACCTTAAGCGTAGCCTTCTGGTCATGCATCAGAATTACCGGGTCTGTCTTGGACTGCTTCAGCTTATGGACCTGGTTCATTACCGTAGTATAGATTGAATCGCTATCCTCTTTGTATTTCCAGTCATTCGAGTCCACATTCCAGTCCCAGAGGTGGTAACCCTGGGATAACACCTTATCCCGGAAGGCTTTGGTGAAATACGGCTTGCTTCCATATGGCGGCCGGATCAGCGTAGTACTGGCGCCCGTCAGCTTCTTCAGTACGGCATTATCATCCGCCATCTCAGCCAGCGCTGCAGCCGGTGAAGCATAGAACTTTCCTTTGACGTGGGTCATGCCGTGCAGCCCGAGACCATAATCATCCTTCACAATCCGCTTCACCTGGGAAGGATACTTGTTCATGTTATTGCCCAGCATGAAGAAGGTTGCCTGTACATCATACTTCGCGAGTATATCCAGCAGCTGGGCTGTAGTTGCCGAAGGCCCGTCATCAAAGGTCAGGTACACGGTATAGCCGGGCTTGCCCGTTTTAACCGGCTGGGCAGGTCCGTCAGCCGGCGCCGGAGTAGCAGACGGGCCCGGTTCTGGCGTGGCTGCAGGCTTCAGCTCCGCTGCATATTTACTGATGAAGGCCTCATCTGTAAGCAGCGCTGAGCCGTCCTTCACCCGCAGTAAATATTTATCTCCCGCAAAGGATATGATATATCCAAGAGAACCGCTTATTTTCAGGGGAACCATTAAGTTTCCGCCCTGCACAAAAGTACTCAGAGGCACCACTGTGCCGTCCTTGAGCCTGGCACCGGCATCCCCCTTCAGCACGGTCAGTGATCCGGAGCCGCCCGTCACCAGCACACCATCTGCCAGACCGGTGATCGTCCAGTTCAGCTCTCCGGCCAGTGCACGCAGCGGAACATAATATGTGTTTTTTACAGATACAGCTTCTATAGTGCTCAGTTTATCGTTAACCCCAAGCCTGACGGCCTTTCCGCCTTCAGCTCTTGCCGGGGTCAGGACAACACCCAAAATCAGGAATAAGGATAAGAATAACAGCACAATTTTTTTAGTAGGCACCAGCAGCAATCTCCAATCTATGTATATTTGTCTATTACTTTAACATACATAGATTTAACGTAATTTGAGAGATTGTAACCGAAAGCTAAATTATTGTTACTCTTTTTGCAAGGAGAAAATGAATATGCAGTATTTTTTCTGAAATATCACAAATAGCGTCGAATGCTGTCACAGCAAGCAAAAAGCGGTTAAATCGCGGGTTTTTCACTCAAAATAAATGTGACAAAATTAATAACATTTACTAATATGTGAACGAAATTTGAACAACCTTAAAATTAGCTTAAACTGCGTCACTACAGTGATCTTTATCATACATTTAGGTACCTGTAACAAATTGATCACACATATTTAACTAATTCGCCATTTTTAAGGTCTATTTTGGATAAATCATACAAAAAATGTATTTTGCAATCTGGGTAAGTAATTCTTACTATATATACAGGTTAAGTGTTAGCCCGTTAGCGAACGGCGAATGAAAAGTAGTATTGAAGGAAGGAGTTCTATATGAAAAAAAAGGGACCGTTATACGCTTTGTTTCTAAGCCTGATCCTTCTCCTGCCGGGATGCAGTTCACTCACTGTTCTGAATCCGAAGGGGCCGTCCGCGAGGACGTTATCTGACACCATTATTCTCTCCATCATTGTTATGCTTGGTGTTCTGGCAGTTGTCTACATCTTATATATCTTTGTTCTGGTGAAATACCGGGCGAAGAAAAGCAATGAGGGTTACATTCCTGAACATGAGGAAGGTAACAAGGTGCTGGAGGCGATCTGGATTATCATCCCGATCATTATCGTTGCCTTCCTGTCCTTTGTAACCGTCAAGACAACTACCGAAGTAGAGAATGTGGCCGCGGATTATAAAGATCAGACACCGCTGGTTGTTTACGCATCATCCTCCAACTGGAAATGGCATTTCAGCTATCCTGAAGAAGGCATTGAAACCGTAAATTACTTGAACATTCCGGTACACCGTGCGATCGAGCTCAGAATGTACTCCTTTGGGACCATCACGAGCTTATGGATACCACAGCTTGCCGGACAAAAGTACGCCATGAGCGACATGCTCACAACGCTTCACCTGTCTGCTGATACTGAAGGCTCTTATATCGGTAAAAATGCAAACTTCAGCGGCAAGGGCTTTGCCCACATGGAATTCGAAACTCTTGTAATGAGCAGCAAGGATTATGACGAATGGGTGACCGATGTCAAGGAAACCGCTTCGAAGCTGACAGAGGATGAGTTCAAAACCCTGCTGGCCACTGACTTCCTTGGACGCAAAACCTATTCCTCCACCCATCTGGAGTTCAGTCCTCCGCCGGGCGACCACAGTGAGCATATGAGTGGTAACGGCAGCGAGATGAACATGGACAACGGCAGTGAGGAGCATCAGGATAACAAAGAGATTCATCCTTCGCCTGAGCCGTCCAGCGGAACCGAATTTGACAGCGAACCAGATCCCGAAGTCGATCAGCCGCTGCCGAGCTCACCCGTGGATGCCGGAACTCATGAAGGCCACTAGCTCCGCAAGAGCTTGATGTAACAAACCGAAAGGAGCCACCCTAATGGATTTAGACAAATTTAAGGTTCACGGCGAACCCTTGATATACGGAGCCATGGTCAGCATTGCACTTGCCACCATCGGGATTCTCGTCGGACTCACCTATTTCAAGAAATGGGGATATCTCTGGCGTGAATGGCTTACTACTGTAGATCACAAAAAAATCGGTGTCATGTACATCCTTGCCGCACTGCTCATGCTGTTCCGCGGTGGTGTGGACGCAATGATGATGCGTCTGCAGACGGCTGCGCCGGAAATGAAATTCCTTGATGCGCAGCACTATAACGAGGTATTTACCACCCACGGCCTGATCATGATTCTCTTCATGGCCATGCCGTTCATCATCGGTCTGATGAATGTAATCATTCCGCTGCAGATCGGCGCGCGGGACGTCGCCTTCCCGCGGCTTAACGCCGTCAGCTTCTGGCTCTTCTTCATGGGTGCCATGCTGCTGAACATTTCCTTCGTTATCGGGGGATCACCGGATGCCGGCTGGTCCGCTTACTTCCCGCTGGCGAGTCTTGAGTTCAGCCCGACGGTCGGTAATAACTATTACTCCCTCGCGCTGCAGATTTCCGGTATCGGTACTCTGATTACCGGGGTCAATTTCATCGTCACCATTCTCAAAATGCGTGCACCAGGCATGACGCTCATGAAAATGCCGATGTTCACCTGGTCCGTACTGATCACCAACGTCATCATCGTCTTCGCCTTCCCGGTACTTACTGTAGCGCTTGCGCTGATGATGTTCGACCGCCTGTTCGGCTCCCAGTTCTTCACGATGGCCAACGGCGGGATGGATATGCTCTGGGCCAACCTGTTCTGGGTCTGGGGACATCCGGAGGTATATATCGTTATTTTGCCGGCCTTCGGTATTTATAGCGAAATTATCGCCACCTTCTCCAAAAAGAACCTGTACGGCTACACCTCCATGGTATTCAGTATGCTGATTATCTCGCTCCTGTCCTTCCTGGTATGGGCCCACCATTTCTACACGATGGGTCAAGGCGCTATGGTCAACAGCTTCTTCTCGATTACTACAATGGCGATTGCCGTGCCTACAGGGGTTAAAATATTCAACTGGCTGTTTACGCTGCGAAAAGGCAGGATTACGTTTACGACGCCAATGCTGTATACGCTGGCCTTTATCCCGATCTTCACCATCGGGGGGGTAACAGGTGTCATGCTGGCTATGGCCAGTGCCGACTATCAATATCACAATACGATGTTCCTGGTAGCCCACTTCCACTACGTGCTGATTCCGGGCGCCGTATTCGCCGTCATTGCCGGGTTCCACTACTGGTTCCCGAAAGTCTTCGGCTTCCGCCTGAATGAACGGCTCGGCAAGCATTCCTTCTGGTGGATTATCATTTCCTTTAATGTGACGTTCTTCCCGCTGTTCTTCCTGGGTCTGATGGGAATGACGCGCCGGACGTATACCTATTCGGAGGAATCAGGCTTTGGTCCGCTGAATATGCTATCCTTCGTCGGGGCTGTCGGCCTGGCTATCGGTTTCCTGCTGCTGGTCTACAATATCTACTGGAGTACACGGTATATGCCAAGAGATACGACCAACGACCCTTGGGATGGGCGTACACTTGAATGGGCGACACACAGCCCTATGCCAATCTATAACTTTGCAATCGTGCCTAAGGTGGAAACCCGTGATGCCCTGTGGTCCGCGAAGCATGATAATATTCCGCTCTATGATGACACCAAGATCACCAAGATTCATATGCCAAGCAATACCGGCAAGCCGTTCATCCTGGGCGTGATTTTCTTCTTCCTCGGCTTCTTCCTGGTATTCAGCATGTGGATTCCAGCCATCGTTGCAGGGATCGGCGTCATCGTGATGCTGGCGTTCATGTCCTTCGACCGGGATCACGGCTACTATATCTCTGCCGAAGAGGTTAAAGCTACAGAAAAGAAACTGATGCGGGGTGAGACTGTATGAAAATAGATGCGTCTAAGCCGCTCGAATATTCAACGGAAGAGAACAGTAACAAGATCTTCGGCTTCTGGGTATTCCTCGGAGCTGAAATCCCTCTCTTCGCTACACTGTTTACTGTATATTTCGTAATGGTTAACCGCTTTGCCAGCGGCCCAAGCGGCAGCGAAATTTTCGAAATCGGCCCTGTGCTGATTTCAACCTTCTTGCTGTTGTCGAGTTCCTTCACCATCGGCCTGGCGGTCCACGCGATGCGTCATGGCTACAAAAAAGCGATGATGGTCTTCATGGCCATCACGCTGCTGATGGGCCTCGGCTTTATCGGCATTGAACTCAATGAATTCTTCACCTATGTGCACGAAGGCGCTACGCTGCAGACCAGCGGTTTCCTCTCCAGCTTATTCGTACTGCTCGGCACGCACGGTGCTCACGTCAGCTTCGGTTTCCTGTGGGGAGCGGGAATTATGATTCAGCTGTGGCGTCACGGCATCACGCCGGCTACCGCCAATAAAGCTTTTATCTTCTCCCTGTTCTGGCATTTCCTGGACGTTGTCTGGATCTTTATCTTCAGCTTCGTCTACCTGAAAGGACTGATGTGACATGATGAAGCAACTGTTTCCAATTCGCCATGTAATGGGTTATCTGGCCTCTCTGGTCCTTTCTGCTGCTGCACTTGTTGTCATTTATGGTGATCTGTCCTCCGGAGCAAATATGGCCGTACTGCTGATCACAGCGATTATTCAGGCCTCCCTGCAGCTGTTTGTGTTCATGCACATCGGAGAATCGGCGGATTCCAAGAAGGAGCTGTACATCAATATCGCCTATGCGCTGTTCGTAGGTCTGATTACGATCTTCGGTACCCTGTTTATCTTCGTATGGGGCTGGTACGCTTAAACAACATTAGTACAACCAATACCAATAGCCCGCATCCGGTAAAGCATACCGGATGCGGGCTTTTTTTTCGTGCGGCTATACGTAATGAGCGAATCCGGTTACTTCGAATCCCCGTACACCAGCGGGACGACATTACTGCTGCTCCGCTTCCCGTCCCATTCATTATAGGACAACGCCTTGCCGGAAGGGCTCCATGAAGTATCCAGACTCCCGCTCCCTTCTGCGATCTTGGCAGACTCCTTCGTACTCAGGTCGTAAATATACAAGGCACTTGGGCCATCACCGTCCGCCGCCTCCGCTGAGCTGTAAGTAATTCTCTGCTGGTCAGGAGACCAGGAGAACCCGCCAAGCTCTGCGCCTTCCACAATGACCTGAGGATTCTCTCCGCCGGCATCAGTGAGCAGAAGCTTCTGGCTGGTATCCGTATACTGTTGCACCAGCAGCTGAGTGCCATCCGGCGACGGCACAACTCCGCCAACCCGGTCAAGCGGCAGACTGGCCTGCTCACCTGTTGTCCGATCCAGCATCTGCAGGGTTTCATTGGAGTTAGAAGTGTAATAGAGCTTATCTTTGCTCTGGCGGACAATAATCAGTCCCTCTGCGCCCAATCCCTTCACAGCCGCGATCTTTCCGGTGACATCCGCGGTAAAGGCACCTCCGCTATATGCAGGCCCTACAACCGTATTATCATCAGCCCACTCCGCACTGATTGCTCCGGCGACAGGTTCACCTTTAATCCCGGAGGTTTTCTTTGATCCCAGATCCATCACGTAATAGGCAGGATCACCTAATGTGTATTCGCTGTACAGCAGATATTTGCCGTCAGGGGACAGCTCAGCTTCGCCAAGATTCGTATCCTTCTGCTCCTTCAGCAGCTCATATTCCTTGGTATCCAGGTGGTACAGGTAGAGGCTTTTCGGATAGGAGCCGGATAATTCCGCCAGGCTCATTGTACCGAGCTGCTCATTTTCCTTCGAGACAATAACCGTGTTATCGTCCACCCAGTCAGAGATTGTCAGGTCTTCAAAGTGTTCAATCTCTCCTGCCGCCACACTGGATGGAGCCGGCTTGGCAGCAGGTCCGGCGGTTGCTTCAGGCACTGCCGTTGCCGGGTCGGACTGCCCGGCCTGCGCCGTACTGGTGGGTTCCGGGGTTACCACTGCATTGCCGGCCTGGTCTGCATTGCAGGCAATGAGTGACATCAGCAGCACTGGAGCTGCGGCCACCTTAATCAACTTATTTTTCATAATATCATCTGCCTCCTTGAACTCAGCATTACAAGTTGTTCTTCTTAGTAAGTACCCGGGAATAGCTCCCCGGCAACATTAAAGACGTGAGTATGAGGTCAATTGTTGCAGGAATCGGCCTGCCGGGCAGCCTGGAAGAGCCTGAATACATACAAAACAACTACAAAAGCCCGGTTCAGCCGCAGATTAGGGAGCTCCCTGTGATCCTTGGCGAACCGGGCTTGTGCCGGACCGTAATGATTATAGTTTAAAGCGGGCCAGATGCTTCTGCAGATCTTCGGCCAGCGTAGCCAGGTACTGGGCAGACGAGGACATTTCACCCATCGCAGTCAGCTGCTCTTCGCTTGCAGCACTGGTATCCTGGACATCTCCAGCGCCTTTGCGCGAGATTTCATCTACCCGGGCCATTGCCTGGGCAACCCCCTCCGATTCCTGCGCAACATGTCCGATAACCTCTGTAATCAGCTCCATCTGTTCGCTTGCAGCATGAATAGAGGTCTGAATTTCTGTAAATGCCGCGGAAACCACTTCACTCTGGGCAACTCCGCGGGAGACAATGCCGGAGCCCTGTTCCATGGAATCCACTGCGCTGGCGGTTTGCAGGCGGATATGGTTAATAATCTCCGTAACCTGCAGTGAGCTCCGCCCGGTAGCCTCGGCAAGCTTGCGGATCTCTCCGGCTACAACCGCGAAGCCCCGGCCGTGCTCTCCGGCTCTGGCAGCTTCAATGGAAGCGTTCAGCGACAACAGATTGGTCTGCGCGGCAATCTCATTTATCGTAGTGATGATTGTATTGATCTCTTCAGACAAACCGCCCAGGCTGCTGACAATGTTACGGCTGGCCGCTACACTGGAATCAATCTCCCGCATTTGGGTCAAAATCTGCTCTACCGCAGAAGCTCCGCGGTCCGTGGAAGCGGCTGCCTGTTCCATGAGTCCGGTCATTTCATTACCGCTATGCTTCGCTTCAGCAATATCATACGTCATGGTACGCACAGACTGGGCAGTCAGCGCAATACTCTCCGCCTGCACATCGAATCCGGCAGCGATCTCACTTGAAGTCTCCGCAATCAGCTGCGAGGCATGCGCTGTCTGATCAGCACTTGCGCTCATCTCCTCTGAGGAAGCTGACAGAATCTCCGCACTCTCGGAAACACCGCGCATCATATTCTTGAGGCCAATCAGCATTGTATTATATGAAGTGCTGATCTGTCCGATCTCATCCCGTGACTGGTAAGAGGCGGCTGCAGTCAGATCCCCTGCTTCAGCACGTTTCATCAGACCCTGCAGTTCCTTAAGCGGTTTCGTAATCAGCCGGGTAATGACAATGCTAATCAGGATGCTCAAAATCCATGCGGCAGTAATGAGAATACCGCTTAACGTTACAGAGCTGCGGGCGCTTCGCACTGTCTCAGCATTATGCGCAGAGGCATCCTCCACAAACAGTGCCGCAGTATCTTCAAGCAGGCTTACCATCGTACTGCGCATTTCACTGAATGTTTTGCCCGAGAAGACCTGATATCCCTCATCGTTCAGATTATTATCGGCCAGGTGGATGATGTTATCCCGCTGTGAACGGTAATCCGGGAGCAGCAGCAGATATTCGTTAACATTACTCGCAATTTTGTCATTGCTGAACTCAATCGTCTTGAGCTCGGCCAGCAGCTCATTGTTGGTATCAATATTGCTTTTGATGGCTGCCTTAAGCTCCTGGCTCTTGGCCGCATCCCTGGTAATAAGGTTCTCCAGCAAAAAAGATTCAATAGCCCGGTTATTGCCGCGGATCTCGGTAATCAGATAGATCGGCTGCAGATTCTGATTGTAGGTCTCCTCCGACCGCTCAGCCATCCTGTCTGTAGTCATAATGCCAGTCGCACCGATGCCAATAAGAAGAACTACAATAACTGCAATCAGCACAGCCATTTTATACTTGATTTTCAGATGTCTCATTTCCTGTGATCCCGCCTTCTCGATATCTTGCTGTAACAATATTTATCGGAGAATTAGGTCAATTTGTTGATGGCCTTCCGAAAATAATGTCGAATAAAGAAGGTTATTGACGATTTTTCTTGGATTCTGCTGCAAAAATAGATCTTTTTACTCTTGAAGCAATCCGTACTTCTTACGAAACCGCCTCAGCACTTTGATCCAGCCCCCGGATAATACAGCCAGAAAAAACACATTCGACAAGGCATGCGCCAGATCAAAATAAAAGCTGGCCCCGTACGTCGCCGCTACGATTCCCCAACTGAATGCGTCCGGCAGGCTGAGAATGACCCAGACATTCATGATCCAGCCAAACAGAAAACCCCAGATGAAGCCGAAGGCCAGCAGGCCCGGCCGTTTGCTCAGCCACCGGGTATTCCGCAGCCAGCCTGCCGTCAGGCCGGTCATGCCCCAGGCGAACATCTGCCATGGCGTCCAGGGTCCCTGCCCGAAATAGATATTGGAGACCAGTGCAGCTACGGCACCGATGACGAAGCCCGCCTCGGCTCCGAACACATACGCCGACAGAATTACAATCGCCGACACCGGTTTGACCCCCGGCAGTGCGGCAAACGGAATCCGGCTGACTGCCGCAATTGCCGACAGTACAGCCAGGAGCACCAGCTCACGGGAGGCCAGGCGCCGGCGCTCCAGCCGGAGAAACAGCGGCAGCAGCGCAGCCAGCAGCAGCACCAGACTGAGCAGCACATAATGGCGGTCCTTCAGCGCTGCAGTAAGCGCGAGGCCGGCAATGAATATAACTAAAGCGGTCAGCAGCGGGGCGCGGAACCGGGCCATGCCTGAATCACATCCTCCATTGTCAATGCCTGCGGCAGCCAGTCCCGGACCATCCGGTTTACTGCTGTAGTATAGAAATAATTAGCGCTGAAAAAATCCTCCGGCGCGCCTTCCGCCGTGATGCTTCCATCAAACAGCAGCGCACAGCGGGAAGCATGTCTTGCAGCAAACTCCACATCATGCGTTACGATAAGCAGGCTTGCCCCCTGGGCGCGCAGTTGCTGAAGCAAGGCGGCGAGCCTGTCCTTGGCCGCCGGGTCCAGCCCCTTAGTAGGCTCATCCAGCAGCAGGATATCCGGCTTCAGCAGCATGATCATGGCAAGCGCCGCCTGCTGCTGCTGTCCGCCGCTGAGATCATGCGGATGGCTCTGCAGTACCTCCCGGAGCTGGAATACTTCCAGCAGGGCCTCAATCTCCCGCTCTGCCGCTTCCGCCGGCAGCCCGGCAACCTGTGCCATATGCTGCAGCTCCTCAGCCACAGTATCATAACTGAAATAGAGCAGCGGGTTCTGGGCCAGCAGTCCGGTTGTAACGCCTTTGGAGGACATCACCTTACCGCGCTGCGGCTTCATCTGGCCGCTCAGCACATGCAGCAATGTCGATTTCCCTGCGCCGTTCCCGCCCATCACCGCCAGCAGCTCCCCGCGCTTCAGCGTCATTGTGAGCTTCCTCAGCACCTCCTGCCCTTCCTTCTCATACCGGAAGGTCACTTCCCGGCAGGAGAGCAGGGTCTCTGCAGAGGCTGCCGGGAGAGCGGCCTGAGGCCTGCCGTGGTTACGGCTTGGGGCTCCCGGCGCTGCAGCTGTTTCAGGACCAGGGACACCGGCTGCGGCTTCCGCCTTCAGGGAATGCAGCCAGCGTCTGCCTTCACGCACAGTCAGCGGAATGTTATCCGGCACAGCCGCTGCTGCGGGCTGTGACAAGGAGAGGCAGAGCCTGGCGGCGGCAGGCAGATAATCCTGCCGCCCCGCCGCTGCTGCACCGCCTGCCTGCCGCGCGAAATCCCGCGGGCTGGCGTTCAGCTGCAGAACCCCTTCCTCCAGCAGCAGCACACGGTCAGCGAGCGGCAGCACCTCTTCCAGCCGGTGCTCGCTGATAATAACCGTCACCCCCAGCTCCTCATTCAGCCGCTGCAGCGCCATGATGAATTCTCTGGCAGCCACCGGATCGAGCTGGGAGGTCGGTTCATCCAGCAGCAATACCTTAGGCTGAAGGAGCAGCACTGAAGCGAGATTGAGCAATTGCTTTTGTCCGCCGGACAGCTCATGTACAGATCTGTAGAGCAGCGGCTCCAGCGCGAATAACCCGCAGATCTCGGCCAGCCGGGTCCGCATCACAGCAGGAGCCATGCCCAGATTCTCCATGGAGAACGCCAGCTCATGCCAGACTGTATCCATCACGATCTGTGCATCCGGGTTCTGGAACACCATCCCGATCTCCCCGGCGGCAACGGAGGCAGGAAGCTCCGGCAGCAGCTGTCCTTTGTAGGCTATTGTTCCGCTGAACGAACCTACCGGGGCGAGCTCGCGTTTGAGATGACGCAGCAGTGTTGTTTTGCCGCAGCCGGACGGGCCGCAGAGCACCACGAATTCACCCTCTTCTATTGTGAACGAGAGCTCATGGAGCGAGTCCCTGTCTTCTTCGGGATAACGGAAGGATACATGTTCCGCCTGGAGGATCTCCATAACCAGTTCTCCTTTCCTTCTATGACTGCAGGAAGCAGCACGAACAGGCAGAAGCTGCCGTACATAACAGCCTCCTGCCAGCCGAATTCCAGCTTGTTCATGCGGGGATAAATTTCGAACTGCCCGTAGCCCGTCAGCCAGCCCAGCAGTACAGCTGCACCGCTCACTGACAGCAGGACAAGGACAAGCTTATCCTGCAAATCAAGCTTATAAATACTATAAGTGCTGCGTTTGGCCGTGCCGTAGCCGCGGGCTGTCATGGAATCCCCCGTCTGCAGCGCTTCCTCCAGCGACCAGGTTAGCAGCACCTTCAGCAGCGTCATGCCGTCTTTCATCCGCTTACGCACGCTTCCCGTACGGACGTCTACCCCGCGCAGCCGCTGAACCAGAGTGATCTGGCGCAGCCTCCGCTGGAAGAGCGGCACGAACCGCAGCGTCATCAGCGTCAGCAGAGCCGTTCCGGGTGCGGCAGCAGCGAATAAATACATGAACTTATCCGTTGTTACCGTGTAGTTATATGAAATAAACCAGATAAACACCGTCAGCAGTACCGCCATCATCATAAGCCCGTACAGCACGGCCTCCAGCGTCACCGGCTGATCCAGCCAGTAGAACAGGATATGCGCCCCCCTGTGCGAGAAAAGCGGATTCAGCAGCGCTACAGAGCCAGCCATCAGTAGCATAAATGGCAGGCCGCGCCGCAGCAGCTTCCCCTGGCCCTGCAGCAGGAGAAGCACCAGCAAGCCGGCTATCTCTGTTACCAGGAACAAGGGGTGAAATACCAGCAACGCGAACAGCAGCAGTCCGGCATAATACAGCAGCGCTACCGCAGGATGCATGGACCGGAAGCCGCTGCTCATGGCGCCGCAGCTCCCAGATCCTTGCCCAGATCCAGTGTATACAGCCATTCTATCGTATCCCCGGGATTAAGGATCCAGCTGCCGGCTGCCTTGGACGGGAATTCCCCGTTCACCTTGTACATCCAGCCGCTTTCTGCCCCGTAATCATACTCATACAGATTATCAATGCCTTCAACATAGGCGAAGCTTTTGCTGCCCTGATATTCCAGCTGAATCTTCTGCTTGCGGGTAATCCGCTTCAGCAGCTCCAGCACACTCTCATTCTCCCCGATCTCATATGCAGCCGCAGCGAGAATTACGCCATGCTCCTTGTCGCCTGTGATGGAGAGCGTGACTGCGTTGGCCGCCGGTTCTGGGGCGGCGGGTTTGATGGTTGCCGCCGGTTTCGGGGCGGCGGGTTTGGTGGTCGCCGCCGGTTTCGGGGCGGCGGAGGGGCTGCTCGACGCCGGGGCCGGGGCGGCGGACAGCCCGGGTGCACTCGTTACGGGAGCCTGCCCCGTTACGGGCACTGCACTTGGCGGCGCTGCTACCGGCGCCGCCTCTGCCCCTGCTGCCATGCTATCCGCCGTGGCGGACGGCATGGCAGTGCCCTCAGGCCGCGGCGATTGCGCGGCCCCGGAAGCGGCTGGCGGCGGGCTTACGCCGCCAGCGGTGTCCGGCTGCGCGGCGGAGCAGCCGGCAAGCAGTGCTGCGAATAGCAGCACTGCCGGGACAAGCAGCGGCGGGGCGAAGCGCCGCCAGGCTTTTAACAGACTATACATGAACACCTGCACCTCCACAAAAAGGGAAAAGAACGGGGGCAGTCAGCCTGTTCCCCGTTCCGTCCATACACTTTATGTTTTCTTATCAACACATATACAAACTAATCCTTAACATCAGCCTGCCGGCCACAGGGTACTTCCCTTCCGCAACCTGCAGAGCTCTACTTGCAGCAGCTCGAAACACTGCACAGGCACATCCTATCCACTGCACTCCCCGCCGGAACGTTAGTTGGATAAATGACACTTAATTCACCCGCCCAAGCTGCTCTATCCATTTTAGTTGGATAAATGACACTTAATTCCGCCCATATCGCCGCCAACGGGTAACTTGAGCATCATTAAATGCTGTTTTTCCAACTAATTTCCCGCAGACAGGGATTTCAGCAGAATTAAGTGCTCTTTTTCCACTAATTTCCCGCTCCTCCCTGCTCTATATGAGAACCCAGGACAGCGGGAGCAACGCACTCCCACCAACTAAGGCAATCTAACCGCCACTGCCGCAGCCATTTCCCGGGTAACAGCCGCAGAAGGCTTGAATTCACCGCCGGTGCCGCTCATCAGCCCAAGTCCGGTCACAGTGCGCACTGCAGTCAACGCGTATTCACTGATCTGATCCTCATCAGAGAATTTCCCGATTCCGGCAACGGCTGAAGCAGCATCCAGCTTGAATGCTCTCATAATCATTACAGCCATATCCTCACGTGTAACGAGGCCGTCCGGTTTGAACGCCGTAGCTGTCACACCGCTGATCATGCCCAGTTCCTTGGCTTTGTTCACTGCTCCATAATACCACGCATCCGCTTTAACATCACTGAAACTCTGGGCAGATGTTGCCGCAGACGGCTCATTGCCGGTCAATCTCAGCAGCAGCGCTGCAAACTCCGCACGGGTAATATTCTGTTTCGGTGCAAAGACAAGACTGCTCTCACTGATGCCGCCCATAAGCTTGCGGTCATATGCCGTGTATACGGACTCCAATGCCCAAGGCGAGATCGACTTCACATCGGCAAAAGCCGCACGGTCCGCAGCAGCAGAAGCTACAGTAAGCGGCTGTACGTAACGGACAACAGCAGGCGTGTTGTCTTTGAGATACCCGGTAAGGGTAAGGGTGTATTTATTCGCTGCCAGGCCACCGGCAAAAACAGCCGAACCCGCAGCATCCGTAACCGCCGTTTTACCGCCGATGGTCACTTGTACCCCCGCAGCCGGTGAAGTAACCGGATCGGACGTAAAGGTGTCATTGTTCCAGACCCACTGCTTCTGCGTCACTTTTACAGTAATATCTTGTCCTGGCTGCGGCTGCGCAGGGGAGACCGTTACCGATTCTACCACCTGTGTGTTATCTCCGCCGTAATAGACAAGTACCCGGTCGTTCTCGGCAAGTGCGAAATCACCCATCCCCACACTTGGATAGATCCAAGCTCCGCCGCGGGCAACCACATACATCCAGCCGTCATAGCCGCCAAAAGTTCCCGCGCTCACGCCGCCGATCCCCGTCACATAATTACCCGCTTCGTTCACCAGAGCTACGCCCTTCTCCGCTGCCGCCTTCTCCAGCGCATTCAGCACATTCCCTGCATATACAGAAGCCTCTGCCAGTGTTCCATTAGGACCTTCCACATTAACTAATACGTTAACCCGCGGATTCTGCACAGGTGTATTGCTCAGATCGTACAGCTTGCCGCCACTGCTGAACAGGCTGTAAGCAACCAGGGCCTCCAGGGCCTGCTCTGTAGACAGCTGATTGTAGCTGCCGCCGGCAGTATGGGCAAAGCCGCCGCCCGCTGCGCTGAAGCTCAGCAGCTTGCTGACAAGGCTAACGTTACCCTTCGAATACGCTGCTCCTGCAGGGTCAATACCAAACGAAGACAGGCCAATGATTGCCTGTGCTACACTCTCGCTGCTGTCCCCGTATCCGCCGTTCTTGTCCTGCGCTGTTGCAAGCCAGGCTGCAGCACGTTGTCCAGCCGTATTTACTGCCGGATCATTCTTATGACCCGCCAGCACTGCAAGTACCATCGCTGTCATATCCGGATCGCTTGCACCTGTAGTCAGGGTGAAGCCGCCGTCCGTATTCTGCTTGGCCAGAATTTCTGCCAGCAGCTTCGCTGGTGTCCACTTGGCGTTATCAGGCATTGTATACGTTCCGGAATCCAGCGCCAGCAGCACGTAGGCTGCATTATTCAGCGTCTGGCCGGTAATTTTATCGTTATTGTAGAGCTTCTCAATCAGGTTATAGCCGGCAAAATCAGCCGGATTCCCGCCAAGCGCCCTAACGGCCAGCGTAATCCGCGCATAATCCGTAGCTCTGTTGAAGGTCCCCTTAGCCGCAGCTACCTTGCTCTCAAGCGCCTTCAGATAGCTGTCTGGAACCTTATAGCCCGCCTGGGCCAGGCCGATTGCCTGCCAGTCCGATTGAACACCGTTCTTCAGCACAAACTCAGCAGTGGCATAGACCGCTGCAGTTACACTGCTGCCTAGAGCGGATGAGAGCGAGACGTCAGTACTCTTATTTCCGGCAGTTACACCGGCCTGGACATCAACAGCAGCATCATTCGCGGCAAAAGCTTGTCCCGCCGGAGCTACGGCCGCTCCCAGAACTGCAAACAGCATAATTACGATCAGACTCAGCCGTGTCCATTTAGATAATAAATTGTTCTTCATTGCTAACCTCTTTCTTAATATAGAATGGATGAAGCCAGAGCAGCCTCCGCCAGCAGCGCAGGCACAAATTGCATGAAGCTTTTCCGTTCCTGCAGGAACGGTGCATTTCAGCAGAGCCTAAGGATAATTCAAGATGCATGGCACATTCTACCACCCTTAGATCCGCATAAAAACCGCCCTTTGCAGGGCGGCCGGGGAAAGATACAATAACATGCAGCAGGAACGAGGAATGCCTCCTGGCCACATTACTTATATGTGCATCTGTTCCGCATTCTTATCCCCGAAGAATTGAAACAACAACGAAAAAGGCAGGTCTCCTGGCTTATGCCTCATCGCTTCCCCCGCCTTCCCATCCTAGTTCACAGCGACAGTGGCATCCCCGGGAGTTGCTCCGCATTTACAGTGGCGGGACCGCACCGGACTTGCACCGGCCTTCCCTTTTAAGCAGATTATACGCACAGAAGCAGTCTTGCCGCCCATCCCGGACAGCGCTCATTCCTGTTAGAAATCTGCACCTTTTTCCAAAGCTTATTAAATTTTAATAATTACAATCAATCATATCTACTATTCCCCTGTATGTCTATAGACAAGCTAAAAGAGGAAAAAACACTAACTACCCGAGTCAAAAACGAATACAGTCCGGCGGACACTTCCGGTACTTTTGGTACTTCAGACACTTCAGATATTTCTGCTATTTCTGCTACTACTGAGACTTGGGAGACCACTGAGACTTAAGGTACTAAAACGGACACCACAGCCTTTATTCGCCCGTTTTTGTTCCATTTTCCAGGTTTGCGGACACCACAGCCCTTATGCACCACTTTTCGTGTGCTATCTTCACTTTTCTAGCGAAATAACGTCGCTGGTGTCCGTATGGCCAGCATTCAGCTGATTTCCCGCATCTTAACGTCTCTCCTGTCCGTAACGCTAAACTATTTACTTGAAAACCGGTGCGTGAGTGTCTACTTTATGGACTAAGAATCACATTTGCTCATAGCTTGGTGCTTACAATAGCTGGACTTGAGCGGACTAGTGAGCTGCACCAACAAGGGATCTATCCCCCAGCATTTCCTCCAGGATCAGATACTCTTACTCACACAAAAAATCCTGAACAGCATACGCGTCCTCCGCATCGCTTGCTGTTCAGGATTAATATCAGGCCATTACAGATATTCTACTCCGCACCTGCGGTTGGATCTGCAGCAGGTGAAGGCTCAGCGCTCACTTCAGCACCAGGTGTGGCCGTTGCCTCCGGGGAACTGCTTGGAGTACTCTCCAGAGAACCGCCTCCCGCAGGCTGCAGGATCAGCTTGTACTCTCCGGCGGTGATCATATCACCTGCGGCCAGCTTTGCTCCCGGCTCCAGCTGCACCATCACCTCGTAGGCGCGTACAATGGCTGCCGCGCCTGTACTGCCGCCGTTATTCCCTGCGGCCACACCCCCGCCGCCGTCACTCGCGGCTGCCGCATCACTGCCGCCGCCATTCCCGGCGACACCAGCCAGGCAATTGCCCGCAGTTACCACGACCTTGTACGTGGCCGCAGCACCGCTGCCGGAGTCTACGCTGATCTCCGCTGGCTGGAAGGCGTTGCAGTCAGCAGCAGCGGCAAAGCTGAAGATCAGCTTGACGCCCGCATCCTCTCCGCCAGCCGTCCCGCTGCCTTCTGTTCCACCGGCATTCTCCCCGCCAGCCGTCCCGCTGCCTTCTGTTCCACCGGCATTCTCTCCATCGACCGTCCCGCTGCCCTCTGTTCCACCGGCATTCTCTCCATCGACCGTCCCGCTGCCCTCTGTTCCACCGGCGTTCTCCCCGCCAGCCGTCCCGCTGCCTTCTGCTCCGCTGCCGCTAAGCCGCACAGTGACCGGAGCCGTCTGCACAGCTGCCGGAAGCGGACTTGGGCCGGCAGTCGGTGCCGCGGTGCCTGCTCCGTCTTTGTCCATCATGCTGAAGACAATAACGGCAACAATCACAGCAATCCCGAGGAGACTGCCTGAGATCAGGAGTTGAAATCGGCTGCGGCTGATCCACCGCGCCAGCGGTGAAGCCAGCTGGGAACGGGCTTCATTGTAGACACTCTGCATCGCTGGCGTTGCTGCGGATACATAGCTTCTGCGGAAATCCCGGTCCTTGAACGCCTCGCGGTCATTTTTCAGGAAATAGTTCAGCACCGCCCGCCGGTAATTCGGCCATAGCTTCTTATTCGAGATGCTGAACAGCCGGTTATGCTGGGCCCAGGCGAGGAAACGGTAGACCGTCTCTTTGTCCCCGCCGGCCTTACGTGCCACCAGATCCAGCAGCGCATCATAATCGAGCGGTCCGCCCTCCCGTTCACTGCTGTAATAGAAGGCCAGCGGCAGCCGTCCGAACGGCTCGATCGCCCGCGATTCCTTCAGCCAGCGTGCTCCGAGCAGCTGCACATCATCCAGCTCCCGGGGAGTAAGTCCGGCGAATACACCCTCATCCGGCTGCTCCTCCCCGAACCAGCGGTACGCCGCGCGCAGCGCATTGGCTTTGCGCCGGGTGATCGCATCCAGCGGCGGCTGCCAGTCGGCCGTATCCCGGTAGCGCAGGAAAGAGATATCGAGCAGCTGTTCAATTGTCAGCTCCTCGAGGGAGATCCGGTTGATCAGGAAGCGGTCTGCGGCTGCTCCCAGCTCCTCCAGAAGGGATATTGCTTCAAGCGGCACCCCGCTGCCTCTCCGGCGCTCTTTCTCCGCCTTCAGGATTGCTTCATGAACTGCAGCTACGGCAGCAACAGGATCTTTGTCCCGCTGCAGCTTCTCCAGTAAATACTCCTTGACGGCACCATGCACGGAAGCCTGTTGCAGCACCTCCGGGAACAGCCGCCCCAAGTGGATTACCAGCCGGAGCACATCAGCGGTTCCGGCAGCTGCCGCGAGCCGCATCTCCAGATATGGATCAAACAGCGCTTTGCGGAACAGCGTCTGGGGCAGTATTCTTTTGAAGAAATGCTCACTGAACAACTCATCACTTTCGATAATGCCGTAAGCCGCAGCCAGCACATCCTCCCGGCCACCTGACTGGCAGTTCAGCATTCCGTTAATGAAATAATCGATAATCTTGACCCGGTAATTATGACCCGGCAGGACGAAATACTCCTTGAACCGTTCCAGAATCTCCGGCTGCGGAATCCCCTTCTTACGGATCAGATCATATTCGCGGTCAAAACGCTCCAGAAACATATCATTCAGCCGTACCCGGGATTCCAGCGCCCCCTCCGGCTTCAGGTAGGAGAGCAGGCCGCCCAGCACAGCGTTTTTGTTGTCTGTATAGAGGTCTTCATTCCCCTGCTCAATCTCATAAAATACAGCCAGCTCATTGTAGAGAGCCAGGGACAGCTTGCGGTCCACACTCTCGCCCGGAAGCAGGGAGTCGGCGAATCTGGCGAAATCCCGGAGCCCCCCGCCCTTCTGCCCCAGCAGCTTCCAGGCCAAATCAGCATACATCTGCCGGGACTCGCCGAAGTCAATATTCAGCATACGGTCATTTGCCAGATCAAAAATATAATCCTTCTCAATATTCCGGTCGCCCGGGCGCAGCGAGCCTTTCTCCACAAAGGTCAGGTGGATATATTTGCGGCTCTGCGGCTCCTTGGCATAAGTGATCACACCCAGCCTGCGGCGGAAATCATGCGGCAAGGCAGCAAAGAGAATCTCCGTCAGTTCCACCGCACGCTGCGACAATTCACTCACCGGCACGTCCAGTGCGATATATATTTTCTTCTTGCCGGCAACGGACAGCATCACCGCCTGCAGCAGGGCTTTAAACAGCCCCTCTGTGAAGCCAAGTCGGCTTAGCAGGCCCAGCGGGTCTGCCGGGCTATCATAAGGCTCTGCCGGGATCGCGGAAAGCTCGGGCAGTGTCCCTCCCGGTTCACCATCATAGCTCTGTGCAAAGGCAGCATGCAGCCAGTCCCCGTAATTCTCCACAATCTCCTCCGAGCGGACGCCCGGCACCACGAAATTATGGGCAAAAAAAGCACTCCGCTGGCCCGTGAAATCAGTTGCCTGATAGCGGCTTTGGCCAACTACCGTTTCATTGCTCTCCGTATGGAACAGATGCAGCGCCGCCGGGTAGAGCGCTTCATCCTTTTCACCCCGTGCCGTAAGCTCAGCCGGAGCATCGTAGAGGCAGAAGGGATGGAGAATTTTTTTGACAAAATTGTTATCCAGGCTCTCCGACTTCGCTACCGTATCGAAGCCCTCTGCCGACCGGTAAACACCGCGGCGCTCGCGGGTATACATCTGCTGGGTGATCATGGACCCTGAGAATCTGTTCACGGCCCGTCGCTCCCCTCAATATAGTTCAGCTTGTGCAGCAGCCAGATAAACGGCTCGTCCACCCGGATCGGGCTGACCACCCCTTCAATCTTCTGGTTAACCGGATTGCTGCCCAGTGCAGATACGGCAAAGTAACCGGTGTCGGCAAAATATACATCCATCGTATCCTTGAACGGACGGTCCACCTTCTCAATGAACCGGCGGATTTCCCCGTCGATGTTATGGAACTCGTCCAGATTCAGCGTCTTGCGGTGCACATAGTTGTTAAATACATTGCTGTTAGACTTGATATAATCGCCGTCTTCATCCTTGAGCGAGTGCAGCATATCGCTTTTGGCCAGTACTACAGCCGTAGGAATATTCGTCTTGCCCTTCTCCTGATAGGCAATGAAATCGCCGAACATCGTCAGTACCACATCACGCGGCTCATCATACTGCGAGACCCACTCACCCGGGCGGTCGCCGATATTGATGCGGATCTTCTCGCGGACAGAGCGGATCTGCAGCGGATCGACCATGAACAGGATGCCTGCTGAATTCTTGATATGCGCGCCGTGCAGGCCGAGATAATCCTGATCGACCATCCCTTCACCGGCAACATCGAAGAAGACCAGCGTCAGCGGGGGCTTGGCCTCATCCTTGAACACGAACTGGAAAATAAACGGCTCCTGCATCTTCTCCTTCTGGGTAGAGGCGAGCAGATCTCCCCGCTCAAACAGCGGCTCCTCGTACAGCGTGCGGAACTTGCGGCTGATCTCGGCATTCAGCGGCATGCAGGCCGCATCGAAATGTCCGGCGGTCGTATGCTGCAGCGTATGGATCAGCGAGGTCATGTACACTGACTTTCCGACCTGGGAGGCGCCGATAATGGAGATAATATTGCTTGGCACCTTACCGGCTGTCACCGGCAGCTCATTATGGCAGGACGGGCAGAGCCGTCTGCGGGTCATTACACCATAGCGGTCTGTAAGTCCGGTCAGCACATGATCGGTATACTGGTGATATTCCTCCGGGATATCCGCCGGATTCAGAATGGCTTCCATATCATCCACCGTATCGAGGCCGAAGCGCTCGCGGTATTTATTCAGCAGATCGTCTTCGCCCAGTGCATAATTCTCGTCATCCTCACGGCTGTGCATAGCCCGGAATACCACATCCTCCGGTTCGAACCGGGAGAAGCAGTACGGGCAGACGATATCATAATACAGCGGCCTCGCCGGAGCCTGATTTTTTTTCATGAAGCGGCTAAAAAAAGACATCTCTCATCCTCCTCAAAGTTTTGCCGCAGCAGCTCATAGAATGAGCAGCTTAACAAAACTATCTTCGAAAGCGTAAACTAAGTTTTGCCGCAGCAGCTCATAGAATGTGCAGCTTAACAAAACTATCTTCGAAAGCGTAAACCAAGTTTTGTAGCAGCAGCTCATAGAATGAGCAGCTTAACAAAACTATCTTCGAAAGCAACCCTAAGTTTCTGCCATAGCATATAACTGCACTTTGTACATCTATATTACCTTTGCTGCGCGGCTGACACCGGATAACTGCAGTTCGTACAGCTATTTGGGAGCAAACAGCACGCCTAAGGGGATTTCCCCCAATATAGTGGTACAAAATGCAGTTAAAAGCCGGATACGGCCGGACACGGACGATTTAGCTGTACGGAATGCAGTTAAGCTGTTTATATCCCGCCGTGCTTCGTGTTAGAGCCCGCGCTTACTCCGGAACCAGTTCATAGTACAAGCCATATTTGCGGCCGTCCGTGAAAAAAATGCGGATAAAATCATCTTTGCCGACCTCAATCGGCGGGAGCTGGTTGCGGCCCGGGCTAAAATCCTGAACGAACGGGAAGCGTGTGCCGTCCTCCTTGGAGGAGGGCTGGCCGTCCCGTTTTTTGACGTAGCAGAGTACTTCCATCGGTACCGGAACCTCGGCGGTAATGGTCATATGTACCGTTTTCAGCTTGCTGAACAGGCCTTTTTTGTGCTGAACGGAATAATAGATTCTCGCCTTGCCTGCACTGACTACCACTCTATTGCTGCCGTCCTGCTGGCGTACCAGCAAGGTCTCCCCGTTCTCGCTGAGCCGGGCATAAATGGTGTAAGCCACCAGCCCGATCTCGTCGAGCCGGTCACGGAAACCGTTGTTCGCTTTGTATTCCTCACGGGTATACAGCTTCATGCCGGAAGGCGGGGTCTCCCCGTCCTCCGGCGCGTCCGCAGCGGCTTTATGAATACACACTGCCTGCACGCCATCCGGCCAGCGCCAGCGCAGCGTGCAGAACCGGTCCTCCACTCTGGACACTACCTCGGCAATAGCCGGCGCTGCAGAATGAACCTCGGCGTACCTCATGGCAACATGCCCCTTTCACTGTATAGCAAATTTATTCAGATGAATGTCTAGAATCCCTTACTCCCGCGGTTCCGGCGCGGTGAATTGATGCTGTCTGCCCCCCGGGACGAAGCCCCGGCTGATCTCCCCCTGCGGGACAGGGTTCCTTCACCTACAGGCACTATATAAGTGAACAATGTAAGAATAGCAACCAGCACAAGCACTGCCAGCAGGCGGATCATCGGGTCTGTGACGGTATCTCCGCGCAGCCCGAATTCCAGGATCAGTCCGGCGCCAAGGCCGGACAACGCTCCGCCGAAGCTGAAGCTGCGGGCCAGATGGCGGTTATCGAACACAATACCCAGCCCGAGGCCAAGTGCAGTACCGATCAGGATCAGGGCAAGAATGCGGACTACCGCATAGTAAGGGCTGCCTGCTGTCGCATCACTGCGCTCCGTCAGCAGTGTCCGGTCGCCCAGCCGGTCATAGATTTGCTGGAATACCTCGCCCAGCCGGCCCGCATCCGCCACATCATAATACTGTCCGCCGGTTCGGCCGGCGATATCCTGGAGCAGACTGGAGCCGGACGGATCATCCAGCGCAAGCCCGATGGTATTCACCGCGATGCCCCGGTCCACATATTCCGTCAATTCTGTTGCGGTGTTGAATTCGCTTATGCCGTCCGACAGCAGGATGACCATCGCTCCCCGGTTCGCCCCGTCAGTGCTGATCACAGTCATTGCTTCAGTAAGCGCACCGCTGATATTGGTTCCGCCCTCTGTAGTCTGCAGACTGCTGATCACGGACGACACCTGCTCACGGTTCGCCGCCTTTGAGAGCGGGATCAGAGGCTGAACCACGGAAGCATCATGGTCGAAAGTAACCACAGCCACCTTGTTATCTTCATCCAGCTGCTGCACCAGCGAGCGGGCTGCTTCATAACGGCTGTTATTAGGATCACTTTCCAGCATACTGCCGGAATTGTCTATAACCATTACGACATTTTTGACCGGCCTTATGCCGCCGAAATTCAGCTCATACAGGAATTCGGTCAATGTGCCGAGGCCAAATAATAAGACTACAGCCAGCGGGAGCATCTTCCATGAAGTGCCGAGATAACGCAGCTTCCAGGACTGGCCGTTCAGCTTGGGCGAGATCGTCTCCGCTGCCAGGCTGCCTGCTCCGACGCCAAGCGCCACTATAGCGAAATAAATGCCGACCAGCACAATCATCGGCAGATTATACGCCTCTCGGTCCAGCAGCAGCTCGCCAAGCACAAAGGCTATTCCTCCGCCAAGCAGACTGAAGAGGAGCAGGAGCAGATTGATTTTTCGCTGCATTGATATTCATCCTTTCCGGGAAGAACTTAATAATAATGCGCTATACAGGGACCATCAGCTGTATTAGGCACGCAGAAACGGCTTCCCCGTTCCTTTTATGGGACGGTACCGTTCAAGCGAGAAACAGAAGGACAATTGCATATAAATTCTGTTTTGAAAAAGGCAGCATTTCCTATTCTGATGTACTCTGTACAACAGATTGCCCGAAAAAGCGCCCGCAATTCCATTCTATTGCACTTCGTGCAGCAGAATGAATGAGAATTGTCCTAATTCCCTAAGTTCGCGGGATTCTGCTGTACAAAATACAATAGAATCTCTTTTCCGGGCAATTCAGGACCAATCTATTGCACTTTTTACACTTGCGGCAGCTGCAGCTATAGTAGTCGGGTCTATCTCATCACCGGCAGCTGATCTTCCTCCAGGCCATGCAGCGAATAGCCGTTGCCCGCATAAGTCTCATAATAGACCTTGCCGTTGCGGTAATAGAGCAGATCCTCCAGATGGAAGCCGCCCATCAGATTCAGCTTCTCTACCCCGCTCCGCCGCTGCTCATGCACGAAGCCCAGCCGGTAGATCCGGGTGGTCTCGTCAACACTGAAGGCATACCGCAGAAATTCGGAAGCACTGTCGCCGAAGAAGTACTTCTCCTCATGCCGGTGCTCCTGCGTATATTCGAACAGGCGGACATTCATCGCCGCCTCCTCCTCCAGGCTCCGGTAGAGCTGCTTGAACAGCTCCTCCTTGGAGACAATCCCCCGGTTCTCGTAAGCCGCCGCGACATTGGCACGCCGCAGCAGCTCTTCCTCGAAGGGAAGCGCAAACGGCGGTGCGCTCAGCACCTCGCGGCGGCAGACTTCAATCAGCCGGGCCGCGACAGCCGGCGCACCTTGGCGCAGCAGCTCCGAGAGGCTGCCCATGAACCGTTCACTGAAGAAGATATCCCCGCCCCGCCGCGTCTCGATATCCTTCATAACCTCATCTGTCACATTACGGTAGTATTCCATAATATTCTGGTCTACCGTTTCCTGGCTGCGCCCGATGCTGGCCAGCGCCAGGCTGTGCAGCTCCTCCTCCAGCGCCGCCATGGTCCGCACCTTGGCTGTGCTCTCGGCATGCAGCTGCTCCAGGGCAGCATCGTAACGGTGGCAGAGCGCAAGCTCGCTCTCCAGCAGCAGAATCTCATATTTCTTGCCGTATACGGCTGTGAACAAATACTGGATGAAATTACGCACAGTCCGTTTATCCAGCAGCGGCACCCGCTGGAACGGCTGGCGCTCCACGCTCTCCGCATAGAGCCGCTCCAGCTCCTCCTGCGCAGCGAGCAGTGCAGAACGCAAGCCGCCCATGTGCTGGCGCAGTGCCTGCAGCACACTGCCGCCTTCGCCGGCCTGGCCGGAGGTCCACTCTGCCAGCTGGTAGAACGTAATCGGCGGATTCCCCTTCTCTACGTTCGCGAGCACCCCGGCCCACTCCCGGGCCGGTTCTACGGCCGCAGTCCGCCTTGCGGACACCTCCGCAAAGTTGCTGCGGAAATAAGCCTGCCCGCCTTCGCCGAAGAGCAGCTCCTCCGCTTCGCGCAGCGACAGCGCTCTGAGCTCCGAGTAAGACGGGCGGCCATGGCTCATCAGCCCGGTCATCTCCGATAGACCGGCTTCATCCGGCAGCAGCTCTGCTGCACGGGCGCGCAGGGCATCCGCGCCAAGACCAAGCAGCGCCTGCCGCTCCTTGAGGCTGCGGGTATTCCCCGCACGCAGCTTCGCGGACAGGTATTGCAGTGCATGTGCGAGGACCGCGAGGGCAATCTGCCGGTTCGGCCTGCGCACCGCCGAGAAGCCGGCGGAAGCGTAGCCCTGCCTGCCGGTGCTGCCGCGGATCCCGCTCTTGAAGGTCATATTATTGTAGCCGCCATGGCCGGAAGACTGATCAGCCGCAGGCCGGACGCGGTTCTTCAACAGGCTCATATGAGCAATAATTTCGTAATTGTCGTCCATCCCGCGGGCAGACATCAGCCCGCGCTCATTTTTGTCAGAGAGCAGATAGACGAGGTCGAACAATGCGGATGGCCCGTGCGATACAGGAATGGACAAGCCTTCCTCCGTCACGAGCAGCTTGGCGCTTAATGTGTAGTCCGCCGCCTGCATCCCGTCCAGCTCACGCAGAAAAGCCAGCCCGACCGAGCTGGAATAACCGAAGTTATCCCCTTGCTCCCGCTCGTTGATCAGCGCATACAGATCGGTCTGCACTGATTTGAAGGACTGGCTGAGAATCGCGCGGGCCAGCAGAGTAACTTCCGGCAGCAGCACATTAAGCGGATCATCGACCCGCGTGATGACAGACAGATGGATGACGTCAAACGAGGAATACAGCCGCCCATAGTCCGCAATGGCGTTGCTTAACTGCCGCAGCGTCCGGTTCATTCCGGCTAAGCAGCGGCTGTCTTCCTGAAATTCACGGTAAATCCCGCGCCGGACGCTGCGCAAATCACGCCCAGCCGTCTCCGGCAGATTCATGCTCATGACGCGTTCTTTGACGCCGTTCCCACTTCCGATCCTTCCCTTGATTCCGTCCTTCTCCTGGCTGTTTACAGGCCCTGAACCTGCATATAGCGCCATCACGCCGCCAGCATTATCCCATTTCCGCTCGCAACGATCCAGCACAGGGCCGATGGCCGGGGCTACTTTGTCGCCCAGGAACAGGAACAGCGCAGGGTAATGGATGCTGCTGCGTCCATCCCCCTTGCTAAGCTGCGCTTCCTCCTGCGCGGCATACTGATCCGCATAATGTAAGGCCTGATCTTTGATCATCGGCTTACTTCAGCTTTCTGCGGATGCTGCCGAGCTTGCCGGTCAGGCTCTTGTAGAAGCCGTACATTTCATCGCCGTTAGCATGCTCCACCCGCTCATACTCGAGACTGTCGCGCGCCTCCAGGAAGGAGACATACATGCCTTCCAGCTTATACAGCAGCGGAGTTACATCCTCTGCGGCCGTCATCTCTCCGGCCCGGCGTGCCGCCTTGCGCAGCAGGACGCTCCGGCTCTTCTCATCAAGCGCGCGGAAATGACGGTATACGGCATATTCCACATAGCTGCGTTCCTTCATCAGATTGGCGAACGGCTCCCAGGCATCCTCGTCCTCGTCACGGTCATAGACATAGAGCGCACCTTTTTTGGTGATCGTATCGGTGTACAGGGCTTCAATGAACTGGTCAATCCATTTGTCCTCATCCAGATGCTGATGCACCAGCACCTCCAGCTCTGCAGCCTTGGCGGTGAGGGCATCGTATTTCGCCAGCTCTTCACGGACGCGGGTAATCAGCTGCGGCGAACGGATCAGGTTCTCCTGGGCCAGCTCACGGTTGATGCTGCCGAAGATATCCTTGATGCCTTCACGCTCCAGCCCGCCGGCCCGCAGCGACTTCAGCTCGTCTGCAGCTTTGCGCACTTCACCCAGATTCGGGCGGGCCGAGCCAAGCTGGAGGTCATAACCGCTGAGCAGCTTGCCCAGATCAAACGGCGCCGTGAATACGACGGAGAACCGGCTGCTCGTATTCTCGTCAAGGCCCTTCTCGATGATAACGCCGCTCTCCAGTGCCCGGGCAAAATCAGCCCGCACTCTGGCATTGTAATCACGGACCCGCGCATTGACGTAAGTATCGCCCCATGACTTCTCAGGGATCGGCGAAGGCAGATAAGTCCAGTTGTCCTTGTCGGTCATTACGAGATGGCGGCCGATTCCTTCCTTGTCCAGGATGGTCCGTTCATAGTTCTCTTCGAACACCCGCAGCGGCGTGTATACGAACAGCGGCACCCCGTTGCGCGTATTGAGCCAGAAAATCCGGTTCTTCACCTGGCTTTCCTTGATCGTAAACTGCGATTTGCCAAGTGCATTATTCTGATAGTTGCGGATCCCCTTCAGGATGCCCGGAGCTTTCACCGGCACGGAGACGAAGCCCCACGACGGGAAGTGCAGGCTGCCCGAGCTGTTGCTGAGATGGAAGATCGGTACGGCATCCTCATCCAGGCGTCCGGCAATAATCCGCTCCACGAATTTATCCAGCGGCTCCTCGCGCCCGTATTTCATCACCAGGAAATCTTCCATGGAACGGGTAATGAGATCGCCGAACTTATCGCTCAGGAACTCAGAGATCGAACGGACGATATCAATCTCCTGCTCCTTGACCCAGCGTCCGGAATTCTTCAGCATTTCGCGGGTGAAGTCGCGGATCAGATCATCGCCGTCCTTCTGGTCCATCACCTTGGAGATCGTTGCAGAGATATCCGGCACATTGACGATATTCCAATAGTAGGTTTTGTTACCTTTGTGGTCGGCCTGCTCTTCCCCGTTAATCAGAATGTCGCCATTCTTCTCAAAGATTGAGCTGAGCGCCGTCAGAATTTCTGTGAAGACGCCGTAGATCCGGCTGTTCTCTTCATTCAGCAGCTCGTAAAGATCCTCATAGAACTGGATCATCTGCTCGGTGCGCTCCACATCGGCGTGCAGCCAGTATTCGTTGATTTTGGCTTCAATGTAGGCATTCTTCTTCTTCTCCTTGGAGACAAAAGCGCTCCGCGCATCGCCCAGCTTCTCCTCCGCACTGTCCTGAGCCGTCTCGATATCGCGCGGCAGGCGCAGCAGGCTCTCGCGCAGCGCTTCAATATAAGACTGGATCAGCTTCAGAATGCAGAAGCCCTTCTCTGTATATAGCAGCCGTGACACATAGAACGGCCCTTGCTCAGGATGCAGGAAAACACGCTCCAGCTCCTCGTCGAACCGTGCGGCAATTTCACCCGGCAGCTGCTTCTTGGACTTAATGTATTCCTCGCGGGCACGGGCCAGGAAGTTCTGCTCCAGCTCCGTATCCATGCTGACCACCTGATTCTTGATCACGTTGGCATGGCTGAGGCGCTCGCTGTTCTGATAGCCGGGCAGCGGCTCCGGCACGCGGGATTCGAAGGTCTTGATCATCGTATCGAGATCGATGCCCAGCTTGCGCGCCATCTTCTCCACATCCTCCTGACCCGGAGCCTGCTGGAACATCTTGTCCATCTTGTCAAAGAGGCGGAAGGCCAGATAAGTTGTCATCTCTTCGATCGGCAGCACCGCCGAGGAAGCGCCGATAATGTTGTATTCATAGTTCGCAGGATACGTCTTGTTCATCTGTGCAATATTGGTCCGGATGTTGCTGATATAGTCATGGATGGCGAATTCCTCGCCGGAGGCTTTTTCTTCACTGGCCATGAAGTTCGTAATATTCTCAGCGGTTACGTTCATGCAGTAATCATATGCATTCTCCAGCAGCTTGCCTTCCGTATTCGTTGCCGAGATGAGATGACAGAGATTAAACGGCGGCAGCGGGGAATTGACGCTTAGAATATTGCCGTACTGCTGGCGGAACCGTTCGCCCCGGCTGTCGACATTCATCCAGTAATCCAGCTCTTTGAGCGCGGCATAACCGTTCTTGCGGATATACTCACGGGTATGCTCGCTGAGGCTCTTGTTCGCCAGATTGACATCCGGTGTGAACAGATAGCCCAGTGTATTCACACGGTCAATGCCGGCTGCACCATAATCCCGTTCAATAATCCCGCGGACGATATAGGCAATGTCCAGAAAAGCGCCGCTGCCCGTTCCGCCGGACAGTCCGGTGAGCAGGAACACCATCAGCTTCTTGCTGGTGCCGACGGACAGCGTCTTGATCTTCTTGTCGATCGCAGCCACAACCTGGTTAATCTTCGTGAACAGCAGCAGGCGTCCGGCCTGGCGTACCCCGGCGGCTCCGTTCATACCGTCGGTGATGCTCAGCTCGGGCGACAGCCAGTCTGTAATGTACGGATCAAGAATACTGCGGTTCTGCAGCAGCCCGCCGATCTCGGCGTTGGCCAGCAGCACGAATTCATTCTGCGGATCCAGGCCGATGCCCTTGTATTTTTTGCCGCGGTCCTGTTCATTGGTCTCAAATGCCAGGAATTCCACATTGTCCGGTTTATCCCGCTTCTTCTTGGACAACGGGTCCTCGGGCAGCTTGAAGCGGCGGTTAATCTGGTATTTCAGGCGCAGCAGGGCATCGATGCCCGTACCGCCAAGCCCGATAATGAGTATCGGGTTATCAATGGTATCGACTCTGATCTTGTCGCTGACGATCCCTCCGCCTAGCGATACATCCAGCTGCTGAATATGCTCTCTTACTACCGGTTTCATAGATTTTCCTCCTGAAAGTTGTGGTGGCGTATGCTTAGTGCTGATAGCATACGCTTAGGCGCTCTTATATCAGATATTCGATTAAAATCGTCTTGTCTACCGACTGCAGCGAGACTGACACGCGGTCACCGCTCTTCATTTCAAGTCCCTTCGAGGTATCGGCAGCACGCCCTGAACGCTCTACGGTAATTCCGTCTCCGCCGCGCAGGATCAGCCGGTCATTGTTCCCCGGAGTGAACACTGCCTTCTCGCTCTCCTTGAGTTCAGGCGCCAGCTGCAGCAGCTGGTGCAGCGTGAATCTGCCGCGGAAGCCTGCGAGCTTCTTGTACTGCGGATAGGTCTTCTCTCCGGTGTTGCCGTCCAGCACCTCTATGACCAGCTGACCGACAAATCCGCGGTTCGCCTGGCGGCGAAGCAGCCAGAAGGCCGCAGCTGCTGCGAGCAGGAGAATAACCCCGCCGATAATATAGTAAAGGGTGTAGGAGGCCTTCTCATCCGCCGCCGGCTCTTCATTTGTACTTGAACCGGCTGCCGGCTGGCTCGTAGCCACCGTTCCCGTCTTGGCGTTGATGGTCAGAACGTCGCTCTCACGGTAGAAGCTGCTCTCTTCGGCCCGGACCTTCAGTTCATATTCATGGCTGTCCTTAATTTCAAAGGAGCCCTTGAACTCCGCACCCGAGTTATCGAGCGGAAGCTCCTCCACAGCGCCGGTATCCTTATCCGTAACGAGCAGCACGGCCTTCATCTCCTGATACAGGCTGCTCTCGGTAACCTCAGTCCCGTTGCTGAACAGATGGGAGGCGATATCTACTGTATCCCCCTTGCGGTAGGACTGGGAAGGCAGGGCATCCAGCTTCAGCTCCAAATCATAGTTGAAGACCAGATTAATGTCGATCTTATCCTTCGGCACACCCTTGACCTGCAGCTTCCAGTCGCCCTGCTCCGGAGAGAGCAGCTTGATCAGCGTATAGCTGGATGACTTCGACAGCAGTACAGCATCTGAGGGAATGGCTACTTCCTTGCCGGAAGGATCGCTTAGCTTCGCGGTTACAGGCTGCGAAGACATAATGGAGATATTCGCTTCCAGGACGCTTGCGTTTGGCACGTTCACCGTTACTTCCTGATAATTACCGTTTGCCGTAATCGACGGCACAGGCACAACCTTCAGCTTCAGATGGCTGGCAAAAATCTCACTGAGAATCTGCGGCAGATCATCTGCGGAATCGGTGGTGAACGCTTTGCCGCCCGTCTGGTCAGACAGGCCGGTCAGAATATCCTTATTCAGCTTGCCGTCGGCATTCAGCCCGATCGTATATACCGGATAGCCCTTCTGCTTCGCTGTTTCTACAGCGGCCTTCAGCTCCTGATCGGACTGGGCCTGCGTCCGGCCGCCGGCCTCATCGAGGTCATTGTTGCCGTCAGCCAGCATGACGATCATCGGCTCATGGCCGGGATCGCTGCCGTTCGCCAGCACCTTCACCGCTTCCTCCATCCCCACTGCAATATCTGTGTAGGGTCCGCGGCTCAGCCCGTCAATGAAATCCTTCAAATCCTGCTTGTCTGCGGCAGAGGTAATCCCGAGCAGCGCCTTCTCGCGCTGCACCTTGTCGGTGTATGCAACGATGCCTACCTTGTCTCCCTGGGTAGACAGCATATCTATAAACATCTTCATCGCTTCATTGGCGATCTTGTTCTTATCACTCTTGTTCATGGAGTTGCTGACATCGATCAGCAGTACAGCATCAATATGGGATGGTGCAGCCGCAGCGGCGTTAACCCCGGAAGCTCCGAAGGGTACGGCGGCAGCGATGCATAACATAATCAGCAGCAGGGAGATTAAGCGCTGCAGCCGGGTCTTGGCCGTTCTGGAATTACGGTGTGTACGAAGCATAAATAGGGCTCCTCTTGTGTTAATTTAGGCGGTAATCACAGATTCTGCATCATAGCTAAATTCTGTAAATAGCATGCCATTATGATATAATTAAACCTTGTAAACTTCAACTTAGGGACTGTAGAATCAGTACCTCCGGCTGCTAGAATCGTCATCCTTGCGCACATGAGATATTATAAGTATACGCCTTGTAGCTGAATATTTGATTAAAAGCCCGTAACCATAAGAGAAAGGACGAGTTCCATGATTACATACGTCATACTCGGGATAACGTTTCTGTATACCGTTATTCAGATTGCACGTTACGCTTCCCGCCAGCGGAGGCCGCTTACCCGCGAGGATATTGATGAGCGGCTGCTTGCTGCGCTGAACGGAGGGGACCGTGCCCGTGAGTAAAAAGAAACCTGTAACCTTCCGGCCCTTCAAGGCTCCGCGTTACGCTTATGAGAAGCTGCGGGTCTGCCGCCGCTGCGGCCGTTACACTGCCCTCGGCGAGGAGCGCTGCACACGCTGCGGCCGTGCCTCGCTGATTCCGGCAGAGAAGCAGGCGGCCTCCGTTGCCCGGCGCAAGCAGCATACCCGGCTGCTGCTGGTTCTGCTGCTGACCCTCGCCGCTGTCTATTTCGGCCAAAGCCTGCTGCAGATGGCGCTGTGCGGCGCCGGGGGAATCATAATGGCCGGACTGATCTACTATACGCAGCGAAAAGTGCGGCAGAACGAAAATCTGTACGCACTTAATGAATTATTAGGCCGGAACATCCTCAGCATCAGGGAAGATCTGGAGCTCAACCGCCAGGAGGCGGTAAGCGTACTGCGGGAGAATGATGTACTCGCCTACGAGAAGCTGCGCGAAATCTCCATTCTGCTGCGCGGAGACCGGATCTCCCGCCAGCGCGTCGCCCTGCTGCACGGCTTCCAGCTGCGCAAGGATATGCAGCTGGAGCTGGAGCAGCTGCTCTTGAAGGATTTCGAGCCGCTGCTCGCTGAATACATCGGCGAAATTGCCAAGGTCCGCCCGGAGCTGATCAAGGACCGCACCCTGCGCTATGTGAAGAATTATGAAGTGCAGATTCTGGAGATGGACCAGGGTCTGGCCATTCTGACTGCTGTTGCCGGAGCAGCAGTCCGTCTGAAGCGTTATGCTCTGCTCTACTCCGGATTAATAGGAAGATACCTGCAGGACCTGCCGCGGGACCGGTTCCTGCGTTTGTCCAGACTGATTGCTGCCAGCCCCTATGAGCCATGGAACGGTCTGGATGCCAGAGTGGCGGATATCCGGGAGCTCAAGTACCGTTATGACCCTGAAGTATAAGGAGGAAAGCCGGAACTCCACTGCATTCCTTATATACGAATAAAGGGGCTATACTATATGACGATCAAACAAGCCTTATCCCTGCGGAATATTATGATCATTCTGTGTATCCTTATGACAGCCCTGCTGGGACAGAAGGTTCTGGGGATAGAGGATAAGATGAAGGCTGTGCAGGAAGCCGAGCGGCTGTATGCCGCAGGCGATCTGATTGCCGCCGAGAACCAGTTCCGGCTGGCCGCAGCTAACATCTCTATTCTATATAAAGAAAAGCTGATCGCTGCAAGACTGCAGGAGCTGTCTCCCATCACCGCCATCCGCAGCAGCTTGAGCGGCCTAACCCTGAAGCTTGAGGATCAGCTGACGGTTAAGGATTTCAGCGGATATATGGAGAGCTACGCCTCATTACTTAACCTGAAGAGCAAATATATGACTGCAAACGGGCCTTATGAAGATTATTATCGTCAGCTCTCGGCAGACTCCGGCATTTCCGATCAGATGACGGCAGGATTCCGTCAATTCAGGGAGCAGTTTCTTGCCGAACTTGAGGAGAGCCGGAAGAACAGTACAAGTACAGGCAACGCCGGCAGCACAAGTGCCGACAGCTTTAAATGGAGCCTGCTGCAAATCCCCGACGCCTATTACGGAGGGGCTGCTGCCAAAGAAGAGCTGCTGGCTGAGCGGTTCGAAGCTCATGATACGGCCCGGCTGAAGGCATTAGCCGCAGCCGGGAGCTTCCAGTCCATGCTGGACAGCGCGTTATCCATGGCGGATGCTTACGGCAGCCACAGCTATAAGGCGGACTGGCTGGAGGACGAGGTTCAGGAGAGCGCCCTGCTTATCCTGAACAAGGATCTGGACGGCGGGTATACCGCCGCCTTCGCCGGACATGCCGCCGCTTACCGCAAGTATGCCGGACTGGCAGGCACCGTGGCCTCCAAAGTGCTGAAGCTGATCGACCGCAGCATTACGGCGCTGCTCCGGGACGCCTCCCGCCTGGTCCGCGGCGGACAATACGCGGATGCAATCCAGCTCTACAGCGAGCTGAATCCGCTGCAGGATACCTCTGAGGCCGTGGCCGCAGCAACGCTCGCCTGGAATGCTGCCGAGCCGGTACGGCTGCTGCCCGGCAGTGAGGTACAGGGCAGCTATACTCATACAGTCTGGGTCAACGACCGTTACGGTGCCAAAGCGGCTGTAGCCGGAATCAATACAAGCGGCCAGCTGGTTTATGCCGACATGAGCGGTGACGGCATCATTACTACCCTGACAGGCGAGACCGTCCCGGATGCTGCAGCGCTAAGCCTCCTTGCCTTTAACGAAGCGCTGTCTGCATTCTCGGAAGTACCGGTCATTGTCGCTATAGGCACCCGCGATGACGAACGCAACATCTTCACAGCTTATACGATCCGGCCGGAGGGGATCTCCCGGTTGTTCAGCTTTGCCGGCAGTGACTTTGAGCTGATGGCAGAGGACGGCTCCATCCGCGTATCAGATACGGATCTGGCAGATGGTCAAGACGGGCAGACCGCCATATTCCGCCTCGTGAACGGTGCGTATGAGTTCTCGGAAATCTACCGGGAGTTCACCTATACTCCGATTGATGCATCCCAGCTGGAGCTTCATCCTTATGAGAAAGTGACGCTGTCCTGCAATATTTATATCGATGCTGCCGGGAGAACGGTTGCCAGCTCAGGCGGGCGTTATCTGCTGCTGCAAGGCGAGGTGAACGGAATCACTGGACTGGCTGTTGTCAGCGGCAGGTACGAGAACAGCTATGATTATGCCGGGACCGATCTGGGCGAGTATTATGTACCTGTATTTATCGTAGATACGGTAGGAAGCTTAAGCCTGAAGCTGCCTTAGCCGCGGGATTTCTCCCGTTATACCAAAAGACGCAAGAGCAGAAACGGTGCTTACGCCGTTTGACTCTTGCGTTTTTTGTGTGCCGGATTAGGCTAAGCACAGGCTTCTGCTTAAGATTAGCCCCGTAATGGCTGGTTAATCTTCGTTTAAGGCTGCACGGCCTTGGCGGTCTGCAGCTTCGCGCGGCGGCTGAACAGGCGGGCATACCGTTTCCGGGTATAGAGCACCTCTGCTGATGCGGTCAGGGTATCTTTTACCTCAACAAGCACCGCCTTAGTGTCCTCCACCGCCTGCTTCATCCGTCCAAGCTCTGACTTCACGCCCTCCGACCTCGATTTCGCTTCACCCAGCGTATCCTGTACATTCCCCATAAGTTCATCTACCGGCGCCTTCAGGCCGTCCACGGATTGCTTCACCCCGTCCAGCGACTGCTTCAGCCCGTCAATACTGTTCTTGAATTCCTTCAGCGGGTTGCCCATAGTTGTCCCTCCTATAATTCCCTTTACCTACACTTACCCAGAATAGAGGAGGGTCTTTCAGCGGGGCAGCTGCCCTGCCGGAAGAGGGGTTAACCTGCCGCCTTCACTTGCGGATGATCGTCCGGTAGACGAATTTAGGCAAGGCGGATTGTCTGCGCCAGCGGGACTTCTGGCCTTTGGCCACCGGAGCGAACAGCAGCCTGTGCGCCCACTCCAGATTAAGCTTTTTCCAGATGGCCGGCGCGGGCTTCACTTTACCCGAGATGACATCCAGGCTGCCGCCTACCCCAAACACCACCTTAACTCCGTCCAGCGCCGCCTTATGCTTGTGCAGCCATTTGTCGGAATACGGCGCACCCATCGCCAGAATCAGCACATCGGGCTTGGCCTGCTGAATCTCGCTGAGTACACCCGGCTCCTCCGCCAGACTGAAGAATCCGTGATGTCTTCCGGCAACCTTTACCTGCGGATAACGCCGTCTGATGTTCTGTACCGCCTGTTCACTCGTCCGCTCATCCGTCCCCAGAAAATAAAAGCTCCAGCCCCGCTCATTTCCTTCTGCAAGCAGGCTGAGCAGCAGATCATATCCGGTTACCCGTTCCGGAATGGGTTCCCCTTGTCTGCGTGCCGCCAGTACAATCCCTATTCCGTCCGGCACAATCAGATCCGCCGATTGGATAATCTCCCGCAGGCGCCCGTCCGATTGGCTGGCCAGCGTAATCTCCGGATTCGCTGTAATCAGGTGAAACAGCCCTGCCTGTACTTTCTGGACATGCTCTGCAAGCAGCGACACCGTCTGCTCAAGCGTCAGCCTGGAAAAGGGAATTCCGAGTATTGCCACCTTGTCCTTCATGATCTCACCTGTCCTTCCAAGTCTTGCAGGATAGCCCACGCTGCGGCAGGCTTCCCGTGAATCAAATGCATCGTACCGACATAAACTTCATTAGTATGTATACCTGTCCGGAGGTAATGTCCCAGCACCTCTTTGGTTGAAGCGGTTACAACCAGCCGTTCAAGCCCGCTGTAGCCTGCCCATACCAGACTCCCCTCTGCACTCTCAAGCAGACTGCTCCCCGCGGCAACCCTGCCTGTAAAAATGTACTGGATACTGATCTCCTTATCCGTCCTCACCTGATGAACGACATACCGGAGCGCAAGGCTGTTAAGGCCGGGTGATGTCAATCCGGTCTCTTCTTCAATCTCCCTGAGGGCAGCCCTCTGCGGATCACCTATCTCTGCAGCCTGGAGATGCCCGCCTATAGGAACCAGATGCCCGGGCAGAAAGGCGGCGTCTGCTTTCTTTTGCAGAAACAGTACCTCATGATTCTCATTGAATAACAAAGCGACAGCCAATTGTCTGAGCAGCATCAGCGGCGACCTCCGAATGATCAGCAGAACAGCATCAAAACCTCATAATATCCTGTAAAAATGCCCATTTATTTACACGCATAATTTTACCATACCAACCTATGCCATTCTTTTCAACTTACAGAATATCATAGTACCGTTAATTCGCTAACGTATTGCTGCTTCAGTCCTCCATATACTTCCACCACTCCGTCAGCCAGGGCTCCTCTATGCCGCGGAGTCGGAGCTCCTCCAGCAGCACCTTGCGCACCCGCTTCTCCATCTTTACGAAGTTGTTATCCTCCTGATACATGGCCGTATAAGAATTGTCGTCCTTCAGGTATGACCAGAAATCCTTCATCGCCTCCAGCACTCTTTCACCCGCCGGCAGCTGTTCCGCTACGGGTACAAGCCACTTATCATAGGGAAAGGGATGGCCCTCCACCGTAATGGCACAGCGCAGCGCCTGCTTGAAGACCTCTGTTGCCTGGAAAAGAATCGGAAATGCCTCTCCCCGGCGCACGGGATTATCCAGGCTTTTCGCACAGCTGCGCAGTTCTATGTAGGTCTGCTTCCGCAGGTTCATCAATACATCAGGAGCAAGCGGAATAAAACGGGCGAACAGGCCCCCGATATCCAGCGGGTCATGATACAGGCGGGAAACCGAGGCATTCCATAACCAGCCCAAATCCCCCCGCAGCAGAGCCTGCTCCAGCCCGGATAATTTCATCAGGGTGTAATGCCCTGTTTTTCCGCCTGGAAGATGAACGTCCATGAACAAGCTGCTCCCCTCCGGGATCAGCCCGGCTTGCTCGAAACGTGCTGTAATGGCCCCGTAACACTCGTCCGTGCAGACAAGAATCAGGTCAATATCCGAGATATTATCCGCTATTCCGAGGGCCGTTGATCCGTCCAGCAGGATGCTGAGCTTGCCTGAATCCTCTGCAATCAGGGGATGCTCAAGAATCTCCGCTTGAATGTAGCTGCTAATCTCCTGAAGTAAAGCTGTGTGTACCTGCTCATTATCCGGTGCCAGCAGCAGATTAGTTAGATTTGCCGTCACTGATTTCCGCCTCCTTATACTTCTAATAATTGGGTTGTTCTGCATCTATTCGCACTGCTAATTATGCCGGAATATTATACCATATTATAGAAAACATGCTATTCTGTTATCTATTCTTGTAGTGGATAGCAGATTTCTATTATCGGTGTGCGAAAGGAGACAACCATCTCAATGACAGATGAAACTATTTACGGCCACGAGGATACGCTGAAGATGCTGGATGCTCTATTCCGGGAGGAGGGAGAGTGGTGGGATCAGTTCTATGCGGACAAGAATAAAGGCATTCCCTTCTTCAAAGACCAGCCGGATGAGAACTTGGTGGAGTATTTCGATACAGGCTGCATCACTCCCGGCAAAACGCTTGAACTCGGCTGCGGAGGCGGGCGAAATGCGGTATATCTGGCGAAACAGGGCTGCAGCGTGGATGCAGCGGATATCTCCCGGGCCGCCATCGACTGGGGAACCGACCGGGCCGCGACGCATCAGGTCAAGGTTAATTTCTCCTGCTGCAGCATATTCGAGCTGGAGCTTGAGCCTGCGAGCTATGACCTGATCTATGACAGCGGCTGCTTACATCACATCTACCCCCACCGCAGGGCAAGCTACCTCGAGCTCGTGGACAGAATGCTGAAGCCGGGCGGCTATTTCGGTTTAACCTGCTTCGCAGCAGGCTCCATGGGTGCAGAGATCACAGATTGGGAAGTCTACCGCCAGCGGAGCATGCGGGGCGGGCTCGGGTATACCGAGGAGAAGCTGAAGACGATCTTCAGCGGTTTGGAGCTAATCCGGTTCAGACGGATGCGGGAGACAGCCCCAGGGGAAGAGCTCTTTGGCGAAGCTTTCCTGTGGACGGCCTTGTTCCGGAAAAAGGCTGTCTAAAGAGCTGCGGATAGGCGTATTAGCGCCGGGGCCCCTGCCGCTGGATCATTCGGCGGGCGTTTCGCGGCATTCGGCGGGTGTTCGGCGGGCGTTCGGCGGACACCCCGCGGCGTTCGGCGGGCACCCCGCGGGCGTTCCGCGGCGTTCGGCGGGCGTTCCGGCTGTAAACCTTTGCGCTACCGAAATTAGTTGGATAAAAGGCACTTATTAAGCCAGCATTTCCCTCTATTGCAGAAATAAGTGGATTTATGACACTTAATAATGACCCTAGCTGCGATATTGGACATACCCGGCTGTAGTAAGTGTATTTTTTCCAACTAATCCCCGAGAAGTGATGATTTAAACAAAATTAGATGACGTTTTTCCACTTATTTAGTGTAGCCTTATCCCAAATTACATTAATAGCTCAAAATGATACTCTGCTGCAGGTGGTGGAGCAGGGCTGCGAGGTTGTCCGCACACGGCTGCGGGTTACGGGAAGTTACGGGTTACGGAGAGTTACGGCGATGCCAGGACAAGGCGTGGAGTCGCAGAGTTGCGATGGTTGTGGCTTTGTGCTGTTGCAATGCAGCAATGATCGCGATGGTTGCGATAGGTTACAATAAAAATGCTGGGTCTCCCAAAAAAGGGACACCCAGCATTTTAGCATACAGCCTGCTCACTATTCACTCATCCCGCATACAGCCTGTTCACTATTTCACTCATTCCATATAAGTCTGCTCACTATTTCACCCGTTCCGCATACAGCCGTCCGGCATAGTCGCCGATCAGTTCACGCAGAGCCAGCTTGCTGCTCCAGTCTGCCGGGATGCCGCCCAGACCATAATAGGCTCCGGCGATCTGGCCGTAGACAGCAGCTGTTGTATCGGCGTCATTGCCCAGATTGGCCGCGAGCAGCGCGCCTTCGGCAAAGCTGGAAGACCGGTGGAAAGCCCACAGCGCAGCTTCCAGCGATTCCACCACATACCCCGAGCCTTGAATCTCGGGCGGTTCCTTAATCGCGTAGGAGCCATACTTGATATTCAGCATATGCGGTGTCAGGCTGTCCTCATCCAGCCAGTCACGGTAAGCCTCCGGGGCCAGCATCTCCTGCTTGCTCCAGCCGTGCAGCCCCGCAAGAATATAAGCGGCCAGCAGCCGGCATGCAGCCAGGCATTCGGGAGCGGCATGGGTCGTTCTTGAGCTGAGCGCTGCATACCGGATCGCTTCTGCAGGCTGCTCTGCGTAATACATAACCACAGGAGCAAGACGCATGATCGAACCGTTTCCGGCGGAATGGGGATCATCCGAGCCGCTGAAGCCTTCCCCGCTGGCTTCGAACCGGTGAAGCGCCGCACGGGTGGCATTGCCGATGTCGAAGCATTCACCTGTGCTGCTCAGCATCCCTTCGCGGTACCACTTCACATACCGCCCCATTTGATCGGCCGGATCAAAGGTCTGTACGCTCAGCAGGCTCTCTGCAAGGCAGAGCGCCATTGAGGTATCGTCCGTCCATTGCCCCGGCTGCAGGCCGAATACCCCGCCGCCGATGATATCCGTAAGCGGCGCAAAGGTTCCGGGTGCCTTGAACTCAGCGGTAGTCCCCAGCGCATCTCCGGCCGCAAGCCCCAGCAGACAGCCCTGATAGCGGTCAGCATTTAATGTCATTTGGCTCCCCCCTGTCTCCTTCTTCTTACGTATGCAGCGATATCCATTCCAGGCTAACCCGGCTCCGCATCTTTTACCGGTGAATGATTATTCTTGATTGTGCTCTCCGTAGTTTGCCGTTCCGCCCTTTATTCCCCCGGATACTTCAGCCCCCACTGGGCACGTACTCCATCCAGCAGCTTCATCAGTGCTACAGATTCGTCCAGCGTCATTACCGGACTTTCTGTCAGCCCCTCCTGCAGGCAGCGGCCCACTTCCTCCGCTTCAAAAGCATATCCGACCGAGGTCCGGTCATCCTTAAACGTCTCCACCAGTTCACCGCCAATATACAGCTCGGCTGATTTCGGATTCACCAGGGTGCCTTTAACGACGATATAACCTTCCGTTCCATAGACATACGCTTCCTGCAGCATATTGATGCGGACCCCGCCGTTCAGTGAAGCTGACTTGCCCTCACCATAAGACAGCAGCAGTGAGAAATGCTCATCCACCCCGGTCTCCCCGATATGCACCGTGCTGTAGACAGCTTCAGGATGCGGTCCGAAGACCATGGAGGCAAAAGATACCGGATAAATACCGACATCCAGCAGCGCCCCGCCGCCCAGTGCCGGGTTCAAGAGACGTCCTTCCGGATTCCAGTCCGCGCGGAACCCAAGATCCGCCTTAACCAGCCGCACTTCACCAATCCGATCAGCGGCTAGCCATTCTCTAACCTTAACATTGGCAGGAAGATAGCGGCTCCACATCGCTTCCATCAGGAACAGCTTCTTCTCACGGGCATATGCAACGATTTCTTCCAGCTCAGCACTATTTACGGTAAAAGGCTTCTCACAGAGCACGGCTTTGCCGGCACGCAGCGCGAGCAGCGCATTCTCTTTGTGGAACGGATGCGGGGTGCCGATATAGATCGCGTCTACTTCCGGATCATTGACCAGATCCTCGTAGGTCGCATAGGCAACAGGAATCCCGTGGTTTTTGGCAAACTCATCGGCACTTTCCTGGGAACGCGAGCCAACCGCATAAGCTGTCCCGTTGCTGGCATGCGCCAGATCTGTGGCGAACTGATGGGCGATCCAGCCTGTGCTGAGAATGCCCCATTTTATCGTGTAAGCGTTATCTTCAGACATTAGTTACTTCCTCCTCGTAATAAAAAATTACTCCCTTTGATTCTATCAAAATGTGCCTGGCGTGTACACGCCGGCGGCGGCGGCGGTCCGCAGTAATCAGCACGGATATTCTGTCCGCACCGGCTGGGGGACTGAGGCGCACAAAAAAGCAGAGTGAATTGCTCACTCTACTAATAAATCGCTATCGGCCCGTAAGGGCCAGTTATAATTTCGATTTTTGTTTCAAAAATATCGGTTAAAACCCCGGGGTCCATAACTTCCTGCACTGTTCCAAAAGCGGCAATCTGTCCATGCTTCATCGCACAAATACGGTCCGAATATTTGGCCGCAAAATTGATATCATGCAGGACAGTCACAATGGTTCTTCCAAATTCATTAGCGGCATACCGCAAATGCTCCATCATCTGTACAGATCGGGCAACGTCAAGATTGTTCAGCGGCTCGTCGAGCAGGACGTATTCCGTCTCCTGGCACAAAACCATAGCTACATAGGCTCTTTGCCTCTGTCCGCCGGAAAGCTCATCTAAATATCTGTTTTCCAGAGCAGTCAAGTCCAGAAAATCAATATATTTAGAAATAATCTCCTCATCTTCACCCGTCAATCTTCCCTTGGAATAAGGAAAACGTCCAAAGCCGGCAAGCTGCCTGACGGTCAGCCTCGTTACAAAATGATTTTCTTGCCGTAAAAGAGTCAGAATCTTGGCTAAATCGCCTGATTTGGATGTGGAAACATCCAGGCCCGCAACCCTGATCCGGCCTTCGTCCATATCAAGCAGTCTTCCAATCATCAGAAGCGTCGTGGACTTGCCCGCACCGTTGGGTCCTATTAGAGAAGTAAGCCCGGCTTTGGGAATTACAATATTAAGCGGGCCGATTGCCACCTCGGCTGCATAGGATTTTTTGACATGATCTATCTGTATCATAAAGAACCCTTCCTTAAAATCACGATTAAAAATGTCAGTCCCCCAACCAGTTCAATAATGATGGAAACGACACCTTGGGCGTGGAATACATGATTCATAATAAAATAGGCGCTGGTCAAGATCACAAAACCTATGGCAAGAGCCATCGGAAAGATATATCTGTGGTCGTACGTCTGCGCTGCCTGATAACTTAACGTAGCGACTAAAAATCCAAAGAAGGTAAGCGGTCCGACCAAAGCCGTTGAAACGGCCATCAAAATGGAAACGAGGACAAGCGTATAAATTACACTCATTTGATGTTTCGTTCCCAGGGAAGTGGAGACATCCCTGCCAAGTGACAATACGTTTAACCTGTTAGCGTTGGCAAGCAGAAGGAAAGCTGCAATGATGACAACGGGAATGGCTATCGGGAAATAGGCCGAATCCGAATTATTGACGGAAGCAAATAATCTTGCCTGTAAAAGATCAAATTCGGACGGTGCCAGGAATCGCCTCATAAAAGAGGATACAGATCTTAGCCCGGTCCCAATAATAATACCGACCAGAAGCAGCAGCTGTAAATTACCGTACTTACCGGACAGCAGCCACCCGTACAGAATTAAACACATCAGGACCATCGCAGCAACCTGATACAGAAAGGAGTCAACCCCGCTAAAGCTCAAAAACACCGTAGTTCCAAGGAAAAACATCGTACTCGTATGAATGGTTGAATAAATAGCATCAAAGCCTAAAAGTGACGGGGTTATGATCCTGTTATTCGTAATGGATTGAAAAGCAACCGTTGACAAACTTTGGCAAGTTGCTGCGATAAGCATGGAAACCAGGGCTACTACTCTTCTTGAAACAACTGGCATAAAGGATGGAGAGGTGACCGGGACCGGATTATTGTATACCAGTAATCCAATTGAAGAAAACACGCCCAGTACGATCAGTGATATAAGCAGAATAAAGTAATTCTTTTCTTCTTTCCTGGTACGGAAGGCCCTGGCCGATCTTTTGGCATGAAGAGGGCTTGTACTCCTATCAACATGTAACGGATTGCTGCTTGCTCGTTCGCTCATCTGATTCTCCTTGGTGACCTCCTTTGTCTTAGCAGAATAACAATAAATACAAATGCCCCCACCGTTCCAAGGATCATAGAGACAGGTATTTCAAAAGGCATAATAAGGACCCGGGACAAGATGTCACACATAATGATGGTACCCATCCCTAATACGCACACCCACGGCAAATTGCTCCTGAGATCGTCACCTCTGAACATGGAAACGAGATTGGGGACAATGAGCCCGAGGAAAGGCAGATTTCCAATAACCGCTGCAACAATTCCAACGGCTATAGAAATAAGGGCCGTGCCTAAAAGAATAATCCGGTTATAGTTTACTCCCAGACTGGTAGCGACATCTTCCCCTAATCCTGCTAACGTCAACCGGTCGGCAAAAATAAAAATAACAACCGTAACCAGTATAATAATCCATAAGTATTCATATCTGCCGATTTGCACAGGTGAAAAGGAGCCAACAAACCAGCTCTCAATATTTTGCGTCATCTGGAAAACAAGTCCGACAAAAGTTGAAAAGGCGGAAATGACGGCTCCAAGCATCATTCCGATAATAGGGACCACTAAGGATGAACGTAGTTTTACTTTTCTCAGAAACAGAAAAAAGATCATTGTCCCTATGAAAGAAAAAATGATTGCACCGGTCATTCTCAGCACTAAAGTCGGGGCAGGAAAAACCAGATAAATGAACAGCAGGCCGAGTCCTGACCATTCAATGGTTCCTGTTGTGGTAGGCTCTACCAGACGGTTCTGTGTAATCAGCTGCATGACCAGCCCTGACATGGCCATTGCAGCTCCGGTAAGCATCAATGCAAAGGTTCTGGGAATACGGGTGATGAAGAACATCTCCATCCCGTCTGCTTGTCCGCGTATATCATACACTCCGGTAAGCAGTGAGATAATGCTCAGAATAACAGTTGCTATAATCGCAATTACAAAAGGGATAGTCCATAGTTTTTTGTAGTTATGGCGCTGGGGTTGAGCATGCTCAACCCCAGCTGTTTTCGGTATGAAATTATTGAGCACTGCGTCATACTCCTTTTTTACTGCTTAGCCTTAGCTAAAGCTTCTGAAAGGTTGTTGAATATCTCTATAAAGGTTTCGATGGATTCATTGGTATACGTATCATTTGGAGCATATACAATCTGCCCTTTAGTAATAGCGGTTGTGTTCTTAAGTGCAGGTGCATTATCAATTACGTCCTGCGCTGGAACGGAGGCTTCATCCGAAGAGATAGCTGCATCCCGGTCCAGTACAAAGATCCAATCCGGATTGCTTTGGGCAATAGCTTCAACCGAAATATCATCACCCTGATGATCCGAAGAAGACTTCTCCACTTCTAATGCAGGAACCCAGCCAAGAATTTCATACAACGGGCCCCATACACGTCCGGAATGAGGAGCGGAGAAGCCGATGGTTCCGCCAGAAACAACAACACTCATGATCTTGTCGGTTCCATTATAAGCAGCTTTGGCATCTGCAATAGCTTTATCGAAATCAGCATTCAATTTGCCGGCTTCTTCCTGCTTGCCGAAGATTTCACCCAAATCGGTTGTTGTCTGCTTAAATCCGTTAACCAGGTTGTCTCCAGGTGATGCCGCTTCTGTAGATACATCAAAATTAAGATCAATCACCGCTGCATTCGGCACCAATTTTTTGATATCTTCATAGTAGCCGGCAAATCTTTGGCCAACAATGACAAGTTCAGGCTCTACAGAGGCCAGGATTTCAAGATTAGGTTCACGGTGATCTCCAATATCCTGTACCGTGTCATCACTTACGTATGGTGAATCCGGAGGCATTACCCCCTTCGGTGCAGCCGCTAATTTAACACCCCAATCAGACAAAGTCTCAAAGGTTCTGTTGTCGAGAGCAACTACCTTCGCCGGATTAACAGGAACAGTAACGGTTCCATGAGCATCGGTAATTTCAACTGTTGCAGCAGCACTGGAATTAGCGGCAGCTGAGGTTGTGGCAGCAGGAGTAGCATTAGCAGGACTGACGGTATTCGAATCAGCAGGTTTATTGTCTGAATTGGAGCATGCCGCCAATACCAAAGCAAAAATTGCAACTAAAAACACTGATAATTTCGAAAGATTGAATTTCCTCATTTATATCCCCCTAGTTATGTATGCTTGATTCACAAGCAGATTATTGTAATGATGACATCAATATCGCGATTACTTGATAATGATTATCATTTTCACTTACTATAATATATCAAATTAATAAAATATTCAACAAAGCAGCACAAAAGCAGCACAAAAAACTCTTCCCGTCTGCCGCAAATCCGCAGTCCGGGAAGAGTTTTTTTATAAACATATAGTCTTTAAAATCCTATATTTATTTGCTCAGCACAAGCTCCAGGCGCACCTCAAGGTTATTCTCGGTATCCAGCACGATTGAGTGCGGGTTACTCATACCGAAATCTTCAAAGGTGACCATTGTCGTTCCCGACAGCATCAGCTGTCCGCCGCTGTATACGGCCTGTGAGTCGAAGGTTACATCCTTCTCTATGCCTTTAACCGTCAGCTTTCCTTGCAGTTCTACAGGCACGGCAGTGCCTTCTGTCCATTCCGCCGGAAGCTCCGAGAAAGAGCTCACTACAAACGAAGATTGCGGGAATTCTGTAACGGACAGGAAGTCGCTTCCCTTAACATGCTCGTCCCGCTGGCCGTTGCCGGAATCCAGGGCACTCATCTCCACCGTTCCTTCACCTGTCATCGAGCCGGCATCCTCCAGATTCACATTCCAGGTTCCCGTCACAGACGGGTCTACGAAATTAACGGTTTCTTTGGATGTTGTCACGGACCAGTAGACCTTCGAGGTGTCGGCGATGCTCCAGGCCCCGTTCAACTGCTCGGCTGTAACTGCTGCACCAGTCCCTGCCGCTGCGTTCGCAGTTCCTGCTTCGGTAATGCCGGTCTCCTGATTCTGCGCAGGAATAACAGATTCGATCTCAACATTATTGCCAAGGCTATTGTTAAGTAGCATGAATGCTGTGATGGCTCCTGCGATGACGACTGCGACTGCGGCTAAGGCGATTGTTTTCTTCTTATTCATCTTATTCCCTCCATCCAATTCTCTGTATGCCTATCCTGGCTTGGTTCCCATTCTAACAAATGAATATGTCGGGAATAAGTCAAAGCAGAGCGGGCGGCATTATGGTAGAATGATCGTAATTTTAAGTATCCCGAAAGCCGTAGCCCGGAGGGCTATTTCCGCCGGACTGTGAAGGAGGCTGAATATAATGAAATCCGTTCTGATTGTAGAAGATGAGGAAGCCATATCCAGGGTGCTTAGCGCCTATTTACGAAAAGCGGGCTACCACGTCACCCGGGCCGCCGACGGCCGGAGTGCCCTGGAAGCCTTCGAGGAAGCGCCGCCTTCGCTGATCCTGCTTGATATTATGCTGCCGAATATGGACGGCTTCGAGCTGCTGGGGCTGATCCGCGAGAAAAGCAGCTGCCCCGTCATTATGCTCACGGCCAGGGACGGGATTAATGACCGGCTCGCCGGGCTGGACGGCGGGGCCGATGATTATATGTCGAAGCCCTTCATCCCCGAGGAGGTCGTGGCCCGCGTGAATGCCGTGCTGCGCCGCCCCTCGCAGTGGTCAGACGGCAGCCGCAAGCGCCACTACGGCAGCCTCTTCATCGATTACTCGGCCCGCAGCGTATTCCTGAACGGGGCCGAGGTCAGCCTCAGCCCGCGCGACATGTCGGTGCTGCTGTTCCTGGCTGAGCGCCCGAATCAGATCTGCACCCGGGACCAGCTGCTGGAGCAGGTGTGGGAGATGGATTATGAGGGCAGTGACCGGGCGGTTGACCTCTCCATCAAGCGGCTGCGCCAGGCGCTGTCGCACTGGCCGGCCAATGAAGGGGAGATCCGTACGCTGAGAGGAACAGGATATCAATTATGGACAACATGAATCGCAGCAAAGAACTGAAGACAAGAATGGCAACAAGAACAGCAAAGGCAAAAAAGCCCACCTCCATTCTCTCCTACTGGACGCTGCGGTATCTGCTCATTATCAGCATCGGGCTGCTGCTGACCGCCCTCGTCACCTTCTGGTGGATTCAGCAGGAGGCGATGAATAACCGGATGCAGACGACAGGCCTGCTGGCCCAGGAGATTGCTGACCGCAGCGTTGGTATAGACGGCGAGCTCACCATTACGAATAGCCTGGACCGGCTGGTTGAAGACCGCAAACGCTTCTTCAAGCTGACCGTGGAAATGTGCGTCATCATTACCGGACCGGAAGGTGAGCTGCTGTATTCCCAGCCGCCGCTTACGGATGCGGAAATGCGGCATAAGCTGAATGATTCGCTGACAGATTCACGGAGCCCGGAATTCAAAGCGGCCTCGGCCGAGATCCGTGGTAATCAAGGAACGCTCGGACAGGTCATCGTCCTGCAATCCAAACGCTCGCTGCGCCATATTCCGCAGGAGGAAATTACGTTCTTCTCGATTATCATCGTATTCCTGATTATCCTGAGCTGGCTGACAATCTACCTGTTATCAATTAAGCTGGCTAAGCCAATCCAGCGGGTAGCCGCTGCTGCTGCTGAAATCAGCAGCGGCAAGTACAACATTGTCCTTAAGACAGAAGCCAACGAACGGGAAATTCATGAACTGCTGGTTTCCTTCCAGGAGATGGCGGGCAAGCTGCAGCAGTTCGAGCAGTCCCGGGCCGTTATGCTGGCGGGAGTGTCGCATGAGCTCAAGACACCGGTCACTTCAATCAAAGGCCTGCTCCATGCCGTCCGCGAGGGTGTGGTGGACGGAGAGGAAGCCGGGGAGTTTCTTGATATTGCCTTGCTTGAAGCAGAACGGCTGCAGCGCATGGTTGCTGATCTCCTGGACTATAATGCGCTGGCAGCCGGAATTGTCGCTGTCCGCCATGACAGGCTGGAGGCTGCACCGCTGCTGGAGGAGATTCTCTATCAATGGAGTCTGACCCAGGGCGAGGAGGTCTGCGAGCCTGTGCTGCAGCTCCCCGGGAAGCCGCTGATCCTGCGGGGCGACCCGCTGCGCATCCAGCAGATCGTCGTTAATCTGCTGAATAACAGCGTGCAGGCCAGGGTGCCGGGCCGCAAGCTGCAGTTAACGCTGCAGCTCACAGCCCCGCCGCAGGGCGGCGCTGTGATTACGGTTACCGATAACGGCACGGGCATCTCCCCGGAGAGCCGGGAGCTGATCTTCGAGCCGTTCTTCCGCAGCACCGGCAAGCAGAGCCTGCTGCGCGGACTCGGCCTCGGCCTGACCTTCAGCCGGCTGCTGGCCGAGGCGATGGGCGGCAGCCTGGAGCTTGGCAGCGCCCCCGGCGAAGGCTGCTCTTTCGTGCTGCGGCTGCCGCTTGCCGTGTGAAAGGCCGGCTTCGGCCGGACAAAACCGCGCGGCGGAAGCTTGAGGCCGCCGGAGGGGACGGACGCCGGCAAACGGGAGTGATAAGCTAGTATTCCCGCAGCTAAGCGTCATGGTATAATCAATGGATTACAATGGAAACCGGAGGCTGTATATGCTTACTTTTGAACAGAAATTAGCTATTCTTGATTCTTATCCCCAACTGGAGCGGCGGAATGTCTCGCTTGGACGGGTGAATTATCATTTCGAGGAGAGCCGGCATGATAAGAAAACCGTAGCTTCCCATATCCATCCGAACGGCAACGGCTTCGTTTATGCAGGCCTGCTGCGCGGATACGACAGCGATGACAAAGGCATGGTGAATATCCGCGACTATTCCGAAGCGGAGCTGCGCGAGCTGGTGGATGCCTCCATCACCTCCCTGTCGATGTTCATTCCCGAGGCTCCCGCTCCGGCCAAACGAAAGAAAAAAGCACCGGCCGCCGCTGAGTCCCTGTGGAAAAATACCGAGGGTCATACGCTGAGCCTTAAATTTGAAGAGGATCTGTGGTACCTGTATGCCGGGCTTCAGTTGGAGATGGCATTTGAAACACCGGAGGAAGCCGAGGAATATTTGGCTGAAGAGGGCTTTGTAAGGGAGCAGACCTGATTTCCTATTAAAACTGAAGGAGGATGTGTTATGAACAATCCGGAAGGCGGAGCACCTTTTAAGAATCCCGGGGGGCCAAATCATGAGAACGGGCAGCCGCAGCGCAGCAATGGAGCAGAACCGTGGAACAACCTGCTCCAGGATCACCGCGTCAAGCAGGCACAGCTGGTCAGCAGACAATATTGGGGATTCTATGTCAACGCCCTGATGCGCCCTTACCGTACCATGAAAGGGATCGGGACAGCCCATTTCCTGAACAGTCTGATCACGATGGGCCTGACCGCCATACTATCCGCACTGTATTTCCTCACCTGGTTCATTAAATGGGATATCTCGCCGGTAATTGGCCCCGGATTTCTGAAGCCGCTGCTGCTGACCGCAGCCGGTATTGCCGTTGGCTTCGGGACCACCTATGCTGCGCTCCGGCTGGAGAAGGTCAGCTTCGATGTCAAATTGCTCATTACCCGGTTCGGCACACTGCTCGTCCCGGCTGTAGCCCTGCTGGTTCTGGCCATTCTGACGCTGATCATCAGCCTGTATTCCTTCTCGGTTCTCCTGCTTGTCCTGTCACTGCTCTTTGTCTTTGTAAGCATCAACTCCGTGGCGTTCCAATATCCGCTGAATACCTCAAACCGCGGAATCGATACTTTGTACCTGATTGCTACCGCCAATGCTGCGACCGGATATCTGTTCTACAGGCTGATCGTATCGGTCTTTACCGGAGCGGTGTACGGGCTGTTCAGCGGTATTTCACCATTCGGATTATAGACAGCTTCGCCCCTAGGCAAACAGGAGGACCCGCAGACGGGTCCTCCTGTTTGCTATGCTCCTTCAGGTTACTGAGTCGTGGCCGGCATTTGAGCCTCCTGGGCATCAAGCGCTTCCTGCGGCACCTTAATTTCCGTGATTTCGTTGTATCCGGAGATGATAGCGTTCATCTTCATATCCATGGATACTGTCTGCTCTCCGCTCGTCATGTCCATCACTATATTCACATTCGTTTCCACCGGCAGATAGGTTTCCTTATTCACCGAATTGGAAATCGTCATGCTTTTGATATTCATATTCTCCATCATTGCGGTCATCTGGCTGTCTGCGGTGCCGCTCTGGTTCAGATAGTTTTGCGCCAGGCTCTTCACATCATCGCCGGATACATCCGCTGTCAGCACATAATTATCGCCTTCTTCCGTGATGGTGGTCTGCCCGGCAATTTGTTTGAACTGCTCCAGTTGTGTCTCCGGGCTGGCCGACTGCTGCATGAGTTCCGTCATCTGCGCTGTCATCCCGGATGGCAGCTTCATCCACTGTCCGCCTGTCAGCGTGAAGACGCCGTCCCCGGTAATGTACTGCTCGATCTGCTGCTCTCCCTGACCTGCCAGATTCATAGCAATCTTCTGATGCATCTGCAGCGGATCTTTAATGAACTCTGATGTTGTCTTCATGTCTATTGCCTGTTCCTGAGAGGTCTCCCCCTGCTTGATCACCATATTCTGCTGCATCTGTGATTCCATTCTGAAGCTCTTCAATTCCGCCGCCGCCGCAGCAGTCTTCTGGATCAATTCCTCCAGAGCCGGAGCACCTGCCGCCTGTTCTGCCGTTGACGCAGCCCCGGAACCTTCCGGAGCTGCGGTAGCGGTGGTACTGGCAGCCGCCGGAGCTTCAGCAGCATTGGCAGACGGCTCGGCAGCCTCATTATTGCCGCAGGCAGCCAAAGCTACTGTAAGTGCTGCTCCCATAATTAACGTAGTCCATTTCTTCAAATTCATTCCCTCCTCAAGTTGTAAGCAAGTTGTATTAGTGCTTGCCAACTATTAACCAAAGAAGAAAATCCTCTAACATTTCCCAAAGAAGTTACCATCTCATACGGGTAAGGGGAGGGGCAAAAAGAACACTATGAAGCGGACGGAAACTGTGGTTAGATGAAGGTGAACTATCTAAAACCAACAGGGAAAGAAGCGTGAGCCCGCATGAGTTTTGAAATTGTAGAGGCGACCATATCCGAGATTCAGGCTGCGATGGAATCCGGCGAGATCACTTCCAGACAATTAGTTCTGATGTACTTTGAACGTATTGCCAATCATGACAAGAACGGCCTGACGGTCAACTCCGTCCTTGAAATCAATCCGGATGCGCTGTTCATTGCTGAATCCCTGGATGTTGAGCGTTCCCGGCAGGGTCCGCGCGGACCGCTGCACGGCATACCGCTACTGCTAAAGGACAACATCAATACAGGGGATAAAATGCATACCAGTGCGGGTTCACTTGCGCTCGCGGATTCTTTTGCCGGGGAAGATGCCTTCATTGTTGCCCGGCTGCGCGCAGCCGGGGCCGTTATTATGGGCAAAGCCAATATGACGGAATTCGCCAATTTCATGACCAGCGGCATGCCCTCCGGTTACAGCTCCCGGGGCGGACAGGTGCTTAATCCTTACAATATCTCTACACCTACGGGCGGGTCCAGTGCCGGGTCAGCGGTAGCTGTAGCCTGCAATTTCTGCACCGTATCCGTTGGAACGGAAACCTCCGGCTCCATTCTTAACCCCGGCAACCTGGGCTCAATCATCGGCATCAAGCCAACGGTGGGGATGCTCAGCCGCTCGGGTATTCTCCCGCTCTCAAATACGCAGGATACGGCCGGGCCCATGGCCAGAACCGTCCGCGATGCAGTGCTGCTGCTGAACGCTATGCTGGGCCGGGATCCGAAGGATGCTGCAACGGGAACAAGTATAGGGAAGCTGCACGAGGATTATACGGTCTTCCTCGACCCGGACGGGCTGCGGGGGGCAAGAATCGGGATTCCGCGCGATTATTATTTCGAGGAGCTGACCGAGGAACAGCTCGCACTGTTCAATGCCTCCGTGGACAGAATGCGCGAGCTGGGTGCAACGATTATTGATCCGGCAGAGATCAGAACTGCGCGGGAGATTAAATATTCCTCTGTCGTGCTGAATGAATTCAAAACTGCGCTGAACGCCTATCTGGCTACGCTGGGGCCGGGTGCTCCCATGCGCACATTAAAGGATATCATTGATTTCAACCATGCGCATCCTATAGAAACGCTGAAATTCGGACAATCCACCCTGCTGGATGCCGAGCATACCACTTCAGGCACACTGACTGAGCCGCAGTATCTGCACGACCGCCTGAGCGATCTGCGGCTCTGCAAGGAGCTCGGGATCGATGCCACGATGGAGGAGCATCAGCTTGATGCCCTGCTGTTCCCGGCTGACTTCGGCGCCCGGATCACGTCAAGGGCGGGATACCCGTCCATCGTAGTTCCATCAGGCTATACCTCAGCCGGTGCTCCCTTCGGCGTGACCTTCTCCGCCCGGGTCTACCAGGAGCCGGTGCTCATCAGGCTGGCCTATGCCTACGAACAGAATTATAAGGTCCGCAAGGCACCCTCGCTGAAGAGCTTCATCTGAGACAGCTTCATCCGCGGGGCTTTAGTCAGCTGCGATGCCCATATGCCTGTTGCCTGCATGGGACAGGCCCCAGGTGCGCAGCTCATAGCTGCGTATTCCCGAGACTACATAGGGATCGCGCCCGGCGATGGCGACTGCTTCCTCACGGGAGGCGGCGCGGATAATAACCATGCCGCCAGGCGCATCGCTGAAGGGGCCGCACATGACCAGCTGCCCGCTGTGCTCCAGCTCCTGCAGATGCTTAACATGGCCGCGGATGATCTCCATATCTCTGCGGTCCTGCTCTGTCGGGCTCAGCAGAATAACATAACAAATATCCTCCCCGGGGTTTCCCTGCTCCGGGCTTGTACTTTTTCCGGCGGATTCTACCTGTAATTTCTCCTGATTCATTTGCGCTTCCTCCTCATTCATAATGACGCTGGCTCTCCTCATCAGCAATGCTCTGAATCTCTTCGGCATGTATCAGATACAGCTCATAATCGCCTTCCGCATGCAGCTTCATTGCCCGTTCCTTCGTAAACTTCGCGCTGCCTTCCGCCGCATCCTCATCGTAGAACAACAGGATTCCGTCGCTTTTACGGAACAGCAGATCATCTCTGGCCCTGAACTGCCAGCTGCCGTCATACGGGGCATTGCTGACAGCTCCATAGTAGTCCGCTCCGGCAACGATCCGGCGGTACTCATTCTGCTTCTCTTCCTTCCACTTCTCCTCCGGCGCAGCATGGGCTGTAATAATCCCCAGCTTAAGTTCCGGATACTGCCGCTTCAGCTCAAGCACAACCTCGCAGGCCCATAAATCGACCCCGTATTGGCCGGGGGTAATCACCCATTCCAGCCCGTCCTCCAGCAGCGGAACCAGCCGGCTCGCGAGCGCTTTTTTGATAAAAGGAATCCCCTGATGCTTGCTGTCAAAAATCCCGAGCTCATGCGCACGGTAGCCCGTAACGAGTAAGGTTTTCATGTGCTGCCTCTTTCCTGAACGCCTTCTTCCTGCGGCCTGTTCATTTCGCTCTATTATTGCATTATATACCATTTTGCCGTTTGAATCTTTGAGGAAGAATTGACCAGATTTTAAGCCTGCTTTCAGGAGCGTCTGATATAGTGTCCTCCAGACCGGTATGTACGATGCCAGAGCAGCTGATTGCTCACAAACTATAGATTATGCTTCCGGAGTGAGTTTGTTCGGGGCAGAGCCGGGAGATGCATTGCCCACAAACTTTTAGGAGGATTACGTTTATGAAAAGACAATTGCCTTATATGATGGCCGGCAGCCTGATTGCTGCTGTCCTGCTCGCAGGCTGTGCTTCGAATACTAATACAGCTGCTACCGGGGCAGGCAGCACCCAGACCGCCCAGAGTCAGAGCGGCAGCAATGCCGCTCAGCCGGATGGAGGCGCCGGAGCAGGACAGAACCGGATGAACCGGGCAGGAATGAATTTCGGCAAAATCAAAAGCATCGACGGGAACACGATCACAATCTACACCGCAGCTATGCCTGAACGCCAGCAGAACGGCAGCGGACAAGGCAAAGCGCCGGAAGGCGGCGGCACCGCTTCCGGAGACGGAGCAGCTGCAGCGCCTGCTGAAGGACAGGCTGCACCGGCTGACGGACAAGGCGCTCCTGCCGGCGAGCAAGTCACTCCGCCGGAGGGCGGCGGACAAGGCGGGGGCCGCCAGGGAGGCGGAGGCGGCATGATGCAGAGCTTCTCGGAAGAGACCACTGACATTACTGTAAGCGGCGATACGAAGTATGTCTCTGTCACCTTCGAGAACGGCGAACAGAAGGAAACTGCCCTTGCGCTGACGGATCTGAAGGCAGACGATATCATTCAATATACGCTGAAGACAGATACAAATGAGGCGGAGTCAATTACGCTAAGTACCGGCGGCTTCGGCGGCGGTATGGGTGGCGGCATGGGCGGCGGCAGAGGCCAAGGCCAGGGAGGCGCACCGGGCGGCGATGCAGCGGACGGCGATGCAGCGAACGGCGATGCAGCGGGTGGCGATGCAGCGGACGGCTCCACAACCGGCAGTAAGTAATTTACGGGGGAGGCGCCAATAATCCAGCGTACCCGGCCCGGAAACAGGCCGGAGAAGAGACTGGCGGAAGATTTAATTGGATTTATGACACTTAATTCTTCCGCCTTCTCCTCTTCACCGGTAATAAGTGGATTTAGGGCATTTAATTTGGGCTCACTCCTTATATTTTTCTGTTTTCAGAGAAATTAAGTGTACTTTTTCCAATTATTATCCTGTATACTGCAATTTTGCCGGAAATAAATGTTCTTTTTCCACTTAATTACCCGCTACCCTCCCCGTTGCCAGACCGAGACGCCCTGACTCCTGTTTATCGTTTATATCCAACCTGCTGCTACGAGTACCTCATCCCCTTTCCCCTTTCACTTTTCACTTTTCACTGCTCACCTCCTCCCTGCACTATTGCCCCATTCCTCTCTCCTTATCATAAATAAGCCACCGCCGGATGCACGCTCACGGGCTGCATCCGGCTGCGGCTTATTTATATTTTGCCGGAAAATGACTAAATCCAAGTAAACTTTGGAAAACTTCATTAACACGGATATTCAGACTGTTATGAGAACCATCAAATATAACTTTCACGGCTGGGGCTGATCGAATTGCTGTCTACTATTGTATCCTATATACCCGGCTGGGCCGTGTTCGGCCAGGCCTTAGTCGCCCTGCTCGTTCCGCTCCTGCTCGGGTACTTATATAAGGCACTCTACCGGTTAGTCGGCAGCGGACGGGGCCAGTCCGGCTTCGGCTCAAAGACCCTTCCGCAATCCAAGCCTGCACCGGGGGAGCCGGCCAGACCTGCATCTACTCCGTTCAGCGGCAGCTACACAACGGACCTGGATGCGGTGAAGAGCGGAATCGGCGGCAACTGCGACCTCAATATCCGGGAGTTCACTCTCGCGGACTCGCAGCTCCGGGGTGCCCTCGTATGTGTGGACGGGATGCAGGATGACCGGCTGCTTAACATGAAAATCCTGCAGTTTCTAATGTATGACGTTCCTGTTCCGCCGCAATCCTACGCTGAGGCTGCCAGGCAGCTGCTGCCCTTCAGCCAGCTTAACGAGGCTGCCAGCATAGAGAGCTTTAACAAATCCGTGCTTTTCGGGCACGGTGCGCTGCTGCTCGAAGGGCTGCCCTGCGGGCTGCTGATTCAGCTTCCCGGCGGCCCGAACCGTGCGATTACCGAGCCGGTCTCCGAAGCGCTGCTGCGCGGGCCGCGCCTGGGCTTCTCTGAAGTATTAAGCGAGAATACCTCCATGCTGCGCCGCCAGGGCATGAATGATCAGCTAGAAATGAAGACACACCGGGCCGGCCGGACCATCCAGCGGGATATCGTCGTGGCTTATATGAAGGATATCGTCAATCCCGATCTGCTGGAGGAGGTTACGAACCGGATTCTCAAAATTGATATCGATTTTCTGGCCGAATCCGGTTATATCGAGCAGCTGATTGAAGATAATTATCTCAGCCCCTTTCAGCAGGCCCAGAATACGGAACGGCCCGACAGGGTCATTAGCGCCCTGCTCGAGGGTCGGATTGCCATCCTGCTCGACGGCACTCCCTTTGCGCTGATCGTGCCGGTCACCTTCAGCATGCTGCTGCAATCGCCGGAGGATTATTATGAGCGCTGGCTTCCGGGCACCCTGCTGCGGCTGCTGCGTTTTGCCGCGTCCTTCCTGGCGCTGATGGCCCCGTCCCTCTATATCTCGTTCATCTCCTTTCATCCGGGGCTGATTCCGACGGAGCTGGCGATCAGTATCATCAAGACCCGGCAGGGCGTGCCTTTTCCCTCCTTAATCGAAGTGCTGATTCTCGAGGTGGCCATCGAGATTCTGCGGGAGGCCGGGATCCGGCTGCCGAAGCCGATTGGTCCGGCGATGGGAATCGTCGGCGGCTTGATCATCGGTGATGCCGCTGTTCAGGCCGGCATTGTCAGCCCGTTCCTGGTCATCGTGGTAGCTGTGACCGCTATCTCATCCTTTTCCATTCCCATGTACAGCGCCGGGATTACACTGCGTATTCTGCGCTTTGCTGGCATGCTGTTCGCAGCTGTACTGGGAATGTACGGAACCATCCTGTTCTTCCTGCTGATCTGCAGCCATCTCACCAAGCTCAAAAGCTTCGGTGTGCCGTATCTGACCCCGGTATCCCCATTCCGGCTGAGCGACTGGAAGGATCTGTTCATCCGTGCCCCGCTGGCGCTGATGAAGCGCAGGCCGCTCATGATGAAGACCAGACAGGATAAACGCAAGTCATAACGAGATCTTACTTGCTAAGGAGGGACTCCATATGTTTGTACGTACCGATGATAAAATCACATCCACACAGGCAGCCATCTTCCTGAACAACACTTTACTCGGTGCAGGAATTCTTACGCTGCCGCGCAGTGTGAGCGAATCCGTCAAGACACCGGACTCCTGGCTGTCGGTCCTGCTTGGCGGAGCCATTGTGATGCTTGTAGTACTGCTGATGGTGAAGATCAGCCAGCAGTTCCCGGGCAAGACCGTATTTCAATATGCCGGGCTCATTGCCGGAAAGGGAATCGGCGGCTTTCTCAGCCTGCTGCTGATCCTGTATTACGTCATTATTGGCGGCTTTGAAATCCGCACGCTCGCTGAAGTAACGCTCTTCTTCCTGCTGGAGGGCACTCCGATCTGGGCCATTATTCTTCCGTTTCTCTGGGTAGGCACCTACCTGGTGTACGGCGGCATTAACTCGATTGCCCGTGTCTTTACCATCGTGTTTCCGATCAGCATCATGATCCTGATCATTTCCTTTACACTCAGCCTGCGGCTGTTTGATATCGACCATCTGCGCCCTGTACTCGGCAACGGACTGCCGCCCGTGTTCGCCGGGCTTAAATCTACCGTGCTTGTCTTTACCGGCTGTGAGGTTTCAATGACTCTCGTAGCCTTCATGACCAAACCCAAGCAGGCAGTTAAAGCTATTCTCGGCGGCCTCGCGATTCCGCTTACACTCTATTTTCTGACTGTTGTCATAGTCATTGGAGGCATCTCTATTGATTCCGCCGTCACCAGCACCTGGCCTACCATTGATCTGATGCGCAGCTTCGAGGTTCCCGGCTTTTTCTTCGAACGCATGGAGTTTCCGTTCATGGTCATTTGGCTGATGCAGATGTTCTGCAACTTCAGCAGCTTTTTTTACCAGTCGACGCTCGGCCTGTCACAGCTCTTCAAGCTGAAGGTGCATCCGATTATTTATGCTATGGTTCCGGTACTGTTCCTCTCAGCGATGCTGCCCAAATCCATGGCTGACTTGTTCGCACTCGGGGATACTATCGGCAAAATGGGCATTATTCTGTTCCTGCTGCTGCCCGTACTTCTGTCAATTATCTGGCTTATCCGCGTGAAGGGGTTGAAGCAGCATGTGTAAACGCAACCTGCTCCGTCTGCTATGCGCCCCGGTCCTGCTCATGACGTTGACCTCCTGCTGGAGCAGCAAGGAGATTGAAGATCTGGCGCTATACTCCGGCCTGGCACTTGATATCGGGGAGCTGTCGCCTACAGAGAAAGCATTTGAGGAGCATGGCGCCACTTATTTCAAACACAATAAAATTACAGCCACCATCCAGCTCGTTCCGGCCAACACCGTAGGCAGCATACAGAATCAGAGCAATAACAGCGGAGCGCCTTATCTGAATATTATGGGAACCGGAGATTCGGTGCTGGAAATCTTCCGCCAGTTCTCCATCCGCCGCGACCGGCCGATTATCGGCCATCATCTCAAGGTAATTGTCGTATCCACCGAGCTGCTGAAGCAGCAGGAAATGAGCCAGCTAATGGATTTTGTACTCCGTGATAATGATATCCGTCCCAGTACGATGGTATTTCTGAGTCAGGGCCGTGCAGCAGATGCACTCACCACGAAGGATAAGAATGAAGTTCCGGCATTTCATATCCGCAATATGATCCGTAACCGGAAGCGGACCAGCAAAGTGATGAGCCCGGTCATTTTATCCAAAATGGATGCCTTGATGCACTCCAAGCGAAGCTACGTCCTGCAGAATCTGGTGACCGCGGATGGGGAAATAGAATTCTCCGGTGCAGGCATTATTAAAGGCGACACCGGCCACTGGGTTGGAGCGCTCAGCCAGGAGAACACCCTATGCCTCTCCTGGCTGACGAATGAGGGCGAATCCGGTGTCATCAAAACCTATGATTGGGATAACCAGCCGATGACCTATGAAATGAAGGCGATGAAAAGCAAAATCTCGGTTAAAACGGACGGCGGCAATCTGGCATTTGATGTTGCGCTCACTACGGAAGGCCGGCTTAGTGAAAGCTGGAACGAAGATGAATACCCTTCAGCCGATCAGCATACCAAAAAAGCCGAACGGCTGTTCAAAGAACGGCTGGAGCAAATGCTGCAGGCCTTGATGCAGAAGCTGCAGGCTGATTACAAGACCGATGTCGCCGGCTTCGGCACCAGGCTGAGCATTGAGCAGCCGGCTTTATGGAACAAGGTAAAGGACCACTGGGATGAAGTATTCAGCCGGACTCCTGTTCATTTCTCGGTGAAGCTGAGTATAACGGACTACGGCTCCTTTACGGAGTAACAGCACACAACAAACGCCGCCGCCCTATACATCAGGGCGGCGGCGTTCCATTATCCAGTAAATATTTTATTGCTTATCAGATAGAATCAGGACTCCGCGTCCCGGAACTGTTGACGCACCGCTGAATTTCCGGCCGGTGAGCAGGTCTGTCCGTTCCACACTGCCGATATCGGCCGTAAGGTCCTCCGGCGAATGATTCAGCAGGAACAGGTAGGACACGCCGTTCTTCACACGCTGAACGGACTCGATGCCCTCCGGAGCACTCACAAGCGGAGCTATTCCGTTCTCGGCGCTGACAGTGGCTAGGAAGCCGCGCAGGAATGCAGAATCCGGGCTTGTAGCTACATAATAGGCTTTACCTGCGCCGAAGCTGTTAACGGTCAGGGCTGGCATGCCCTTATAGAAATCAGTTCCATACGTGGCAAGCACTTCCGCACCCTCCGGATGAATCAGGTCACAGAGCAGGCCGCAGGAGTACGACCGGTTAAGAGCCCCCCAATCCCGGCTCATTACGATTTCATTGCGCATATCCGGCAGCAGGGCATCTATCTCTTCCGCCCAGATGCCCAGCACCTTGCGCAGCTCACCCGGATAACCGCCGACGGTAACCAGATCGTTCTCGTTAACAATTCCGCTGAAATAGGTGGTGATGAACGTTCCGCCAGCCTGGACGAACGCTTCAACCTTAGCGGCGAAGCCCGGCTTCACCATATACATAACCGGAGCAATCACGACTTTATATTTCGATAAGTCCTCTTCTACGCCGATCATATCCGCTTCGATATTCTGCTGATACAGCGCATCGTAATAGCTGTGTATTTCCTTCACATAATCAAGCGCCACAGTCGGGCCGCTGGAGAGGTCAAGCGCCCAGCGGTTCTCCCAGTCATAGACGATACCGATCTGCGCTGCACTCCGCGCATCCAGCAGCTCATCGCCGAGGCTCTCCAGCTCCCGGCCCAGCTCCGCACATTCGCGGAATACCCGGGTATGCTCATGGCCCACATGCTCAATTACCGCCCCGTGGTACTTCTCACAGGCGCCGATAGAGCGGCGCAGCTGGAAGAACAGCACGGTATCCGCGCCGCGCGCTACTGCCTGGTAGCTCCATAGACGCATTACGCCCGGGCGCTTCAGGGAGTTGTACGGCATCCAGTTCTGCTGGCTTGGCGTCTGCTCCATCAGCATGAACGGCTGGCCGTTCTTGAGTCCGCGCATCAGGTCATGGGTCATAGCGGTATGGCTCACCGGTGTATCAAGCGCCGGGTAATTATCCCAGGAGATGATATCCATATGCTTGGCCCATTCGAAATAATCCAGCTCCGGATAGAAGCCCATCAGATTCGTCGTAACCGGAATATTCGTGCTGTGCTCCTTGATGGCGGCATACTCGAGTTTGTAGCATTCCAGCAGGCTGTGAGACATGAATCTGCGGTAATCGAGGGAAATCCCCTGGAAGTTGGTCCGGTTGCCGTTCCACTCTTCGCTGAGCTCATTCGGGACTACAATCTCCTCCCAATCATAGAAGGTATGGCCCCAGAACCGGGTATTCCAGGCTTTGTTCAGCTTATCCAGCGAGCCGTAACGTTCCTTCAGCCAGATGCGGAAAGCGGCTGCCGACTGCTCGGAATAATCATATCCGCCGTATTCGTTAGAGATATGCCAGGCTACCAGCCCCGGATGATCCTTGTAGCGCTCTGCCAGCTTGCCGGCAAGCAGCGCCGAATATTTGCGGTATACCGCACTGTTCGGATTCGAGTTATGGCGTCCGCCGAATTTGCGCTTGCGGCCCTGGACATCCACCCGGGTCACTTCAGGATAGCGGTGGGCCATCCAGGCCGGATGCGCTCCGGTCCCGGTTGCGAGACAGACATAGGTTCCATTCTTATATAAGCGGTCGATTAATTCATCCAGACCGGTGAAATCATACGTATCTTCAGACGGCTGAATCAAAGCCCAGGAGAATACGTTAATTGTTGCAACATCAATCCCCGCCAGCTTGAACATCCGCTCATCCTCAGCCCATACCGGGGCATCCCACTGTTCAGGGTTATAATCCCCGCCGTACCAGATCTTAGGCAATTTCTCGTTGATCACACTTTGCACATCCTTTATAGTATAAGTATATTCTTATTTTAAGCATTAAACTAAGCGGTTTATATATAAAATAAAAATTCCGGCATATAATAATATAGAACTACAGGAGATGTCATTTATGTCAGAGAGCGCCGTGCGCAGAATCGTATTCGCCCAGGAGAGCGGGCAGCAGCTTCCGATCACCCTCGACAGCATGGGCTACAACCCCGACCAGGAGAAAGTCATCCGCCCGCAGGGCTATCATACCTACCACTGGCTGCAAACCTCGCAGGGTGAAGGCATTATCCATTTCGACAACAAAACCATCACCCTGCCGGAAGGCAGCGGCATTCTGTTAATGCCGGGTACGGCGCACCGCTACGAATCACTCACTTCAGAGGTATGGTGCACCTATTATCTCACCTTCGGCGGAACCTCAGCCCGGCATATTCTGGATTCCCTCGGGATGAACAGCAATGTGCTGTACCGCTGGGAGAGCGAGGCTCCTCTCCGCCACATGCTGAAGGAGATGCTTGACCGCCATGATGCTTCAAGCGACATGTTCAGCCTGGGCGAATCTACAGATGCCTACCGTTTCCTGCTGACGCTGAACAAATACGGGCAGCTGCATAATAATACAGCGATTTCCCGTAATGTAGACAAGCTGCAGCCGCTGCTGAAATGGATGGACAGCCACTACGGTGATCCGGACATCGGGCTCTATGATCTCGCTGCACAGCTGGAGGTATCGGGGCGTTACCTGAACAGCCTGTTTCTGCAGACCTTCAGCCTCTCGCCTTATGCTTATTTCGTCCGGCTGCGCATCCGCAAGAGCAAGGAACTGCTGGTGGCCCACCCCGCCCTGACGGTAAAAGAAATCTCCAGGCGCGTCGGCTTCCGCGATGTCAGCCATTTCGTCGCCACCTTCCGCAAGCAGTCGGCGATCACACCGGAGCAGTTCCGGAAGCTGCATTAATCTGCTCATCATACAAAAGCGGCACCCGCGGCTGAATTAGCCGGGATGCCGCTTTATCTGTTATACGGACAGCGCCGGACCGCCGCTTTCTGCCGCGGGGGATGCCCCGCTTACCGCTTCCGGCAGCCCGGCCTTCAGCTCTTCTATAAACTCCCGGAAGGCGCTAGTCATATAGAGATCGCGCCGCCGGATGAATACGGTAGGCACCTCTGCATACTTCTCGGGGAACGGGTAGATACGGATACCCTCTGTAACATTCATCCGGGTGAAATAGGATACAGGCAGGACTGCATAGCCAATGCCTGCCTTCACACATCCGAGCAGCCCCTCCATGGTCCCGAACTCCATCACCTTTCCGACCCGGCAGCCCTCTTCGCCGAGCCATTGCTCCAGTCTGCTCCGGTACAGGCACTCCGAATTCAGCATCAGCAGCGTCTTGTCATGCACGGACCGGATGCCCTGATAATCCATCGTGTCCGGAATGACCAGTCCAATCCGCTCATGAATAAGCAGCTCCTGGACAAGCTCCGGATGCTCCACCGGACCGTCGAGGAAGGCCCCGTGTACCGTATGCTGCAGGACGGATTCGATCAAATCCCCCGCCCGTCCGACCTGAAGGTGAACGTCTACATCAGGATAACAGCGGCGGTATACCGAGAGGATTGCCGGAAGCCGCACTGCTGCTGTCGTATCCGAGCCCACCGTGATTGCGCCTTTGGGAACCGGCGAATCCAGAACCGCCTGTTTGGCTTCTTCCAGCAGCTTAAGTATTCTGACCGTGTAGTCCAGAAACGTCTGCCCTGCTGAAGTCAGTGTAATTCCCCGGCTGTGCCGGTAGAAGAGCGGAGTCTGCAGCTCCTGCTCCAGCTGCTGGATTCTTGCCGTCACATTCGATTGCACATAGTTCAGGCTTTGTGCCGCTTTGGAGATGCTTCCTTCTTCAGCAACTGCCCGGAATACTTTTAGAAGACCGGTATCCATATTCGTCACCTCTCCCCGGAACACCCATCATCCGCAGTGATGGCCTCCATCATTTCCCTTCATTATACATGATCTCCTGTACAGAATATGATGAAATCAGCAAAGGAAACTACTGCGGTCATAACTTATAAGGAGTGAGCACAATGGAAAATAAACAGTGGACATTCAAAGTACCCGGTAATCCAGATAGCAGAGAAATCATTGTGGATACGAAGGCAATCAGAAGCGTCTATGACCTGCTGGACATGCTCCGGGCAGCGGAGCCTCAGACCCCAGTCTCCAGGATCTCTACAGCAAACGGCGATAATTCTACTATGCCGGATACCAAAGAACCGGAAAGTGCGCTGCGGTAATGCTTATCCAGTCCGATTGACTGTGTACCGCGGCTGAGGTTCAGCAGGAACAGCAGTTCCCCTTTCTCTCCTGTACGTGTGAATGCCTGCACGCCGTCCGGCAGATCCGGAAATGCGGCAAGTCCGGCCTCCGCGGCGATACCGCCCAGAAGCTTCAGCCAGTAAGCCTCGCTGGCATGAGTTCCGATATAATATACCTTTCCTGCTCCGAAGCGGTTCACAGTAACCGCAGGAGAACCGGCAAAGAAATCATCCCCGTACCAGGCAACCGGCTCCGCTTCCTCCGGCTGCAGAATATCGCACCACTGGCTGCACTCGAACGACTCACCGGCTGCATCCACCAGCATGTGGATATCATGGCCGACCGGATCATATTCCGCAACTGTTACGCCGGCTGCGCGGGAGAACAGACCCGGCAGCGGCTGCAGCAGGCAGATGTTGTTCATATTCTTCACACCGCTGCGGTTAGTCAGAATCACGGTGCCTCCGTTCCCGGCAAAGGACTCCAGCCTCTGCGCCGCTTCCTCATCATGCAGGTAAAGGCTCGGAACGATCGCCAGCTTGTATCCCTCGAGCGGCTGCCGCCAGTCAATGACATCGCAGCTGATGCCAAGCTTCGTCAGCGCCCGGTGGTACTGCTTGATGTTGTCATAGTAGTCAAGACCGTCAGCCTGGGGCTGAATCCGCAGCGCCGCCATCTGCTCATGCGAATACAGAATAGCCGCGTTGCTGGTGACCTCCGTTCCCTCCAGCAGCGGAGCAAGCGCGTTTACCTCTCCGCACAGCTGTGCGAATTCGGCGAATCTCCGCCCCGGCACATTGCTGTGGTCAATCAGCCCGTGCCAGAATTGCTCAGCCCCGGCAGCCGCGCTTCTCCAGCGGAAATGCACCACCGTATCCGCGCCTCTGGCAATAGCCTGCCAGGCATAGGCACGGATCAGTCCCGGATGCGGCGTCCGCCACATCGGAAACCAGCAGCCCGGAGGACCGCTGAGCTGCTCCATAATCCAGAAATTACGGCGCTTAAGCCCGCGGGTCAGATCCAGGGACAGCGCCCCGCTATACGGCGCGGTCGCCTGCTTCTGCGGTGCAGGGTTCGGATAATAATCGAAGGAGGCCACATCCAGATCCTCCGCCAGCCCGTGCATATCCAGCCGCTGCGGATAGCTGTGGAAATTATGGGTAATGAAGCGCTCCGGACACACCGCGCGCAGAATCTCCGTCTGCCGGCGCTGAAAGTGGATACATGAATCCCACTGGAACCGCTGGAAATCGAGCAGCAGTGACGGATTCTGGTGCGGTGACCCGCCGTAAGGAACGGTCAGCTCCTCCCAGCTGCTGTATTCGCCGCTCCAGACCACCGTTCCCCACTCGGAGTTTAACCGCTCAAGCGTACTGTACTTCGCCTGAACCCAGCTGCGGAAGGCCCGGTTACAGCTGTCACAGTGACAATCCAGCATCCCGAATTCATTGTCTGTCTGCCAGCCGATGACAGCAGGATGGCTGCTGTAGCGGCGGGCCAGCGCCTCAATAATCCGGCTGCCGTAGGTACGCAGCGATGCGCTGTTATAGCAGCGGTGTCCGCGCACTCCCGGATGGTATACGCTGCCGTCCGCGAATACCGGCAGCACATCCGGACATGCCGTAGTCAGCCAGCGCGGCGGTGTGGTGGTCGGAGTTCCGATCACCACCTGTATTCCATAGGCATGAAACAGATCCAGCGCCCGGTCCAGCCAGGCGAAATCAAACCTCCCCTCCACGGGCTCCAGCCGGCTCCAGGCAAACTCTGCTACCCGGACCACCTTGACACCCGTTTCCTTCATTAACTTAATATCCGGCTCCCACATCGCCTCCTCCCAATGCTCCGGATAATAATCCACCCCGATTTGTACTTTGCTGTAACTGCCCGGTTCCGCCTGCTTCATCTGCTCCCTCATCCTCTCTGCTTCCTCTCATCATACATGTTCAGAATGCTCATAATTTGAGTATATCCCACCCGGCCCGGTTACGGACAACCTAAAAGACGCCCCGCCTCATCTCATATCGAGAAGAGAGCTGGAGCGTCCCGGCAAATCCACTTTATCCAATTACTCTATAGTCCCTGAGGGACTTTCTGTATTTATCAATACTATTGTGAACTAATGTAAGTTCAGCTTATTTCTTCAGCTTGTCCCAAGCCGCTTGCATGCTTGTTTCCCAGCCGGCTTCATCTACTTTACCTGCGATCAGCTCTTGAATGGAGCTCGCGAATTCCTGGGTTACACCATCAGGGAATTTCGAAGCCTGCAGGCCGTATACTTTACCTTCTTGAACATAATTCCATACATCCGAACCAAGCAGACCTACATCTTCAGCAGTTACTGGAATAGTCGACAGAGCAGGGATGAACTTCCATTTTTTCGAGATATATTCTTTACCCATGTCAGAAGTTACAAGCCAGTTCAGGAAAGTCTTAGCTTCTTCCTTGGATGCGGAATCCTTGTTGACAACCAGGTTGGACGGCACGCCTACAGACAGCTTGTCGTTCATTGCAGCGTCGTCGTTGATAGGCATAGGGAACATACCGATATTCATGTCAGGAGTAATATTATCAACCAGCGTCTGTGCCCAGTTGCCTTCCTGCATCATAGCTGTTTCGCCGTTAGCGAACATAGCCAGGTGAGTATTAGCGTCAGTAGTTAAAGGATTTTTCTGGCCGTATTTCACAGTCAGGTTAAGCAGGTTGCTCCAATCCTTGAACTTCTGGTTGCCTACGATAGTGGAGGTTCCGGCGTTCAGGCCGCTGATGAATTCATCTACATTATCCTGCTGTGCAAAAGCTACGCTGATGCCCTGGATACCCAGCAGCCACCATTCCTGATAAGCGTTACCAAACGGAATTACGTTGATAGCCTGCAGCTTCTTAGCCGCTTCTTCCAGCTCGGAGATAGTTTTTGGAGTTTCTGTGATTCCGGCTTTGGCGAACAGGTCTTTATTGTAGACATAACCGATACCTTCAAGGTTCATCGGCATACCGTAGGTTTTACCATCCTTGGTCATTGGCTCAGCTGCCAATGGAATCAGATCCTTCACCCAAGGCTGATCGGACAGATCCTCGAGCTTGTCCCCCCATAGTTCCATTTCAGCGTAACCGCCGTTACTGAAAATATCAGGAGCATCGCCGGAAGCGAATTTGGTCTTCAGGGCTGCCGCATAGTCAGCGCCGCCGCCTACAGTCTGGATATCCAGCTTGATGTTAGGATATTCTTTCTCGAATTCAACCTTCAGCTCGTTCAGGCCTTCAACGATTTCGGTTTTGAACTGGAATACTTTAACCGTTTTCACTTCACCGGAAGTATTGCCAGCGCTTCCATTTGTTGCACTGTTTGAAGCATTATTGTTAGTGTTGCCACCGCATGCCGCAAGCACGACAGACATCAGCATTACGCTGGACAGCATCACTGCAGAGCGTTTCTTCATCATTCTAATTTCCCCCTTGAATATATTGAACTGCTTAATATGTGGAACGGGAGCCCGGTGAATTAACCCTTCACCGAGCCAGCCGCTATTCCCTCAACAATGTAACGCTGCATGAACAGATAGAAAATCACAATAGGTGCTACGCCGATCGTAAGTGCCGGAAGCGCCATATCCCATTGCTTCGTGTATTGCCCGAAGAAGGAGAAGGTTGCCAGCGGAATGGTCCGCAGTCCGGGTGCCTGAAGAATCAGGGACGGCAGCAGGTAGTCATTCCAGATCCCCAGTGCGTTCAGGACGATGGTCGTCATCAGCATGGGCTTCAGCAGCGGAAGCACGATCCGGAAGAAGACAGTAACCGGGTTACAGCCGTCGACCGTAGCCGCCTCTTCAATTTCCAGCGGCACCGATTTGATGAACCCGTGGAACAGGAAGATCGCCATCGGAATACTTAAGCCAAGGTTGGTCATCAGGAGCCCCGGAATGGAGTTATTTACGCCCAGGACGTTGACTACCTTCAGAATTGGAATCATGATCGTCTGGAAGGGAACGACCATCGCCGCTACGAACAGCAGCAGCAGGATTTTGTTGAATTTCGTGTCTGCCCGGACCATACGGTACGCCGCCATCGCGCTGAACAGGGAGATCAGAATAACACTGATTACCGTTACAATTAGCGAGTTGCGGAAGGCTTCACCGAAACGTGCCAGCTTCCAGGCATTTGAATAGTTGGACCACATGAACTCCTGCGGCCAGCTTGCCGCATTGCTGAGAATTTCCCCGAAGGATTTCACGGAGTTCGCCAGCAGGAAATAGAACGGAGCAAGGAAGAGCAGCGCCAGCAGGATCATCAGTACTTCAATCGCGATGTTCCATCTGCTTTTTGTTGCAGTATTCATTAAGCTTCAACCTCCTTGCTCTTCGTAACACGGACCTGAATCATGGTGATGATCGCTACAATTACGAAGAACAGCAGTGCTTTCGCTGTACCCAGTCCGTAACGGTTGTTCAGGAAGGCTTCGTTATAGATGTTCATGGCTACGGATTCCGTAGATTTGAACGGTCCGCCCTTCGTCAGCGACAGGTTGAGATCGAACATTTTGAAGGACCAGGAGATGGCCAGGAACAATCCGATCGTCACTGCAGGCATGATTAGCGGTACAACGATGCTGCGGAGCACCTGGAACGGTGAAGCGCCGTCGATATCAGCTGCTTCAAGCACTTCTTTGGATACGTTGCTGAGTGAAGCGATATAGATAACCATCAGATAACCGGAAGACTGCCATACGAAGACCATGACGATCGCCCAGAAGCCGGTAGTTGCATCACCGAGCCAAGGAAGGTTGAAGAAAGACCAGCCGGTGGAATCACCCAGTGTGGCGAATCCTTTGATAAAGATAAACTGCCATATAAAACCAAGCAACAAGCCCCCGATTACGTTAGGCATGAAAAAGATGGTCCGGAGCATATTGCGCGTCTTGAGAGGTTTAGTCAACAGGTAAGCCAGGAAGAACCCGACCACATTAGTTAGAATTACACCTAACAGCGTAAATCTTACAGTAAACCAGAACGATGACCAGAAATCCGGATCATTCGTAAAAATATTTTTGAAGTTATCAAATCCTACCCAGCTTACATTACCCGATACCCCGTTCCAGTCGGTGAAGGAATAATACATCCCCATCAGAAACGGAATAATCATCACGATGGTAAAGAACAATACTGCCGGGCCAACGAAAAAAAGCTGCTGACCCATTTGGGACAACTTATGGCTGCGCATGTAATGGCCCCCCTTTCTTTTACTCACTTACTTGTTTATGATCTAAACATATTATCTGTTTTTTGCAGAGCCTCTTACACCTACACAAGTGATCTTTAGGGTGTAAAATATTGATCGGATGTGACGAGCCCCATGAAATGGAACAGTATCCGCACGAAATTAATCGTTTTTTTACTCCTGCCGACATTAATCTGTATTATAGGCACCATGTTTGTCAGCTATTCGTATACGACAAATTCGCTGAGAACCCGGGCTGTCGATGAGAACAAAAATCTGCTCTATCAGGGCTATAAGAACATTAGCAGCCTGATCCAGGAGATCAACCGGATGTCGCTGAGCGTATACTCCGACTCTAATTTTTACCGGCTGCTTGAATCCGGCCATGATGATCTGTCCTCGGATATCGCCATCTATAATTCGCTTAGCTACATTTCCACTTCACTGGAAGATATCGCGCAGGTATACCTGTACGGCGTCAAGGACGGCAAAGCAACGCTGATTACCGACAACACCACGCCCAAACGCTGGCTGGGAAGCACTCCGTATGAGGAATCCGGCCTTACCGGCAGATCCCCGGTTTCCGTGCAAAGCACCCATATCAGCAACCCTTACGGGCTGAAGCTGCCCCTGGTGCAGTTTGTCCCGGAGCCGGTGTTTACGCTGCACCGCCGGATTGAACGGATCCCTACTACCGAAGCGCTTGGCTTCTTATCGATTGATGTCAGGCTGAGCGCACTTTCCGAGATTATGGATCAGCTGTACGAGCAGAAGCAGGAGAATATCTACCTCGTCGACAGCTCCGGACTGCTGGTGTACGGCAAGGATACCGGTTCACTCGGCAAACCTTTGAATGCCGCCTGGTACAGCAGGCAGACCGCTGACACCAGCGGTTCCCAGGGGTATTTCGAGCAGGACGGCTCCGTATTCATCTATCAGAAAATCGAAGCCCCGGGGCTGCACTGGACCCTGATCAAGCAGATTCCCGTCTCTTATCTGTTCCGTGAAGCGAAGGAGGCCGCAGGCATCAACATTCTGCTGCTCTTCCTGCTGATGGGGATGATCATCGCCCTGACGATCTTCATCTCGTTCCGGATTACCGCTCCCATCAAGCAATTGACCCGTTATATGAGCCAGGTGCAGACCGGGAATCTGGAGATTGATATCCGCCCGGCGGGTAAAGATGAGATCGGCGTGGTCACCGAGCATTTCCGCAGCATGATGGATACGATCAACAATCTGATTTTGCGGGAGTACAGGCTGGAGCTGACCAATAAGACCAATGAGCTCAGGGCGCTGCAGTCGCAGATTAACCCCCATTTCCTGAACAATACTTTACAGATTATCGGCACGCTTGCTCTGGAGCTGAAGGTACCGCAGATTTACGGGCTGCTCTCGGCACTGGCCAAGATGATGCGCTACAGCATGTACAATGATGAGAAGGTTGTAACCATAGAGAATGAGCTGGACCATGTCAAAGCTTATATTGAGCTGCAGAAGGAGCGTTTTGAAAATAAGTTCAGTTTCCGCTACGATATGGAGGATACGCTGCTTGCGGCGCTGATGCCCAAGATGATTCTGCAGCCGATCGTAGAGAATTACTTCAAGCACGGCTTCAATCTGGCCCGCACAGACGGCTGGATTGAGATTACCGCAGCCAGGCTCTCCCCGGAGAGGATGGAGATCTGCATCCTTAATAATGGACTCCCGATTCCGGCCGCCCGGCTGGAGACGCTGCGCAAGGAGCTGGAGCAGCCCAGGGCTGCAGAGCCGGATGTGCTTAAGAATACCGGGAAGGATGTCTACAGCAAACGGGATGCTCCCGGTACCGGAATCGGGCTCGGAAATGTACTGGCACGGCTGCGGCTGGTATGTGGGGACAACGCCCTGCTTACCGTCGATAATCTTAAGGCCGGCGGGGTAATCATCCGGCTGGAAATTGATATATTAGTGGAGAGTGAACGGATATGAAGGCACTGATCGTAGATGACGAAGCAAGGGTCCGGAAGGCCGTGAGGCTGCTCGTGGACTGGGAAATGCACGGGATCGATGAAATTCTCGAGGCCGGGAGCGGCAATGAAGCCATAGTGCTGATCCGCAAGGAGAAGCCGGCACTGGTAATCATGGATATGATGATGGAATCGGGCAGCGGCATTGAGCTGATGACCTGGGTGGATGAATTCGCAGGCAGCACCAAATTCATTGTGGTCAGCGGGCATAATGACTTCGACTTTGTCCGCGAGACCGTCCGCCACGGCGGCATAGACTATATTCTTAAGCCGATTGAGCCTGATATGATTAACACTGCGGTATCCAAGGCGGTGACTGCCTGGCGCTCCGAGGACGAGGAGCGCAGCCAGCGCCAGCGCCAGAGCATCCGGCTGAACGAGATCAAGCCGATCTACGGGGAGAAGCTGCTCTCCGCGCTGATTGATGACAGGGTCAATGCCGAGGCCTCACTGCGCAGGCTTACTGCGGACGGAATCATCCCGCAGAGTGCCACAGCCTCACAGCTGCTTCTCGTGCAGACCGACAGCGGCAACAATCCGCTGCTGAAGCGGTTCGGCGGCGACAGCGAGCTGATGTACTACGCGATCGTTAATATCTGCAATGAATTTCTGCAGCCGCAGAATAAAGGCATTGCCTTCCGGTACTGGGGCGGCCCGCCGGAGATTGCCATCCTGCTCTGGGATGCCCGGGAGCCCGTTGCCGAACTGATTAGCCGGATTAACCAGGGGCTCTACCGCACCCTGCAGCTGCGCATGCATTTCGGCATCAGTACCGCCGGCTCCCTGCCGGGGCAGCTGCAGCTGCAGCGCACAGAGGCCGCCGAAGCGCTCCTCCGGCGCAATCTGCTAAGGCATGAGGATTACTGCCATTTCCCCCCGGATGACGGCGCAGGCAGGCCGGGGGGCAGCGGCGGCCTTGCTGCTGCCCCTGAGCCGGAAGCGGCACTTAGCTTCGCTGATGTCCAGGAGGATTGGCGGATGGCGGTCATCAGCGGGACATCCGAGGCTATCTCCGCTGCCGCCCAGCACTGGACCCATGAGCTGGGCCGCCGGGGCGTTGTCACCCCGCAGATGCTCAATGCCTGGAAGGCCGATGCCCTGCTGTTCCGTTCCCGGCTGGTCCGGGATACACTGGGGACCGGGGCGGGCAGCGCCTTGCCGGAGCTGGAGCAGGCCGATCTGCAGAATCCGGCTCCGCAGCCGAGCGGCTACTCCTTCTCCTTGTTCGCCTGGCGTGACTGGTCCTTCACACTGATGCAGCAGCTCTCACAGCTGCTCTCTGCAAGGAAGATGAAGGAGCGTAACCCGATTGCCGAGATTATTAAGTATATCGAGCAGAATTATCCGTCTGATCTCTCGCTGCAGGAGATTGCCGGCAAATTCTTCGTCAGCCGCGAGTATATTTCACGCAAGTTCAAACAGGAATACGGCATTAATTTCTCTGATTACATCGGCAGCGTCCGCATTGAGAAAGCCAAGCTGCTGATGCAGAATCCCAATCTCAAGCTGGTGCAGATCTCGGAAATGGTCGGATTCCATGATGTTAAATACTTCAGCAAGGTGTTCAAGAAACAGGTCGGCTGCTCACCGAAGGATTACCGGGTGCAGACGGAGCATTGAAGATAACAGGTTTCATACGCTTCCGGGGCAATCGTCCATACCCGAATAGCAGAACGCGCATATCATGGCTCTGTAAGATGCTAATGCGGAGGAGGTAAGGCGATGAGCGGTTGCGCAAATGTCGGAGGTCTGGTTACTTCCACAACTACAATTCTGGTCCTTTATATTCTGCTGGTGATTATTCTCAGAACGTTCTAGCACTGATGAAATGCAAGTGGAAACGGCTTTTCCGTCCTTCAATAAGGACGGTACCGTTTCGGCGGGAAATAGAAGGGATAAGTTATCAGGCACAGCATATAGCTTCTTCTATTTCAAAAAAAGGCTATCCCAAAAGCCATAACATGGCCGCTTGGGATAGCCTTTGCCTTAAATGCCGCTGTCTATGGGCTAGGATAATCTGAAAGTACTACATAGTATGCCTAGTGTGCTCAAGGTGTTCGCCGCTGTACTGCTACGCTTAGAGTTCCGCAGTCCCTTTGTACCACGCCAAAAAAGCATCTGCTACTGCTTTGCCGGCAGTACCGTTCGGATGCGGATCGAATTCGTCGCTCATATACTCCGGCCGGATTCTGTGCTCCGCCGGTGAAGGGACAGACAGCACCGCAGCGATATCAAACACCCGGTCCACACCTGCAGGCGGGCTGTTAAGAATAGTATCATTCACCTTGCGCCAATGCTCTTCCCGTGCTCCTTCAAAGTTGAACGGCGGCACAGTGCTGAGAATTACAGCGGCTTCAGGCTGCGCTTCCTTGATTCTGGAGATGATATGCGTAAGGTCACCCAGCAGCTCATCTGCCGTACGTGCTCCGATATCCAGATCATTTACTCCAAGGACAATCAGCACCTCATCCCCCTGCTCCGCCTTGTGCAGCCATGCGCCGTCAGTGGCAACATCATAGGCTCTGCCCCACCCGGAGCCGATATTCCACAGTCCGTACTCTGTTCCTAAGCCTTCCGCAATTCTTGCCGCCCAATAGCTGTAAGCATCCTTCTGCGTCCGGACCCCCTGGGTAATGGAATCGCCCAGGAACACCAACTTCTTCGCTACCTGCTTCTTATAGCCGATATAACCGGGCAATACCTGCAGCTTATCAGATACGCTGAAGAAAGCTGCCGTTTCCTGCGCGGCCAGATGGCCCGGCACATCGTAGCCGGAGACCAGCATCCCCTCTACGTTGAAAGGGATCGACTTGCCGGCGGCTTCTGTCTTCAGCGTCCAGGTGAAGGCCAGCAGATGCCCTTCCGGCAGCTCCAGAACGGCTTCATCGCTCCAGAACCGCTCGCCCGGCTCCACATGCCGGGAGGCTTCACCCGCGAAAGTAACCGGGACCTGGGAGCCTGGCACGACACTGCCATCCGGCACAGACCCGCCATCGGCCACATAGGCTGCTTCAATGCTCCAGCTGCCGCCCGGTTCACTGGCAGCAGACTCCGCCCCCAGATCCCAGGTGGAATCTACGCTGTTACTGTGCCAGAACTTCAGCGTCAGGCTGCCGTTCTCCCGCAGGCGGATGTAGGTCCGGTAGGTATGGGTAAACGGCTCTGCTGCATTCATAATCTGATTGGCTGCGGCAGATACCGCTGTTGCCGAAGTGAACTCCGGCTGGCTTAGCACGCCGCCGTTATCTTTAATCATCATAGTTATCTATTCTCCTGTCCTGATACGGTATCATTGCTGGCAGAAACGGAACTTATAAGTGCATATTTTACTTGTGATAAAGCGTCCACGGCGAAAGGTGATAATGTTGTACGTTATGCAACTTGGCTGCCTCAAAAACAGGCGGTTGAGAGAAATGTTGTACAAAATACAGGAATTCTCCAGCGTATCCACTGAAAGAAGGTATAATGCTGCATTTCATACAACAATACCGGATTAGGAACGATATTATAAGGAAAATGTTGTATTTCGTGCAGGAGTTGCGCAACAATGGCAACTAGATGCTTGGTTAGCGGAAATAGACGAGCCTTTTATATGCGAAAAACCGGATACATCAGGCCTCCACCAAGCTAAACGCGCCTATTATTGCGAATAACCAACTACCGCTGCTCAAACCCTCAAAAAGCTCTCTGAAATACAAGGGACGGAACGTCCCCTGTCATCAGAGAGCTTGAATACTGAGATATGTTCTTATTTCAATGTGATGGTGAATGATACGGACTTCGCTCCGGCGTTAACCTTCACTGTAGTCTCATCAGCTTGCTCTGCACCCTCTACGGAAGCAATAGCGCCGAGGTCCTTCACCGCGAAGGTGAAGGCTTTGCCGCTGCCTTCGGCAGTTACGGTTACCTTGCTTCCGCTGCGTACCGCTACTACCTTCAGCTCAGGTGCGCCGTTGATATCGCGTACAGTAGCCGTTGCTGTCTTGCCGTCCTCCAGCGAGTACAGGCCGAACTTCACGCCTTCCGCAAAGTCATAATCCGGACGGCTGTCTTCGCTGCCTGTTGCCAGCAGTGAATTCGGACGTACGAACAACGGCAGGCTGAAGAAGTCATGCTTCTCTTTGCGCCATGATCCGCCTTGCACCGTGTCACCGTTCAGGAGGTGCGTCCAGCGTCCGGCCGGCAGATAGTATTTCACTTCGCCGTTCTCCTGGAAGATTGGAGCCACGAGCAGGGAATCACCCAGCATATACTGGCGGTCCAGAACTTCGCAGGTAGGATCTTCAGGGAATTCCATCACCATCGCCCGCATCGAAGCCCAGCCCTGTTCATGCGCCTGTCCGGCTACATCATACAGGTAAGGCATCAGGCTGCATTTAAGCTTGGTGAAGAAGCGGGTAACATCCACAGCTTCATCATCGTAAGCCCAAGGCACGCGGTAAGAGGTGCTGCCGTGCAGACGGCTGTGGCTGGAGAGCAGGCCGAAGGCCAGCCAGCGCTTGAACACATGCGCCGGAGCGGTATTCTCAAAGCCGCCGATATCATGGCTCCAGAAGCCGAAGCCGGACAAGCCGAGCGACAGGCCGCCGCGCAGGCTTTCTGCCATGGATTCATAGTCAGCGTAGCAATCGCCGCCCCAGTGAACCGGGAATTGCTGCCCGCCGGCGGTTGCCGAACGTGCGAAGACGGCTGCTTCATTTTTGCCGAGCTTCTCTTCCAGTACTTCAAAGACCACTTTGTTGTACAGCTGAGTGTAATAGTTATGCATTTTGTGCGGATCGGAGCCGTCGAAGTAGACCACATCGGTTGGAATTCTTTCGCCGAAGTCGGTTTTGAAGCTGTCCACGCCCATATCCACCAGGCCACGCAGGTAGCCGGCGTACCATTCACAAGCTGCAGGGTTAGTGAAGTCCACCAGCCCCATGCCCGCTTGCCACAGATCCGTCTGGTATACGTCGCCGTTAGCTTTTTTGAGCAGATAGCCGTTCTTCTTGCCTTCTTCAAACAGCGGTGAACGCTGTCCGATATAGGAGTTGATCCAGACGCAGATCTTCAGTCCCTTATCGTGAAGACGCTTCAGCATGCCCACAGGGTCCGGGAACACACGCGAATCCCACTGGAAGTCAGTCCATTGGTACTCGCGCATCCAGAAGCAGTCGAAGTGGAACACATGCAGCGGCAGATCGCGCTCAGCCATACCCTCTACGAAGGAATTAACGGTAGCTTCATCATAGTCTGTAGTGAACGAAGTAGTCAGCCACAGGCCGAAGGTCCATGCCGGCGGAAGCGCAGGCTTACCGGTCAGGGAAGTGTATTTTGTAATAACCTCTTTGATCGTTGGTCCTTCAATTACGAAGTATTCCAGGCTTTCTCCGGCTACGCTGAATTGGGCCTTCTTGACTTTCTCAGAAGCAATTTCATACGACACCAGCTCCGGCTGGTTCACGAATACGCCATAGCCTTTGCTGGTTACATAGAACGGAACGTTCTTGTAAGCCTGCTCGGAGCTTGTACCGCCATCTTTGTTCCACAGGTCAACTACCTGGCCGTTTTTGACAAAAGCAGTAAAGCGCTCACCCAGACCATAGACGAATTCGCCTACGCCGATATCCAGCTCTTCACGCATGAACGTGTTGCCATCCTGATCCGTAATGTAAGCCATCGATTTGAAACCGCTGCCGGTAATGCGCTCGTCGCCACGGTAGAAATCTACGGACCAGTGAGTGCCTTTATTGATTACTACACGGAGTCCGCCGCTGATCAGCACAGTTTGTGCTTCGGTCTCTTCGATTTGAACGTGATCGCCTGTACCCTTAGTTAATTCAAAGGAAGGACCGCGGTCGATAACGCCATCATTATGAATAATCTTTACGCCCACAACGCCGGGAAGCGGGGAATGGAATTTCACAGTAAGCAGCGTAGAGTTAAGGGTTGCGGAACGTCCGGTAATTGGAGTCGTCTGAGTAATTGCCGTCAAACCTTCTTCAGTTTTCTCGACAACATAGTTCTGAACCGCACCATTGATTGTAATTCCGTCACGAACCAGCCAAAGGCCGTCTGTAAATTTCATGTGTGCACTTGCCACCTTTCAATTTGGTGTTTATAGTTGCATTATACCGATAACAAAAAGACAAAACTAATATAATATAGCTTATTTATAACACTATTTTGATGTTTTTTTGCAAAAGGAGGACCCTAATGGACCGCACATCGCAGCGATTGCTGAAAGAAGACCGTGAACACGGGGATGTTATGTTTCCCTTAGCCGCCTACTGGATCGAGCTTCCTGCCGGAGCGCATGTCCTGGACACCCACTGGCATGAGGAAGCGGAGTTCTTCCTGCTGCTTGAAGGGGAGATTCTGTTCCAGGTCGATACGGATTATTTCCCCCTCCGTCCCGGCGAAGCTGTGTTCATTGAATCCGGTGATATCCATGCCGCCTACGTGCTTAGTGAGACGCCGATCCGGTTCTGCGCACTTGTCTTTCACCCCGATCTGCTGGCCAGTGCCCAATATGATATCATTCAGCAGACGGTCATCCTGCCGCTTCAGGAGAAGCGCCAGAGCTTTCCCCGCCACATCACCTCCTCTATCCCCTGGCAAAAAGAGCTGCTCTCGCATCTTGCGCGCATGATGGAAGCCTATGATCATAAAATGCCCGGATTTGAAGCCTTTATGAAAGGAACTTTGCTGATCATGCTCTCGCAGATTGCCCAGCCGGGCCGTTTCGTCAGCCACAGCCAGTCGGAGGGGGCAGATACGACGAAGATCGACCGCCTGAAGAAGGTCATTCTCTATATTCAGGATAACTATCAGGAGCCAATCCGTACCCGTGATTTGTCGGAGCTGATTCCGATGAGCGAAGGCCAGTTCTGCCGGTTCTTCAAAAGCATGACGCGCAAAACCCCGGTAGACTACATCAACTCCTACCGGATCCGCCAGGCTGCCGCCCTGCTGCAGCAGAGTGACCGCAAAATCTCCGATATCGCCATGGATGCCGGCTTCGACAACGTCAGCTACTTCATCAAAGTGTTCCGCAAAGCCATGAACTGCTCCCCCTCTGAATTCCGTAAGGGCGGCGGGACACAAGCCTCCGGGCAGAATCAGCTGTATCCATAAAGTCAGTCTTCATCCGGGCGTATTGCCTGCTTACAGGTTCCCGGATGCGTTTAAGTTACCTGTAAGGCCGGATTATGCCATCCGCCAATCTACTTACAGGAGGCAGACAGCCATGAATCAACATGTTACCATGCCGATTGAGGTACAGGAGTATTACAATGCCGTCAACCAATACCAGCCGGAGGCTTTTATAGAATTGTTCGCAGCCGGTGCCACCGTCAGGGATAATGGACAAGCGATCGAAGGCAAGGAAGCTATACAGGTCTGGGGAGAAGCAGCGCTGTTCTCTGCCAAAGTCCGCTACACCATCATGGAAATAGCAGAAGCCGGAGACACGGTCACTGTAACCGCAGAGATGGAGGGCGAGTTCAACAAGAACCGCGTTCCCGCCCCGCAGCTGTTCAGGCACGAATTCAAGGTACATGCGGGCAAAATCAGCTCGCTGAACATTACGCTCAAGTAAGCAGCTAAGCGGAAGGGGGCCGCAGCCATGCGGCTCTCTTCTTCTGCCGTAAATGTGCTGATCAACCACTTCGCTGCCTGCCTCCCAACTCCCGTACCTATTCAGTCTCCCCCCGCTTCTCCCCTAGCTACCAGCTTGTCTGTCAACTTACCGATCCCACCAAGCTGCTTCTCTCTTCCCTGGTCTCCCGCTTACCTGCTTCTGCACCTGCCTCCCTAACTCCAGCTTCACTACCTGCCGCCTGGCTCCCACGCCGATCCTTGCTCCCAGCTCGCCGCTTACCTGCTCCCGCACCTCCTCTCTAACTTCCTCCCTCACCACCTCTTCCCCTGCTTACTTGCTTATCGCCCAGTGCCACCAGTCCAGCCCATCTGCATACGCGCTTACGGACCCGGGAGCCTTTATTTCCGCCAAAAGACTTCTTTTCACAAGCTAACGGACACCAGCGCCGTTATCAGCCGATTAATCGCGCAATTTGCGCCTGCAGAGTAACAATAAGGTCCGGATGGTCCGTTAAGCCAAAGAAATGAGCGAAATCCGGAAAATAAGGGCGGTACAGTCTGTAAGAAAGCAGAATACAATGGTTACAATGGGCAGAGTGCTAAATCGAGTGAGCGGGTTCCTTGAAAGAATGCAACTGATGCGGTATAGTAACTCGAATTGAATTTTTTCTTCGATCATTATTCCTATTCTTCCAGCAGGGGTGCTCTCTTATGAAAAAAGGCATTATCTATGCCGTCTTGTCCTATCTAGCCTGGGGCTTCCTGCCGCTCTACTGGCGGTTGTTCCAGTCTATGCCCGCCTGGGAGATTCTCGGCCACCGGATCCTCTGGGCCTTTGTATTTGTCGCAGTGATGGTTACGTTATCGCGGCAGTGGAGCCGGCTGAGTGTTATCTTTTCAAGCAGAAAAAGTACGCTGGCGGTTGTCCTCTGTTCAATCTTCATCAGCATGAACTGGCTGCTGTTCATCTGGGCGGTTAATAATAATCATGTACTCGAAACCAGCCTTGGCTACTATATGAATCCGCTCATCAGCGTGTTGTTCGCAGTCGTATTCCTGAAGGAGAGACTGTCGGGCGGACAGTGGCTATCCATTGCGCTGGCCGGCACCGGTGTGGGCATCATGGCCTTCCAGTACGGGCAGGTACCATGGGTGGCGCTTGCGCTGGCGGTCTCCTTCTCCTTATATGGCCTGGCCAAAAAGCTCGCAGGACTCGATGTTCTACTCAGCCTGACCGGTGAAACCCTGATTGCCCTGCCGGTTGCACTGGGTTATCTGATCTACATCCAGTCGCAGGGCTCCGCAACCTTTACTTCACTGTCTCCGCTGCTGATGACCGTGCTGCTCTTCGCCGGAGCCGCCACAGCGCTGCCGTTATTCTGGTTCGCCAAGTCCATGCAGCTGCTGCCGCTCTCCCTGGTCGGGTTCATCCAGTACATCTCGCCGACGACAAGCCTGCTGCTGGCAGTATTTCTGCTGGGTGAGCCTTTCTCGCAAGGAAAGCTGGTCAGCTTCGCGTTCATCTGGTTTGCCCTAATTGTCTATACAGTGGCAAGCCTCCGGAAACCCAAACTTCCTGTAGTCCAAGCTCCGCTAGAGTCCCGGCAGATGAAGACACTGTAAGCTGCTGCCCGGCCCCGTTGTATCTGGTTAATGTGATCTGCACAACGGGCGGGTACAGTTACGTTGGTGTCACCGTTTCCGTATAAAGTACATGCTAACTAATTAAATCGCCTCTTACCAGAATCCGGCGCAATTCAAATCCGGGTCCGGAATACCCGGCGCTGAAAAGGGCAGCATCATAGCCATTACTGGCATGGTGCTGCCTTTTTAATGTGTGGAATACGAAGGAAATCCTCCGAGCCTGTGTGCTTCGTCTCCAGTTCTGGCTCTGGACCTCCTCTAACTCCGCCTCTGCAGCTAGCTCTGCTCCTAGCTCAATAGCTCCCGCTCCCCAACCTTACGGATCACAATAAAGCACGTACTATCCGGCAAAGGCACCGCCTGCCCGCTCTCGTCCATAATGACTACCCGGTCCTGCAGCGCCTCTGTATACCCTTCCTGCAGATAATGGCGGAAGATTTCAATCCGCGCACGGCCGCCAAGCGTCTGATTAATGAACGTTGTATACTCAGTAGGAGTGAAGTAGCCAAATTGCTCCTGGACCTCATGGATATAAGCTTCCTCACCCCAGGTGTAGGTGTACAGAAACTCCATCGCATCATTCACCGGCATGAGCACCTCCTGTGTGCTTAGCTGCTCGACCTGAATGTCCCGTCCGGCAAAATCCTCCGTATACCGCTTCAGCCAGTCCATCCCGTCGGCCTCCAGCAATCTTACCCTCCGCCGCAGCTCAGCCGGCTCCGTCATAATGCCGTCGCGGATAATGATTACTCCGCCATCCGCCAATACCTCGAAGGCGCTGGCCAATGCCGCTGCCACGGTGCTGTGGTTGAACTTCCTCCCGTTCAGCGGCACATAGGAATACAGCTCATGCAGAATCGAGGAGAATATCACCGTATCCACGGTCCCTGCCTCCACGTAATCCTTCAGGTTCAGGGCATCGCCCTGCAGCACCTCCCAGCGGCGGCCTTCGCGCTGCTTGCGCTGCCGCAGCGCTTCGATAACGTTGCTGGAAATGTCGATGCCGACCGGAGCCGCCTCCGGCATCCGCTGCTCGATCAAGTCCAGCAGCACCCCGCCGCCGGGGCCGATATCCAGCACCTTGCGCCCGGTGACATAATCGAGGATGACGGCTTTATAATCTGCCGTATCATTCATCTGGCTTAAGTACGTATCCTCGTTATGGAAGCGGTCGAATGCATCCCGGCGCAGACCGAACAGGTCGAAGAGCAGCAGCACCGCCCGCTCATACAGCGCCGACTTCTCGGCCTCGATGCAGAATTCAATCAGCTTCTCCGCTGCCGGGGAGAACTCAAAGCTGAAGAACAGCGTATCAGGCAGATGCTCCTTGCGCAGCAGCCGGTGCGACAGATGCGGATTGCCGGAAGGCTGCGCCCCGCTGTTGATCTCTGTCCAGTCCAGCTCAGACAGATATTTCTCAATGATCCGTTTCTTGTATACATTGATCTTCTTGCTGCCCTTGTAATCATAGTAGATGCCGTTCATGACCGCCTCGAAGCTGATGTGGCCCAGTCCGGGCAGCTCGGCAGCGCCGCCAGCCAGAACAACCACCTTCAGGAATTGCTCCAGCGAGAAGGTCTGCAGCGCAGATTCTACGTACCAGAAGGTGACCGGCTGTAGTACCTCCAGCCTTGCAGGAGCGAACCCCGCCTCCACGAGGCTGCTCCATTCCGCATCATAAGCTTCACCTCCGGCAATCGCACCGGCCCGCATCCGCCGCAAGCGCTCCTTCATCGGCACTTCAGCCGGCAGCTCACCTGCGCACAGGTCTGCGATCAGCTCCGTCACCTGAGGACGAAGCTCCTGCCACAGCTCGGGGGAGACAGCCGCAATGATGCAGTGATTCAGCGCCAGCAGCAGGCGCTCCAGCTCCTCTGCGGTCAGCAGTCCCTGTTCCACCAGTCCCGGCAGCGGAAGATTAACGGAGGGCGGCACCTCGCCGCGGAGCTGCTGCCCGATCAGACCATGTGTCTCAATCAGACGGTGAACAATCAGCCGCTTATCTGCAGTGATGGCGTCCTCCCCGCCAGACACCGCATAACGCCGGTACAGCTCCGCTGAACCGATGTTATGCACGAAGATATTAATCCCCTCCGCCTGCCAGCCCCGGCGCTGCCGGAGCGTGCCGCCTTTGGCCGTCTCCGACCAGACCAGCGTCTCTTCCACCAGCTCCTTGATCCAGTAGGACAGAGGCAGACGGTCCAGGATAACCAAACTCCGTTCCACATAATCCAGCACCGGATTCTGCTGCTCCAGCTCCCGCAAGGAACCGACCCGTTCCAGATTGACAACCGCCTGCTCCGCCTGAACGATATACTGCAGCCACTGACAGCCTCCAAGGTGGAGCTGTCCTCCTTCACGGTACGCCTCAATAGCCTGCAAAGATTTCAGCATTAGCCTGCCTCCTATGTAATCTCCTATGTAATAACAATCTCTATTCAATAGCCCTGCTGCTGCCTGTTTGAATCAGAGTCCTATGCTGTTCATGCAATAAACCGCAAGCCTCTGAAGCGAGGCCTGCGGTCTGAATATATATTTATATTGTATCGCGATTGTATCCCGGATTGAACCGGATTAAATATAACTCCTATTACCTGCGCCACATTACTTCTGCTGCTGCACCTCATCCATGAACTCCCGGTAATCCTGAACGATCTCTTTGGAACGGGTGTGATGCAGATAATGTCCGCCTTCAAGCGGTACCAGCCTCCCGTGCAGGGAATCCTTCACTTGCCCTTCATGCAGGGTCATCCAGCCCTCAACATCTGTATTATTGTCCTGTACGAAGAGCAGCAGCGGCAGATCCTTAGGGAAAGCCAGCGCCTGCGCCGACGCAAAATTCACCTTGAAATGCTCCATTTCATTCATAGTCGTGTCATTGCTGGAGTTCTTATTCGCAATCAGCCGCATCTGCTCCTTGGTCAGGTCATCAAACGGCAGTCCGGCATAAGGATCTCCGCTCACCTTTTTGATTACCCGCATGAGACCCGACTTATCGAGGAATTTGAACAAGCCAACCGGCTGGTCCTCATCCATTCCGCCTTGGGTGGGGACGCTGCTGTCGATACCGACAAAGGCACTGACCTCATCCTGGTATTGGTTCACATACTCCAGCCCATAGATGCCTGCGATGGAGTGCCCCATTAACGTGTACCGTTGAATTCCGAGCTGCTGCAATGCTTCATGAAGCTCACTCACTATATTCGCATTAGTCCGTTCCTTCTCCGTTCCGTCACTTAGCCCATAACCAAACGGCTCCACCGCCACCACCTTGTAGAATGGGGACAATTCGTCAATAAGCGGTTTAAAATCGAGCGCAGGCGCCCCCGTGCCATAGCCCGGCAACAGCACAATTGTCTCTTCGCCGGTTCCCTGGATCAGCACATTCATCTGCTTGCCGTCTACTGGCACCAGCTGTCCATAAGGCTCTATTTTCCCTTGCTCCGACTTGTTACTTATGATATTTATGGTGAAAACAACGGCCATAAACAGCGCTGCCGCGATAATCACAGCCCCTATTGTTTTCAGCAAAATTCTGATCCCTCTTCTCATCATCCATCCACCCGTCCTCATCTGTATATTGAGCTGGCCTAACGAACCGCTAAGGAAAGCTTACCTGATGAAGATGTACTCCCGGTGACGGCAATATGAACGGAAGATGAACAGCCTGTATGAAAAAAAAGCGGCCCCGCAAGCAGCTAAGCTCAAGCAGAATGCCGCACCATGAAGAAGGTACTCTCTAAGAATATTCCCGGCAACCGCCGTTAACCGGATCAGCCGTCCGGTGCTGTGAGCGGCAGGGTCACGGTGAAGGTGCTGCCCCGGCCAGGCTCACTCTCCACCCTGACGTCGCCATGGTGCAGCAGTACGATCTGTTTGACGATCGCCAGCCCCATGCCGCTGCCGCCAACCTTACGGTTATGGGAGCGGTCCGCCTTGAAGAAGCGCTCGAAGATCCGCTTCTGGTCTTCCGGGGAAATCCCGATCCCGTCATCCGAGATCCTTATAGCCACCTGCTTCAGCTCCTGCTTCATGCTGACACTAATCCTTCCGCCATCCGCGGAGAATTTGATGCTGTTGCCGAGCAGGTTGGTCCACACCTGATTGAGCAGATCATGATCGGCTGTCAGGCGGACCGTCTTGAGCTGCAGGTCGAAGCGGATGCTGCGGGCTGACCATTGCGGCTGAAGGGCGACAATGACCCGCCTGACCTGTTCATCCAGACTAAGCGTACTAAGCTGTAATTGCTGCGTCTGGGATTCCAGCAGACTTAACTTCAGCAGGCTGTCGCTCAGCTTGGACATCCGGTCCGCTTCAGCGATAATAATATCGAGATAACGGCTTCGCTCGCTATCCGGGAGATTCATCTGCTTCAGCGCCAGCGCGTAACCGGAGATCGAGGTCAGCGGCGACTGCACTTCATGCGATACGTTGGATACGAAGTCTCTGCGCAGCTGCTCCAGCTGCTGCAGGTCAATCATCATCTCTTCAAAGCTGCGGGCCAGCGTGCCCAGTTCCCCCTGCTGCTTGATATTCAGCTTTACGTTAAAGTCACCGGCGGCAATCCTCCGGGTAGCTGTGGTCAGCTTTTTGATCGGACGCACTACGAACATCGCCGCTACCAGAATAACAATACTCCCGGTAAGCAGCGAATACACCGAGAAGTTCGTAATCCATTCCAGAACAAAGGCGGAAGAAGGAGGGCCTATCGGCTCAATGAACATCGCCTTCGTTCCGTTGTCCGTAGTTAACGGCAGCCCTAACAGAGTGGTTGAAAGGCCGCTCTTGTTCCCCTGCACTACTGCTCCTGCCAAGACCTGATTGACCTGCTCTGCCGTTATGGTCTCAAGCTGGGCACCGGGAGGTTCACTATAGGACTGATATTGTCCTGCGGCCTCATAAATACGGATGTAATAAGATTGCAGCTGATTCATCCCGCGCACGAAATCATCTGCTTCACTGTCCGGAAACGTATCATAGATCCGCACGATATCCTTGCCGAAGCGCAGCATGGGAATCTGCAGGTTCTCATTTAATTTATCCCGGTACAGCCAGGTGGCCACAAAGAAGGACAGAACCGTTCCCCCGATTACAGAAACCAGGAAAATCAGGACGACGCGCGTATACAGCGATCTGATCATGAGCCGGCCTCAAGCCGGTAGCCCAGCCCGCGGACGGTCTCAATCCGGAAGTCCGGCGTATCCGCGAACCGTTCACGCAGGCGCTTAATATGTACATCGACTGTCCGGTCATCCCCCGCATAATCCAGGCCCCAGATCTGATCAATCAGCTGCTCACGCGTATAGACTTGTCCGGGTGTCCCGGCCAGCTTGTAGAGCAGCTCGAACTCTTTAAGGGGCAGGGCAAACGAAGCTGCACCGCTTGTCACCTTATAAGCTTGCCGGTCCAGGAGAGTACTCCCGATTGTGATCATCTGCGCTGATCCGATTTTATACCGTTTCAGCAGCGCCCTGACCCGTGCAGTCAGCTCCAGCGGATCGAACGGCTTGGTCAAGTAATCGTCGGTGCCCAGCTCGAACCCCTTCACCTTCTCCCAGGTTTCGCCTCTGGCCGTCAGCATCAGAAGCGGAAGATCAGGATTCACTCTTCTTAGCTCCTTACATAAAGCCCAGCCGTCCATTACCGGCATCATAATATCCAGCACAACCAGATCGACAGGCACCGAACCATAGACAGCCAGCGCCTCCTTGCCGTCCGCAGCTTCTGCTGTTAAGAATCCGTCATTGCGCAAAAATAAACAGACGAGTTCGCGGATGTTCGCGTCATCGTCAGCAACAAGTATCGTAGGCATCCGTTCCCTCTTTCCGTATTGTCCAGAATCACCTGCTGTGCGTATATTCTTCAGCTATGCTCCAAACCGCTGCCTGTACCCGCATTTGCGGCACAGCTCTTCCACCGCTTCCCTGCGGGAGAAGCCGTAGAACAGATTATTTGCCCGCTCACCCTCGATAATCTCGGAGAACGGCTGCTCATGAATGTTGCCGAGGTTGATCACCCCTTCGCCATCAAGGCAGCACGGCACTACCGTGCCGTCGACCAGCACCGCCGCCTGGCTGCGCAGCGCGTGGCAGAAGCCCTTGCCGTCATCCTCCGGCTCGTGCAGGGCCGGCCATCTGAACTCGTGGTCCTGGTTCAGATAGACGCGCGGGGCAATCTTTACCCCGCTGCCGGGCACAACCTTCTCTTCGATCCTGTAGTCGAGCCCGAAGGCCTCCTCCAGCAGCGCTAATGTCTCGCGGTTGCGGCTTTTCTCCAGATTCGTCCGGTTGTCCTCAGTCAGATTCCACAGCCGGAACGAGACGATCACCCCTTGCGCGGTAATTTCCCGCACAAACTGGATAATCTCCGCTACATACCCTTCGCGGTTCTCGGAGCCGGCATGGCCGTCGAAGCTGTGCAGCGAGAAGTTCATCTGCCGCAGCGCCGGCTTGCCGAGCAGCTTCGGTCCCGCTTTGTGAATCAGCGTACCGTTCGTCGTGATGTTAACCTTGAAGCCTTTGGCATGCGCCGCATCCAGCAGCTCGCCAAGCTTCGGATGGAGCAGCGGCTCTCCTTTGACATGCAGATAGATATGATTGCTATGCGGTTTGATCTCATCGAGAATCGTATTAAACATATCCAGCTTCATGAAATTCTTCTGCCGCTCCGTCGGCGGACAGAAGCTGCAGGCCAGGTTGCAGACGCTTGTAATCTCGATGTATACCTTTTTGAAAGTCTTCAAGTTCCGCTCCCCTTCTATTTCCCCTTAGATTGAACTTAATATACCTATATGGATTCCGGCTGTAACTACGGTGAAGTTTTGGACTTCCGGCCGCTGTTGTCCCCAGATTTCTTCATAAAGTACCGCTGATCGCGGTAGAAATCCGGTGACAAAGGTGGACGCTGACGCTCCTTCCAGTTCCAAAATTCCCCTTCGCTGCCTTCATCCCTTTACGGTCTCTGCTGCAGTTCAATCTATATCACATCCGCAGTATAACACAAGCCGATCTGGCTTCTCGCTTCCTCCATCAGCTCCGCAACCGCCAGGGAACTGGCGTGGCTGTTCGTAGCGCTCTCACGCTGGCCGCTCTTCAGCAGGCGGATGAATTCCTCAATCTCGTAGTACATCGACTCGTATACCTGCGGCAACGTCAATTCCTCGGTGGTTCCGTCACGATAGTGGATTTTGACCTGATAGGGCTGGTTGATCTTGTCGATGACCATCGTGCCGTTCTCCCCTTGAATCTCCGCCGGCAGATACGAATCAGTGATCTTGGAGTGCATGATTACGGCATCCATATCCGGGTAGCTCATTACCATGCTGCCTTCCCCGTCCACTCCCGAAGCAAGCATCACACCTGCCGCTTTTACAGAATCAGGCTTCCCGAACAACACCACCATTGGATACAGGCAATAAGTTCCAAGATCCATCAGTGAGCCGTTTGAGTACTCCGGATTGAAAGCATTCAGCACAGTGCCCTGACGATACGCATCATATCTTGAAGAGTATTGACAATAACTTGCGAAATATCGCCTAACCTGGCCCAGCTTGTATAAATTATCACGGATTACGCCAAAATTCGGCATAAAAGTCGATTTCATCGCTTCCATAAACAGCACATCATTACGGCGTGCCGCTTCAACCATCGCCTTCATCTCTCTGCTGTTGGACGCAGCCGGCTTCTCACAAATGACATGCTTACCATGATTCAGACAGACCAATGACTGCTCGGCATGCATGGAATTGGGGCTGGCGATATAGACCGCGTCCACCTCTGCGCTCGTAACCATCTCCTCCAGATCCGTATAAATCGAAGCTCCTGCATATTTAGCCGCAAAAGCCCGGCCCTTCTCCTCTGTACGGGAATACACGGCTGTAAGAATGAATTCCTCATTTTCCAGTCCCGCTTGAATGAAGCGGTCTGTAATCCAGTTGGTGCCTACGACCCCGAAACGAATTGTCATGAAATGATCCCGTCCTTTTTTTAAACTGATCTATAACTGCTATTTTCTCATTCCATGATAGGTATGTCCACTTTTCGGCCGTAATTTCCGACAAATTCCGCATCCTCCTCCAAATATATAAATTCAGATATTACAGAACCCCGCTTGTGAAAAAAAGCACCTGCAGTTATGCAGGCGCTTCGTCTTTTTTATGAACTTGTTAAACTGTTTCTATACAACCGTCCAGCCGCCGTCCACAAACAAAGTCTGGCCGGTGGTGTAGCTGGAAGCATCCGAGGCGAAATACAGCACTGCCCCGTTCAGCTCACCCGGATTGCCGGGCCGGCCCATCGGACAGACCGCATTATACATCCGCAGCGCAGGCTCGGTGAACAGCGTGTTCTCCGTCATTTCACTATGGAACAGGCTTGGGCCGATCGCATTCACAGTAATGCCGTGCTTGGCATAAGTAGCTGCAATCCCCCGGGTCAGGTGAATCACTCCACCCTTGGCCGCATTATAGGAATGCGTAGGAATGGAAGCCGATGCGGTGAGGCCGAGCATGGAAGCGGTGTTGATGATTTTGCCGTACTTGCGTTCTTTCATGTGGCGGATGACATGCTTCGACATCAGGAAGACACCCTTCAGATCTGTATCAAGCACGCGGTCCCAAGCTTCCTCCTCCAGCGCATCAACCGGTACAGAATCAACCACGCCGGCGTTGTTAATCAGAATATCAATTTGACCAAAAGCCTCCAGCACCTTCGAGACCGCGCTCATGATCTGGTCTTCTTTACGTACATCACATTCCACCGCCAGAATCCGCCGCTCCGGATATTTAGCGCCAATCTCCTCGGCGACTGCAGCCAGCTTGTCGTACCGTCTGGCCAGTATGGCTACATCTGCCCCCTGATCAGCCAGCATTTCCGCAAACTGCACACCGATTCCGCTGGAAGCTCCCGCAATAATAGCTGTCTTGCCTGTCAAGTCAAAAAGGTTGATCATCGTAATCCTCCTCAAATTTTCAGTTCAGCTTCTGAGTGAAATAATCCCGTTTCCGGGCAGCACAGACATCCCCTGTTACACAGAGCTCTCAGCCGCCTCCGGCTGCAGCTTGTTCTCCCACCAGTCCCAGCGAAGATAGCAGTACGGCAGGAACTCCAGCGGATGGAGAGGCTCCAGCACTTTCCCCTTCTCCAGCACGTTGGTACTGACAGTGTAGACTGCACCGAGCATCTTAACGACTTCCAGCTCACTCCACGGATCATGCGGCGATTCCTGGAACATTACAGACGCTTCGGCGGCTTTGTACACCTTGACATCGCTGACCAGCCGCTGGGTCACGAGGACCGGCATCAGGTCGAAGCCGCTTCCGTCCACCGCATTCGAGTATTTGATGTTGTACAGCGGAATGTCCTTGCCGTAATACTCCTCCAGAATGCCTTCAGCCTCCGGATCGTTGAAGGCACCACCCTTGTGGGCCTGGATACTGAAGAACTCCGTTCCCTGCCGGCTGATTGAGCCGCTGATGGAGTCACCGTCCACCTGCATGCTGATATCCGCCATTTTCTTCGGCAGGCCGCATACCTCACGCCCCATCGCCATGCCAATGTCGCTGGTAATCGGCATCGACAGGCAATAGTTGCCGAGCTCCCCGTTATAATCTGCCAGGATGAATAATCCGGCTTCACGGTAAGGCGGGCAGAAATTCGTTGCCGGGTAATCCGCTACAAAAGCATTCACCAGCGGCCGTCCCGCAGGCTTCAGCGGCTTCGGCAGCAGCCGTTCAATAATCTCCGGCTTCGTCTCCCAGTAGACGGTCAGCATCTCTGCATCATAAAAGGTCGTCGGCTTTCCTCCGTACTGCTTAATATCCGCCAGACTTTTCACAAAACTTCCCATACCTGATTCCTCCCCGTAATGGTATTACTTCAATACATAAGCCGTCTCGAAGCCGGACTGGATCGCCTGCCCGATTCTGCCTGGCTTCGCGGCGTCGCCAAGCAGCTTCACCTGCGGCATTACCCGCTTAAGTTCATCGGCGAGCCCGCGTTCCGATCGGACACCGATGGACAGCACTACAGCATCCGTCTCCAGAACAGAAATTTCACCGGTTGCTGTATGCTCCAGTACGATAGCGTTATCCTTCACCTCTACCAGCTTCATTGCGGCCAGCAGCTGCACACCGTCCTTCTTCAGCCGGGTGACGATATCGATCAGGTTCGGCAGATAAGCATCCGGGCCAATCCTTGGCTGCATCTCGACCACGGTCACCTGATTCCCCCGTGCGGCCAGATATTCTGCGGTCTCAAGGCCGGTCATTCCTGAACCGATTATCACAGCCCGCTTATCCCTGATCACTGCCGCTCCGCTGAGCACATCGATCACCGTGCAGACATTCTCCCCGGTCACTCCCGGAATTGCCGGTACAACCGGAGCAGCCCCGGCGGCTACGAATACCGCATAAGGATCAAGCGCCTGCAGCTCCTGGGCGGTCGGTCTTGCGGACAGCCGCACATCGACATGAAGCTGTTCGAGCTGATGCTCCATACTGTCAATGAACCAGTTCAGCTTCTCCTTCAGCGGCGGACGGCTGCCCAGCTCCACACTGCCGCCCAGCACCTCACGCGCTTCGAACAGCACTGGCTTGAACTTCCGCTCGGCCAGAACCCGCGCCGCCTCCATGCCGGCCGGTCCGCCGCCGACCACCGCTACCACCCGGCCGTCCCCGTTCTGTTCCGGCTCAGGGAATTCCAGCTCCCGGCCGGCTCTCGCATTGACTGCACATTTGATCACCTTGCATTCCATCACTTCCTGGATACAATACAGGCAGGAGATACAGGTTCTGATCTCTGCTTCCCTGCCCTCCGCCGCCTTGTTGCCCCACTGCGGATCAGCCAGCAGCGCCCGGCCGAGTGCCACGAAATCGGTATTGCCTTCCGCAAGCAGGCTCTCGGCGAACTCGGGCCGTCGGATCACATCGCAGGCGATGACCGGAATCTGCACCGCCTGTTTCATGGCAGCGGCGAGATGCTTCTTCCAGCCCTGCGGATAGGAGATCGGTTCAATAATCGTATTCGACGATTCATAGGTGCCAGCGCTTACATTAATGCAGTCTACACCGAGCTTCTCCAGCTGCTGCGCGGTAAGCAGCGCTTCTTCAAGAGTGATCCCTCCAGGCACGAACTCATCCCCGTCAATGCGTACGGATACCGGGAAGCCTGCTCCGCAGGTCTTCTTGATCCCTTGCACAATCTCGCACAGGAATGTCATCCGGCCTTCCAGCGGGCCGCCGTATTTGTCGGTCCGCAGATTGGTCAGCGGGCTTAGGAACTGGCCGATCAGATATCCGTGGGCACCGTGGATTTCGACTCCGTCAATTCCCGCCAGCTGGGCAATGTACGCGCCGAAGACGAACTTGCCCACCAGCGCTTCGACTTCCTCTGTTGTCAGCTCGCGGGGCATTTCGCCAATGGCTGAAGACATCACTGCACTCGGGGCAACGATCTGCCTGCCGCCGATCAGGCGGCCGTGATTCTGCCGGCCCGGATGCTGCAGCTGAAGGAAGATCCGGCTGTCATGGCGGTGTACGGCCCGGGCCAGCTTCTCCAGGCGGGGCACATACAGCAGATCACTTGCGTTCAGCTGATTAGGTGTACCCACTCCCGTCTCATTGTCTACGCGGGTAATTTCCGTAATGATCAGACCGCAGCCCCCTGCCGCCCGTTCCTCATAATAAGCGATCATCTCATCCGAAGCTTCACCGCTGGCCGCAGCCAGTGATGTGCCCATGGCAGGCATCACGATCCGGTTTTTCAGCTCAAGGCGTCCTATTTTTCCTGCTGCAAACAGTTTCTCGTATTTCATCTGCTCAGCACCTCCACCTCTAGTGTAAGACTGCCGGGACTTTGTGAATATATTTACAAGCGCCAAAAATCACTTCTTTATAGTGCACAGTGCACTATGATAATAAGGGGGCGATACCAATGGATACTTCCTTAAATGAACCGCAGCGTGACCGGATGGAAACCGAGCATTTCACCGCAGCCTTGTTCACAGCATACATATCAGGCTTCGGTTTGACCGGTATTGTGCAGACGGCAGCAAGCCTGCTGCGCAATCCTGTCATTGTGTTCGATGCAAGCTTCAGAATAGTGGCCCACTCCGGGCATGAGGACATGGATGATTATATCTGGAGCGAGAATATCCGCAGGGGATATTGCTCGTATGACTTCATTGCGGCTGTGAACAGAATGGACAGCGTCCGGCGGGGCAAGCAGAGTGATGCTTCCTACGAGGTGGCCTGCGAAGAGACCGCGAATACCAAGCTGATCTCCAAAATTAAAGTAGGCGGCAAACAAATCGGCAATGTGCTGCTTCTGGGCTGCAGGCAACCGTTCCGTCCGCTGGACCGTGAACTGCTGTCCCTTACCGCTACAGTGCTTGCAGAAGAAATGGGCAAGAGCAGCTACTACCGGAACGCCAGAAATATAAAAGTAGAGGATATCCTCTGCGGGCTGCTGGAGCAGCAGTTGCAGGACAGCAACACCATACAGGAGCGTCTGCAGTCAGCCGGCCTACGGCTTGGGGATACACTGCTCGTGCTGCTGTTCGATCTGACCGGGTATGTCGACTCCGGGCGTTATGACGACTATTTAAGTGAGCGCTTGCAGCACCTATTTCCCGGCAGCCCCTGCACCTACTATGAAGGGCGTATTGTCCTGATCCATAACGGCAGCCTCGCGCGGGAGCTTGTCCGCGGGCCGCTGCAGGAATTCCTCAGCAGTGCCGGCGTCAGTCTGGGCATCAGCAGCAGCTTCTCCAGCCTTAAACAGTGCAGACTGCACTATCTTCAGGCGCTGAGCGCCCTGCGGATCGGCCGGATTCTCTGCCCGGAGCGGAAGTGGACCTATTATGCGGATATCCAGCTCTATGAGCTGCTGCCTGCAGAGGTGCTGTCGGGCGAAGAACGGCTCTACCGCCATCCGGAGCTATGGAAGCTGCAGGAGTATGATGCCGCCCATCAGTCAAGCCTGTACCATACATTCTACGTCTATCTCAAGCATAACCGGAACATGCAGCTCGCCTCCGAAGAGCTGTACATCCACCGGAATACTCTCCGCTACAAGCTTGATCATATCAGCCGGCTGCTGGAGGCTGATTTCACCGATTCCGAGAAGATGCTGGCCTACTACATCTCCTACAAAATCGCTGATTTCTGCGAAAAGGCCCGTGAACAGCAGATACCTCTGCCTGTGAGGTAAGCGAAAAGCCCGGCAAAGTAAGAATAGGATACGCTTTCCAGCAGGATAGTTGTATCTTGTACACTTAAAAGTGATGATGCGGCGTTCGTACATCATATAACTGTAATCTGGAGTCAATTTCATAATTCAAAACCCTTGCTATATCTGGTTTTGTTGAGCATAGAAAAAGGAGTACCTCCCCACATTCTCGAATTTATAGGCGACGAAACCCACCCGAGAACGAAAAGAGGTAATCCCTATCTATTCAATTCGACAAGAAGAACTGTTTTCCTTTAAGGAATTGTTCCAGATGAACCCCGAAGATAAATACAACCATATTTTTGAGCACTTAGATCTCTCCAAGGTGCTGCACACCCTCCGGAAAAAGAGTAACCGTGGCCGACCCGAAAAACTGAATGTACCTGCGATGATCTATTCATTGCTCATCGCCAAAATGGAGAACATCGAGTTTATTTCTTCTCTGGTCTGGCGTCTTTTGCACAGTGAAGAGTTTCGGGCGCAGTGCCGATTTACCGGCTCCGACAATATCCCGAGTGAAGCCTCGTATTCCCGTTTGATTCATGCGCTAGAGCAAACCGGAATGCTCGAGAACCTGCAGGATTCGTTGGTCCTGTCTGCCCTAGAGGAAGGGTTTGTTAGCGGTACACATCTCGCCGTGGATTCCTCTATTGTGGAGGCTTGGGATTGCCAATTCAGCGAAGCTGCGGCGAAACGCCGCGCCGCTCGCCGTCCACCAAAGCCAAGTGAGGCTTCGGTGGCAGAGCCGCAGCTCCAGTTTGAACTCCCGGAGCCGAAGCCCACCGTAGTGAACGGGCCACCGAAGAAACCTGCCTACGCCAAGCGTGGACGTCCATCGCATGCAGAACGAGAATGCCGACGGGAGGAACAAGAAGCTTATGAACAAAGCCTCGGACCGTTTCAGAAAACCATTGAAGCAATGTTGCCTTACACCTATGACGAACTGTTGGCCGCGCTGCCCCGGCATGCCGCACGTTGTGACAAGAAAAATACGAAGGGGCGACTCACCAGTTATTACGGGTTCAAGGCAAATCTGCTGGTTGATACGGACAGTCAATATATTGTTAGTGGCTTATGGAGTTCAGCGAATCCCAATGACCAGCGTATGGCGGTTGTTCTCCTCAAAGGCCTGCTTCTGAAGTTCCCTTCGCTAAACGTAAAGCATATCTTGGGCGACAAAGGGTATGACAGTTCAGCCATTTACCAGTTGATTCATTCCTTAGGCGCTTTTCCTATTATTAAAATGATTCACCACAAAAAACCGCCCGAGGGGATGAACCAGGATTACACCCCTGTGTGCTCGCAGGGACACGCCTACCGTTACGACAGTTTCGATGCCAAATACGAAACGCTGCGTTACACCAGGCCGAACCAGTGTAAAGACTGTCCATTTTCCGAATCCGGCTGCCAAAAAGTGTTTAAGATCCGAATTCAAACCGATTTGCGAAAGCACGCTTACCCAGCAAGAGGGAGCGAGAGCTTTACGCAACTGTATAACAAACGAACGGCTGTAGAACGTGTTTTTGCCTACCTCAAAGAGTATTTTGGGATGAAACGCACACGTCACCGCGGCGTCCGGGCAAGTGTCGATTTCCAGCTCAGCACATTGGCCTACAATTTGAGTAAGTTTGCGCTAGACAAGTTGAACAAGCAGTTGAGTAACTCCCAGCAAGTGGCCTAACTTTTTTTAAAAAACAAACTCAGCTTTTGGCCCAGTCTTGCTATTCAGCAAACTGAATTATGAAATTGACTCATCTGTACAACTAAATCAGCCAAAATGGGCTGAAACAATCCGTAACTGACCGTTTAATTGTACAGAATACAACTAAACAGATAATTGGCAAAGGAACCGGCAATTTAGTTGTACAAAGTGCAATTAAGCTATGAGGGATGCTGCAAAAACAGATGATCAGCTCCATACTGACACACCTCCAGCTCCCGGCCTCCTGCCATCCTCCAACAGCCTGCAGCCAGGCACCGGACCGGCACCTGATTGCACTTTGTACAACAGAACCGGAAATAATCCAGCTATAATTGGATTCTGCTGTACTTTGTGCAATTGATTCCGGAATTCCTGCCTGTATCAGGCCCATTCCTGCAAATCTATTGTATGAACTACACTAGATTGCATTTTAGAGGAGTTTTACCGAGTTTCTATTGCACATAGTGCAATCACTACTCTCCCGATCAGAGGCAGCGCGGGTCAGAGCTCGCCCAGCAGCACAAACATCCCCCGCTCGTCCGTAGAGCGGGGGATGGCTAAGCTTGCGGCGGGTCTATTACTGACCCGCAAACGATTCTAACCGTAAAAAGCCTGCAGCTGGCGCACAATCTCCGCCTTATCATGATCAACTACGACCTGATGCTGCGGCTGCTCGAACAGGGCGGAGATCTGCGCCGGGAATTCCTGCTTGATCCCGGTCAGGGCAATCGCCTCGTCGAACTTGGCCGGATGTGCAGTCGCGAAGGCGATGCTGGTCTCATCCGCTGCGCTGTACTTCTCGTAAGCCGCAACGCCGCAGGCGGTGTGCGGGTCCAGCAAATAACCGGATTCCTGCTCGTATTTGCTGATCGTCTCCAGGCACTGTGCGTTCTTGACGCCAAGCGCGGAGAAATCCTTCTGCACCCGGGCGAACAGCTCACCGTCTACAGTAATCGCGCCTTCACTCTGCAAGGCGGCCATATAAGCAGACAGCTTCACATGGTCTTCACCCACCAGGTAATACAGGTAACGCTCAAAATTGCTCGCCACCTGGATATCCATCGACGGGCTGTAGGTGCCAGTGAAGCTGCCCGGCTTGTACTCCCCGGTCAGCACGAACCGTTCAAGGATGTTATTCTCGTTAGTGGCGATGATCAATTTATGGATTGGCAGACCCATCTGCTGTGCCAGGAATCCGGAGAAGATGTTGCCGAAGTTGCCCGAAGGCACGCTGATATTCACCTTTTTCTTACCACTGTCCGGAAGCTGCAGATAAGCATAGAAATAATAGACGGTCTGGGCCAGGATCCGCACGAAGTTGATCGAGTTGATGGCGCGCAGGTGGTAACGCCCCTTGAAGTCGAGGTCGGCGAACAGCTCCTTGATGATCTTTTGACAATCGTCGAAGTTGCCTTCCACCGACAGGTTCAGCACATTGCTGTCATCAACCGTGGTCATCTGCAGCTCCTGCACCTTGCTGACCTTGCCGTGCGGATGCAGAATACAGATCTTGATGCCTTCCTTGCCGCGCACACCCTGAATGGCTGCCGCTCCGGTATCGCCCGAGGTCGCGCCGAGAATGTGGATGATTTCGCCCCGCACCTTGGCAATATACGAATACAGCTCGCCCATGAACTGCAGCGCCACATCCTTGAAGGCAAACGTCGGCCCGTGGAACAGCTCCAGCACATACAGGGAATCGTTCACCTTGTGCAGCGGCGTTACTTCCGGAGCGCGGAAATTGCCGTAGCTGGTGTAGACCATTTTCTTCAGATCATCATAAGGAATTTCATCATTAGTATAGTAGGAGAAAATCTCTAGGAACAGCTCCTGGAAGCTCAGGCTTCTCCACTCTTCCAGCTTCCCAGGGGAAATCACCGGAATCAGTGCAGGCACCATCAACCCGCCGTCATCCGCCAGTCCCATCAGAACCGTATCGATAAAGCCCCTAGCAGCCACCTTGCCTCTTGTGCTTATATACTCCATACCACTCTCATCCTCCTGAACCCCTCTTTATTTACCTGCTCTTATAAAAGCTTTAAGTTACTCTACATAGTAACACGTTTAAGCGTTAAAGTCCGTAACTTCTGCACACGTTATTCCTGTTTCTGCTGGAGCTCCTTCCAGACGGTTTTGTTGCTGTATTTCTTCTCCGTGCTGACATCCTGGCCGAACCAGTCTGGCGGACTGAAGCTTTCCGCTTCCTCCAGGGAATCAAATTCCACCTCAAGCACCGTCAGCTCCAGCTGAGTGTAGAGATCAATCTCCACCGTGGTGCCGTTCCACACTCCGGTAATGCGTGTTTTGACTAGCGGAACAGCCTTTACAGCCTCAATCATCTGATTGTACAGCCCCGCCGAAATGTTATATTCGATCTCCTGGCGGCTGATGCCTTTGCCATCCTTGAACGTGTGTGTGTAGGTCACTTCGCCCGTATCCAGATCGCTGATCTTGCGCACCCGCAGCTCCTGTCCGTCCTCAATGGCCAGGTAAGTCTGGTCAATACTGTGCCGGGTGAGCACCTTCAGCTCTCCTTCTTGAATAAGCCGCTCCGGATATTCCGGCAGCAGAAATTTGCGTTCGATCTCCATAGCCATGCCGCTTCTCTCCTCTGTGTACGATCCTAAATGTTACATATTATTTATCATCATAGGGGCGGGTCATACGCAAGTCAACCGCTGGCAGCGGATTCTTAGGGAAACAGGCGGTCGATCGGCCCGATGTCATAATGATTGATGATTTTAAAAGAGCCGCTGCTGTATTTGTCTCTGCGGTCCGCGTCGCTGATGGAGATATACTTCTGGTCATCGACCCAAATCATGAACCGGAAGCGGTCATTTACGTCTATTTTCATCCAGTAGTTTCTATTGAACTCATGAGAGGCATACGAGCTTCTTAACCTGACGCCTTCAAAAGCATCCATAATCCCGGCAATGTCTGCCGGATCGGTCACTGTGACCGTAACTTCATCAGCCTTATCCGGATAGGACCGGATAATCTCTATAGAAGTAATCTCATTCAGATTGATCCGGCTGGAGACCCTTGCCTCGAACGAGGTGAACATCTGGACGAGCGTACCTACGTGATATACCACAAGCCCCAGCAGAAAAATAAGCAGAAAAATCCGGCCCAGGGTAAGCTTTTTCCAGATGCGTGGACGGTTCAGGTCCTGATCCCCCTGCCGGTCTTCATCCTTCCTCTTCCAGTCTGTCTTGGCCATATTAAACGCCTCCTTCTCCGGAATGATCGTGTTGCTTCCATTATATACAAATTTCCTGAGCAGGGATAATTGATAAGGGGACAAATAAATAAAGGAAGCCAGGGTTTCCCCCTGCTTCCTTCAACATTATAATCCCTGCGGCCCGCCCAGTACATCCTCCAGCTTCTTGAGCTTGCGGTAAATGACCGAGCGGTCCACGCCCAGCCGCTTGGCGGCTTCGGCCGCATTGCCGCCGCATTCGGCCAGCATCTGCTTAATGAAGCGGCCTTCTGCAATGGCGGCGAAATCCTTCAGCGAGCCGGCCCGCTCGCGGTTGCGGAAGATGAAATGATCAAGCGCGAAAGCATCATTCAACCCTTCCTCACTGGTACGCTCATCAGCCTGAACGTTCCCTGTGATAACAAGCCGTTCAATGTAGTTGCGCAGCTCCCGGGCATTGCCGTGCCAGGGCTTGTCTAGGATGCGCTGGAATTCGTCCGCACCCAGCACATACCGCTTGCCGTAAGCAGCGTTGAAATATGCGATGAAGCTTGAGGTCAGCCCGACAAGATCCGGCTTGCGGCTGCGCAGCGGCGGAATATGGATCGGTATGACATTGATCCGGTAGTACAGATCCTCGCGGAACTGCCCCTGCTGCACCATGCTCCACAGGTCGCGGTTCGTAGCGCAGATGACCCGGCAGCAGACCGGCACCGGCGCCGTCCCGCCGATCCGGCGCAGCTCACTGCTCTCCAGCACATGCAGCAGCTTGGCCTGCATGTCGAGCGGCATCTCAGCGATCTCATCGAGAAACAGCACGCCGCCTGCGGCCAGCTCAACCAGCCCTTTTTTATCGTCTGAAGGCTCTGCTGCCCGGCGTTCGCGTCCGAACAATTCGTATTCGAACGAATCTGCGGGAATGGCGGCACAGTTGACCGGGATGAACGGGCCGTTCCATCTGGAGCTTTTGCGGTGAATATATTTGGCGATAATCTCCTTGCCTGTACCGGATTCTCCAAGGATCAGCACCTTGCTGTCATAGGAAGCAATCTGGTTGCAGACCTGGATAATCTGCTTCATGGCCAGGCTCTCCGCCACGATGCCGGCCGTCATCTCCGGGTCCGGGCGTATTCCTCCGCGCCGGGGCCGGGCATTAGGATACGGGGGCGGGCTGGTCTCTTCCCGCACGGCTTCGCCGGGATAGCTGTTGGAGCTGGTGACGACAAGCTGAACCTCGCCCTCCTGATTCAGAATCGGGGTAGCGGTGGACATGACATTGAAGCCTTGTACCGTCCGGATAACCATCGACACCTTCTTTTTGCCGCCAATGGCCTTCATCGTAACCGAATCGCTGTAATAGCCGGCCCTGACCAGATCCTGAACATTATATTTGAGCAGCTCTTCGAGCGGAATGCCGATCGTGAGCGCGGTAAATTCGTTGGAGATCAGAATGTTGCCCCGTGCGTCAGTAACAAATAACGTGCCTGGTGACTGCCCGTCGAACAGGCCGGCATATTCGTTCGCGCGGCCGTCCTGGCTGCGGTTCATATACAATCACCTCCGGAGGATAAGATGGATTAAGGGTAAGTTCGCTTTACCTCTACACTCTAACTCATTCTTTACTGCAGATCTAGTTTCCAAATAAAGAACGAGCCCAGACAGTCAGCCTGCAATAAAAGAAGGCCGGGACCCTCCCCGAAAGAAGTCGTCCCGGCCGGGAAGTCCAACAACACGCGAATCCGGTTTATCTTAGGCTTGAACCGTTACCTTCGCTGTGATGCTGAGTGCTCCGAGGCGCGCAAGCTGCTGCTCTGCCTCTGCGAACATGCCCGTGATCATCTCTTCAACGCTGGTCAGCTCATTGCACAGGCCGCAGATCTGTCCGGCCATAACCGAGCCGCGGTCGGTATCACCTTCGAAGACAGCGCGGCGCAGGGAGCCGAGGCTGATTGTCTCCAGCTCCTCGCGGGAAGCATGCTCACTCTCCAGCTTGAGGAATTCGGCGATCATACTGTTCTTGATACTGCGTACGGGTCCGCCGAGGCTGCGCCCGGTTACTGTCGTGCTCGTATCATCGGCGTCGAGTACCGCCTGCTTGAAATTCTCATGGGCCGGGCACTCGAACGTAGCCAGGAAGCGGGTGCCCACCTGTACGCCTTGTGCACCAAGCGCGAAGGCTGCCGCGATGCCGCGTCCGTCCGCAATACCGCCTGCGGCAACGACCGGAATCGAGACTGCGCTTACGACCTGCGGCACCAGCGCCATTGTAGTCGTTTCGCCCACGTGGCCGCCGGCTTCTGTGCCTTCGGCAACGACCGCGTCAACACCAAGTGCTTCCATTTTCTTGGCAATCTTAACGGATGGAATCACCGCAATTACGGTTACGCCGTTCTCCTTAAGTACTGACATATATGGAGCCGGTGTTCCTGCGCCCGTCGTTACAATCTTCACGCCTTCCTCCAGGATCACCTGGATCAGCTCAGGGATATTCGGCATCATCAGCATCAGGTTGACGGCGAACGGCTTGCCGGTTGCTGCTTTGACTTTGCGAATCTCTTCGCGGAGCACGTCAGCGCTCATACCGCCGGAGCCGATGATCCCAAGACCTCCGGCATTCGATACGGCACTGACTAGGGGTTCACGAGCGATTTGTGCCATAGCCCCCTGGAAAATCGGATACTCTATACCAAGCAATTCTGTAATAGTCATGAATAATTCCTCCAATTAGGTTTAAATTGATGTCTGCTGTACCTTTATAGGCTTGCGGATACGGGATACATAATCAAGCTTATGCAGCGCGGTTAGGCGTGACTGGAGCAGCTGTATTCTTGTTCTCCATGGCCTTGAACACAAAGGTTAAAGCAAATCCGGCCAGGGCAATGACGAGTGCGATATAGAAGGCGTTGGTGAATGCCCCGCCGTTCGCGGCAGCAACCGAGCCGGCAATCCGCGGGCCAAAGAAGGCTGCGCCCGAATAGCCGATGAATGTTACACCATAGTTAACGCCGTAATACTTCATCCCGAACTTCTCCCCGACAATCGACGGGAAGATCCCCATCGTGCCGCCGAAGCAAAGGCCGATTCCGATGATCGCGACAGCAAAGCCGGTAACCGATGAAGACAGCGCAATGGTCAGCATCATCGCCGCGATGACCAGATAGATGGCCATCAGGCATCTGGTGCGTCCGATGCGGTCAGACACCGCGCCCCAGACAATGCGGCCGAGGCAGTTACAGAGTGAATACAGACTGACGAACAGGGCGGCGCTGGCGGCTGTCAGGCCGAACATCGTCTGGCCGATGACAGAAGCGTTGGCGGTCACCATCATGCCGGACAAGGCGCCGATCAGGAACAGGCAGGCAATGACGTAGAAAATCGGCTTACGGATGATTTCATTCCAGTTGAAGCTGATGCCTCCGGGGCGTCCGGCTGTAACCGGCGGCGTCCAGCCGGGCGGCGTATACAAGGCCGGAGCAGCCTTAACGAGTGTGCCGCAGCCAAGGATGACGACCAGGAAAGCTCCGCCAAGCATCATCATGGCCGACTGCACGCCGGAGCCGGTAATCAGGGCATTGGCGATGGGGGCAATGACAATCGTCCCTCCGCCGTAGCCTGCGGTAACGAGCCCGGCAGCCAGCCCTCTTTTATCCGGGAACAGCTTGACAGTGTTGCCGATGGTAGCCGAGTAGACGATCCCCTGTCCAATGCCTGTAATCACACCGTAGGTCAGGTAGAGCATCCACGGTGCAGTCGCCAGTCCTGACAGGATAAAGCCGATGCCGAACATCGCCCCGCCGAGGAAGATCGCCTTGCGGGCGCCCCCCTTGTCGACGAGCTTGCCGCCGAGAATCATCGGGATTGGCGAGATGGCGCCATTGATGGTGAAGGCCATCATGATCTGCGGCATCGTAGCGCCGAAGACTTTGCTTAGCGGCATTGCGAACACGCTGAAGGCGTAGATCGAGCCTACACAGATATTGATCAGAACAGAGACGATCAGGATGGTCCAGCGGTTCAGTTTCGGTTGGATGGATGAATTCATGGCTTGTATTCTCCTCTTCAATTGGGGAATGGATTAGCCGATGGCGACCGGCTCTTGCTGGCTCTGCGGAGCCTTGCGTGCTTCAATAATGGATTTCAGGCTGCCCCATGCCTCCCGGAACATTCCAGGGTCCATCGGTCTGAGATCCGCTGCGATAGCCGGCGCGAATTCCATCTGGTCCAGGATGTCGCGCTGCAGATCAATACCCGGTGCAATCTCTGTCAGCGTCATAGCCCCGGCACGCAGTTCAAATACGGCACGTTCCGTGATATAGATCACCGGCTGTCCGACTTTGGTAGCGTAAGAGCCGCTGAATGTAACCTGCTGGACCTTCTTCAGGAACTTCTTCGCTTTGCCTTCCTGCACAATCTTCAATTGTCCGTCCTCGACCTTAACCTCAAGCCCGCCTGCGGTAAACGTACCGGCGAAGACCAGCTTCTTGGCCGCCTGCGAGATATTGATGAAGCCTCCGCAGCCGGCAACCCGGCTGCCGAACTTGCTCACGTTAACGTTGCCGAACTGGTCGGTCTGTGCCAGACCCAGGACAGACAAGTCAATGCCGCCGCCGTCGTAGAAGTCAAACTGCGCATCGTGGTCGACAATCGCTTCGGAGTTGTAGGCGTGGCCGAAGTCCTTCAGTCCGGCCGGCACGCCGCCGATGGACCCGGCTTCCGTCGTCAGAATGAGCTGATCGCTCACGCCTTCTTCGGCAGCTATCGTCGAGACATTGACCGGAATGCCGACGCCGAGGTTAAGCACGGTATTAGGCGCAAGCTCAGCGGCTGAGCGGCGGGAGATGACCTTGCGTTCGTCGAGCGGAATCGTCTCAATGGCTTCGAGCGGAATCTTCACTTGTCCGGAGAACGCCGGATTGTACAGCGTGTTCTCTGTCTGGAAATGGTTCTCCGGCCTTGCAACAACCAGATGGTCAATCAGGATGCCCGGAACCTTGACGTCCTTGGGATTCAGTGTGCCGTTCTTCGCAACCGTCTCCACCTGGGCAATAACGATGCCGCCGGAGTTGCGGACAGCCTGGGCAATCGGGAGCACCTCCATGTGCAGCCCTTCCTTCTCCAGTGTCAGGTTGCCGTTCTCATCAGCGACTGTACCGCGGATCAGTGCAACCTGAATGGGGAACGTCTTGTAGAAGAGCCATTCTTCGCCTTCCAGCTCAATCACCTTGACCAGATCCTCCTTCGAGGAGGCTGACATCCGGCCGCCTTCGAGGCGCGGATCCACGAAGGTCTCCAGCCCAACCTTGGTAATGACCCCCGGACGCTTCGCTGCAATCTCACGGAACAGCTGCGTAATGACACCTTGCGGCAGGTTGTAGGCTTCACACTTGTCTTCCTCGATCAGCTTGGCCATGCCCGGTGAGGCGATGGCGATCCCCCCGATCCAGCGCTTGATGAGCCCTTCATGTCCAAGATGGCTCATGCCCTTATCGCGGCGGTTGCCGACGGCGCTGGCGTGCATGACTGTCAGGTTACGCGGTGCACCGCTCTTCAGGAAACGTTCCTCGATGGCAATCCCCATCTCCTCCGCCCAGCACGAGAGGCCGAATCCGCTCGCTGCCACCGTATCTCCGTCTTTAATTAATGCTGCGGCCTCTGCAGCCGAAATCACTTTCGACATATTCAATCACTCCTTGATAAGAATGGAAAAAGCATTATGTTTACGAATGTGAAACAATTCACTTTAACCGGCAAGTCATTTTGTGAAATATTTCACCTGTAGAATAACGCGCCGGAAAAACATCGTCAACGCCGGGAAAAGCTTTGAAAAACCCGCTTAAAATGTGTTGCAATAATGCGACTGGGCCGAGGGTACAGGAAAGAAAACCACAGTTTTTTTCAAAAACCGGCTTCATTATTACGTTCCTGAATATAAAAGAATCCTTGCAAACCGGAATTTAAAGATAGAAGCGCAGTCGCAAAAATGCGACAGCTTTCATAACAGGCCTACAGTCCGGCGACCGGAATCCGTACCGGGCCCGCGGGCAGTGCTTAAGACCAGGGAATGATAATCCTCAAATGCTGCAGCTGCACGTGGCGGTGCAGAAGTGCGAAGGATTCAGAAGTGCAGAATGGGGCTTATTGATGTGACGGAATTGTGAAAAACCTTTGCCGGGCATTTTTGCAACAGAATCTGAAGCCGGCAAAAAGGCACCTCCGTCCGCTCAGGAACGAATGTGCCTTTTGATTTTTATATATTCCGGTATTCATTCGGGGAGCATCCGCAGATTGCATTGAACTTTTTATAGAAAAAGCTGACATTCTCATAACCGACATAATTGGCGATTTCCGTAACATTCATCGTGCTGTTGATCAACAGGGTTTTGGCAAACCGGATCTTTTGCTGATGCAGCAGTGCGATGAAGGACATGCCGGTGTATTTTTTCAGCTGGGCAGACAGATAATTGGCGTTGGTATTGAAGTAAGCGGCGGTAGAGTTCAGAGTACAGGTTCTGTAATTCTCCTCTATATATCTAAGGACAGGGACGATGGGATTGGTCTTGAGTCGGCTTCCCTCCCTGGTCAAATCCGTCTCATAAATATGAATTAATTCCATCATAATCAGCGAGAACAACGAATCCAGCATTTCTGTAGAGCGCACTGACGGATCAAACCACTCGCAGAAAAACTCATTCATGAAGATCGGCAGCCGCCTGCTGTTCTCTGAGCGGAACAGGATGAAGCTGTCATGGGCATTGCCCTCGGTAATCGAGTTAATAAAAAAACTGGACAACGGACTGTCTGACGCCAGCCGGTTAAAGAAGCTGCTGTTGAAATACTCCTTGCGCATAATAATATTGATAAGGATATCCGACTCGCCCAGGGGCTCTATCGTATGCACCGTATCTGAATCCACGAGCAGAATCTGACCCTTGTGCAGAGAATACAGATTGTTGTTGATGATCTGCCTGCAGCTCCCGTCATACATATAATTAATTTCGACCCAATCATGAATATGCAGCGGATAGGACCGGAAACGGGAATGCTTCTTCACCACAATATCCAGCGGATTCGAGAATACCTCCGAGAAATGCCCGAAATGCAGTAAGGCCACCCGCTTCTTTCCCTTGAACAGATACAGAAACTGCTGCGGGTTAGGAGGAGAGATTCCCTGGCGGTACAGCTGCTCATGTTCTGTCACAGCGCGCAGTCTTTCATCCAAATCTTCCGGCGTCATGCGGAATGCCCCCTCCTCATACTTTGGATCATTATAACATAACAGGGCCGCCCCCAAGAGATCCGGGACAGCCCTGCAGCCTGAGGCTACCGTTCAAACGAGAACGCAGCCATTAAACAATTGTCGGATTGATTACCGATATACAGCTCGAAGTTTCCTTCTTCCGCTGCGTATTTCATGTCTTTGGTATGGAATTTCAGCTGCTCCTCCGTAATGCTGAAGCTGATCTTCCGCTGTTCTCCGGCCTGCAGGTGAAGCTTCCGGAAATCCCGCAGCTCCTTCACCGGCCGTACCACACTTCCCACCAGATCGCGGATATACAGCTGCACCACCTCATCCCCGCTTGTACCGCTTGTGTTCTGAACTTCAATCTCCGCCTCAATAACTTCTCCGGGCCGCAGAACGGTGCTGCTGAGCCTGAGATGGCTGTATTCGGCAGTGTGATAGGACAACCCGTATCCGAACGGGTATAACGGCTCATTCGGGCAGTCGAGATACCGTGAAGTGAAGCGGAGGCTGTGTGTTGAAGTTTTGGACGGACGGCCTGTGTTAAAGCTGTTGTAGTACACGGGAACCTGGCCTGCAGCATACGGGAAGCTCATCGTCAGCCGGCCGGAAGGGTTCACGGCTCCCGTCAGCAGATCGGCTATGGCATGTCCGCCCTCTGTACCCGGGAACCAGCACTCCAGAATGGCATCCACCTTATCCTTAATGTCCGTTAACACCAGCGGCCTGCCGTTGAACAGCAGCAGTACGGATTCTTTTGCCCAAGGCAGCACCTGCTCCATGAAGGCTGTCTGAATGCCCGGCAGACTCAGATCCGTCCGGCTTCCGGCCTCTCCGCTTTGCAGCGTATGCTCTCCCATGGCGAAAATAACAACATCCGCCCACTTGGCCAGTGCAACCGCCTGCTCCAGCTCCGCTGCCCGCTGTTCATCCGTTTCAAGACGCTTATCTGCCTGCGTGAGATACCCGAAGCTCCCCAGACCCTCATAGCTGTCCAGCATTTCACAGCCCTGGGTGGACTTGAAGAGCTGGGGCTCCAGAATTTCCTGGAATGCGCTTTTTACCGTAACGACCTGATCCTTATCCCCGTAAACAGCCCATAATCCGTTCAGTTCCTTACTGTCCGCATACGGCCCGATCAGCGCAATCTTCTTGCCCGGCTGCAGCGGCAGGGCAGAGTTAAGATTCTGCAGCAGAACCAGGGATTCGGCCGCAGCTTGCCTCGATAAGCTCAGGCTGTCTGCACTGCCCTTCAGCTCCTGCTCTCTGGCTGGGCTTGCCCCTCTGAACGGATCCTCGAAGAGGCCCAGCTTATTTTTCAGCTTCAGCACTCTAAGCACGGCTTCATCCAGCTTCTTAAGACTGATCGTCCCCTCTTCGAGCAGCGGCTGCAGCTGGTTGGCATAACATGCGGTCTTCATATCAATGTCGACCCCTGCCTCCATCGCGAGCCGGGCGGCAGCCTTATCATCTTCCGCTACCCCGTGGGCCACCAGCTCGGCAATGGCCGCATAGTCTGTAATCAGTACTCCGTCAAAACCCCACTCCCGGCGCAGCACCTCATCCATCAGCCACCCGTTCGCGGTTGCCGGAATTTCATCAACGGTGTTGAAGGCGGTCATCACCAGCGCACAGCCTGCCTCAACGGCTGCCTTATAAGGCGGAAGGTATTCCTCGCGCAGTCTTCTTTCGGACATATCCACCGTATTGTATTCCCGTCCGCCCTCTGGTGCGCCGTAGGCCGCATAATGCTTCACACAGGAGGCCAGGCTTGACCCGGGGGTGAAATCACCCTGGAAGCCCTCTACCATTGCTTTGGCAAATACGCTGTTCAAATAGGTATCTTCGCCCGTAGATTCCATACAGCGTCCCCATCTGGCATCGCGCACCACATCCACCATAGGGGCAAAAGTAACATGTGCACCTGCTGCACAGGCTTCCTTGGCTGTTAGCTCATTGCACGCCTTGACCAGCCCGGGATTCCAGCTGCACCCTAGTGCCAAGGGGATGGGAAAAACGGTTTTATACCCGTAAACGATGTCGGCCATAAATAATAAAGGAATCTTGTGGCGGCTGTGCTCCAAATGATGCTGTTGTATCCGGATGACCTGATCCGCGCCTAATACATTCAGGACAGAGCCGGTCAGCTGAACCATATGCGGATCAATGCCGAGCTTCTGCACCGGTCCGACAGCCATAGCATCCGTATTGAAGAAATCCCCTGATAACTGGATCAGCTGTCCAATTTTCTCTTCTACAGTAAGTGTCTCCAGCAGGTTTACTAGTTGCTTCTCTTCCATATCCTGTTCCCCGTATCTTTATTTTTTGTCGAGCATGCTGTCATTGAAGCCGAAGAAGTAGGTGCCGGCAAAAGTTCCCGCGAACCCGATTGCTGCCGCAATCAGCATAGACATTCCGCCCTTCAGCACGGCAATTGTCGGCAGAGTGACCAGACTGATCGTAATCAGCGCCGGATACTGTCCGCCGGCCATGCCGACAATAATTCCGCCCAGGCCGATGCTGATACAGGCGATATAGAACGGTCTCTTGTATTTCAGGTTGATCCCGTAAATGGCCGGTTCAGTTACACCGCCCACCAGGGCCGAGAAGGCGGAGGAGCCGGCCAGCTGCTTCAGCTTGATATCCTTTGTCTTCAGGCAGACGGCCAGAGCGGCACCGCCCATGCGAAGTTGGTGGCAATCGTTACCGGGAGCAGCGTGTCATAACCGTAGACGGCAAAGTTGTTCATGACAATCGGCACGAGGCCCCAGTGTCCGCCGAAGATGACCAGGATCGGCCACAGTACGGCCAGAATCAGGCCGGCTACCGGCGGCATAAATTCATACAGTGCAGTATAGCCGGTGGCTACCGCATCCCCGAGCATCCCGGTGAGCGGACCAATGACCATAAGCGAAGCCGGAACCATCACGACTATACATACGAGCGGAACGACAATACCTTTAATAATCTGCGGCATCAGCCTGTTCAGGAGCTTCTCCAGCTTGGAGAGGACATAGACAGCAACGATTACCGGAATAACCGAGGAGCCGTAATTAATCAGCTTCACCGGAATGCCGATGAAGGAGACCGCGGTTCCCGCCGTCTGCAGGGCCACCAGATTCGGATACAGGAACGCACCGGCTACCGCCATGGCGATAAATTGATTTGCTCCGAACCGTCTGGCTGAAGTCACTGCCAGAATCAGCGGGAGGAAGTAGAAGAAGGCATCGGCCGCCGCATACAGCACCGCATACGTACCGCCCTCGGCAGACATCCAGCCTACAGTGGTGAACAAGACCAGCAGTCCTTTGAGAATACCGGTCCCCATCATTCCGGCCATGATCGGCAGGAAAATGCTGGAGATTGTATCCAGCAGCAGCGACAGCCCTTTCTTGTCGCTTGCGCCTGCTCCTGCTTCAGTTTGAGCTTCTGCCTTTGCCGCCCCCTGCTTTTGGCGCTGCTCCCGTACCTCTTCGAGAGCCTTGAACACATGCTCCACATGGGTGCCGATGATGACCTGATATTGTCCACCGGCCTGCAGCACATCCAGCACACCTTCGGTCTGCTTCAGCTGCGCAGTGCCCGCCGCCGCATCATCCTTAAGTACAAAGCGCAGCCGGGTCATACAATGGGTCAGCGACTGAATATTCCCCTCGCCGCCTACCTGTTCATAGATCGTTCCCGCTAGAGCGCTGTAATCCCTTACATTTTGTTTAGTTGCCATGTGAATTTCCCCCTAGTCCCGCAGATCGGTAACGTGTAACAGTTCTGATTGTAACGGTATGATTGCGTTCTCATAATAACCAAATCGCATGATTTCATTGACCGTTTCACTGTTTTTTATTTCACCGATTTAGGCTATTCTAGTTGTTATCAAATTTGTATATGGCTGCATTCTGAATATAGTTCAATGAAGGAGACGCTTTATGAAATTTATCAATCCCGTTATTCCCGGCTTTTATCCTGATCCCAGTATCTGCAGGGCAGGAGAGGATTATTATCTGGTTAACAGTACATTCCACTACTTCCCCGGCGTTCCCGTCTTCCATAGCCGTGATCTGGTCAACTGGCAGCAGATCGGGCACTGCTTAACCCGCCCGGAGCAGCTGGAGCTGGCCGGGCTTGAGAGCTCCATGGGGATTTTCGCTCCGACCCTGCGCTATCATGAAGGTTATTTCTATATGATTACAACACTCATTAATGGAAGAGCCAGCGGGGGCATGCGCAATTTCTATGTCCGGGCGGATCATCCGGCCGGGCCCTGGTCTGACCCGGTATTCCTGGACTGGCCGGGAATTGACCCTTCCTTGTTCTTTGATGAGGACGGGCGGGTGTACATTACCGGCACGAACGGCTTCTCAGGAGAACCGGCGGGAATCTACCAGGCCGAGATCGGGCTTGAGACCGGAAAGCTGTTATCCCCCCGGCAGCTGATCTGGACCGGTACAGGCGGCAAATCGCCGGAAGGCCCGCATCTGTACCGGATGAACGGCTGGTATTATCTGCTGATCGCCGAAGGCGGCACAGAATACGGGCATATGGTTACTATCGCCCGCAGCACCGGGCCGTCCGGGCCGTTCGAAGCGGCCCCCGGTAACCCCATTATGAGCAACCGCAGCACCGGGCAGCTCATTCAGGCCACCGGACATGCCGATCTGGTCCAGGCGCATGACGGAAGCTGGTGGGCGGTTATGCTCGGCATCCGCCCGGTGTCGAGAAGGCATCATCTGGGGAGGGAGACCTGCCTCGCACCTGTGGCCTGGTCACCGGACGGCTGGCCGGTGGCCGGGAACGGCGCGCAGCTGGAGCTGGAGATGGAGGGGCCGGACTTCTACCATGGCCCCCGTCCTGCGGAAGCCCGGCTTGATCACTTCGCGGCAGCGGAGCTTCAGGAGTACTGGAGCTTCCTGCGTAATCCGTATCCGGCCGACTGGTCGCTGCGGGAACGCCAGGGCTGGCTGACCCTGCACGGTTCGGCGGTAACGCTGAATGATACAGACTCCCCGGCATTCGTGGCCTGCCGGCAGCAGCATTTCCGCTGCGCGTTCTCTGCCCTGCTCCAATTTACGCCGGAAGACGGTGACGAAGCCGGACTTAGCGTATATATGAATGAGCTGCATCACTATGAGATTGCCCTCACGGGAGTTAACGGGCAGCGCTACCTTCTGCTCCGCAAGCGGGCCGGCTCGATCTGGATGGTGGCAGAGCAGGCAGCCTATGCCGGAGATACAGTGATTCTCCGGATTCAGGCTGACCGCAAAGGGTACAGCTTCTCTTACCAGCTCCCCGGAGAAGCGGAGTGGCATCTGCTGGGACATGCCGAGAGCAGCCTGCTGTCGACCGAAGTGGCCGGGGGCTTCACCGGCGTGTATCTCGGCATGTACGCCACGGGCAACGGGACCCGGGCTAAGCAGCCGGCGTACTTTGATTGGGCGGATTATCGGATAGATGAGTAGAAGCCCATGGAGAACGGCAGCGGAATCGACTCCGCCCGGGTGAAGCAGCAGCTTACGAGGATAAGATTGGGTCTCACCTGTGCTTCATGCTTAAAGGCGGATTTGGGCACGCTCTGTGATTGGAGGCGTACCGGAATGGCGGATTCGGGGGCACGCTCTGCGGCTGGGGTGTATCACTTCTCCCCCTGGCCCGCTCCTTCTGCAACTGGGGTGTATCACATCTAAGCCCTTGGCCCGCCCCCTTCTGCGGAAAATAGTTGGAAAAATGCAGCTTAATTTAGCTGATTCGGCTCGTTTGGCGGATTTAATTGGATAAACTTCATTTAATTTCTCGCTTTTTCCCTACTTTAGCTGATTACCCCTGAATTAAGTGCTGTTTATCCAACTGCTGTCCGGGAGAGACCTTTCCACGCATAAGCAAGTGGATAAAATCCAACTATTTCCCGAAACCGCAAATTTTTGTACCTAAGCAACAAAAAAACAAGGCAGTCCGGGTTAAATCCAGGCTGCCTTGTTATATACAAGCTGCGAATGAGAATGCTTGCTGATTGGACTACGGGTTAGTTGTAAAGTGAAATCACGCTGCTGCTCCCGCTGGATTAAACGGACGGGAAGATTACTCCGTTGCCGTTGCCGTCGAAAGCGGAAGAATGTAACGGTCCCGGACAAATATCACTCCGGCAACCATCACTCTTCCCCTAGCGGGAACAGCAGCGGCACGACCTTGCCGGCTCCGACATCGATCAGGCCATGGTCGGTGATCTTCAGCGCCGGGCTGACCGGCAGCGAATGGGTGCTGATGGACATAATCGGGTTATAGTGATTATACCCCAGCGATTCCATCGCCGTGCGCAGCGCCAGCACCTGCTCCGCCGTCTCGGCAAGCGGCGCTTCAGTCAGGATGCCGCCGACCGGCAGTGCCAGAAGCGCCAGCACCTTACCATCGCAGACGACGCAGAAGCCGCCCTGCCCGGCAATCACCGTATTCGCGGCCAGTACCATGTCCGCCGCGTTATGCCCGACAACCAGCAGATTGTGGTTGTCGTGCGAATACGTCGTCGCGACCGCGCCGCGCTTGATTGTGTCGCCGCCGATCAGGCCATAGGCACGGTTGCCGTTCTTGCCGTACCGCTCGAAGGTGGCAATCAGACCGCAGCCGGTCTCCTGCCACTCTAGCAGGCCGTCCTTTACCACGGCCTCGACATGCTTCTCCTCGGTAAACGTGGACACGTTGTTGACCATCATCACGCGGGCGCCGTAGCGGCCGTCCGCAAGCGAAGCCGGCACGGCGAAGTCGCCAGCAGCCAGCGGCTCCAGCTGCACGCTCTGATAAAAGTGAGCCGGGAACTGCGGCTCACGCACGGCCTGCGCCTGCGGCTGCTTGCGGTCATAGACCTGCAAGCCCCGCTTGTACACCGCCTCAATCGCAAAGCTGCTAAGGTCGGACAGCAGCAGATAATCAGCGGTTTTGTTCGGGGCGACCACGCCGCGGTCATCCAGCTTCATCCGCCGCGCCGGAGTGTAGGTAGCCGCGTAGACCGCGTCTTCCGGCGCCATGCCCATAGCGATGGCTTTGCGGACCAGGTGGTCCAGATGGCCGGTCTGCACCAGCGAATCGGTCATGACATCATCCGTCACGAAGCAGAAATGCTCACTGACCGGATGGCTGATCAGATAATCCACAACCTCAGGTGTCATTGATTTCTCCTGAATCTCGATGAACATCCCGGCGGCAATGCGCGCGGTCAGCCCTTCGATACTCTGGTGGGTATGATCGGAATCAATCCCCGCATAGATCAGGCTGTGCAGATCAAGGTCCAGCAGCTTCGGCGTATGCCCTTCAATGACCAGACCCGGATAACGGCTGCGGACATGCCGGAGGATATGATTGCTTTTACAATCAGGATCTCGGATGACATCCACATAATTCATAACCTCGCCGAGGCAGGCAATCCGGTGCGTCTCCATCAATTCGTCAATATCGGATATTTCAATTGACCCGCCCGTAGTCTCCAGCGGAGTCGCCGGTACCGAGCTGGGAATGGCGTAGATCATATCCACCAGGCAGTCCTTGCTGGCCCGGATCATCTCATGAACGCCCTCTACCCCGAATACATTGGCCATCTCATGCGGTTCAGGCACAATCGTGGTCACCCCATGCTGCAGAATGCCATAGGAGAACGTCTCCGGTGTGATCATCGTGCTCTCAATATGCAGGTGGATATCGATCAGTCCGGGGACCAGATACTGTCCTTTAGCATCAATAGTCTCTGCAGCCGCAAACGTCTCTGCACCCAGAGGGCCTACGTAGAGAAAGTGCCCTTCCTTCACGGCCACATTCGCCGCCGCGAACCTTTTATAGTAACTGTTGTACACTTTAGCGTTCAATATAAGTTGATCTGTAATCATCGTGTATGCTCCTTATGACGCGCTACTGCACCAGCACCAGCTTCTCTTTTGGAAAATAAACCGTGACCTGCTGCCCCTGAATGAACGGCTGCTCCATCTCCTGATTGACTGTAAACACGCCAAGCTCCGTCTCTACCTGATACTGATAGCTGCGGCCGAGATACGTGCTGACCTGCACTTTTCCGGTCAAAGTATTCCCCTCCGTGCCTGTACCCGTGTCTGCCCCGGCACCCAGCAGCTGCAGATCATCTGGACGAATCGCCCCGAGCCGTCCGGTATTGCCTTCGCCCCCCGGCCGTTTGGCTGCCAGGAACTTTAGCTCGCCCCGGCTCAGTTCAATATCCGCGCCTTCGTCATTCCGCCAGTCAAAAGCGATAAAGTTCCCGAACCCGATAAACCGGGCCACGAATTCGCTCGCCGGATATTTGAAGATATTCGCCGGGTGATCCAGCTGCTCGATCTTCCCGTTATTCATCACAGCGACCTGGTCGGAAATCGAGAAGCATTCCTCCTGGTCATGGGAGACGTAGACGGTGGTAATGCCCAGCTCCTGCTGGATGCGGCGGATTTCCACCCGCATGTTGACCCGCAGGTTGGCATCGAGATTGCTCAGCGGCTCATCGAACAGGAGCAGATCCGGCTCGATAACCAGCGCCCGGGCAATCGCTACCCGCTGGCGCTGTCCGCCTGACAGGGCGCCCGGCAGTCTTTTTTCAAACCCGCCGAGACTGACCGTCTCCAGCATCCGGTTCACCCGCTTCTTAACCTCAGCTTCCTTCAGCTTGCGCAGACGCAGGCCGAAGGCCACATTGTCATACACCGACAGATGCGGGAACAGCGCATAGCTCTGGAACACGAAGCCGAAATTCCGCTTCTCCACCGGAACCTTGGTATAATCCTTGCCGGAGAACATGAAATTACCCGCTTCGGCATTCAGGAATCCGGCGATCAGCCGCAGGGTGGTTGTTTTGCCGCAGCCGCTGGGTCCGAGCAGGGAGAGCAGCTGGCCCTTTTGCAGCGACAGGTTGAAATCCTCTAAGATCAAACGGTTGTCATAAGCAACCGATACATGTTCAAGACTGAGTAGTGACATTGCTTCATGCCTCCGTTAATTATCGTTTGGTGAAATATGCGAAGCCCATCAGCCGCTCGATGATGAACATCAGCGCTGCCGTGAGCACCATCAGAATGACCGAAATTGCGGCAATCGTGGGATCGAAGTAATTTTGCACATAGGTCAGCATTTGAATCGGCAGGGTACTGACCCCCGGCCCCGTCATGAACACGGAGATATCCACGTTATTGAACGACTCCAGAAAAGCGATCAGAATCGCCGCCAGAATGCCCGACCGGATGTTAGGCAGCACGACTTTGAAGAAGGTATATATTCTGGAGGCCCCAAGGCTCTGCGCCGCTTCCTCCACGGCAAAATCAAAGTTCTCCAGACTCGAAGCAATCACCCGGATAATAAACGGCAGCATGATTACCGTATGACCAATCAGCAGTCCGGCCACAATCGGCAGATTGTACACCACAATCAGATAACGCAGCAGCGTAAAGCCCAGCACAATCCCGGGAATCAGCACCGGCGACAGGAAGACCGCATTCAGCGTATCCCGCCCGCGGAACCGGTAACGGCTTAGCGCATAGGCCGCAGGCACACCGAGCAGGAGCGACAGCAGATTGCCAAGCAGCGAGATTACAATCGATGTCTTGAACGTCTCCATAAAGGCGCTGACCTCAAAGATGTTCTTGTACCACTTGAGCGAAAAGCCCTCCGGGGGGAATTTCAGGACCGTGCCCGGCTCAAAGGAGGTAATGGAGATGATCACGAGCGGACCCAGCAGAAAAATAAAAACCAGCAGCGTGTACCAGGGCAGCACGCGGTTTCCTTCCTTCATATTCTCACCCCTTCGGATTCAGGCGGTTCGCCCAGGCATTCATCAGGCCCACCACCACAAATGTAATAACAATCATAATTACCGCGATTACCGACGCCGCCTGCCAGTCATTCAGTGTCATCGCATTCTGGTACAGGAAGGTGGAGACCACCCGTTCCTTGCCGCCGAGCAGCGCCGGCGTGGTATACGCCGTAAGACTGCCGACGAAGACCAGAATCCCGCCGATAATCAGCCCCGGCACGGTCAGCGGGAAGGTGATTTTGCGGAACGCCGCAAACGGGGAAGCGCCCAGACTGCGTGCCGCCCGGACCAGCTCATGGTCCAGATTCTCCATCACCCCGAGCAGCGTAATAATGATCAGCGGCAGGAACAGATGCACCAGCCCGATCATCATCGCGGTCGGCGTATACAGAATGTCGAGCGGCTTTGCGATTAGTCCCGTGTTCACCAGGAACGAGTTGATCAGCCCTTTTTTGCCGAGAATGATCATCCAGCTGAAAGAGCGCACTACGGGACTGGTCAGCAGCGGAAAAATCGACAGCGCAAGCAGAAGGCTCTTCTTCCGCGCGCTGGCCCGCGAGATATAGTAAGCCGCCGGATACCCGAGCACCATACAGACCAGCGTAGTCACCACACTCACCCGGAGCGTGGTCAGCAGGATGCGGTTAAAGTACCCGTCACGGAAAAAATGCAAATACCCTTCCAGCGTCAGCTTCCCGTCCTGCACAAAGGTCGAGCCTATGGTCAGCGTGATCGGGATCAGCATGAAGACCGCCAGGAATAGGAGGCCCGGCAGCAGGAGCAGCATCACTTTTTTGTTCATTCTAACGACTCCCGTCCTTCTTCGGCTCTTGATTGAAGCTATTTAAGCTATTGATGAAGCATTCCAGAAAAGCGGGCGCATCCACCTCCAGGCAGACACCGGCATTCGCCGGCCGTCCCAGCCGGTTCTGGAAATCGCAGACCGTCTGCCCGTCGCATAGCTCGCTGCGGGTTTCCACGTCCACATAATACTTCTGCACGTTAACGAACTCCCTGTTCAGTGCCACCCCCACCGCGAGCGGATCATGCAGCGCACAAGCCTCCACACCGTTGCGTTCAAAATATCGCGTCCGGTAGTCGGCCGTACTCTGCTCCACATACCCGCGAATCTCCGGAAGGCGCAGCTTCGCGATATCCTCCGCGCTGAGCAGCGCCCGGCGGGTCACATCCAGCCCGACCAGCGTCAGCTGCGGGAAGCCCGCAGCCAGCACCAGCTTGGCCGCCTCCGGATCGACGTACATGTTGTATTCCGCGGTCGGTGTAATATTGCCGAAGCCCTGCACCACACCGCCCATCACAATCACTTCGGCGGCATGCTGCGTTAGCTCCGGGCATTTGTGCAGCGCACGCGCCAGATTGGTCAGCGGCGCGGTCATAATCAGCGTGACCTCGCCGGGATGCGCCAGCACCTGGCGGATGATGAAATCCTCTGCCCGCTTCTCTTCCGCGCGTTTCGTTACCGTCATATCGCGCAGGGCACCGCCGATGCCGTCCGAGCCGTGCACACGGTGCTCGAACACTGTGTCCCGGACCAGCGGCTTGTCCGCGCCGCGATAGACCGGAATCTGCCCGGATACACCGAGCAGCTCCAGAATTTTGCAGGTATTCAGCGTCGCCTGATCCAGCGAGACATTGCCGCTGACTGTGGTGATCCCGAGAATGTCGAGCTGTCCGCTCGTGACGGCCAGCATAATCGCCAGCGCGTCATCTACCCCTGTATCGACGTCCAGAATGACTTTTTTGCGTCCGGTCATCCTTAGCCGCCAATCTCACGGTTGAAGCGGTCTGTCCACACGGAGATGTGCTCGTTCACGAAGGACATGTCCAGCTTGCGCAGCTTGCTGATGACATCCGCACCGTACGTTACGCCTGCAGCCTCTTCCTCTGTCAGTACCACTCCGGTATTTACCGGGGAATCGACTTTGGCTTTGGCGGATTTCTCCTGCACTTCCTGGCTCAGCTGCCAGTTGATGAACTCTTCGGCCAGCTCTTTATTATCACTGCCTTTGACTACATTGATTGTATTCATTACGGCATACGCACCTTCAGATGGTGCTACGAACTTGGCATCCGGCACGGCTGCCTGGAGATCCTTGAAGTACATCTCCATGATCGGACCGCCGGCAATTTCCTCCTGGCCGAACATATTCACATACTCCGAGGTCTGGGAGTAGTATTTGACTACATTGCTGTCCAGCTCCTTCAGCTTCGTGAAGGCTCCGTCCTCATTGAACTCTGTACCGCCCGACACGAGCGAGGCGGCATCCACAATCATCGGACCTGCTGTGGCAGTAATCGCCGGCAGCGCCAGGTTCTTGTCGAACTTACTCCACATATCTGCCCATGAACCGACTTCTCCATCTACAAGTGCCGGGTTATAGGCAATTCCCAGACGGCCCACGGTATACGCCGGACCATACTCTTCGCCGAGCGGCGCTTTGGCAATATCATAAATGTTGTCGGTGTTCGGAATCTTGCTGCGGTCGATCGTCTCGAACAGCCCTTCATTGATCGCCTGCTGCGCATAATAGTCAGACAAGTAGACTACATCCACATCGGAGCTGCCCTGGCGGATTTTGTTCAGGCGCTCAGCGTTGTTGCCGATCTCAACGACGATTTTGACATTATGTTCTTTCTCAAACGGGGCATACACCGATTCCTTGAAGAAATCCTCCGAGAACCCCCAGGTTGAAACTACCAGTTCCGCCGGTGCACCCGAAGCTGTCGCTTCCGGTGCTGCCGCATTGTCCGTGCCGGCGCCGTTTGTCGCAGCGTTATTATTACTGCCGCAAGCGGCAAGCAGAGAAGTTAAAGCAAGAGCAAGACCTGTAGTCATTAGTTTTTTCATTAGTAAATAACCTCCCAAATGTAATTAAATATGCGGTACAATTCCAGCGGTCATCCTATACATACGGCATGTTCTGTAGGTCTTCCATTAAGCAATCGGCAGCAGACAACGGATCAGCAGCACCCCCTGTTGGTAATAAAATCTGTGTTTTCCTTATTTTTTCACAAAAAAAAGAAAAGCATTCTTGTAGGAACAAGAACACTTTTCTTTGTATAAACAAAGGAAAGAGCTACCCCGTTATAAAAGGTCGGTCTTCGCTTAAGATAGATCAAAAGCAAAAATCCGCAAAATTCAATTTGAACCCCGTCATTCCCCGGCCCATATCATATTGGTAAAAGCCCATCCGGTGGGTGCATCATAATCTCTCAGCAGAACTTCAATCGTTAAGCCCATTTCTGCTTCGAGCCGTTCCCGGAATCTCTTCTTGAACAGCAGCGACATCCGGAAGTCCACTTCCTGCTTAAGCTCCGGCGCTTCCCCTTCGAGGGCAGTCGACCGTGGAGATCTGCGGTGCTTGGCGTGAAAGGTAATGACCCGCTGATCGACAGTAACGCGGAGCAGGGTCGTCCCGAAACCAAACAATTCCTTGGAGATCTCATTGTAGATCTGGCACATCTTCTTCTTCTGCTCGCTGTTCTCCAGTTCTGCCATGAAACCACCTTCGGCAACAGAATATCGTACAATCACATCGATAATAATTGCTATTATACATAATTATAGATTTTTCGGCAAGAAAAAAGCTGAATATAACATCAAAGTAACGCCAAACACGAACAATACCTGGTTAACAGCTATATATGTGTACGGGAACACTCCTGTTTCATGCGGGATGCTTTACTTGAATAGCATTGCAGCAGTTTGCCGCCGGACCAGCGTTCCAGCTTCGTTCTATTTAGAGTGAATTTCAGAATTTAACTGGCTGCATGGGCGAAACTCTTGAGCAGCAAGGGTTTTACACAGCGGCTGGCCATTATTCTTAAGTTCAGCTGATATAACTGTATTTCGTACAACTAAAGCAACCATTTATTGCGCTGAGGGAGTTTTAATTGCAGTTTATACAGTTAAAAACCCCCATATTCCGCAAAATAGGAGCTATCGCTGATTTTAGTTGTACAGAATACAGTTAACCCGGGAATCCGGTATTTCTGTCGTTCTTTAGTTGCAGTAAATACAATTAGCTGCTATGGGGTGCCCATGATTTACTCTATATAGACTGGCAAGCGCTGACTTAAGCTGAATAGACATGTTCAAGTAGTACAATCTATCAGTAGAATATATTTCGACTCAGTCGCGGCTCTCGAAGAATAAAGTTCAGCCTGTTTACAGTTAACCTGCTTAATTCAAGATCCGTCCCGAAACTAAAAAACCAAGAAATAACGGCAAAGGAACTATAGCTACTAGAGTTGCTATGTCAGCTGCTGCTACATCTGGCTACGTCTGCTAATGCTACGTCTGCTTCATCTGCTGCTGCTTCATTTGGCACATCTGGCTGCGTCTGCTTGTGCTCCCCTTTGCCGCATCCCTAATTATTCACATGCTGCAGTTTTCTATACAGCAATAAGGGAAGCCAAGGTATCCCCCGCTTCCCCCTTCCCTATGATCTGCTTGCTGTTTATTATTAAGCCTTCAGGCGGTAGCAGCCGCTCACAAAGTCCCGCTGGAGTTCCGGCAGCATCAGGCCGGCCTGCATCAGGTAGTCCCCGCCGTAAACCTCACCGCTGCCCTCAACCTGATAATCGAAGTCCGGGTTCAGGCCGCTGAGCAGGAGCATCCGGCGCGGCGGATGCGGAACCGCCAGTACCCGGAAGTAGTAGACTAGCGCCTCGCGCTGATCCTCCGAGACGAACATCCAGGCCGTATCATTGCCTTCAAACGGACTCTCCAGCCGGTAGAGATTGCCCTGCTGCACCAGACTGCGGATTTCCTTATAGTTCGCTACCTGAGCCTTCGCCAGCTCCTTCTCCTCCGGAGTAAACTTTGTCAGATCCAGCTCATACCCGAAGTTACCGGACATGGCCACATCTCCCCGGAAGGACAGCGGGGTAAGCCGCCCCACCTGATGATTCGGCACCGCAGAGACATGCGCCCCCATCGCGCTGGCCGGATAGATCAGGCTGGTGCCGTACTGGATCTTGAGACGTTCAACAGCATCCGTATCATCGCTGGTCCAGGTCTGCGGCATATAGTAGAGCATACCGGGATCGAACCTTCCGCCGCCGCTGCAGCAGCTTTCAAACAGGATATGCGGGAATGCCGCCGTCAGCCGCTCAAGCAGCTCGTACAATCCGAGCACATAGCGGTGGGCGGTCTCTTCCTGCCGCTCTGCCGGGAGCTGCGCCGAACCGATCTCCGTCAGGCAGCGGTTCATATCCCATTTGATATAGGTGACCGGAACCGCAGAGAAGATACGGCTGAGCGATTCGAAAATATACTCCCGCACCTCCGCCCTCGTGTAATCGAGCACCAGCTGCCAGCGGGCCTCCGTGCGGCGGCGGCCCGGAACATGCAGACACCAGTCCGGGTGGCTGCGGTACAGGTCGCTGTCCGGCGAGATCATCTCCGGCTCTACCCACAGACCGAACTTCAGGCCGTGGCTGTTCACCCGCTGTGCCAGATCGGACAGGCCGCCGGGCAGCTTGCGCAGATCCTCGGTCCAGTCGCCGAGCGAGGAGTTGTCTGCATCTCTTTTGCCGAACCAGCCGTCATCCAGCACGAACAGCTCAATGCCGAGCTTCGCCCCTTCAGCCGCAATCGCCTCCAGCTTGTCGGTATCGAAGTTGAAATACGTGGCTTCCCAGTTATTGACCAGAATCGGGCGTTCCTTGTCCCTGTACTGGCCTCTGCAGAGCCGGGTCCGGTACAGCCGGTGATAGGTTCTCGACATTTCACCAATTCCTTGGCCGGAATAGACCATAACAGTCTCCGGTGTCTGGAAACCGGCGCCCGGCTCAAGCAGCCAGGAGAAGTCCAGGGAGTTCAGCCCGATGGTAAACCGGGTGGTCCTGAACGAATCCACCTCAGCTTCGGCCTCGAAGCTGCCGCTGTAGACCAGGGAGAAGCCGAACACTTCACCCTGGTTCTCATCCGCGCCGGACTTAGCCAGCGCCGCAAATGGATTATGCTGGTGGCTGCTCATCCCCCGGCGGCTGTGGATTGCTGTATTTCCCTGCTCCAGACGCCTGCGGGTGATCCCCGCCTCCCGTGACCAGGCACCGGACAGGTAGATCATGTCCATGTCGGCGGCCGGGAAATCAACCGAGGCGCTAAGTGCACGCTGTAGCTGCAGCTGTGCCGTACCTTCATTAACAAATTCCACAGAACGGGCAATCACATTCCGCTCCTTATACACAGTGTACTTGAGCGTAACGGTGAGCTTGGCGTAATCATCCTTCAGGATCAGCTCCAGCGTATCCGCTTCCTCCGGAGACTCTACATAGACTGCAGGCAGACCGGTAAGCTCCGGCTTACCGGCTGTGATCCGATACCCGCTGTAACACAGCTCCGTAATTCGCGTGCCGTCTGTAAGCTTAGCCTGATACGCCGGAACCCGGAAATCCCCGGTTCCGTACTGCGGATACTCCTGCGGCAGCCGGTCCAGCGAACCATGGGCTACCGGCAGCAGTAGCCCGTCCAGATTACTGCCCTCGCGCAGCCGTTTCCCCCAATAGAGATGCGCCGGATAGTTATTCACCAGCCCGATCACATAACTCATGCCTGTACTCTGCAGGTGGAATATTCCCTTATCTTCCTGAACCCAAATCGCCATGCTCCGATTCCTTCTCTCCTGAAGATTGATAATATACGGCCAATATTTCTATTAAAAACAGCTCATACAAGCAGACTGGAGCCGCCATTTCGCTGCAAACGCCCTTTTTCTCCGCCATGCGGACAGGAGAGCCGTTATTTCACTGAAAATACCCCTTTTCCCCGCCATGCGGACACAGAAGCCGTTATTAGTCCGCTTCATCGTCCAAAAGCCCCCGAATGTGGCAAATAGGATCTCCTGAGTCCGCAAGATCAAGAAATAGTTGTAAATTCGGCAAATAGTTATCATGAACGAAACCGACATCGCAATTTGTTTATCTCGTAGGTTAAATTGGAAATCCTAAGAGTGAATGGCTCAAAGATCCCAATTCAGAGCTAACAAACAAAAAGGAGTCGGTTTACTAATGAGTATCGCCAAAAAGTATATTGGATTAGACGTATCCAAAGCCAAAATTGCTGTAGCCATCGCAGATGAGGGCCGTGGCGAACCCCGCTTTTGGGGGATTATCGAACATACCAAGGAACGCATACTAAAGCTTCTACATCAACTGCAAGGTTCCGGTGAATCCCGAGTGGAACTGGAAGTCTGCTACGAAGCCGGGCCCACCGGGTACATGCTTCACCGTTGGCTCCTCGAAGCCGGCATTGCCTGTACCGTTGTTGCTCCTTCTCTTATCCCTCAGCGCGCTGGGGACCGGATTAAAACCGACAAGCGGGATGCGCTTCGCTTGGCTCAACTCTTTCGGGCTGGCGAACTAACGGGGATCTACATCCCCTCTCCTGAGGAGGAAGCGCTCCGGGATCTCGTTCGAGCCCGCGAGGACGCCAAAGAAGATATGAACCGCCACAAGCAGCGCATGGGCAAGTTCCTGCTGCGTTTGCAGCTCTTCCCTCCAAGCAAGGTCAAGGCCTGGACCTTCGCCTTTGAAGAGTGGCTGGATACCCTCCGCTTCGAGAGTTCCTGCCACCGCATAGTCTTCCAGGAATACCGGGAGAGCATTCGAGAAACGGCAGAACGACTTCGGCGTTACGAAAAAGAGATCGAGCGTCTCTCTCACACCCATGTGCAGGCGCCACTTATTGAAGCCCTTCAGGCGCTGCGAGGAGTGGCCACACTCACCGCTACCACACTGGTGTCGGAGATGGTCAGTGTGACGCGGTTTGCCAGCGCCCCCTCGTTCATGAGCTACTGTGGGTTAGTACCCAGTGAACACTCCAGCGGTGTGAGCCGTAGTCAGGGAAAGCTGACCAAGGCAGGCAATGCACATTTGCGGCGGGTGCTGGTCGAAGCGGCCCACCATTACCGGCACTCACCGGGCGTACGGCGCAAATTGCGGGAGCGAATCAGCGGACTGCCGCCGGAGGTGCAGCGAATGGCCTTTGAGGCACAAAATCGACTTCATCGCAAATACATGACGATGCTGGGAAAAGGGAAGCACAAATCGAAAATCGTAGCCGCCATTGCCCGGGAGCTTGCCGGCTTTGTATGGGCTATTGCCAGAGTTCTGGAGAAGGGCGACCGAAACCCAGCCACGGATTCTCTAATTGCCGGATAACCCTTGCCGTACATGGACGACAAGGCCACACGTTACGTTACTGAAAAAAAGTCCCACCCTAAAAGAAAGGAAGTGAAAACCGGGAAGCTAGAGCATGACTTACCTTGGAGGCAAAATCGAGCAAGGTGAAGAGAAACGCCGCGGAAGACCTTTGTGCCCGTTTGCTTGCAAACGACGGACGAAAATAGTTAGCGGCAGGCTCTTCAGATGGATAGATACCATGTGTAAACCCACGAATATCAGGATGCCAACCAGCGAATGATTTTTGCCTCCAAGTTAAGAACATGCTCCTCCCTATGTGTTGAGAAGAAAGGTTAAACACTGCGTCAACCCTTTGGGAAAAAGGGAACCTCCTCTAAAAGACGTCAATTGATAGGTTTGTTTAAGTGCGCCAAAAACGGGATTGCTACTGCGGCGCTTGACTGTTTCGTTCATATCAAGGTCATCTCAGTCCGTAAGCCGCCCCACGCTAGAGCACCATGCCGGCCAATTCGGCAACCAGGTCCCAAACTAAGCACCATCACCTGCCTTACCGCAACTATGCCCGCACTGAGCAACATCCCCAGCTTTACCGCAACTCTGCCCGCACTGGGCACCATCACCAGCTTTACCGCAACTTTGCCGCACTGAGCACCATTACCAGCTTTACCGCAACTCTAGCTGATTTCCCCGGCCCGCACAGCCGGGGCCTAGCAAGCGCCGCCCACTGGCCGGCTTAGATATAATCCGCCATCGAGCGGACTTCAAGCCCCTGCGGCACTGCCGGTGCGAAGCCGGAGCGGCCCTGGCCGCTGAGGGAGAATTGCACGGTCTTCGGCTCGCCCGGAAGCAGATCGAAGTAGTTGTCCGAGAAGATGCCCTCCTGCTCAGCTGTCAGGTAGACTCCTCTCGCCAGCACATTACTGCTCAGCGTAAAGCTCGTGCCTGCACTATCCGGCACTTCAGTCACCGTAATCACCGGCTGGCTGAGCGGAATGTCCTTGGCGGCAGCGAAGTAATGCTCTTTATGCTCCAGCACCTGCCCCACCTCTAGCAGGGAAGCTGCCAGCAGCACCCCGCTGGGCTCATAGCCTTCCAGCAGCCCGGCAACCGGCTGCGTGAATACCACCGCTGCCGAATCAGCGGCAAGGGTAACCGGCTGTGACCATTCACGAAGCACAGCACCGCTGAAGTCCTGCAGCCGGATCACCAGCTCGCCGTCCAGCGGCTCGCGCCGGTCGGAGACAGCATGCACCTTAAGATTCTCTGCATCTGTACTGTCAACGGACAGCAGCACCGGCTTGAAGGATTTGCGCACAGTATATTGCAGCGCCTTCCAGCGCCCGTAGTAGTCCATTCCCGCCCAGGAGGCAACCGGCCAGCAGTCGTTCATCTGCCAGTACAGCGTTCCCATGCAATACGGCTTGTTTCTGCGGTGGCTTTCAATGGCAATGCGGATTCCCTCCGCCTGAAGCACCTGGCTCATATACAGGAAGCTGCGGAAATCCTTCGGCTGCGGCAGGTACATGTCCATGTATTCCTTGATCAGCTGATTGCCCCGGCCATTCTTCTGGTGGGCAAGCATGACCTTCGATTCCAGCTCCATATCCGCCTCTTCCGCATAGCTCAGTACTGACTTCAGCTCCGGGAAGGATTGGAAGCCGTATTCACTCATGAAGCGGCCCACATTAATATTGTAGTTCTCAAAAGGCTCGATTCCGTGCCATACTCCCCAGTAGTGAATATCGCCTTCACCCATAATCCGTGTGGCATGCTGGTCCTGGCCGCGGGTAAGCTCGCGCAGCGGAGAAGAAGGCCAATAGTCAATTCCCGGATGGAAGGCCGCTACGGCGCCAGGCAGAATCCGGTGGAAAATCTCTTCATAATACCCCCACAGCGTCTCGCGGATTCCGGCAGCCATGCCCTCCTTCCAGCCCCAGCCCATGTTGTCCTCATAATGCGACCAGGCCGAATCAATCTCATTGTTGCCGCACCATAATGCGATACAAGGGTGGTTACGCAGCCGGATAATATTATCCTCGGCCTCTGCCCGGACGCTCTCCAGAAACGCCTCATCCCCCGGATACATGCTGCACGCGAACATGAAATCCTGCCAGACCAGCAGCCCGTACTCATCACACAGCCGGTAAAAGATTTCCTCTTCATACACACCGCCGCCCCACACACGCAGCATATTCATATTCGATTCCACCGCTGTGGTGATCTCATGCCGGTAACGCTCTTCCGTAACCTCAGTCATGAAGCTGTCATTCGGGATATGATTCGATCCCTTGGCGAAGACCCTTACCCCGTTTAGCTCAAAATAGAACGAAGCCCCGCGCTCATCCGGCTTGCGGATCAGCTTAATCTCCCGCAGCCCTGTCGTAGTCTCCGCTGCTGCTACAGCCTCTTCCCCCTCCAGCAGTTCCGCACGGAAGCTGTACAGATTCGGCTCACCAAGGCCGTTACACCACCAGAGGCGCGGCGCGTCAATCACCAGTTCAAGCTCCAATTGCTGCTTGCCCGGTACAAGCACGGCAGCCTTCATCCATTCCTGTCCTCCGGCTGTAATCCGCAGCATGCCGCTCCAAGCTGCCGGAGCATCCACCTCAAGAATTGCCGTCAGGCGCGCCTCCTCCTGACTGACTGCATTCTGGCGGATATAAAGATCCTTAATGGACACATTGTCCCGTCCTGTAAGCACAGCCTCACGCCAAATGCCGCTGGTCAGGAATCTCGGACCCCAGTCCCAGCCGTAATGATACGGGGCTTTACGGGCGAATACGCTGATCTGCTGCTCCTGCAGCCCGCCCAGCTCAGACTGGTCATTCGGGGCAGGCAGCTTATAACCGAGCTGTGCCAGCTTCGGCAGATCCTCGGTGACAACAGAACGGAAGACAATGCGGATTTCATTCTCTCCAGTCTGCAGCAGCCCTTTCACATTCACGGTCCAGGTGCGGAACATATTATCTGCAGATAAGGCATGCACATTATTTACATACACATCCGCATACGTATCCAGCCCGGAGAAGACCAGCTCCGTAACGGCGAGGCTCTGCCACTGCGCTTCCAGCGTCAGAGCTGTTCTGTATTCCCAGTTCTTTTTGTCAATCCATTGCAGCTCATGCTCGTTCGTTCCATAGAAAGGCTCATCTATTACCCCGTTCCGGAGCAGATCCATGTGTACCGTTCCCGGTACGGCCGCCGGAAGCCAGGCTTCATCCCCGCAGGCTCTAAATTCCCAGTTCTTCAAGTTCATTTGCAGTTGTGTCATGAGTCCTCCTAAAAGTTTTGATAGCATACGCTTCCTGAATCCCTCCGCAAAACTTGCTTCGAAAGCATACGCTAAAAGTTTTGATAGCATACGCTAAAATTCTGATAGCATATGTTTTCCCTTTGTTAGCATCAGCTCCGGCAATTCCGCTTCAGATAAGCTGCTGCCGGAAACGGGCTTCTACGCTACCATCATTGTATTTTGTTATTTTATTGTTAGCAACAATTCAATTATAATCGGATAAACAAAACAAATAAAGACAATAAATAATAACTCAGCACATTTCTCCTTGGCAGCAATCGCGCTATAATAACCATGTAAACGCTAACATCAAAACGAAAAGGGGACTAAACAATGAGAAACAAGTTATTTTCGTTATGTTTTGTTATTATCATGATTTTCTCTTTATCCCTGACAGGCTGCGGTTCGAACAACAATAATAGCGCAGCGAATGCCACTAATGAACCGGCGGCAACCGCTGCTCCGGAGGCAGCCGGCGGCGATCCCACCGCAGAACCAACCACTGAGCCAGCAGCTCCAAGCGGCGCTGATATCAGCGGCAAAATCATTTTCCTGACCAACAGAACCGACATGATCGGCAAAGAGTATGACGAATATGTTAAGCGCTTTAATGAGAAATATCCGAACATTAAGGTAGAATTTGAAGCCTCCCAGACCGACTACAATCAGCAGGCAAAGGTTAGAATGGCCAGCGGCGAGCTGCCTGACGTCATGTTCGTGCCGAACATCCCTAACTCCGACCTGCCTAAATATTTCGCTTCACTTGATGACCTGGGTCTGAATGACCAGCTCACCTTCAAAGATTTCAAATCCTTTGACGGCCAGCTGTACGGTATCACTACCGGTAACTCTACTTCCGGTATCGTATACAACAAGAAGGCATTCGCTGATGCCGGAATCACCGAGGTTCCGAAGACCTGGGATGAATTCCTGGCAGCCTGCGAGAAGCTCAAAGCGAAAGGTGTCGTTCCGCTCGCTTCCAACTTCAAAGATAAATGGCCTCTTAATGACTGGGTATATGCTGTACCCCGCGTTATTGCCGGTAACCCTGACTTCCCTAATGAGAAGCTGACTCAAGATGCTCCATTCACTATGGATAACGGATACGGCAAATCGCTCAGCCTGCTGAGAGAACTGAATGAGAAGGGCTTCCTGGAGAAAGACATCAACTCCACCAACTGGGAGCAGTCGAAGAAAGATATCGCATCGGGTAAATTCGCCATGTACTTCCTGGGCAACTGGGTCATCAATCAGGTAATCGGTGCAGGCACCACTTCCGACAACGTAGGCTTCTTCCCGCTTCCTTATGACAACTCAGGCACGCTCACTGCACCGCTCAGCCCTGACTTCTTCTATGCCGTGGCTAAGAACAGCAAAAACGTTGATGCCGCCAAGGCATTCGTGAAGTGGATGATCGAAGAATCCGGATATGAGGATTTTGCCGGATTTATCTCCCCGCTCAAAGGCAAGGAATCCAAGCTGACGCAGCTTAAGGAGTTCCAGTCTACCGGCGTAGTGCTGCAAGAGGGCACTGTTGATAATGCCCAGGTAACCGAAATCACCAATAAAGCGCAGCTCGACCTGCCGGCTATGGCTCAAGAATTCGTACTCGCTAAAGATCCGCAAACCGTCTTTGACAAATGGAACAAAGCGTGGGCTAAGGCGAAGAAAGATCTCGGCTATTAAAATAACCCCACAAAGTGGCGCTTTAGCTTCGAAGCTTACTCAGGTACTTTGTGGGGGCCCCGAAAAACAGCACCACAAAGTGGCGCTTTAGCTTCGAAGCTTACTCAGGTACTTTGCGGGGGCCCCGAAAAACAGCCCCACAAAGTGGTGCTTTGGCTTCGTAGCTTACCCAGGTACTTTGCGGGACCCTGCACCCTGCTGCCGCAGGCAGCCAGATCAGTAAAATTCCGGCGCAAAATGGATTATCGCTCTTCCCGGATAATCCATTTTGTCGTCAATCCAATCCCACTGAGCTTTCACGAAAGAAGGTTAGAGCTATGTTCGGAACGCTGTCTTATAACAAGCAGAAGACGATTATCATCGTCTCCTTTCTGCTCATTCCGCTGATTCTCCTTGGCACCTTCACCTATTATCCGGCGCTGAAGCTGATCTATTACAGCTTCACGAACTGGGACGGCTACAGCCCCGAGAAGCCCTGGGTCGGCCTGGCCAACTACCGTGAGGTGTTCAGCACTCCTGATATTTTCAAAGTCTTCACCCATAACTTTGCTTATTTCGTCATGGGTATCCTGCAGAATATCGCAGCAATCTATTTCGCGGTTGTGCTGAACAGCAGGCTGCGGGGCAGAAATGCTTTTCGGATTATGCTTTTCCTGCCGTACATTATGAACGGGGTTGCAGTCGCCTTCATGTTCGGCTATGTATTCGACACAACCAACGGCTCGCTGAACCTGTTCCTGAACAGCATCGGTCTCTCCGGCCTTGCCCAGACCAGCTGGCTCGGTACTGAAGGACTGGTGAACTACTCGCTCGCCTCCACCGGCTTCTGGCGGTTCATGGGCTACAATATGGTAATATACATCGCCTCCCTGCAGGCCATTCCGCGTGATATTTACGAAGCTGCCAAGATTGACGGCGCCGGCTCGATGCAGACGCTCTGGCGGATTACACTGCCGAATATGAAAGCCGTCATTCAGCTCAATCTGTTCCTGACCGTAACCGGCGCACTTGAAGTATTCGACCTGCCGTTCGTACTGACCAAAGGCGGACCTGCCGGCGCCAGCCAGACTTACGTCCAGCGCGTGGTGGATACGGCATTTGCCTTCAACAACTACGGCCTGGCTTCGGCAATGAGCATCATCCTGCTCTTCTTTGTCGTCATCGTACTGCTGATTCAACAACTGGTGCTTAGCCGGGGAGGAGACAAATAGCCATGGAACATTCCAAATTGCGTATACAGGATCTGTTTAAATACTTCACGCTGCTGATTGGCGTATTCGTCGTTCTTTTCCCGCCATATGTTGTTATCGTCAATGCCTTCAAATCCACAGATGAATTCAACAGCAGCAGCTCTATGGCTCTGCCGCACAGCTTCCTCAACTTCGACAATTTCGTTGCTGTCTTCCAGCGCGGCGGCCTGCTGAGCGGCTTCGGCAATGTGCTCATTATTATTATTATTACATTGACCCTGAACATTCTGTTTGGCACAATGGTGGCATACGTGCTGGGACGCTTCTCCTTCAAGCTGAAGCCGGTAGTGTTCGGTGCTTATCTCATTGCCACCATCATTCCGAGTATCACTACCCAGGTCGCCACCTTCGGTATTATCAAGAACATGGGGCTGTACAACACGCTCGGCGCACCCATTGTGCTCTATATCGGGGCCGATGTCATCCAGATCATTCTGTACCTGCAGTTCATCCGCAACATTCCGTTTGATCTCGATGAAAGTGCGATGGTTGAAGGCGCTTCCCTGTTCAAAATTTACCGCTCGATCATCTTCCCGCTGCTGACCCCGGCGACGGCTACACTGGTGATTCTGAAGACGATCAGCATTTACAATGACATGTACATCCCTTATCTATATATGCCCAAACAAAGCCTGGGTGTCGTCACAACCATCCTGATGCGCTTCCAGGGGGTAAATTCCGGCGAATGGAATCTGATCTGTGCGGCGATCCTGCTCATTCTGCTGCCGACGGTCATTCTCTACTTCTTCCTGCAGCGCTATATCTTCGAAGGGGTAACGAGCGGCGCCGTGAAATAGGGGTGTACGGAAAGGAACAACCATAGTGTTAGCCCATATCCGGAGATTTCCGCGGACCCTTTGGCTGTTCCTGGCCAACTTGCCCATGGAGCGCAAGCTGATTGTCGTGTTTATTTTTCTGATTTCCCTGCCGATCACTTATGTAAGCTATCTCTCTTCCCGCTCCACCTTTAATTCGGTTCTCGTCAATGCGACAGCAAGCGCGGGGCAAATGGCCGACAGCGCCTCGGATACGGTTGACCGTTATCTGACCGATCTTAAGCGCTATACCGCACTTCCGCTCTATAACACGGATGTCCAGTTCTATCTGGAGCAGCAGGGCACTGACTGGGAGAAGAATACCGGCATGTCGATGTTCCTGAGCTATCTGAATCATACGAAGGAAGAGATTGTGGCTGTATATCTGGTGGATAAGTACGGCTCCGTCTACTATGACAAAAGCTCCGGAATCAGCGAGCTGTTCCCGGCAGAACGGCTGGCGCAGTGGCAGAGCCTCACGAAGGAAGGCGTAGCCCCCGTCGTTCAGGGCAGGCATACGATCCGTGTGAACGCCAGTGACCACCGCGAGGTATTCAGTATTCTGCGCACCGTCAGTTCCGTCAGCTCCCTGCAGAAGATCGGGATGATTATCTTCGATATCAACATCAGCCTGTTCAAAGGCATCGTCGATCCGGTGAATGCCGTTACCCACGGAAGTACGCTGATTGTGGATGACCAGGGCGGCCTGATCTACGCCAGCCCGGGCGGGGGCGGCGACTCCCCGGGGCTGCTGGAGAATAACACGGACAAATTCCTGCAGCAGGTGAGCGGACCCGGCGGCCATTTCCGGATTACACTGGACAGCAAGGATTATCTCGCGGTATATACCGTCTCGGAGAAGACTGGCTGGACCACACTGGTCTCCATTCCGCTGGATACGATTCTGTCGCCAGTGGAGAAAACGCGGAATACGCAGATTCTCACTACCCTGGCGATTATCGCCTTCGCTCTGATTGTGGCGACCTTCATCTCCTATGCGCTGACCAAGCCGCTCAAATCAATGGTCCGCCTGATGAAGCAGGTGCAGCACGGCAATCTGGATGTCTGGCTGCATCCCCGGTATAATGACGAGATCGGGATGCTCGGCAGCCATTTCAACCGGATGATTATCCGGGTCAAGGATCTGCTGCAGGAGGTTACGCTGACCGAGAAACGCAAGCAAAAAGCCGATATGCGGGCACTGCAGAATCAGATTAACCCGCATTTCATATACAATACCCTTGAATCCATCCGCATGCTGGCGGAAGGCAGTGATGAGCCGCGGGTAGCACAGCTCACTTATCTGCTGGGGATGCAGATGCGCTACGGGATTGTCCGCAGCGAAGAGCTGGTCACGATCCGGGATGAGCTCGACCATGTGCGCAATTATCTGGATATGCTGCAGATCCGCTTCCCTGATAAATTCAGCCTGCAGATACAGGTGCAAGAACAGCTGCTCTCCTTCCCGGTCATTAAGCTGGTCTTCCAGCCGATCGTGGAGAATGCTGTTTTCCATGGCCTTGAGCCTAAGCAAGGTCCGGGCAGAATCAGCATTACCGGCTGGGCCGAAGGGGATCAGGCTGTATTCAGCGTAGAGGATAACGGTGTCGGCATGGACGAAGTTACCCTGCGCGCATTGAACAGCAGCCTCAGCGGCGGGGCAGACGGCGAGAAATTCGGCATCGGCCTGCGCAATGTGAACGAGCGGCTCCGTCTGGATTATGGCAGCCCCTTCGGGCTGCGCGTGGAGAGCGTGCAGGGCAGCGGTACCCGCGTAACCTTAAGAATCGAAGCGCTCTCCAGTCACCGCACCGAAGAATAGAGCGGGACAACGGCACTGTACATTACGTTCCAGAAAGGGGATATCCGGATTGCTGCGTATTGTGATTGTTGATGATGAAATCCTGATCCGCGAAGGTCTGGCCCGGATGATCAGCAAGGAAAGCAGTGAGTTTACTGTCATTCAGACATTTCCTGACGGCAAGCCGTTGCTTGAAGCCCTTCCGTCACTCCAGTTTGACCTGCTGATTACCGATATCCGCATGCCGCAGATCGGCGGGCTTGAGCTGATCCGGCTGCTCAAAGCCAGTCATCCGCAAATACGTTCCCTGCTGATGAGCGGGTTCGTTGAATTCGATTATGCCCGGGAAGCCATCCGCAGCTCGGCAGTTGATTACCTGCTCAAGCCGATCAATAAGGAGCAGCTGTTCGAGGTGCTTTACAGCCTCGATAATGAACGCAAGCTGCTGCGCGAGCAGGAGCAGCGCCACCGCTCCGGGCTGCTGCTCTCCCTGCTGCAGGTAGAGGAGCCTTCTCCGATTCTGCTGCGCGGCCTTATTTTGCCCCAGCCTTATTTCACTGTGTTTGTGCTTAAAGCCTCCTCACCGGAAACGGTCTGCGCAAGTACAGACAGTCTGCGGCAAGCGAAGGATTCCCTGTTCGATTCTCTGGAGCTGCGGCGGGGGCAGCATGTCTGGATCTGGTATTCGGGGCACCCGCTGACACCGGATGAACTACTGAAGCTCCGCACGCCTGTAGAAGAAGCAGGCAGCGGGCAATGCCTGCATATCGGAATAAGCCGTTCCTATGCGGACCCGGCCATGCTCAGAACCGCTTATCTTGAAGCCAAATCTGCCTGTGACCGCGGAATTTACCAGCCGCAGCCGCTGCATTATGTTACTATTGAAGAGCTCGCCCTGCCGCAAACGGCGGTGGCTGGGCTTTTTGCACCTTTCCGTGATCCGCTGATCCATGATCTGCAGATTCTTAATGTTCCCGGCGTCCTGGACTCCGTTCACAAGCTCTTTCTGGAGCTGGCTGCGCTGCAGGCTTATCCGGAGCAGATTGTCGGCATTTGCCGGGAGATCCAGGCTCTTGCCCGCAAGGAGCTGCCGGAGTTCGAAGCGGTTTGCCCGGCTGAATCGGCTGTAGTGCTGGAGGAGCGGATTCAGTCCGGCCTGTATTTTGCCGTCATGGAAGAGCAGTTCACTTCTGCCCTCTCCTCTGCCCTGACTGCTATCCGCACCCACCGGCTGGAGCTGTCCGTTACCGCTGTAGAGACGATCAAACGCTGGATCACAGCGAACTACAACCAGCACGCCGACCTGAACACGCTTGCGGGCATGGTATATCTGACACCGACCTATTTAAGCAAGCTGTTCAAGCAGGAAACCGGGCTTACCCTGACCGATTACATGATTGAGATCCGTATCCGCACCGCTAAAGGGCTGCTGAAGAACGCCCCGGACCTCAAGATCCATGAAATCGGCAGCGAAGTCGGCTATCCCGATCCGGCGTATTTCAACAAACTGTTCAAGAAAGTGGTCGGTGTCACGCCAAATGAATATAAACGAATCTCATCTGTGTAAGGAGTCTGATCCCTTGAAGCCGCTGTCCCGAACTGTAACTGATTCTCAGGAAATCGAAGTCTATGATACTACCCGGCTGTATGGCGAGAGCGGGCGCTTCCGTGTACTGCAGTTCTCGGGCGAGGCGATTCAGGGAGCGCTTGATCTTGATCATCCCCGCCGGGTGGTGTTCGAATATCCGCGGGCAATGATCCATCTGATGGAGGCAGGCAATCCCTATTACGAGGATGTATTTCTGATCGGGCACGGGATTGGCACGATTGCCGGATATTGTGCGGAGAAGCGCTTTAAGGTGGCTGAGGTGAATGCGCAGGTCGTGGAGCTCAGCCGCAGCCAGTTCGGATACAGCCAGGACAATGTCAGCATCGGTGACGGCCGCGGGCTGCTGGAGGGGGAGCCGGATCATAAGTATGACTACATCCTGCTCGACGCCTTCACGGCTGCCGGCACGCCGCCGCATCTGACCTCTCTGGAATTCTTCGCGCTTACCCGGGCCAAGCTGCGAAGCGGCGGCATGATGATTATGAATCTGATGGGCCGCGGCGACAGTGACCGGCGGATCAGCGCGATTCACACAACCCTCAGCGAGGTCTATCCCCACACCCGGACCTTCGCCCTCCCGGCGGAAGGCAGCACCGATGTCCGCAATATCATCATGACCGGCAGCAGCCGCCCGGTCACCTGGCAGCCCCGCCACATGGCCGGTTTCACCGAAATCACGCCGGAGCTCGGGTACGTGATCAGGGACTAGCGGGCCTGCCGCTCCGAACCCCCTTCGCTTCTTCTAGCTTTTGGTTAAGTTCTTTAGTCCCCCTATATATAGGATGAACTTCAAACTTTAGTAAAAGTCCGAGCGGCGGTGGGGATTTGAGAACTGGAAGGAGCGCCAGCGGCCGCCTTTGTCACCGGATTTCCACCGCGGAGAGCGGTATAAATCAAGAAATCTGGGGGCGGCAGCGGCCGGAAGTCCAAAACTTACCGCAGCCGCGGCTGATCCTTTTGTTCAAGCTAATCGCTTAGCGTTACGGACTGGAGAGACGTTAAGCTGTGGACAAGCGCTTGAATGCTGGCCTTAACGGACACCAGCGCCGTTATTTCGCCGAAAAAGTGGCACTTGGAGCTTGAAAGCGGCGAATAAGGTCCGTGGTGTCCGCAAGCCTGCCAAGTAGGCCGATTCAGAGCGAATAAGGGCCGTGATGTCCGTCCCTCTTCCACTATACGTATTGAATCTGCTGCCAGGCTATGCAGTACAATAATCTCCTGATAATCCCGCTCCGATTTGTTACCGCATATCAGATCAGACTATCCGGGAATCCCACAGTCCTCACCTTAGCTTATTTACCTTTCACCGGCGTTCCCTGATGAAAAAACATCTGCCAGCGTCCATCCCGGAATTTCCAGATCGAGCTGCGCAGGCAATGGATGCCTGTGTCTTCATTGAAGGTCCGGTAAGTAGCCAGCACAGCCTCCTCTGACAGAGTCCGGAGCTCGAAATGACTCAAAGTCATCCGTACCTCGCCTGCCCCTCCTTCCCCCACCTGATCCTCTTTCTTGTACACTCTGCCGGAGCTGCCGAATTCCGTGTAATCATCAGCGATCAGCAGCGATACCGCTGCCGGATTTGTCCGGACTTCATTGCTCAGCAGCTGTTCTTCCAGCCCGCAGATATGCGCTGCCAATATTGCTAAAGCTCCCATACTATCCCTCCTTGTTGCTACATCTACTATTCCAGATGACTGTCTGGAAATCCTTGTACAGACAGCAATAATCCCGGCCGGTGCCGCAGGAATTGCAGCGCCGGCCGGGACCTTCCAGCATCAGGATAGTAGCTCCAGCTAATCTATCTTTCTACTGCAGACTCAGCCCTTCAGCTGGGCCAGAATCTGCGGATCTTTAATCTTCGTATCTTCAGCCAGCAGCACGACCTTGGAGAGAATCTCCGCCGTGCGCGGGTCCTCGTCGAGGAACGGCAGGAATAGCCTTCCCCGGTGCTGGGAGTGGACAGGAATGATATGCAGCACACCGCTGGCCTGCTTGAAGCTCATTCCGCTGCCCAGATGCACAGCATATTCCCCCAGCGTTCCGGCAATTTTGGCGTAATTGCCTTCAATGCGCACATTGTTCAGCTTCAGCAGCCGCAGCGACTCGCTGACAATAACTCCGCGCATCTGGATTGTAGTCAGGCTGGCCTCCGGATCAACACCGCCCACATGGGCGACGCTCACGACCAGATCGACATCGCGCATCACCTCAGAGAACAGCCGGGGCGGTACTTCATCCAGCTTAACATTCTTATACGTAGTCCTGTCGAAGAACTCTACAGTCTCCAGCGTCGGTGCTTCCGTATCGGCAGGTGAGAACCAGTCCGCCATGGCGTACAGCCGGGCAATCAGATTCTCGCCATAGAATACCTTCTGCAGCCCCTCTTCATAGCTGACCGTCCACTGCCGCTCCCTGAGCAGCGCAACCGTCTTGCGCGGCTGCACCTGGTGGCCTGCATAGCGGCGGGATACAGCCGCACTTTCCAGCTCATCCGCGTTAGGCAGATACAGCTCGCGGAAGACCTGCTTGAACGGCTGGCGCAGCTGCCGGTCAAACAGATCCTTCTGGTACAAGCTCCAGTCCCCGCTGTTGTACAGATCAAGCGGATGAGCGATATACAGCTCATCCTGCTCCCGGATGGCCGCCTGCTCCCCGGAAGGGGCCGCCAGCGCCGCCGAATCCGCTGCATAGTAGCCGAGCGTGCTGCCGTTTCTCAGCACGAGGCTGCGCAGCAGCGGAGCCAGAACCGGACTCCGGTCCAGTCCGGCAATCTCCTGCAGGCTGAAGCTGCTGCCCGCTTCCATCGAGCGCTCCAGCTCCTGCCGCGCCCGGCGGAACTGAGCGGTCAGCTCGCTCCGCGTTTCCTTCAGCGCTTCAATATACTCATGCTTCTTGAAGCGGGCCGGAACCGACTTCAGCTCCTTGCCTTTGCTGATAATGACCAGCTCACTCTGTCCCTGATCATCGATAACCAGCTTGGCATTTGTATCGTCATCCAGCCCGAACGGCTGGAAGTACGACTGCAGCTCATCCAGCTTGCGGGCTTCGATATCCCACATCAGCCGGGTCACATCGGCATAGCCGGCATTGCGGGCCAGATTCCCGAGCGCAATCCGGGCAACCAGCCCTTCGCTTGCCCGCCGCTGCGCACCGAACTTCTTGCTCTCCGCGAGGAAGCGCTGGATCAGCTCGTAGCGCTGGCGGATATCCTGATCCCGGTCTTTGCCCAGCGGAAGGAGGCTGTAGCTGAGCAGATGATCCTTATTCCGCTTCTGCTCTACCGACTGCTTCATCTCTGCTAGCTTCAGCTTGCCGAGCGTAGCATCGGCGAATAGCTGGGAGCGGCGGTGGTTAGCACCGGCAGAGATATATTTGGCGCAGTCATATAACAGATCGAAACGCTTCTTGCCCAGAGTCTGATAAGCGGACTGGAACCAGTTCACATCAAATGCGCCGTCATTGAAGTCCTGCGGAGTAATCGGCGAATAATGGGCAACGATCGTTTCCTTCTCCGCCGAGAAGCTCTCGTTGATATGGGCATGGAAATACCAGGCTGCGCTGCGGATGCCTTCCCAGGCCAGATAATCCGAGATGATCTCAATCCACTGCGGCGCATACATGGCCGCCTCCAGCAGCCGCTTCTCCGTAATTCCGGAATCCTTCAGCAGCGTACGCAGAAGCGCAGCATCCTCACCCTCCCGGGGATGGCTGATCTTGAGCAGATGGCTGAAGGATTCCTTCTTTGTAATGCTGCTGCCGTAGCCGTACACATAACCGCGGATGAAGGTATCCTTGTCCAGCCCCGTCAGGATCCGGATGAAATACTCCATGCCTTCAATCCGCTGCAGCGACATCACGAGAGGCGTGACCTCTGTCGGCAGCTCACCGCGGACCAGTTCAATTTCCAGCAGCCGGTCAATCAGCATCTTACGGATCTCAGTAATTAATGCGCTGTCTTTGACCCATTCCAGGTTACGGCCGGTAAGGCTGCTTATATGATGGCGGTTATTCTGGCCGGCAAGCAGCTCCCTGTATAATTCTTCTGCCTGAATTAACCCCGATTCATACGCCTTAAGATAGTCATTCAGCCCCAGCTTCGAGCCGGCATCCTCCGGATTCATCCGGTCGAATGTATACAAGGATCTGAACAGCTCCTTGAAATCATCCGGCCCGTCGGCCCGGTCCCGCACCATTCTCAGCCACGGCTGGGCAAGCACATTGAGCAGTGCTGCTTCACTCTCCAGCTTATCCTCCGGCATCATAGCCAGCAGCTTGTTCAGCGCTCCGGCAGCAAGGCTGAAGCTGCCCTGCTTGCTGCTGTCTGCATAGAATGCAGCAATAAGCGCCTCCACCTGCTTTCCGTACCGCAGCCCTTCGAACAGCCCGGCTACCTCCCTGATGGTCTGCAGCGGATAGACCTCACTGGTAAATTCCAGCCGCCAGCCCTCCAGCAGCTTATGCTTCTTCAGCTCGCGGTAATCCATCGAGCCTCTATAGTACCGGTAGTAGCGCTCCAACGTTCCGTCCAGATCATCCAGCTGGTTATAAAAGTTCAGTTCAAGCAGCATTCTCGGATTCCAGCCGCTTCTCTCCAGATAGGCAGACCAGACCTCATGAAGCGGATACTCCTCCAGCTGGGAGGCTGAATCATCCCTCTCCCAGTGCATGACCCACTTCAGCTGGCGCAGCACCGTCCCGACCAGCAGCGTCTCCTTCTGGCCGGAATAATATTCACTGACATATTCCTGCTCACGGTGCTCATGAACCACTTCATCCAGTCCCTGGAGAAATGTCTTAATCTCTTCTGCGGACAGAGTGAAGAATTCATCCCAGCTGAATCCGCCGGGCTGTGGTCCCAGGGACAGCCACGCTTCGGTCTCCCCGGGAACGAATAACCCGAACCCGTTCGCTGCCGTGTATTCGTTCTTCTGTTCCAGCTTGGCAATCAGCTCCCGTTCCTGGGCAGCCGGCTCACGGATGGCCTCCACCAGCGGGCGGACGGCCTGGTACAGGCTGCTGCGCTCTTCGTCCTCGAAGAGCACGGTCACCATCTCCAGCGCGGCAAGCCGCTGGAGGCTGTTCTTCTCCTGCAGCAGCCGCCCTATGCTGCCTTCGAGGGCGGCATCCGGCTGGCTGAGCAGCAGCCGGGTCACGTTCTGGCGCAGCGATCCGGTCTTCAGCTTCAGCAGCGCTTCCGCCTGCACCAGCTCCGCTGCGCTCAGGATCAGGGCTTTGGCCTGTTCCACGGCCAATTCACGGTTCTTCATGCTCTTGTCCCCGAGACTGGCGAACAGGAATTCCCGCTGTGCCGGCTCCAGCGGATCACTGATGAAGCTGTTCAGCAGCTCCCCGCGCAGATCGGCGCTGAACTCATCCTTCAGTGCAATCAGCTCGGCAATCCAGCTGCTGTCCATGTCGTATGCGGTTAAATACAGCAGCTTGCGCACCGGAAGCTCAGCAGTGTAGTTCAACTGGACGAAGCTCAGCACCTTGGATTCCCCGGTCAGCTCACGCTGGGGGGCTTGCAGGAACAGCGCTTTGAGCGCCTCAAAATCGCGCCGCCGCTCCTCCTTCGCCTCCAGCTGCGGTGAACGCTCCAGCTCAAGCTTAGGCCCGTCCTTCTGCGGCTGCCATAACCGGCTGTAGCTGTAGTCATAGTTAAGCAGAACCCAGTATTGCAGCTCCGGGTCCTGCTCCTCCAGCGCCTGCCGCGCACTGCGCAAACGCAGCTCAGAGTTCTGGCTGTTACCCAGCACATACTGGGCGACGATCTTCTGGTAGACCTGTCCGCCGGACATCAGACGATCAATCCGTCCGTACAGCTCTTCTTCCTCATGCACGGCTGTAGCCCAGAGGCTCAGGTAGACATGCTGGGCATTCGCCTCACTGAGCCATTGCTCCCTGACGGCTTCATCCTCCAGCACCTGTACTGCACCTTCGAGCAGGCTTCGTGCTACACGCTGGTTCTGAGCCTCCAGCCCGATACCGGTCCAGACCCCCAGCGCCCGTACGACAGAGCTGTAGCGGATGAAGTCATGCTCAAGGATCAGCTTCAGCAGATACAGATTATGCTCCAGCAGGCCTTCATCCATCCGTTCGACCAGTGACTGGCGCAGCCCTTCCTGCAGCTTGGCAGCCAGCAGCAGCTCGCCGAGCATCACTACCGCTTCCGCCCTATGGCTCATGAATACACCCTTGATCATATCGTGGCTCAGCACCGCCCCCTGATTATCCCCGTAGACCATTTCCTTCAGCAGCTCCAGCATCGTGCCGTCCTTACGGTCCAGCTCATAAGCAATTATGTCACTCAGAGCGACGCTGAAGCGGTATTTATGATTGTAATCCGCCTGATCCTCTTTTCTCCGCAAATAGTCATCCAGCACAAAACCCTGCTGCTCCATAAAGATCAACGCGCTAAGTTTATTCAGAATTTGCGGGCTGTGCAGCTCCAGATTGCGGGTCCGGAACGGTCTGCGCAGGTACCCTCTGCTGTAGGGATATTCTGTGCAGTGCTCCACTATGTAAGTTAGCACCTCTGCCGTATAAGGAGTGAACAGCTGCCCGACTGCAGCCAACAGTGGTGCGAAGAGCGCCTCTGTCTTCCTTTCCCCATCCTTAACGCTTCCCCCTGCAGACAGCTGCTTCAGCAGCTCCATGCACTGCCTGCACTCTTCCTCTTGGCCGCCGACAAAATTCAGCCGGCTGACCGCCAGCACCGCCGAAGCAAGACCTGACGTTTCTTGGTCCAGCTGCTTCGCCTTAAGCTCCATCTCTGCATACCACTGTGCTTCCAGATCCTCTGACCTGATTGCTGTCATTTCCTTATTCCTCCTCTACCATAGTCTGCCGGCCAGCATTGTAAACCGGATGAACACCAGCTCATCGCCCTCATGAATCTCCAGGGGCTCCTTAAGCGAAGCACATTCCTGCTCCTGCAGGAACACTTTATACAATCCGTCCTCATAGGCGAGCAGGGCAGCTGCAACCGCTTTTGCCGGATCAGGCACCTCATGGTTATAGACAGCTCCGAACCCTACTTTTCCATTCCCGGCCTGTTCCTTAATCTCCGTCCCTGTCAGGAAGGGCAGGATATCTCCACGTTCCTGCTTGTGCACAAGTCCCTCTATCTGCAGGATCACAATCTGCTCAATCAGCTCCTGCAGCGTAGCCGGAAGCTGCTCCAGCACCAGCTCCTGACGCTCCAGCACCGGCTTGCGTTTTCCCAGGCTTTTCACGGTAACATATAGCAGCACTATAATCCCTCCTATATCAGGCCCGTTCCCTGGCGGAATTCAGGCCATTCCAATTATTACCCACTATTTACAACCCTGCCGCTCCTCTGCACCAAATTCTCTCTTTAACATCCGAACCACGAGGTAAGCTCAGCGAAATTCTGCTCCAGCGTCCTGCTTCCATCCACTTCCAGCACCCGCAGCTGCTGTTCCTCCGCACTCTGCTTGATCCTGCCTGCGAACATGGCATCCCGCTTCATCCAGTTGCCGAACGCAAGCTCCGGGTCCTCTGTTGCCTTAAGGATTCCCTGTATCCACTCCCGCTTGCGGTACTGCTCCACCTGGAACTGTTCTGCCGGAATCACCCAGACCGCCTTATCTGTCCGCCTCAGAAGCGGCTTCACCAGACCGGGCAGCAGCTGGTTCCCCTCTGCCACAACCGGTCTGTCCCGCAGGCCTGCCAGATCTTCCAGCACATAACGGAAATCCTCCCGCAGACATTCGGTATACGTGTTAAGCTGCTCCGCAATACTCCTTGTAAGAAAGACTTCATTCATCGTCATCCGTGATACCCGGTACATTGCAGACTGAGCCTCCTCCAAGGTCCGCTGCAGATGCTTCCCATAATGCTCATCACAGGCATAGAGCGTCAGATTATTTTCTTCTGCGAAGCGCTTCGCCAGCGTGCTTTTGCCGGCACAGGCCGATCCGCCGATCCAGTAAATTGTATTATTTCTGTTCAACTGCCTCTTCCCCCTTCTCCAGCCCTTCTGCCGGAGATACTCCTGCAATCATTTGACACATACTATTCGGCGCCACCTGTCCGCCATTCCTGCCTCAATCTGCCATTTCCCCGGCGAATCCCCCATTCCTGCTCTTTTTTTGTTAAAATAGAATTATCGGCGTATTAATGCATACTAGCGCCAGTTACTGAAACGGAGGCATCACCTGTGGATTATATTGTTCTGGACATCGAATTCAACGGCCGCAAATTTGCCAGCGAGCATCCTATGGAGGTCATTGAGATCGGAGCTGTCCGGTTAGACGCTTCATTACAGGTTAAGGACGAGTTCTCTGCCTTAATCAAACCTATATACTTCTCTACCCTGAATTCCTTCATTAAGAAAAAAACCGGTATCCCCCAGGAGGATATCGATGTAGCCGACCGCTTCCCCAAGGTGATTACAGCCTTCAGAGCCTGGCTTGACCAGAGCAAGGACGGCGTACTGCTGCTGACCTGGGGCGGCGAGGATATGAAACGGATTATCCAGGACGTGCGCATGCACAAAATAGACGATGCCTACTGGATGGCAGCCACCTACTTCGACCTGCTCAAAGGCGTGCTCCGTGCCCGGGGCCTCAGCAATGACATCAGCGTCGAAGGTGCGATGGCCTTGTTCGGGCTGGAGCCATCCGGTTCCGCCCACCGTGCACTGGATGATGCCAAGATGACGGCGGAAATCTTCCGCGCCGTATTCAGTGAGCTCGACTTCGGGCGTTCCCAGCATTATGTGGATACCTTCTCCAATGCCCGTGAGCGCAAGACAGTCAAGATCGCCATTAAAGCCATGAATGCCCAAAAGGTTGTGCCTACCTGGGAGCTTGTCGCCGAGCATTACTTCCCGGCGGAGGATGCCTTGGCTGACCCCCGGAAGCTGGCTGAGCTGCAGGCGTACTTCGCTGCCCAGCTTGGCAAGAAGTAGACAGAATCCCCTGCGGGGACCCAACCTCTCAAGCCCTATCCTGCACAGGACTGCGGCAGTTCCCCATAGATATTCTGCGGGGAGCTGCCGTTTTTCGTTTATCCGGGCCCATATCCGGTGATCCTGAAATAAGGTTTGACCTTGCCGTTACGTCAAGGTGTAGAGTAATTCCTGTAAGCAGCAGCTTACGCGGCAGGGCGCTTTAGCACGTCCTCTGCTATATACCGCCAAACAGAGTTGGAGGCTGAAACGAAATGGAGTACACCGTACAGAAGCTGGGAGCACTCGCGGGAATCAGCGCGCGGACCCTGCGGTATTACGACGAATTCGGGATTCTGAAGCCGGCCAGAATCAATTCCTCGGGGTACCGGATCTACGGGCAGGCCGAGGTCGACCGGCTGCAGCAGATTCTTTTTTACCGGGAGCTGGGCTTAAGCCTGGAAGGGATCAAGGAGCTGATCACCTCCCCTTCCTTCGATGGAGCGCAGGCGCTGCGCCAGCACCATGACCAGCTGCTGCAGCGGAGACGGCAATTGGACGTGCTGATCGCGAACGTCGAGCAGACACTTGCCCACACAGAAGGGAGAATTACCATGAGCAATGAAGAGAAATTTACAGGCTTTAAGCAGAAGCTGATTGAGGATAACGAGCAGAAGTACGGGCAGGAGATCCGGGAGAAATACGGCGGGGAAGCGATTGAGAAATCGAACCGCCAGCTGATGAATATGACGGAAGAGCAATATAACGCCTTGCAGCAGCTGGAGGCGGAGATGTTCGCTTCGCTTGAGCAGGCGATGGAGGACGGGGACTCTGCCAGCGAGCTGGCGCAGAAGGCTGCCGATCTTCACCGCCAGTGGCTGAGCTTTCACTGGGGTACCTACTCCAAGGAGGCTCATGCCGGCCTGGCACAGATGTATGTCGATGATGAGCGCTTCACCGCCTATTACGACAAACGCCGTCCGGGTATGGCCGAATTCCTGCGGGATGCGGTACATGTGTATACAGGTGCGAAGCAATAAACTGCGCAGGCATGCACAGCATGAACGGGGATGCTACAGCAAAGGGGCAGCCGGATAACCGGCCGCCCTTATTTTTACTTTATAACATGAACCTGTATCAGGTTCTCAATCATCATCGTCATCCGAATCCACATCAGTGTAAAGTATTTTGGCGGTATAGGCATCCACGCCTACTTCTGTCGACACCTTGCCGTTTCTGATCTTCACCTCATAAATGACACTGCCGTCATCCCGGTCGAGATCCACCTCGGTAACCGTCCCCTTCACAGAGGCTGCGGCGGCTTCTGCCGCTTTCGCTGCGCTGATTAGTGTTCCATTCTGTGAGGCGGCTGTACTTGAGCTGTAATGATCATCGTCATCATCGTCGTCGGTTTCTTTGCGCACGCTTAAGATTTTTCCGCTATAGGCCTCTACCCGGACATCAATCTCCTTGTTGCCGCTGCGGATCTCCACCTCGTAATACGTACCGCTCAGCTTCTTCTCCAGATCAATGCTGACTACCCGTCCCGGTGCGGCTTTCAGCGCATAAGCCTCCGCTTTACCCGCACCGATCAGTGTCTTGCCCTGGCTTGTTGAAGCCGTTGAAGCTGCTGAACCTGTGCCTGCACCCGCTCCGCCTGCCGCATCCGCATTCTGAACCCCGCTGATACCATATGCACCGCCGAGCAGAACCGCTGCCGCCGTAACCGTGCTCCATAATTTCATCTTCATCATTATTGCCTCCTTTTGATCCTTCTGTGCTGCCCATGTATTCAATATAAACGGCACAGATGAGAGGAAGGCGGGAGTAACATTAGAAATTGATGAGAAAATGAGAAAATATAATGTGAAGCTGCTTAAGAGTCATCATCCGGCGCTTCCCAGGCTACCGACCGGATCTGTCCCGAGATGGCGTCCACCTGGACAACCGCCTCGCGGCCGTCCGCAGTATTCACCTCCACCAGATAGTATGCTCCTGATTCATCTATTCCGGTATCCACATCATCCGCTTCTCCCGGAACCTCTTGCAGGGCCAGCCGGACGGCTTCCGTCTCTGACACTACACGCTGAGGAGAAGCTGAGGGGGCAGGAGCCGCTGAGGGCGAAAGGGAAGGTTCCGTACCGCCTCCGGCCACAGTACCGGACGAAGGGGCGGGCGCAGGTGTAACCGCCGCCGATGCTGCCGGCTTCAGCAGAATAATGGATACGATTTCACCTGTTGTCCCGTCCAGCTGCAGCTCATATAGCCCCTGTAAAGTTTGGAGCTCCGCTGCGTATTTACCGGACTTCTGGCTGAAGCTCTGTATGCTGCCGGGATACTCCTTCAGCAGCGCCTGCTTCGCCTGCTGCTCAGTCAACAGCGGGTCCGATTCCTTACGGAACAGGCTTAACCCGGCAAGCACCAGAATCAGAACGATTCCTGTGATGAAAAGGAGCTTAAATTTACTTTTTGTGAACCCGGGTTTTCTTATTCTCATAGCTTCCCCCTGCTCTCAGCGGCAATGAAGATGCTGGCCGAAGTTCCCGCACCTTCCACACTTTCCATGGACAGCCTGGCCCCGATGGCGGCGGCAATTTCTGCAGCCAGTGACAAGCCCAGCCCTGCACCTCCGGCCTTACGGCCTCTCGACTCATCCACCCGGTAAAAGCGGTCGAATACCCGCGGCAGCTCCCCGGCCGGAATCCCGATTCCCCGGTCCGTGATCACAATCCTGCTCTCTTGTAAGGAGGCTTCAAGCGTAATAGTTATGGCTTCATCGCTGTACTTGCGGGCATTATCCAGGAAGATGAACAGCAGCTGTCTCAGCTTCGCTTCATCACTGTATCCTTTTACCGCGCCTTTAGACTGAACATTCACTTCCCGCCCATAGGCATTATGAAAGGCTTTGGCCGAAGCACGGGCCAGCTCCACCAGATTTATGCTCTGCAGCGACACATCCCACTGCTCCTGATGTCTCGCCAGCAGCAGCAGCTGCTCGGTCAGCTCCCTCATCCGGATCGCCTCAGAGTGGATAGCCTCCACCGATTCATTGAATAATTCAGGATGCTGGGTCCCCCGCCGCTTGAGCAGGCTGGCATAGCTTTCAATTACCGTCAGCGGCGTCCGCAGCTCATGCGAGGCGTCCGAGACGAATTTCTCCTGCTTCGCATAATTGCTCTCCAGCAGTGCGATCATCTCGTTAAACGTATGCCCCATCTCCATCAGTTCGTCCCGGGACGACTCTTCCAGCGTAAGCCTGCGGAATTTCCCGCTGTGCTTAATTTCCCGCATCGTAGCCGTCATTTGCACAATCGGGCGCATAATCAATCCGGACAGCACGCGGCTGGACAGCAGGAGCGGAAGCATCGCACAAACCGTAGCCCCCGCCAGCACTACCCTCAGCACCTTGAGGGTGTTCATCGTGTTCTCCATACTCTTGGTCATCTGTACATTCATTACACTTCCGTCTGTCCAGATAACCGGAGTGGTTACGAACGTATAGGAGCGGCCCTGAAACTTAATAAGCTCACTATACTTGGCTGAGTGATAGGACGGCTTCAAGCGGCTGAGCTCCTGTTCCGAAGCAGAGGTCACAGGTGCAGGCCCGCTTCCGTCCGCAGCCAGCAGCCGGAGCATGCCTTCAACCGGCACATAGGCACGCAGCAGCTCCTGTGCAGGCACCGTCTGGCCTGCTCTTCGCATACCGTCAGCAATTTTGACCATTTCGGCAGCAGCCTGATCGAGCTGGTCACCTGTCGACAGCCGGCTGAACATCAGATAGATTATTCCGTTCATAAGGATGAGCAGCACGGCGAAGAGCACGCTGGAGTAGAGGTGGATTTTGCTCCGCAGCTTCAGCTTCATAGCGAATCCTTAAGGACATATCCGATTCCGCGGACCGTGTGTATAAGCTCGCTTTGGCCATCCGGTGTAATCTTCCTGCGCACATAGCGGATATAGACATCAACGACATTCGTATCGCCGTAATAATCGTATCCCCAGACTGCCGTCATGATCTGCTCCCGGTTCAGTACCTGTCGTTTGTTCTTCAGCAGGAACACCAGCAGATCGAACTCCCTGGGAGTCAGGTCAATCCCGCTGCCGCTTCTGACCACCTCGCGCGTGGTTTCATTCAGCTCCAGATCACCGGCGGTCAGCCAGACCTCCGCCGGGTCAGCCTGCTCCGCTTGGCGGGCAGAGGCAAGCCGCAGGGCGGCGCGGATGCGTGCGAGCAGCTCTTCAATCTGGAACGGTTTGGTGATATAGTCATTAGCACCAAGGTCAAGCCCGGATACTTTGTCTTCCACCGAGCTCTTGGCTGTCAGCAGCAGCACAGGCGTATGGGCATCCCCCGCCCGGATACGCCGCAGCAGCTCGATGCCGCTGAAGCCCGGAAGCATCACATCCAGCAGCAGCAGATCCGGGGTCTCCGCCTGATACAGCTCAAGCGCCTGCTGGCCGCTGCCGGCCAGTAATACGCGATACCCTTCGCATTCAAGCTCGATCTGCAGCAGCCGGGCGATTCTCACCTCATCCTCCACGACCAGAATCGATTCTGTCATTGGCTATTCTTCCTTTCTTCATTCCGCTGATTTGGCTGATCCCTGATGGTCAGCTCCTTGCTTAGCTGCCTCCATTGTAGGGTATAACCGGGCGCAGATTCAAACCGCCTGTGTCCAGCAGCAGCACAAGCCAAAAAGGCGCTCCCGCCATTTCACCGGCAGGAGCACCCTATAGGCAAGACTATAAGCTGCGGTGCAGCAGCTCCAGTACGCTGCGCAGCTCGGCAACGGCCACCTGGCCGGGAGCCGAGGGCTTATGTGCCGCGCCGAAGGTCAGCGCAGAGCCGAAGATCTCACCGGCCAGCCGGCTGATGACGCCTTCACCGGCCATCGACATCGTAATAATCGGGCGGTCGGCATACTGCTCCTGCATAATGTTCGTTGCCGCCAGCAGAGTCAGCACATCGCCGGCATTCTGCGGCATCACAGCAATCTTCGGCAGGTCGCCGCCAAGCTCCTGTGCCCGGCGCAGCCGGGCTACAATCTCTTCCTGCGGCGGTGTCCCCTGGAAATCATGATTGGACACTATTACAAATACCGCCTGATTATGCGCAGCCTTAATCAGGCCGCTGACCGCTGCTTCCCCGCTAAACAGCTCGACATCGAGAATGTCGATCAGCCCGCTTGCAGCAGCAGCTTTATTCAGCTCCACATAGTATTCTGTGGAAATTTCTTTCTCCCCGCCCTCTTTGGCGCTGCGGAAGGTGAAGATCAGCGGGATATCCGGCAGAATCCGCTGGAGTTCTTCCAGCACCTCCGTTACCGCCGCGATATCTTCAACTTTACTGAAGAAATCGCTCCGCCACTCCACCAGATCCGGTGCCAGGACTTTCAGCGCCTCCGCTTCTTCCCGGAGTTCCGCCAATGTTGCCCCGACCAGCGGGACGCATATTTTGGGCATCCCCTCGCCGAGGATTATGTTCTTAACGGTTACTGTACCGCTCAATAATTCCAGCTCCTTATGGTTCAGGATGCAGACGCAGCCTATAGTAGTTGTGTATGTTTTGTTGGTTATGTTAGTTGCAGATACATGCGGAACCGGGGATACAGCTGCGGAATTTGGCTAAGTAACTGCGGGCGGGAGCTAAATGATCATCTGGAGCGAAGATGAAGCTGGCAGAGGGGATTAAGTGGAATAACAGCACCTAAATACGCTTAAACTCAGCACACGGTCAATTTAGTTGGATAAACAACACTTATTTCTGGTCCAACAGGCACCAATCGGCAAAATGGATAGAATTAAGTGCTATAAATCCACTTAATCTCAGCCAATCCAGCGTTTCCCGACCAATAAGTGTCATAAATCCACTTAAATTCGCACGAAGCAAAGACCCGGGTTACTTAACTTCCCTTTCCTGCCGGCTGCTTCCGCCAGCCTGTAGCATCACATGCTCCCCGCCTTGCCGTCCATCGCCCATACTCCCGCGTCCATACTTCCCCGCCTATTCGCCTGTCCATTCGCACCAGCCTGCACCATCACATGCTCCCTGCCTTGCCTCCCGTCAACCAGCTTCTCCTGCTATCCCCTCGGCCTTCCCTGCGAATCCGCTTCATTTCACCTGCTCTACCGGTCTACTCTTCCGTTCCCGGCTCCGCCTCTGCAGCCTCACGCAGGAACCGCTTCACCTCTTCCAGCCTTGGCAGCGAAGGAATTGCCCCCGTCTTGCCGACTGCCAGTGCCCCGACGGCATTTGCGAACCGGACAGCTTCGTCCAGCGTCTTGCCGCGGGTAAGCTGCCAGGCCAGTGCCCCGTTGAACGAGTCCCCTGCAGCCACTGTATCTACAGCCTGTACCGGGAAACCCGGAACATGCAGGCTGCCGGCGGCATTGACAATCAGCGCCCCTTTGGAGCCCAGGGTAACAATAACGTGACGCACTCCCTTAAGCAGCAGCAGCCGGGCCGCCCGTTCTGCATCATCTATACTTTCTACGCTGATACCAGCCAGAATTCCTGCTTCTGTCTCGTTCGGTGTCAGGTAAGTCACATGCTGGAGCAGCTCACTTCGGAGTGCCCGCGCCGGAGCAGGGTTCAGAATCACAGGAATACCGTGCCGGAAGGCAATGGCCGCAGCGGCCTCGCACATCTCCAGATCCATCTCCAGCTGCATTACGACGATCCCGGCCTCACGGATTACAGCTTCCAGTGCGGCAATATCCTCCGGTTTCATCTCAAGATTCGCCCCGGGCACTACAATAATACGGTTTTCACCTGCTCCGTCTACCACAATCGAGGCTACTCCCGTAGACTCCGACTCACTCATCAAAATATAATCCGTCTGAATCTGCTCCTGCTTCATCACTTCCAGCAGCCCGCTGCCGAAGCTGTCTTTACCTACCCGGCCAATCATAGTCACCTCTGCACCGAGCCTTGCCGCAGCAACAGCCTGATTAGCACCTTTACCTCCCGGAGACAGCGCGAACGCCTGTCCAAACAGTGTCTCGCCGGCTTCCGGAGCCCGCTCAGCACGGACCACCATATCCATATTCAGACTTCCAATTACAACTATACCCAACCTCTACACCACCACTTGGTTTATTTCCATTTCTTTTCCGCCATCAAGACTGCCTGTTCCATGGAATAGACGGCAGCGGCACCATTCATTACTCTTTGCTTATTACTCATTGTTATCCTCTTATCTTATGGCCTGCGGCCGGGTTAATCAAATTTTTATGTATCAATAAGTTCGCTGTGTTTTTACACAGCAAGTATGCTAGAATAGGTGTGCACTTGCTCTTGCCATTTCCTTTTGAGCAAACGTTTGCACCTTAGATATAGCCTGCAGTAATCCCGAATCACCATTCCAATTGTACTTAGGAGGCTTATCAAGTGAACGAGAACCGCTTACCTTCAGTCGCTTACTTCAGCATGGAATACGGGCTGCATTCCGATTTCAAAATGTACGCCGGAGGCCTGGGCATTCTGGCCGGAGACTACATCAAAGGCGCCAAGGATATTCAGGCCCCCGTCATCCCCATCGGTCTTAAGTGGAAGCAGGGCTATACGGACCAGAAGATTGATGCAAACGGCAACCCATACGATTCTTACCATAATTATGTATATGATTTCCTCGAGGATACGGGCGTCAAGGTCACTGTCCAAGTCAGAAAAACCGATGTCGTCTGCAAAGTATGGAAAACAGAGCAGTTCGGCAATACTCCGCTGTATCTGCTGGATACCGATATCCCGGAGAACAGCGATGCGTGGATTACCGGCCAGCTGTACGGCTGGTTTGGCGAAGAGCGGATTGCCCAGGAGATCGTCCTTGGGATCGGCGGTGTCAAAGCCATGCGCGCCCTGGAGATTCCTATCGACGTCTATCACTTCAATGAAGGACATGCCGCGCTGGCAGCCACCCAGCTGATCCGTGAAAAAATGTCCGGCGGCAGCACCTTCGAAGAGGCCTGGAAAGCTACTCGCGAAGAGGTTGTGTTCACTACCCATACGCCGATAAAAGAGGGCAACGAAACCCATCCGCTGGACCGTCTGGAGTATATGGGTGCCTTCAACGGCTTAACCCGTGCGCAGATGGAGCGGATTGGCGGAGAACCGTTCAATATGACGGTAGCCGGTCTGCGCCTCTCGCGCATCTCCAACGCTGTAGCCCAGCTTCATGCGGATACCGCTAATAAGATGTGGAAAGAAGTCGCCGGCAGATCGCAGATTATAGGCATCACCAACGCAATACATACCCCTACGTGGGTAGATGAGCGCATCACCCGTGCTTACGATGAAGGCGGTGATCTATGGGCCACTCATAAGGAGATTAAACAGGAGCTGATCCGCTTTATTGAAGAGCGCTCCGGCATCGCCCTGAATGCAGACAATCTGCTGATCGGCTTCTCCCGCCGCGCGGCTCCTTACAAGCGCAGTGACCTGATTTTCTCCCAGCCGGAAATCATTGAACCCTACCTGGAGAGCGGCAGGATTCAGATTGTCTTCTCCGGCAAAGCGCATCCGCTCGATGACAACGGCAAAAAAATCGTCAGCAACCTCGTAGCCATGATGAAGAAATATCCGAAAAGCGTGGTCTTCCTGGAAAACTACGATATGACCATCGGGGCACAGCTGACCCGCGGCTCCGACATTTGGCTGAACAACCCGCGCAGACCGCTGGAAGCGAGCGGAACCTCCGGCATGAAGGCCGCGATGAATGGCGTGCTGAACTGCTCGATCCTCGACGGCTGGTGGCCGGAGGCCTGTATCGACGGCGAGAACGGCTGGCAGATCGGTGACGGCTTCGAGACAACCGATTTTGAGCTGCTTGACAAGCATGACAGCGACGCACTGTACGACACGCTGCTGAACCGTGTTCTCCCAACCTTTTATAATAACAAAGAGAAATGGGTACAGATGATGCACCGCAGCATCGAGACCACCCGTACAGAATACGCTACCAAACGTATGCTGGACGAATACTATAATCGAATGTATATCAAGGGCTGAGCGCCGTCAGCATCTTTATTCTTCGTCCGCTTCCCTGGCATTGCTGCCTCGCCGTACTGTCCGTTCCTGCTCCTGTCCGCTGCTGCGGGCGGGAGTTTTTATCTCCATATCCGCTTTGCAGACCTCTGGCCACTTACACTCCCTGATTCCTTCCACAAATGCTTGCAGCCCCCTCCCGTCCCTCCAGCCTCACCTTCAATTAATAAATATCCGCCGCTATATATTTCTCTCCTCACAGCCTGCCTTCCCTATCATGATCTTACCTGCTTCCGCATATTGTTAATTATAATAATTATAAAAAAGGATTGATTTTATTTAAATTATTGATATTATAAAACTTATACTTAATCTAATATCAAATCCTAACACGAGGTGATTGTATTCATGAGTCAGAATAACAACAAATTAACCACAAGCTGGGGCGCACCCGTAGGCGACAATCAGAATTCGATGACGGCTGGCTCCCGGGGACCTACTCTGCTGCAGGATGTCCATTTGCTGGAGAAGCTAGCCCACTTCAACCGGGAACGTGTTCCTGAACGGGTCGTCCATGCCAAAGGTGCCGGTGCCCATGGTTATTTTGAAGTGACCAATGATCTGTCCCAGTATACAAAAGCTGCCTTCCTCTCCGGGGTCGGTAAACGCACCCCGATGTTCATCCGCTTCTCTACGGTAGCCGGAGAGCTGGGTTCTGCCGATACCGTGCGCGATCCGCGCGGCTTTGCCGTGAAATTCTATACCGAAGAAGGCAATTACGACCTGGTCGGCAACAATACGCCTGTCTTTTTCATCCGTGATGCGATTAAATTCCCGGACTTTATTCATACACAGAAACGCCATCCGCAGACACATCTCAAGAACCCGAATGCCGTCTGGGATTTCTGGTCACTGTCCCCTGAATCCCTGCACCAGGTTACCATTCTGATGTCCGACCGCGGCATTCCGGCCACGCTTCGTCATATGCACGGCTTCGGCAGTCATACCTTCAAGTGGGTCAATGCTGAAGGCGCCGCAGTATGGGTGAAATACCATTTCAAGACAGAGCAGGGTGTTAAGAACCTGGATGTTAAGCTTGCTGCGCAGATTGCCGGAGATAATCCGGATTATCATACAGAGGATTTATTTAATTCAATTGCTGAGGGGGATTTCCCGGCTTGGCGGCTGCATGTGCAAATCATGCCTGTAGAGGATGCCGATACCTACCGCTTCGACCCGTTTGATGTAACGAAGGTATGGTCGCAGAAGGATTACCCGCTGATTGAGGTGGGCCGCATGTTGCTTGACCGTAATCCGGAGAACTACTTCGCCGAAGTAGAGCAGGCTACTTTTTCTCCCGGCTCATTTGTTCCAGGCATAGAAGCTTCTCCTGATAAAATGCTCCAGGGCCGCCTCTTCGCCTACGGGGATGCCCACCGCTACCGGGTTGGAGCTAATCATAACCATCTGCCGATTAACCGGCCTATCGCCGAGGTGAGCAATAATCAGCGTGACGGTGCGATGAACCACACGAATAACGGGGGCGGCTCCGTCTACTACGAGCCGAACAGCCTCGGCGGAGCCACCGAGTCTCTGCAGAATAAACCAGCTGCTTTTGCCGTTTCCGGCCAGGCGGACAGTGTGCCTTATGATCATAACGATCACTATACCCAGCCGGGTGATCTGTATCGTTTGCTCACTGATGAAGAGCGGACCCGCCTTGTCAGTAATATCGTAGGAGCGATGGCTCCGGTTGAGCAGGATGAGATTAAGCTGCGCCAAATCGGCCATTTCTACAAAGCAGATCCGGAGTTCGGCCAGCGGATTGCCGAAGGTCTTGGACTCTCTGTGCCGCAGTGACAATTTGAGCTTGTTCATAGACAAAGCCCCGAACCTCCCAGGTCCGGGGCTTTGCTAATGTTCTTTTATAGACTAACGGTACACATTCATCCATTGCTCCAGCTGCTGCCTCAGTCCTTGTCTCGCGGATGCCGGCTCCAGTATCTCGGCTTTCGGCCCGTACTGCAGAATCCATTTCGTGAACTCCTTCTCGTTATTCACAGTAACCTCAAAGAGCAGGGTTCCGTCCCCTTCATCGCTCATCCGCGGATGCACGAATAACTCCTCTTCTTTGATGTAACGCGCCACTTCCGGATGAAACCGCACTTTGAAGGTGATATTCTTATTGCCACGGTCGATCGACCAGGTATTTTTCAGATACTGCTTAATATTGAAGTTCCCTTTATCAAAAGTTGCAGCCGTCAGCTCTACCTGCTGAAACCGGCTGATCCGGAAAGTCCGGATCGCCTGCTTGGAGTGGCAATACCCAATGAGGTAAAAGCGCTGGTCACGCGGAATTAAATAGTAAGGGTCAATTTTGCGTTCCGTAGTTACATTACGCAGCTGCGAGTGGTATACCGTCCGGATACTACGCTGCTCCAGAATAGCCCCGATGAGCGGCTGCAGGAAATTGCGGCTCTCTTTGCGGTAAGCGGGTTTGCCCATTTGTATAATGTCCGCAATGTTGTCGAGAGTTCCATTCTGTCTGGATCGCTCCTTCAAATGTGTACCCATCACTTTATCGTAAGCGGAATGAAATCCCGGAGGGATTCGCTCCTGGTTCAGGACAGAGGGCAGAAGCGAGAACGCCAGCTCCTCCTGCTCGGAGAAATCCAGCGGATACATGAAGAATTTCCCCATAAATTTGTAGCCCGTCCCCCTCCCCTCATTCGTAACCGGGGCAAAATGGCTAATCACATCGAGGTCCCTGTAAATCGTCCTGATATTCACCTCACACCGGAAAGCCAAGTCTGCAGCCGTAATTCCGGGATTCGACTGGATGGCGTTAATAATTTTAAAAATTCGAATTACTTTGTCTGTCATAACGAATGCTCCTTACTTTCCATGTAAATACTGCCTATGATACCATAGCTATACTATATCAGTTCCAATAGCACATGGCAGTCTGCAAAAATACAGCATTTTTCATTTCAGTAAAGAGCAGCCGCTCCGGCATATGCATGTCAAATTAGCTAAGCGTTACGGACAGGAGAGACGTTAAGCCTGCGGAAAGGCACCAAAGTGCCGGACTTGCGGACACCAGCGCCGTTATTTCACCAAATAAATGGAGTGAGCCCATGAAAAACGGCGGATAAGGGCCGTGGTGTCCATAAGAATCAGCCTTTTCTATAAGTCTTAAGTTCGTTCAACCTATATATTTATATACAAAAAAAACCCTTGGAATTCAAGAGTTTCTTAAGCAACTATATAAGCGGGTGATGGGAATCGAACCCACGCTATCAGCTTGGAAGGCTGAAGTTCTACCATTGAACTACACCCGCAAAAATATAAAATCGGGATGACACGATTTGAACATGCGACCCCCTGGTCCCAAACCAGGTGCTCTACCAAGCTGAGCTACATCCCGAAAAAAGAAGAAAAGATGGCGCGCCCTAAGAGATACGGATGCTACGCACCCGATTGCGAAGTTATTCTATCGAAGCGGATGCTCCAACGAACTCGTTCGAATCTTGAGGACACTTTGGATATTCAAAGAAGAAAAGATGGCGCGCCCTAAGAGATTCGAACTCCTGACCTTTTGATTCGTAGTCAAACGCTCTATCCAGCTGAGCTAAGGGCGCAAAATCTATATGGAGCGGACGACGGGAATCGAACCCGCGACCCTCGCCTTGGCAAGGCGATGCTCTACCGCTGAGCCACGTCCGCAAAAACATGGTGCGCGTGAAGGGACTTGAACCCCCACGTCGTGAAACGCCAGATCCTAAGTCTGGTGCGTCTGCCATTCCGCCACACGCGCACACTTTACAAGGAAAATGGTGAGCCATGAAGGACTCGAACCTTCGACACCCTGATTAAAAGTCAGGTGCTCTACCAACTGAGCTAATGGCTCGCATATAAGGGGTCCCCGAAAAGTAATCGGATTAACCTTCTAAGCTTAACTTCACTTTTTGGGGTGAAGTGGCTGGGGATATAGGATTTGAACCTATGCATGACGGAGTCAAAGTCCGTTGCCTTACCGCTTGGCTAATCCCCAATAATATAATTAGCATAACCTACGGAATAGGATGGATACTCTATACTTCGAGATATAGGATGCACAATTCCTAATACCTTTATGCCATGAAGATGGCGGAACCGACGGGATACTCTTCACTTCGTTACGAGATTGCGATGTAGTGCTAACGAAGCTTATGCTTCAACGAACCCTTAAATGGAATCTCATCCCTGAAGCAGATAAAGATGGCGGAACCGACGGGATTCGAACCCGCGATCTCCTGCGTGACAGGCAGGCATGTTAGGCCAACTACACCACGGTTCCAAGTTTGGTACTTTGGGGTCCCCGGAAAGTATTCGGAATATGCTACAAAGCATCTCTTCACTTTGTGGGGATTGGTTGCGGGGGCAGGATTTGAACCTGCGGCCTTCGGGTTATGAGCCCGACGAGCTACCGGGCTGCTCCACCCCGCGTCAGTAAAAATATTGTCCCTTGGGGTCCCCGGAAAGTACCCGGAATCCTCTGCGAAGTCTTTGCTTCACTTTGTGGGGAATGTGTATGGTGGAGGCTGAGGGGTTCGAACCCCCGACCCTCTGCTTGTAAGGCAGATGCTCTCCCAGCTGAGCTAAGCCTCCATGAGATATATCATTAAAATAAATGGTGACTCGTATGGGATACTCTTCACTTCGTTACGAGATTGCGAAGTATTCCTACCGAAGCCGATGCTTCAACGAACCCAGGGAATTCTCATCCCATAAATCGAAGAAGATATTGGTGACTCGTATGGGATTCGAACCCATGTTACCTCCGTGAAAGGGAGGTGTCTTAACCCCTTGACCAACGAGCCATAATGTTTGTTTCTAAAAGTACTGCTACGGAGAGAGAGGGATACTCTTCACTTCGTTACGAGATTGCGATGTATTGCTAACGAAGCTTATGCTCCAACGAACCACTGAGGGTTCTCATCCCTTACAAGGAAGCAAAGCTACGGAGAGAGAGGGATTCGAACCCTCGAGACGCTTGTGGCGCCTACACGATTTCCAATCGTGCTCCTTCGGCCAAACTCGGACACCTCTCCATGGTGGCTCCCCGAACAGGACTCGAACCTGTGACAACTCGATTAACAGTCGAGTGCTCTACCAACTGAGCTATCAGGGAAAATGGTGGGCCTTAGTGGACTCGAACCACTGACCTCACCCTTATCAGAGGTGCGCTCTAACCAGCTGAGCTAAAGGCCCGTTCTCGTACACTATACAGCTATTATGGGCAAAAAAAATACCACAAGGTGTGTGGAATTGTCCGCTTGGCGGCGTCCTACTCTCCCAGGACCCTTCGGTCCAAGTACCATCGGCGCTGGAGGGCTTAACGGTCGTGTTCGGGATGGGTACGCGTGGAACCCCTCCGCTATCGCCACCAAACGGGCATTTACAGCGTAAATGCTTCAGGATTTGATTCCTGAAAACTGAATCCGAAACGAAATTTGCGTTTGCCCTTCTTACGGGGCCCCCGGAAAGTATTCGGAATCGGCTTCGTTAGCCTCTTCTTCACTTTTTGGGGTATTCTTGGATAAGCCCTCGACCGATTAGTATTGGTCAGCTCCATGCATTACTGCACTTCCACCTCCAACCTATCTACCTCGTCGTCTTCAAGGGGTCTTACGTATTGGGAAATCTCATCTTGAGGGGGGCTTCACGCTTAGATGCTTTCAGCGCTTATCCCGTCCGTACGTAGCTACTCAGCCATGCTCCTGGCGGAACAACTGATGCACCAGCGGTACGTCCATCCCGGTCCTCTCGTACTAAGGACAGCTCCTCTCAAATTTCCTGCGCCCACGACAGATAGGGACCGAACTGTCTCACGACGTTCTGAACCCAGCTCGCGTACCGCTTTAATGGGCGAACAGCCCAACCCTTGGGACCTACTTCAGCCCCAGGATGCGATGAGCCGACATCGAGGTGCCAAACCTCCCCGTCGATGTGGACTCTTGGGGGAGATAAGCCTGTTATCCCCAGGGTAGCTTTTATCCGTTGAGCGATGGCCCTTCCATGCGGTACCACCGGATCACTAAGTCCGACTTTCGTCCCTGCTCGACTTGTAGGTCTCGCAGTCAAGCTCCCTTATGCCTTTGCACTCTGCGAATGATTTCCAACCATTCTGAGGGAACCTTTGAACGCCTCCGTTACTCTTTAGGAGGCGACCGCCCCAGTCAAACTGCCCGCCTGACACGGTCCCCGTACCCGCTTAGGGTACCAGGTTAGAACCTAGATACGATCAGGGTGGTATCCCAACGGCGCCTCCGCAGAAGCTTGCGCTCCTGCCTCACCGGCTCCCACCTATCCTGTACAGATCGTACCCAAATTCAATATCAAGCTGCAGTAAAGCTCCATGGGGTCTTTCCGTCTTGTCGCGGGTAACCTGCATCTTCACAGGTATTAAAATTTCACCGGATCTCTCGTTGAGACAGCGCCCAAGTCGTTACGCCATTCGTGCGGGTCAGAATTTACCTGACAAGGAATTTCGCTACCTTAGGACCGTTATAGTTACGGCCGCCGTTTACTGGGGCTTCGGTTCATAGCTTCGGGTTACCCCTAACCACTCCCCTTAACCTTCCAGCACCGGGCAGGCGTCAGCCCGTATACTTCGCCTTACGGCTTCGCACAGACCTGTGTTTTTGCTAAACAGTCGCTTGGGCCTTTTCACTGCGGCCCCCTCGGGCTATTCACCCTACCGAGGCACCCCTTCTCCCGAAGTTACGGGGTCATTTTGCCGAGTTCCTTAACGAGAGTTCTTCCGCGCGCCTTAGAATTCTCTTCTCGCCTACCTGTGTCGGTTTGCGGTACGGGCACCTTCTCCTGGCTAGAGGCTTTTCTTGGCAGTGTGAGATCATGACCTTCGCTACTGTAATTTTCGCTCCCCATCACAGCCCAGCCTTACGGTGTGCGGATTTGCCTACACACCAGCCTCACTGCTTAGACGGACATCCATCAGTCCGCGTCACTACCCTCCTGCGTCACCCCATCGCTCATAGCGGATTACGGTGGTACAGTAATTTCAAACTGTTGTCCTTCGACTACGCCTGTCGGCCTCGCCTTAGGTCCCGACTTACCCTGAGCGGACGAGCCTTCCTCAGGAAACCTTGGGCTTTCGGCGGATCAGATTCTCACTGATCTTTTCGTTACTCATACCGGCATTCTCACTTGTGTAGTGTCCAGCGCTCCTTACGGTACACCTTCAACCCCTACACAACGCTCCCCTACCCCTGATGCATTGCATCAAGCCATAGCTTCGGTGGTGTGTTTAGCCCCGTTACATTTTCGGCGCAGAGTCACTCGACCAGTGAGCTATTACGCACTCTTTAAATGGTGGCTGCTTCTAAGCCAACATCCTGGTTGTCTGTGCAACTCCACATCCTTTCCCACTTAACACACACTTGGGGACCTTAGCTGATGGTCTGGGCTGTTTCCCTTTTGACAATGGATCTTAGCACTCACTGTCTGACTCCCGGCAAGAAGGTAATGGCATTCGGAGTTTGACTGAGCTTGGTAACCCTTGCGGGCCCCGCACCCAATCAGTGCTCTACCTCCATCACTCCATTCACCGAGGCTAGCCCTAAAGCTATTTCGGGGAGAACCAGCTATCTCCGAGTTCGATTGGAATTTCTCCGCTACCCCCACCTCATCCCCGTATTTTTCAACATACGTGGGTTCGGGCCTCCAGTGCGTGTTACCGCACCTTCACCCTGGACAGGGGTAGATCACACGGTTTCGGGTCTACGTCCACATACTCAGTCGCCCTATTCAGACTCGCTTTCGCTGCGGCTCCGGCTTCTCACCTTAACCTTGCATGTTAAACGTAACTCGCCGGTTCATTCTACAAAAGGCACGCCATCACCCATAGATCGGGCTCTGACTTTTTGTAAGCACACGGTTTCAGGTTCTATTTCACTCCCCTTCCGGGGTGCTTTTCACCTTTCCCTCACGGTACTGTTTCACTATCGGTCGCCAGGTAGTATTTAGCCTTAGCAGATGGTCCTGCTGGATTCATACGGGGTTTCACGTGCCCCGCACTACTCGGGATCCGTCTCGGAGAGAACACAGTTTAGGCTACAGGGCTTTTACCTCTATCGCGGGCCTTTCCAGACCTCTTCACCTACCATATTCCTTTGTAACTCCATGTGAGACGTCCCACAACCCCAAGAGGCAAGCCCCTTGGTTTAGGCTGTTCCGCGTTCGCTCGCCGCTACTGACGGAATCACTATTGTTTTCTCTTCCTCAGGGTACTTAGATGTTTCAGTTCCCCTGGTCTGCCTCTGCACACCCTATGTATTCAGGTATGAGTAACTGTGCATTACCACAGCTGGGTTTCCCCATTCGGACACCCCCGGATCAAAGCTTGCTTACAGCTCCCCGAGGCAGTTTCGTTGTTCGCCACGTCCTTCGTCGGCTCCTGGCGCCTAGGCATCCTCCGTGTGCTCTTATTAGCTTAACCAACGCTCCGGTGTTTCGCTTGTTTGCTCATCTTGTTTTGAATGACGCCTCCGGATCACTCCGTATGCTAGATCATTCAAAGCCAAAGGTCGCTGCACAATCGAAAACCTTCGCTATTCATCAACTAATAACTATTTCAACTTGCTTACACAAGTTTCAGCTAAAAGATGTTCTAAAACGCAAATTCGTTTCGGTATCCAGTTTTCAAGGATCAAGTCTTACTTGAGAGCTTAAACTCTCAAAACTGACCAACGAGTGAGTAACTAACCGACCGGTTAGATTTAAGATTTGAATGTCTTCGTTGCAGAAGACGATTCTCCATAGAAAGGAGGTGATCCAGCCGCACCTTCCGATACGGCTACCTTGTTACGACTTCACCCCAATCATCTACCCCACCTTCGGCGGCTGGCTCCCTTGCGGGTTACCCCACCGACTTCGGGTGTTGTAAACTCTCGTGGTGTGACGGGCGGTGTGTACAAGACCCGGGAACGTATTCACCGCGGCATGCTGATCCGCGATTACTAGCAATTCCGACTTCATGCAGGCGAGTTGCAGCCTGCAATCCGAACTGAGACCGGCTTTGCTGGGATTGGCTCCACCTCGCGGCTTCGCTTCCCGTTGTACCGGCCATTGTAGTACGTGTGTAGCCCAGGTCATAAGGGGCATGATGATTTGACGTCATCCCCACCTTCCTCCGGTTTGTCACCGGCAGTCACTCTAGAGTGCCCAGCCTTACCTGCTGGCAACTAAAGTCAAGGGTTGCGCTCGTTGCGGGACTTAACCCAACATCTCACGACACGAGCTGACGACAACCATGCACCACCTGTCTCCAATGCTCCGAAGAGGGGCACTATCTCTAATGCTTTCATTGGGATGTCAAGACCTGGTAAGGTTCTTCGCGTTGCTTCGAATTAAACCACATACTCCACTGCTTGTGCGGGTCCCCGTCAATTCCTTTGAGTTTCAGTCTTGCGACCGTACTCCCCAGGCGGAGTGCTTACTGTGTTAACTTCGGCACCAAGGGTATCGAAACCCCTAACACCTAGCACTCATCGTTTACGGCGTGGACTACCAGGGTATCTAATCCTGTTTGCTCCCCACGCTTTCGCGCCTCAGCGTCAGTTACAGCCCAGAAAGTCGCCTTCGCCACTGGTGTTCCTCCACATATCTACGCATTTCACCGCTACACGTGGAATTCCACTTTCCTCTTCTGTACTCAAGTCACCCAGTTTCCAGTGCGACCCCAGGTTGAGCCCAAGGTTTAAACACCAGACTTAAATGACCGCCTGCGCGCGCTTTACGCCCAATAATTCCGGACAACGCTTGCCCCCTACGTATTACCGCGGCTGCTGGCACGTAGTTAGCCGGGGCTTTCTTCTCAGGTACCGTCACTCCGGTAGCAGTTACTCTACCGGACGTTCTTCCCTGGCAACAGAGCTTTACGATCCGAAAACCTTCATCACTCACGCGGCGTTGCTCCGTCAGGCTTTCGCCCATTGCGGAAGATTCCCTACTGCTGCCTCCCGTAGGAGTCTGGGCCGTGTCTCAGTCCCAGTGTGGCCGTTCACCCTCTCAGGTCGGCTACGCATCGTCGCCTTGGTGAGCCGTTACCTCACCAACTAGCTAATGCGCCGCAGGCCCATCCTCAAGCGGCAGATTGCTCCGCCTTTCATTCTCCTCCCATGAGAAAAAAGAAATTATCCGGTATTAGCTACCGTTTCCGGTAGTTATCCCAGTCTTGAGGGCAGGTTGCCTACGTGTTACTCACCCGTCCGCCGCTAAGCATTTCCCGAAGGAAATACTCCGCTCGACTTGCATGTATTAGGCACGCCGCCAGCGTTCGTCCTGAGCCAGGATCAAACTCTCCAATTAGGTTTTTCCGAGCGGCTACTTCACCCGAATCACTCCGAGGAAATAACCATCCGAAAACTATCTAAAGAGCGATTGCTCATTTTGAAACATCTGACGAGAATTTGCATTCTCTGTTTTTGGAATCACATAAGTGAATTCCGATACTCACTCGTTGTTCAGTTTTCAAAGATCAAACTCGTTGTCAGCGCCGATTATCTCGTCACCAGCAACTCTTATAATATATCACATCCAGCCGATCAATGCAAGCTCTTTTTTAACTTCTTTTTTCGAGCCAGGCGTTGATGTTTCGCGGCCAGAAATAGAATATACCATGTGCAGATTTCAATTGCAAGCATTATTTACAAAAGCTTTAGTGCTTCCGCCGCAGCCCTGCCGCGCATGAGATCAGCCATATCTGGTTACAGTACAAATGTTGTATTCATCAGCATTAGGCAACCTCATGTCATTCGATCTAAGGAGGACTATAATGGACACTCATGAGTTCGTAGCGAAATTCCAGGAGAATCAGCGCAAAGCATTGAAAAACAGAAGCCGCGGCAAAGGAACACCGGGAGCGCGGCTCGCGAATAAGCAGCATAGCTCCAATAAATAACCCGCTCAGCAGATCGGGAGCCGCAAGCGAGCTGCTGGCAAAAAGGGATGCCCCGCGAGTACCGGTCGAGCCGGCAGCACGGGGCATCCCTTTTCTTTTAACAACTTAAACTTTATAAATATGCTTCTGAAGAATTATCTGTCTATTTCATCTATATAGAAGCAGTAGTGATTATTTGCTCAATTTTGCTACACTTACAGCGACTTTCTCAATCTGAGCTTTGCTGAGCGATTTGTCCGGCGAACTGATAGTAACAAAACGGTCAGCCAGCGCAAAGGTCAGCATAGCGGTATCCGAAGGGGTATACCATTTCGCTTCAGTTCCATTAGAAAGCTTGACTGTAGTACCGTCATAATCGTAAGAGTAGTCACGCGGAGATACATTTACACGCATTTTTTTGAACAGGAAGCTTACGCCGTCTTCACCGCCCGCTACCTTCTGGAAAGCATCGCCGCTAATCATCTGTGCCGGAGCGTACGCCGTTTCGAAGCCCTGGAAGTTAGCGAAAGCCTTGGTGATCTCTTGTTTCTGTGCCGCACTGTATGTTACCGGGGCCAGCGTAATCGCTGAGCCATTATCAGGTGTAGCCGTTCCGGAGCCGCTGCCCAGAACAACCTGGTTCGTGGAAGCATTGAACGTTACAGGTACCTTAAGTGCATCCGCCAATACCCGGACCGGAAGGTAAGTTGTATCATTGTAAGTAATGGGGGCGAGTGTCTTACCGTTGTTATCTACTGGAGTAAAGGCCGCTCCGTTTACTGTGAAGCCGATGCTGTGGTTAAGATAGGCACTGATCTTCTGCAGGTTCGTTCCTGCGTATACACCCGCTGTACCTGAAACAGCCATCCCGAATACCATTGTTGCTATGATCATTTTTTTGCTTTTCATCATTATCGTCTCCCTTGAGTATGATTGTTTGTGTTGTCCCCTGCTATAGATTCATTTAACCATTAACTTGTTTCTAACTTGTATCCGGATTGTAAAGAAGTAATTCAGAGCAGCTTAGATATCATACACCGCCCCGCACCGCCACTTGATACACTTCCGTATACAGAATATCTCTGAACTTCCGGAATTCCTGCAGTGTAGCCATCCGGGGATAAGTCATGATGCGCAGCGGCAAATCCTCCTGTCCCGCACGCAGCGGCGGCTGCACATAAGAATAGGGATTCAGATGAAAGCCCAGCCGCTCATAAAATCCGATTCTGCGCCTCTCCAGCTCTCCGTCCGGCGGTTCCACCTCCAGCAGCACCGGCTTGTCCGAACACTGAAGATAACTGTTCATCAGCTTGTTGCCGATCCCGCTGCCGCGTATCTCCGGGTTAACGGCAATATGTTCTATAAACCGTAGCGCGGGAAATTCCCAAGCGGCTAAAAAAGCAAGCGTCCTGCCCTCAGCATCCTTCTCGGTGTACACCCGGTAGTTCGGATTACTCAGCAATGCCTGCTGCCCGCTATAGGTTCTAATTTCACTCACCGGAAAAGAAGCTTCCATAATAGCAAAAATCTCATTAAAGTTCATTCCGCTAATTAGCGATTGCTTGTCCATTCTCTGTTGCCTGCTTTCTGTTGATTAGATTGAATTACTGCGTACAGGCTGGCGCCTTATAAAGTGAGTATCCTGCTATTATTTTACCCGTAACTGCAGCAAGAATAACTTCACCCGGTAACCCGCACCATTCCATATTCCTTCTATAAAAAAAGATGCCCGAAGGCATCCGCTGATTAGCTGATATTATATCTATAGGATAAGTCCCGGATTATTCCAGATTCGACAGATCATTTGCTGTACTGGCCACATGCTCAAAGGCACGGCTCAGCTCCTGCATGGATTGCCCCTGATGCTGCGAGAAGGCCATAATCTGCTGGATGGACTGGTCCATTTGCAGAATGGCCTGCTTCATTCCGGCCAGTTGGCCGTGAATGTTCTTGACCAGAGCGTGGCTGTCGTTAGCCAGCTTGCGGATCTCAGTAGCCACTACACCGAAGCCGCGGCCCTGCTCTCCGGCTCTCGCTGCCTCAATTGCCGCATTCAGTCCCAGCATATGCGACTGGTCGGCAATCCGCTTGACGGCGGACAGAATCTCAAAGCTGCTCTCGATATCCTGCACCATCGAATTCGAGCTGCTGACCAGCCCGTCCAGCCGCTCGGTTATTCCCAGCGAGGACCGGGTAACCTCTTCAGAGGTAGCTGTCATCTCTTGCACCAGGGAAGATAGCTCCTGCGCCCCGTCTTGAAGACTGGCCGTCCTGTGATTGGAGACCATCGCTGAAATGACACCGATGATTTCTCCGTCATCCTGCGTAACCGGCACTGCTGTCGAAAGATACGCCATGCCGAAGGCTTCAGGGCCGCGCTCCTCATGCTGCACTTCTCCGGTCTCCAGTGCCGCATAAGATACCGTTCCTTTGAATTTCCCGATAGGCGCCCCCACCGGAACCTTAAGATCAATCTTCCGGCCGGGAAGATAGGCAAGTACCTTATCCGTATCAGCAAGCACGAGGGCAGCATCCTCAGGGTACGTTTTTTGAATCACATCCAGCACGTTCTGCAATTGCACAAGCTTGTCATCCCGTTTATCCTCCAGCATAACCATCAACCGCCTGTTCCATATTTTTCAATAGACTGGTCTGATTATAACACTGATCATAACTAATGAAAGAGCAATTTGATTTTTCTGAAAAAAAATTCATTTTTTCTATTTCCAAAGTACCGCCTTCTGATCACATATAAAATTTCAGCTTTAGATCAAAGCTGTCACAGAACATTCTCCGGTGCCAAAAGTTCTATTTAGCATCTGGTCCTAGGAGAACGTGCTATACTGTAGGTAACAGATATATCAATACGTTAAGATAGGAGAGGTTCATTTGGATAATCAACGCTGGATCGCACCTGAATTCTACAATCTCACTTCGGAAATGGAGCGGCATCCTGAAGAGAAGATTGCCCTTAAATGGTTGCATGAGAATGGAACACTGGAGGAAATCACCTATGGAGCGCTTATGGCCCAGGCAAGCCGGCTGGCTGGCGGGCTGGCCGCTCTCGGACTAAAGCAAGGCGACCGGGTCCTGGTCATGGTGCCCCGCCGCATTATCGCCTATGCCATCTATCTGGCCTGTCTGAAGCTGGGACTTGCCGTTATTCCGTCCTCTGAAATGCTGCGGGCCAAGGATTTGTCTTACCGGCTGCGTCATTCCGAGGCCCGGGCCGTTATTGTCTGGTCTGAGGTTACCGGTGAGGTGAATAAAATCGCTGAGGACCTGCCGTCTCTCGACTACCGCCTGTCTGTATCCGCCGGTGAAGCCGCGCCCGAAGCCGGCTGGGTAGACCTAGAAAGCCTGATGGAAGGCCAGCCGGAATCCTTCCCTGCCGTTGCAAGCCGCCGTGATGATATCGCCATTCTGGCTTATACTTCCGGCACTACCGGCAACCCGAAAGCCGTAGTGCATACTCATGGCTGGGGTTACGCCCACCTGCGGATCACCTCTTCCCTCTGGTTTGATATCCGGGAATCGGATATTGTCTGGGCTACAGCCGCACCGGGCTGGCAGAAATGGATCTGGAGCCCATTCCTGACCGTGCTGGGCAACGGAGCCACCGGCTTCGTCTATAACGGCTCGTTCCACCCCGACCGCTACCTGCAGCTGCTGCAGGATGAGAAGATCCAGGTATTATGCTGCACTCCGACAGAATACCGCCTGATGGCCAAGACTGAGGGGCTTGCGCAGTATGATCTGTCGAGCCTGCGCTGTGCGGTATCCGCCGGAGAGCCGCTGAACCAGGAGGTTATCCATACCTTCCAGCAGCACTTCGATATTACGATCCGTGACGGCTACGGACAAACCGAGAGCACCCTGATTATTGCAGCGCTGAAGGATGAGCCGATCCGTGTCGGTTCTATGGGCAAATCGATTGCTCCCGGCATTGTTGAGGTCATCGACGAGGAAGGTCATCCCCTCCCTGCAGGAGTGGTCGGGGATATCGCCGTACATTTGAGCATGCCGGCATTGTTCCAGAACTACTATAAAGACCCCGAGCGGAAAGCAAACGCCTCGCATGGCGAATACTTCGTCACCGGCGACCGGGCGCGCAAGGATGAGGACGGCTATTTCTGGTTCGAGGGGCGCGGTGATGATATCATCATCAGCTCCGGCTACACCATCGGACCCTTTGAAGTGGAAGAAGCTTTAACGAAGCATCATCTGGTTAAAGAATGTGCAGTGGTAGCAAGTCCTGATGAGATCCGCGGCTCAGTCGTCAAAGCGTTCATCGTGCTTAAAGACGGCCACGCCGGTACACCGGAGTTGACCAAAGAGCTGCAGGCCCATGTTAAGGAGCAGACCGCCCCTTACAAGTATCCGCGCAAGATTGAATACATTACCGACCTGCCGAAAACGACTTCCGGCAAGATCCGCCGGATTGAGCTGCGTGAGCAGGAGAAAAAGGCTGCGCAGGAGTAAATTCTGCCGGCTCACTCCGGAAACAATAAAAGCCCCGTTACCCTGCAGTGATGCAGGTAACGGGGCTTTTTACTATCGGGACTTAGGATTCCTGGCTATCAATAGCAAAGCAGCAGACAGAATAATAAGAATAAGTGTAGTAACCAGACTGCCCTCCAGGCCAAATTCCCCCCCGGTCAGCAGTTCATTACCGCTTAAGGAGACCGAATACAGGCCCCTGGGCGTATTACCGCTGACCGCAACGCCGTATATGTAGCCTTGAAACAGATTCCAGGAAAGATGCAGGGCAATTGCCGCATACAGTTTGCCTGTCCGCAGCGTCACCTGCGAGAAGATCAGGGCAATGATCATAATGTTCAGCGCACTGATCCAGCTGTATCCGGGATTGGCCGCATGGGCAAGCGAGAACAGGATAGAGGTGATGCCCACCGCCGCCGGAACACCGATTCTTGAAGACAGCAGATGCTGAAGATACCCTCTGAATAACACCTCTTCACAAATTCCGGCCAGCAGCACTGTAACCACGATATCCGCCGCATCCAGCCCCCCGAATGAAGGGCGCAGCCATTCGCTATGAAAGGAAGCATTCCCCATCCCCCACAATACCAGCACAATAGAGGTTAACAGCAGCGCGCCGCCGGCAAATCCGGCAGCAAACTGTTTGCCGTCAGGCCTGGACAGTCCGATATCAGACAACGGGCGCTTATGAATGACCTTTACCGTAAAACAAACAACGGCAAATGAATAGAGGCCTGTAGATTTGAATACGCGCACCCAGCCGTCAGGATCGAATAACCCTCTTGAACCAACCCGCAGTGATAAGCCAAAAGAGACCACTGCCATAAGGGTGATGATAGCCGCAACCACCGCCATAATCTCCCAGACTGCCCTCAGCCGCCCTTCCCGGTTTCTGAACAGGATTTGCATGTCGAAAACTCCCCTTCCTTTGTTTCATGTAACCGTTAGACGGCCATGAAGGGGAGATTCCCTGCACTATCATTTGAACTTACTCCGACCAATAGTTCGCACCCGGATTCAGTGACGCGCCTACTTCGCCTTCCATAACCAGATCACAGTCGAGATAACCCTCTTCATCGAGGAAATACACTTCCTGCTTGTAGAACTCGCATAATGTCTCGAGGAATTTCTCCGGTGAATCGTACATAACTACCAGATCGCCGAAGTCATGCAGCAGATCACAAATCCGCTCCGCCCCGTCCTCTGACTGATAGTAGCAGATGAAATCACTGCCATAGTTGGTCAGGAGCGGAAAAATCGTACCGCCGCCGGTATAGCCTTTTTCCTGCAATATACCTGCCAGCACCTGCACCTCCCGGGCGTATTCATCAATATGAATCAGCCGGTAGCCGGGAATAAATTCAATCAGGCTGGGCTCTTCTTCTTCACTGCTGGTGCCCAGAACGTTATTATAAACTGCTTGCAGAAGTGCAGGCACTTCCGGCGTGAATACTGAAAGTACTGCACTTCCCTCAGCAGGAGCCTTGCCTAGACTGGCAATGTAGCCGGGCCGCAGCTGTGCGGATAAAGCTAAATATTGCTGAAAGGTATCGGTAAGCATGAAATCATCCTTTTCTCTATTAATTAATTATGAACTTCATCAGTCATTGCGTACACTTGGCGGCTTACGGCCTTAGCCTCTGCGAACATCGAGGAAATTACCTGCCGGACGGTCGTGATCTCATGTACCAGCCCGGCAATCTGGCCGGCCATCACCGAACCATTCTCCGTATCGCCCTCCCGCACGGCGCGGCCCAGCGAACCCATTGCCAGCGCTTCGAGCTCCTCTCTGCTTGCCCCGCTATTCTCCAGCCGCATATATTCCAGCGTCATCCGGTTCTTAATGCTGCGCACGGGAACTCCGAGCGAACGTCCGGTCACCAGTGTATCGCCATCCTGTGCTGCTACAACTGCCTGCTTAAACTGCTCATGCGCCGGACATTCTCCTGTCGCCAGGAACCGCGTGCCCACCTGCACACCCTTCGCGCCTAAAGCAAAAGCTGCTGCTGCCCCCCGTCCATCGGCAATCCCTCCGGCAGCAATAACCGGAATAGACACGGCATCCGCAACCTGCGGAATCAGCACCATCGTTGTCGTTTCTCCTACATGACCGCCAGCTTCCGTACCTTCAGCCACCACAGCGTCCACACCGAGTGCCTCCATCTTCAGGGCAATCTGTACTGAAGGCACTACAGGAATGACTATGATCCCGGCGGCTTTCCACATGGCAACATATTTTTTCGGCGAGCCTGCACCTGTTGTTACCACCTTAACTCCTTCATCCATCACCAGCTGCGCCAGCTCGTCCCGGTTCGGGGCCATCAGCATCAGATTTACGCCGAACGGTTTGTCGGTCAGGCTCTGACATTTACGGATTTCTTCCCGCAGCTGCTCCGCGCTCATCCCGCCCGAAGCGATTACGCCAAGCCCTCCCGCATTCGATACCGCTGCCGCCAGGCCGGCGTAGGCAATCTGCGCCATGGCTCCTTGGATAATTGGATAGGTAATTCCCAGCATTCCGGCAATACTCACAGTGTTTCCCCCCTAGACTCATAGGATTCCGGTTACAAATTTCATGCTAATTAAAAAAGCGGACCGATAAGGTGATTCCCCATCGCTCCGCTTGCTGTGCCCTAATTATTTGGCGGCCGATGCCCACAACTTCTCCAGCCACGCATCGAAATTCTCGCCCTTCTCACCTTCGTAGGCGTCATAGACGTCAATTCTCATCTTCTTCAGCTTCTCCTTGAACTCCTCATAAGAATGGTCGCGCGGAAGACTCTTCTTAATGCGCAGCACAATCTTGGATATGCCCCGGAACAGCTCCGCTTTGTTCTTCGACGGAACCTTTACATCCTCACCGAATGCAATCAGCTTGTTGTAGGCAGCTTCTTGGACGGTATATACAGGATCACTGACCATCAGGCGGTTCAGGATATCAATAATTTGCTTATGGTTATAGCGGCCCAGCTCTTCGACTGCCTCAAGACGCGCTCTCCAATCGGCTGAGCGGCCGGCGGCTTTCTTCAGCTCTTCATAATTCTCGGGCAGCTCTTGGATTACTTCTTCATTATTCAAACGATACAATCCCCTTCTTGGTTAAATCTTATATAGTGCATTCTACCGTACTGTACTGCCTGATTCAATCTTTTATACAAACATTAATAGGATTCAGGAGTATCAGGCAATTATGGCGAATCTCCATTCAGACTGCCCGGAGAGGATTCAGCAGCAGCTGCAGCCGGATTGCCTGCCGAGATCAGAACCTTGTTGCCGAGGAGGAAAAATCCCTGAACGAACATCAGCAGCCCGGTGATCATCAGCAGCCATTCAATCCGGACCATATCTGCCAGCGGCCCGAAGACCAGCATGCCGAGCGGCATCATAGAGCTGGAGATCATACCCAGTACGCCAAAAACCCGGCCCAGATAATCAGGTTCTACCTTTTCCTGAAGCAGCACTGTTGACGGAGTATTGAAGAAAGGCAGCGCAAGCCCCACGACTGCCATCACGCCGAGATAGATCCAGAAGACCGGAATTAACCCAAGCGCAAAAGTGCAAAGTCCCACAGCGAATGCCGACATGGTCATCGTGTGCACGCGGTTGCGGAAGCCCGGCCAAGCTGCCATCAGCAGCCCGCCCAGCATCATCCCGATCGAGAAGGTAATCTCAATGGCGGTTAACCGCCAGATATCCTCCCCGAAGGTCCGGGTCACCTGCAGCGGGGTCAGAAAGGATACCGGGGCGGCAAGCACAAAGAAGAAGGCGCAAAAGATGAAAAAGCTCTTAATATAGGCATGCTGCCGGATATAATCAAAGCCGAGGCGCATATCGGCAAAGTAGCTGATGGCCTGCTTCGCACCAGCCTTCGCATGCAGCGGCACCTGCACGAACAGGAACAGGGTTGCAACAGCTATAGCGGCAGTGATCACATCAATGAAGAAAATCGCTTCAATACTCGCCATGCTCAGCAGCGCTCCGCTCAGCATTGGCGACAGCAGCATCACCATAGCCTGAATACTGCCGTTGATTCCGCCGATCCGGGTCAGCTTGTCTTCAGGCACCAGCTGCGGCAGCATGGCCGCCACGGCAGGCGTCTGTACCCCGCCTCCCAGGGAACGAATGGCCGATACCACAAACAGCAGCCACATCGAGTCGTATCCGAGCAGGAATAATATAGCCATAATTAACGTAGAAACTGCGATAAGCGAATCGGAAATCACAATCAGCCATTTGCGGCTGTAACGGTCAGCCCAGACACCGGCAAAGGGCGACAGCAGAAACATCGGCACAAATCCGCAGATGATCGAGATCGTCATCATCACTCCGGACTGTGTATTCAGGGTGATATGCCACAGAATCGCATACTGGACCAGTGAAGACCCGAAAAGCGAAATCGTCTGGCTTGTCAGAAACAGTACAATGTTCTTTTTCCAGTCAGTGTTCATTGTCAGGGGATTCCTCCTCTTTCTTAGCACTTTCGCGTACATATTCTAGCATAGTTTGCGCTGCTCGGGACAATGGATTTGGAATATCAGACACTGTAAAGTATAGTATGGACAAACTGCGCAGCGCGCAGTACTAGGAGGTATACTGCATGATGAGAGCCTACACTGCGGCTGGAGCCGGCCTAACCGGGCAATTAACAGAGATTACGGTACCGCTGCCCATTCCCGGAGAGCATGAAGTACTGATCGAGTCATACGCAATTTCTGTTCATCCGGGAATTGGACAGACCCGCAGCGGGATTGCCGGAGTAGTGGCAGCGGCCGGCTCCGGGGTCGGCCGCTTCAAGCCCGGCGATGCGGTATTTGGTCTAATGTCTGCTGAGGAGGGCGGGACTTACACGGAATATATGCTGGCAAGCGGGCATGAGCTTGCGCTGAAGCCTGAAGGGCTGTCCTTCGAGGCTGCCGGCATCCTGCCCGCAGCCGGACTGGCCGCCTGGCAGGCACTGGCCTGGGCGCAGGTATCCGGCCGGGACCGCGTACTGATCCATGACGGTACGGGAGGTACCGGCAGCTTCGCGGTGCAGCTTGCCAAGCTGCGGGGAGCTACCGTCATTACGACGATCAGCGGGAACGGGCTTGATCTGGCATGGGAGCTTGGAGCCGATCAGGCGATCTGCTCCGGGGAGCAGGATTTCACCGCCATCCTCGGGCGGAGCATTGATGTTGTTATTGATACCGGCGGCGGCGCTGCCCTGGACCGCAGCTTCGCCGTGCTTGCACCCGGAGGCAAGCTCGTTTCCACGGCCGGCACCCCCGATCCGCGTAAGGCCGCGCAGCAGGGTGTTAATGCAGCGTACATTGTACCCGCTGCCGACCCCTTCCAGCTCACTGAGCTGGCCCGGCTTGCCGCCGGACGCCGGCTGAAGCCGTTGATCGGCGGAATCTTCCCATTTAGTGCGGACGGGCTGCGCGGCGCGCAGGATTACAGCGAAAGCCGGCAGATGCATGGCATACATGTGATTCAGTTCAAATCACAGGAATAGAAAGGTTAAGTAAGCCCAATCGGCGGGAATCCGGCACGGCTCCATAACCATAGCGGAGTATGGATATCAATCGGCGCGAGTCCGGTATGCAGCAGCACCTTCTCCCAGGCAGCAGCTACCGCCTTGCGGTCTTCTGCACTTCCGCCCAGCACTTCCGCAGGACATAGCCCCAGCTTCACCGAAGCCTGCAAAATATGGGTATCGGCAGCAACAGTAATCAGCTCCCGGGATTTCCAGACGATTCCTGCGTAGGTCTCCATGACGTACAGCCAGTAATTAAAGATTTTGGGACCGGACAGATACGGAAATTCCGCTTTACGTGTGATCTGCATCGTCTTGATCAGCACAGCAACATCATGATTAGCCGCTGCAAGCAGACCGGCAGCATTCCCCTGCGGAGAAGAAGCCGCAATCCCCTGAGCTACCTTCCCCCATATTTCCGGATGACGGTTCGGCTGGAGAGCCACATGATACTTTAACAGTGCGGCCCGGAGTTCTTCACGCTCACGCCTGATGACCAGCCGAGGGCTGAATATCCAGCGCGCATCTTCATCGAGGTAGGCTTCAGCCACCGCCTTCCAAAGCTGATAGGCGCTCCGCTGATAATTCAAAGACATCGCCAGTGTCAATACATCCGGCAGTTCTCCGGCAGGCACTATCCCGAGCAGCGCATCCTCCGGCATTACTTCCCCGCCAAGCAGCCCAAGCGTATGCATCTGCAGCAGCAGCTTTATTTTATCAATAGAAAACAGGTCCGGCATCAGGCTCCCTCAATTCAGGCCAAGCCCGTGCACCAGCGATACCAGCAGCACAGCCACCAGGATACCGGGCAACAGGTTCGCCACTTTAATTTTGGTAATTCCAAGCAAATTCAGGCCGATGGCCATAATCATCACGCCGCCTGCAGCGGTCATCTCGGTGATATAGCCGCTCAGCAGCGCATCCGGCACGAACCCGGTAATCTGTGTAGCGAGTAAAGCGATGGTCCCTTCATATAGAAAAACAGGAATAGCCGAGAACAGCACACCGATCCCCAGCGTAGAAGTCAGAATAATCGAGATGAAGCCGTCCATGATCGCTTTGGTATACAAAATTTCATGATTGCCCTTGATTCCGCTGTCCAGCGAACCAAGAATCGCCATGGCTCCGACCACAAATATCAGGCTAGCTGTAACAAATCCCAGCGATATGCTTCCTTGTCCACCCGAGCCCACTCTGCGTTCCAGCCAATTTCCCGCCCGGGTAAACTTATCTTCAATGTTAATCCATTCACCGGCAACTGCCCCTATGACCAGGCTCAGAATAACAATTAAGAAATTCCCGCTTTTGAGGCCCATCTGGACACCCAGCACCACAATAGCCAGGCCGATCCCGCTCATCACCGTATTCTTCATACTCTCCGGTATACGCTCCAGCAGCTTCCCAAGCAGCGTCCCCGCAATAATTGCTACACCATTCACTAAAGCTCCCAGCAGTACCATTGTTCAGCAGTTCTCCCCACTATGATTTCTCTCTTATTCTAGCATTATAGGGGTATCAGCCGTTCTTGCGTCAAGGGATTGCAGATTATTATATAGACAAGCTTATAGAGTCTGCAGATAGGGTAAATATATCAAAACCAATCTCGTACCTCTAAATGAATTTACAAATTTATGCATATAATGGTACACTCATTTATAGCGTTCTTTAAAGAGAACAGTCCGTACGTATTTACATCAAAACCAATTAAGGGGAGTCGTTATGTCTGACCGGTATACCCTCGACAAAGGAAGTTTATCCAGAGAAGTAACCCTTCTTCTTGCTCTTCTAAATTCGGATAACATAGATGAAACGGCTCAGCAGCAGCCTCACCTGTTCACAGGACTCGATTGGGACTTATTCGTGCAGCTCAACCTGCATCACCGGGTATATCCTTACCTGTATCCGAGACTCAGCCGGATGAACGGGGATGTGATTCCTGCGGGCGTTCTGGAGAAGCTCAAATGGGAGTACCGGCGGAATACGGTTCAGATGCTCCAGCTCAGCGGTGAGATGAGTAACATTGCCAATCAGCTGGCAGAGCATAACATCCGCTGTTTATTCCTGAAAGGCCCCGTGCTCGGGCAGGAGCTGTACGGGGATATTTCGCAGCGCGCATCACGGGACCTTGATTTTCTCGTGCCGATTGAGCAGCTTCAGGCTGCGGAAGACCTGATGCTCTCCCTGGGATATATAAAGGAAGAGACCTTCGAGAGCATTCTGGGGGACTGGAAATGGCGGGAGCACCATATTTATCTGGCGCATCCCGTAAGCAAGATCAAGGCAGAGCTGCACTGGAGACTAGGTCCGGGGCCGGCAAAAGAGCCCGGGTTTGATGAGTTGTGGAAACGTTCGCGGATAAGCAGCCGGTTCGGCCGCAATGTCCATTATCTGGGCCGGGAGGATCTGTTCCTGTTCCTGACGGTCCATGGAGCAAGACATGCCTGGTCCCGGCTGCGGTGGCTGCAGGACATTAAGCTGCTGCTCGGGCAGCAGCCTGACCCCGCAGTACTGACCCGCCTGATGTACCGCTACAATTCCAGCAATGCCGCAGGCCAGGCGCTAATTCTGGCAGCCGGGGTGCTGGACACACCGATAGATCCCGGCCTGTCCCCTTTAATGGACAGCCCTAAGGCCCGCAGGCTGGCACAGCTCGCCTTATTCTATGTGCCGCGGATCGTCAATCTCCACAATCCTCCGCTGGAGCCGGAGGTCGAGCGGCATTTCCGGCAGTATCAGCCGGAGGTGCTGTCCCGCTGGAATCAGGCGCTGCACTATGCCAGCTTTCTCTATCCCTACGCCGCCGATGCCCGGACACTGCCGCTGCCGAAGGCGCTGCACTTCCTGTATTTCCCGCTGCGCCCGTTCCTCTGGAGCTGGCGGAAGGTATCCGGCGGGGGATAACCGCCGCTATGCATGACATATGCCGCTCCTACGGGGCAAGTCAAAGGGACCTGATGCCGTTTATGCATCAGGTCCCTTTGACTTAAGCATGCTGCCGGAAAGCTCACCTTAGCGCACTTCAGTGGAATTTAGGGGATTTTTCACTCTACTTTCACGCGATCACCCAATCACCAGAGTACGCGCTTACCCGAGTACCCGCTTTCCCCGCTTTCAGCGGGATTAACGGGAATTTTGGAACTCTGTCAAGAAAGTTGGCTGTCCCGCAACGATTAGTCAAGCTAATAAGTTAGCGTTACGGACATGAGAGCCGTTATGCCTGCGGTAAGCACCTGCGTGCCGGTTCTAACGGACATCAGCGCCGTTATTTCGCCGAAAAAGTGAATTTAGCACACTAAAAGTGGCGAATAAAGGCCGTGGTGTCTGCAAAGCTGCCAAATGGGCCGATTCTGGACGGATATGGTCTGTGGTGCCCGCAGGCAATCGGATTGAGCATAAATTGGGCTGACTTAGTAGGAATTCACTTTAGCGCCTCGCCAGCAGCCCACTTTCCGCGGGATTAGCGGGATTTCCCCCTCTAACTCTGCTACATGGCCTCCTCCTGCCCGCTGAGCAGCCGGCTGAACATGCCTCCCTTCTCTGAAGCGAGGCGGCTGTATGCGCCCTGCTGGATCACCCGGCCCTGGTCGATGACCAGGATCTGGTCCGCCCCGCGGACTGTGGACAGGCGGTGAGCGATGACGATGACCGTCACCGTAGCCTTCAGCCGCTCCAGCGCCTCCTGTATCCGTTTCTCATTCTCTGTATCGAGCGCACTGGTGGCCTCATCGAGCACAAGAATGGACGGCTTGCGGATAATGGCCCGGGCCAGCACGAGGCGCTGCCGTTCCCCGCCCGACAAGCGGATGCCCCGGTCGCCGATTAGCGTATCGAGACCGTCCGGCAGCTTGCGGACAAAGTCTGCGGAGGCCGCAAAGTCCAGCGCCTCCCAGAGCTCCTCCTCCCCGGCATCCGGCTTGATCATCAGCAAATTGTCACGGATCGTCGCATTATACAGAAAAGGATCCTGCGCGACATACCCGATCGTCCTCCGGTAAGACAGCAGCCTCTCCCCTGTAATCGGCTGGCCGTCTGCCAGAATCTCCCCGTTCTCCGGCTGGATCAGCCCCATCAGGAGATCGACCAGCGTACTCTTCCCTGCACCCGAACGGCCGACAATTGCCGTCATCTTCCGGGCCGGAATGACGATGTTCACCTGCTCCAGTGAGTACTGCGGTTCCTGCAGGTTATAGCGGAAATTAACATTTCTTGCTGTAAGGCTATGCTCCAAGGGTACTGGGAGGACAGCCTGCCCGCTTCCGCCCTGACCACGCTCGGCGGCGTCCCGGCATTCCTCCTGCAGCAGCTGCAGCTGCCTGAAAGAAGGCAATACAGCGGCTAACTGCTCCATCAGTGACTGCAGGGCAGAGAATGTCGGCCACAGCCGGGTGAACACCAGAATGACCAGCAGCAGATTAGGGCCCTCTACCTGCAGGAACCGGAAGGATACGAAGATAAATACGGCTATCAGCAGCGTGGAGGACAGTTTGTACAGCAGCTGGGAGTTGGAACGCAGACGGGTATGATCCAGCTGCTCCTGCTTCACCTCTGCGGTGAAGGCATGCAGCCATTCCAGCCGGGAATGCTCCAGGTTATTGCTTTTGATATCCTTGATTCCATTCAGCTGGTCGGTGATTCCTCCCAGATAGGTCTTGCCCAGCTCCGTACTGCGGCCGCCCAGCTTCTTGGCCTTCCGGATGAATCTGCGGGAGAAGATAGACAGCAGGGCGGCGCAAACCATTACGGCGACAGTCATCTTGGGGGACAGCCAGAAGGCGAAGCCGATCTGCACGAGCGTGAACAGCAATGTAGTAATAAACTGCAGGAATGCGCTGATCCCGGCCAGCACTCTGGCCAGCTCCGTGGTCATCACATTGATCAGATCGGAGGTGCGCTTCTTCAGGAAAAAAGACCACTCCGCCCGCAGCAGCGCGCTATATACCTCGTAACGCAGCTGCCTGCCATAGGTCTGCTGGATTTCCACATTGCGGATGGTCACGAACCGGGAAATCAGATTCTGGCAGAGCACAATGAAGACATACGCGCCGAGCACCAGCATAAGCGCGGTTGTCTGCGGCAGCTCAGAGATGAAGCCGAGCGCCGGGAGATGATTGCCGGCTGCCGCTGCAGCGCCAAGCTGAATACCGGCCATCCCCAGCATAGGCACAAGCAGCAGGATCGCAGAACTTTCCAGCAGTCCGCTGATCACCATCCCGAGCAGATTGAGATATAGTTTAACCCCCGACAAGCGCTGAAGCTGCCGGACATAATTCAGTACCGCTTGCATGGCCTCACCCCGTTTGCCCGGCTTGTAACACTTTGGCGAATTTCTCTACAACCACGAACCCCTGCATCGCATCATCCCCGGATACATAATAAGCTCCGCTGCGCAGCCAGGCATGGGCAATCATCGCCCCCTGCTTATCCCGCGCCACTCCCATATAGAGGGTGCTCTCAATTCCCCGCTTCTCCAGCATCTTCAGGCCGGTTACCGCCCTGACCATACAGGTGCTTTTCCACGGCGTATAACGGCTGATGACACGAATCGCTTTGGTGATCTGCTGCACGCGGGGAATATCCGCTTCTTTCGTTACCGTGGAGGTTTCCATAGCTTTCACCCCAAGTTGGGGTGCAGTCTTGGCAAAAGGAAACAGCAGCTGGATTCGGACCAGCAAAAGCCGCCATAACGCTTCAGGAATCAGCGCAAGTGCGGCTTTGTCATACTTCAGCAAATTCCCGATACGCCGCAAAGTAATCATGATCCGCTGACAACAGCGACCAGATCCTCATTCAGCAGATTTTGCACAAAATCAGTCACGTCCTGCTGTGCCAGCTCTGCCGGAACCTCAAAAATCTCCTGCATGATCTCAGCAATCCGGCGGATCGATACCGGAGCGGACAGCGCCTCCCAGATCTCTCCTCCTACCTCACCGAGGTTGTAATACTTGCCGTTCTGCACATTCAGCATGACCTTCTCGCCGTCCATGTCACTGGCGATATTGCCTTCCCGTTGAACCAGTACCGAATCAAGGGACAGAACCTCTGCCGTGTTCATATTCATGCGTTCATCTCCTTCACCTTTTGTGTAATCACCTCAAAGATAAGCTCCGTCTGCTGCGGTGCGCTGAAGCCCTGCTCCGGACGGGTAAGCCGGTACATCGGCAGCCGGCCTGCGAACGAGGCCAGCATGCCGAAATGCCATTCTCTGACTCCAATGCGGTCCACGAGCGCTTTTTGATAAGTATGGTTATACAAGGTATGCAGCCGTTCCAGTCCAATGATTGGCTCCAGGGCCACCGGTCCGTCCGGGGATACGGTTAATTCAAATATCCCGGCCAGCGGCAGCGGTTCAGCCTGAAAGCGGTCATGCACCGGTACGGCAAACTTGGTCTCCCGCTGAAAAAGCGGACGGTATACAGACGAATTCATTCCCAAATAGTCCAGGCTCTGCTGCCAAAGCTTCTGCTGCGGATACCCTGGAACAGCTAATGGATGTCCATTTTGCACCAATACGGGAATAACGTCGTCACTGACCAGAAGATGGCCCTGATCCATTAAATATGAAGCCAGCGTCGATTTGCCTGCCCCTGAACGGCCGACTAGCGCGTAAGCTTGATTATTCAGCACAAGCGAGCTTCCGTGGAGCGCGAGAATGCCTTTTTGCATCAGCAGAACGCCCATGCAGCTCCCCAGAATAAACAGGCGGATACTATCGGGATCGGCTTCAGGTACTGGAGATACTGTGATCCTGCTGCCGCTGTGCACCGAAAAGATCGCTGTATCTTTGACGATGAACATGACTTCGTTCTCCGCCGCGCCAAGGCTCGGCGTTATCTTCGGCACCGCCTTCCAGCGCTCCTCCAGACTGCCGTAAGCAACAGAAATGCTGCCCATAATGCCAGGCTGATCCGTCCGGGGAAGTTCCGGCAACGGGATTTCGCTGAGAATGTGCAGACCGAAAGCTTTATATCCGAGACATTCCATGGTGCGCGTCATACTGTTCACCCCTTATTTATCAGTTTCACCCGCCTGCTTCCCGCGGATAATGTAAGGATAGCCCTTATCCCCCTCCAGCAAGCTAAGAGGGATGAGGGCCGGGTACTGCACAAGAGAATTAGGAGTGATGAACGACTTCATCCGGATCCGCCTGGAAGGAGTCGGCGATCGATAGTCCTGGACCAGCCATAGTCATTTTAACGTCCAATACTTCCAATGCAGGCTTGCTGTATTCCTTTTTCATGTGCTTCACCCCCTTTCAGTTAATCTCATCAGGACAGCCGCTTCAGAAAGCGGTAAACCACCAGTCCTCTGGTCAGAAGGCGGAAATCCGTGTTGAAAATGAGGGATGGTGCGGGCTCACTACCCAGCCGGTTCAAACATCCGGCGAGCCCGGGTTGATTAAGATATGCCGAGGTGCGGGGATCCTCAATCATCTCCCGGAGCTCCGCAAGGAAATGCTCCCACTGCGGAAGCATGCGGGTAATTCCGTCCGCCCCCTGCACCCCGCGCCGTTTCCGGTTCAGTCTGACCCTATCCGGCAGCCTTCCCTCCATCGCCCGGCGGATCAGCGACCGGTCCACTCCGTTCTGGACATACTGCCCTTCCGGCACGGACAGGCAGAAGTTAATTACGCGCAGGTCATTCGTGGCATCCCGGTCCCATACCCCGTACTTCAGCGACAGCTTGGTAGCCGCCGTTCCGTTCACATTCCAGATATGCGGCTGCTGAAAATGCTGCCTGCGGATGTTATACACCGTCTGCGCGGCTGGCAGCCCGTTAATCCCTTTCAGCCGCTCATGTACGCCTGTCCGCCGGGCAAGCTCCGGCGAGATCAGCTCCGGGATCGCCTCGGGCTTGCCGGAGACCAGCTGCCCTATTCCGGGGAAGACCTTGCGCCCGACAATCTGCAGCACCTGCCTACGGCTGGCCTCCATGGAACGGCTATACAGCTTGTGCTCCCGGTAGAAGGAGAGCCAGCGGAATTCCCGGATCAGCTTCGCCTGGTAATCCAGTGCAGGCCCCCAGGATATACTCCAATTGCCCCGTTGTCCGCTGAGGAGAACACCTACCCCCTTGCTCTGCGCTTGCTCATATATACCTTTGAGCCAGTAGGAATTCTCTATGAATTTGTAGGGCATCTCCATGATATCCAGCCATTCGTCAATCTCGTTGTATGAGTTCCGGTCAGGAAAGTTCAGAAAGCTCGGCTGGATATTGCCTACATGGTCAATCGTCTCCTGGATATAAGGGCGTTCATCAGCAACCCGCAAGCCCAGATTAAATCCGGTAAAGTTCTCTACCGGATAGGAGCTGAAGGTGAATAACGGCTTCTCCCTGCGGCGCAGCTCTTCCGCAGCAAAACTCACCACGGAACCGGAGTCCAGCCCCCCGCTTAAGTTGGCACCCGCTGCAAGGTGGGTACGCAGCCGGTCCTTGACCGCCTGCCCGAATACCTCGCGGAACGCCTCCTCATATTCACTATTACTGTGGAGCTTCAGCTCCGGTGGAGCCTGAAAGGTGTAATATCTGGAGAATGTCACATGCGCTCCGCTGACGGTTATGGAATGAGCAGGAGGCAGCTGTTCTATTCCTTGATAGACCGTGGAGAACATATCTGCCACATCCGTCCGCTCCTGATTCGCCAGATACTCTGAGATCCAGTCCTCATTCACAACACGTTGGCTGTCAGGCATAGACAGCAAGGGATGAATTACGGTGCAGAAAGAGAACAGACCGCCGGAACGGCGGAAGTAGAGTGTCCGGTTGCCCGAGAAGTCTCTGGCCCCAAACAGCAGCCGCCTGCGTGCATCCCAGAGCATGAAGGTGAAGTCTCCGACCAGCCGGGCCGGTGCTTCCTCCCCCCACTTCTCATAGGCCAGCAGGATCAGCAGGCTGTCTGGAATGGAATCACGATCCTCACGGACAATCTGAAGCTGTCCGAACAGATCATTCCGGTTATCAATGATCGCATCGGCTGCAATAGCCAGACCACGTTCCTTGTCATAGTAAGGCAGAATCTCATTCCTTGACTCTGGAGTAATCCACTGTGCACGGCAGCCGAGGAAGATCCCCTCTGCCTGCCAGCTTCTGGCATCATCAGCCGGATAACACTGCAGCTGCCGCATAAGGCCGGGACCCAGCTCAGGATCGACTGGTTCATGCTGCATAGAATAAATCCCGGTGATTGCGCTCATTGTCAGACCTCCATCTATCCGGAATTCCAATACCAGTTCTTTATAAAGAATATTTCTTACTATATAAGATAACGATCTTGCTATAATTTGTGAATAACACCTTAGTTTACATTTTAGTTATCCTTTGGGGTATTGACTTATTAGAATACTTCAAGATGGATTACTAATTAGGATGGTATAATAGGAGGGAATTTGACCTGGGAGAGGATTTACGATGCGGGAAATACCGGAATTTGAATTTATCAAAGACTATAAGCATAACGAGGTGTTACGGCAGAGCTTCTTCAGTCTGGCTGCGGACACATTCGAACTGCAGCTGGAACGCTGGTATGAGGAGGGTTTCTGGAACGAACGTTATATTCCTTATTCTTATGCAGAGGGAAACCGGGTTATTGCCAATGTCTCAGTTAATCTGCTTGAGCTGATCATAGATGGTGTAAAGTGTACCGCTGTTCAGCTCGGTACGGTAATGACTCATCCTGACTACCGGGGACGGGGGCTGTCCGCCCGGCTAATGGACAAAGTGCTCGAGGATTACGGAGATCAGGCGGAGTTCATGTACCTGTTCGCCAATGATACGGTGCTGGATTTCTATCCAAGGTTTGGTTTCCGTCCGGTAGAGGAACAGCTTTTCTCCATGGATTGTCCTGCCGGAACAGCAGGATCTGCCGGGTCTGCAGAAATCCGCAAGCTGGATCTCTCTATATCCGGTGATCTGAATCTGATCTCTGCACTGGCAGCACAGCGGCTGCCCGTATCAGAACGTCTAAGCGTAAGCGGCGCCCAAGGGCTGCTGATGTTCTACTGCCTGAATGTCTTCAGCAATAATCTTTATTATCTGGAGGATGAGGAGCTCCTCGCCATCTGCCAGCAGGAGAACGGGCAGCTGGAGATATTCGATCTGATCAGCACGAAGCCTTTATCCATCCGCGAGACGGCATTTAAGCTTGCAGACAGCAGCACAGAGACTATAGTGTTCCACTTCACTCCGGACGATGACAGTGACGGGCCTCAGCTCAGCAGCAGCAGCAGCTACTCCGGCGGTTTATTCGTTAGGAACCTTGGCAGCCGGCAGTATCCGCCAGACGTCAAGCATCCGGCTACATCCATTGCCTGAGCACAGTCCGCAGAATATTCAAAGCGTCATGAACTGCCCCTGCCGGGCCAGATAGGCTTCCTTCTCCTTATAATCCGGCATTATGCTTCCCAGGCGGCGCCAGAAGGAACGGTCATGATTCATATGCAGCAGATGGCATAGCTCATGAATAATGACATAGTCGATTACTTCAGGCGGCGCCATGGCCAGGCGGTAGTTGAACGTCAGTTTTTTATCAAAGCTGCAGCTCCCCCACTTCGTCCGCGATTCAACAATTTCGATACTCTTCGGCTTCACCTTGAGCTGCGTTTGGTACGGGACGATGCGCTCGGCTACGATTTTTTTCAGGCTGGCCGTATAGAATTTCTTCAGCGCAAGCTTCAGCTCATCCGCCTCCCCGTCAGGGGCCGCAATCAGCTCATGCAGCGCGTACTCCTTCCCCAGATACAGGAAAGCCTCCTCCCCCTGATACTCCTTCGCCTTCGGCACCTGTCGGGCCGCCGCATTGCTGCGCAGCTGCTCCAGTATCCGCGGTCCCAGCCTCTCCACCGCACTGCGCAGACTCTCTTCACTTGTTCCTTTGGGCGCCTTAACCGTAATGAGATCAGACATGCCAATCTGCACCGAAATCTTCTTGCGCTTAGCATATTGGACATGGAGTGTAATCAGCTGATCTTCTAGCTTAATTTGCATAGCCACCATCGTTTCTGTAATTTCTAGTACACCGGATATCCGAAAATAAACACAGTCAGATACAGCAGACTGGTAATAATATAAAAAGCGCTCAAGGCCATATCTTTTCTTCTATTGTCTTTAGTCAGCAATGCGGCCGCAAAGGCCAGCGGGAAGGCCACAGCAAAGTAACGTGGCGCGGACAACAGCCAGGTAGGGCCGACCACATAAGCGAAGTATACTAAAAAATACGCCATATAGGCAGGATTGAGCTTCTTTGCACTTCCAAGCATAGTCAGGAGCACGAGGAAGATCACACTCAGATTCGGCAGCCACAGCCCCAGGAAGGTACGGTAATCCCCTTCTTTGAAGGTTCTTATAGCGTACTCCATCTGATATCTTACCGTATCGAAAAAGAAATAGAAACGCTGCGACCAATGCTCCTTCTGATAGATGCTGAACTGAAATGCATTACCTGTCACTTTGTAATTAATGTAGAGATAAGCCAGCAGCCCAAAGGACACTACACCCAGGCAAAGCACGCCCGAGATCAGCCGGTTCGTAAATCCCCGCCGCCGTCCTGTGTATTTGTAGCCCGCCACAAGGCTCCGGGCAAATTCCACGGCAATCGGTACAGCCAGCAGGATACCCGGCGAACGGGTAAATCCGGCTAATGCGGCACAGAGGCAGCCAAGCAGCCACCGTTGTTTGCGTACATAATAAAGGGCCATCAGAGAGAGCAGCAGGAACAGCGATTCGGTCATAGGGATGAAGAAGAAGAAGGCGGACGGGAAAATGAAGATATACTTCACTACCCGCAGGGCATTCTTGCGCTCCATATCCAGCCGGGCGAGCTCATATGCGGTAATAGCCGCAGCCAGCGCACAAAGGTTAGCCACAATGAATCCGGCAACCATATAGTTGCCCGCGAAGAATTGCACCAGCTTAATGATAACCGGAAACAGCGGCAGGAATACTATATGGAATCTGGAATCGCCTTCAGTAACATACCAGTTCTTCGCGATCCCCAGATAAGAGGTGGCATCAATGCCGCCGATATGCCAGATATCAATAAACCGCGACCACACTCCGGCGGAATACCCATCCTTAAGGATCCAGAGCACATAAGCGAGAAGTACCAGCAGCACACGGCTTATCACCATCCAGAGCATAATCTTAAGCCAGGTCTGCCGCCGCTCCTGAACTTCATCCCTTATGCCAGACGAAGCTGATTCAGTCTGCGTCAGGATGTAACCGGTCAAAGCAGGAATCGCCCGCAGTCCCGTCCACACAAATAGCCCCAGACACAGCAGCGAAGTTATTATTCCCGGCAGAGCCCAGGTCTGCACCCCCGTTGCCCATACCCATGCTGCAATTACTATAATGAATAGAAATAAAGCTGATACTGTCTTGTCGGACTTGTTCACAGGTAGCCTCCGGTTCCGCATCAGTTGCGGCATTTTGGATGATATGTAGTCGAAATCCCTCTTTTTCTCATTTTCTTATACAAGTCCCTGTAACACAATGATTAGTTTATAAAAGTTAGGCAAAAGCAAAAAGGAACGCCGCTTGAACTCTCGCAGCGTTCCTTATCTTGCAGAACTATTTCACCCTCAGGAATCAGGAGCCCTTAATGAGCGGGAAGTGGCAGGCCGCCTGACGGCCCGGCAGAATCTCCTCCAGCAGCGGCTCCACAGAGCGGCACTTATCCTGGACAAACGGGCACCGGGTATGGAACCGGCAGCCGGATGGCGGATTGGCCGGGGAAGGCACATCGCCCTCCAGCACAATACGCTCCTGCTTGCGTCTTGGGGATGGCTTCGGAATCGCCGAGAGCAGGGCAGCGCTGTACGGATGCAGCGGTGCTGCGAACAGCTCTTCTGTCTCCGCCACTTCCACCAGCTTGCCCAAGTACATGACTCCAACACGGTCCGAAATATGCCGGACCACATTCAGGCCGTGCGCGATGAACAGGAAGGTTAACCCAAGCTCCTTCTGCAGCTTCATGAGCAGGTTGATTACCTGGGACTGTACCGATACGTCCAGTGCGGATACCGCTTCATCGGCTACGATGAACTGCGGGTTCAGGGCAATCGCCCGGGCGATGCCGATCCGCTGGCGTTGTCCGCCGGAGAATTCATGCGGGTAACGGTTCCGGCGGCTGGCATCCAGACCCACCAGCTCCATCAGCTCAACTACTCTGTCATCGATCTCCTTGGCCGACATGCTGCGGTGAATGCGCAGCGGTTCACCAATAATATCCCTGACGAGGAAGCGCGGATTCAGGGAGCCGAACGGGTCCTGGAATATAATCTGCATCTCTTCACGCAGCTTGCGCATCTCACCTGTGCCGATAGAATGGATATCCTTACCCTTGTATAGCACCTCGCCGCCGGTAGCCCCTTGCAGCCGGAGCAGTACCCGCCCGAATGTTGATTTGCCGCAGCCTGATTCCCCTACCAGTCCGAAGGTCTCTCCTTTGCGGATGGTTAGATTCACACCGTCCACAGCCTTAACCTGACCAACGGTCCGGTTAAGCAGTCCCTTGGTTATCGGGAAATACTTCTTGATATCCTTAACCTCCACCAGCACTTCAGAAGATACCTTATGCTCTGTAACCGGTTTGGTTGCTGTTTCATTCGTCATGCGCGTTTCACCTCATCGCTGTAATCCGCCTGAACCGGCTTATCCTTGAACAGCCAGCAGGCTGTCCGGTGATCATCTGAGATCATGAAATCCGGCGGCTCCTGACTTCTGCAGATATCCATCGCATGAGGGCAACGCGGGTTGAACCGGCAGCCCGCAGGCAGCTGGCCAATCGGAGGAATCGTTCCGCGGATCGTATAGAGCTCGCCTCCCCGTCCCCCTTCAAAACCTGGAATGGACTGGAGCAGCCCTATCGTATAAGGATGGCTCGGATGGTCGAAGATTTCTTCTACAGTCCCTTCCTCCACGATCGCGCCGGCATACATTACAGCAATGCGGTCTGCCATCTCTGCGGCCACACCCATATCATGGGTGATCAGCAGAATGGACATCCCCAGCTCGGACTGCAGCTTGCGCAGCAGATCCAGAATCTGTGCCTGCACCGTTACATCGAGCGCCGTTGTCGGTTCATCGGCGATCAGCAGCTCCGGCTTACAGGCCAGGGCGATCGCAATTACGACACGCTGGCACATTCCGCCGGACAGCTCATGCGGATACTGCTTCGCCCGGATTTCCGGTGCAGGAATGCCAACCAGTCTAAGCAGATCAACCGCCATCTGCATGGCTTCAGCATCACTCTTGTTCTGGTGAAGCCGCAGGCTCTCCGCAATCTGCTCCCCTACCGTGAATACCGGATTAAGCGACGACATCGGATCCTGAAAAATCATGGCAATCTGGTTACCACGGATTTTGCGCATTTCTTCCTGGCTCTTTGCTGTCAGATCCTGGCCGTGAAAATCTATATTGCCGTCGATAACCATACCTCCGGCATAATCAATCAAACGCATAATTGCGAGTGAGGTCACACTTTTACCGCTGCCGGATTCACCGACAATACAAACTGTCTGGCCTTTGGCAATAGAAATGGAGATACCGTCAGTTGCTTTGAGAAGACCCTTCTCTGTGGCAAAGCCGGCGGTCAGCTTCCGGATTTCGAGTAGTTTTTCCGCCATTGTTCCAGCCTCCTCCGGGATTTAGTCACTTTCTGTCTGGGATCTAGGGCATCCCGGATTCCGTCGCCGATAAAGTTAACTGCCAGCACTACAACTGTAATGCAGAAGCCCGGATACACAGCCTGCATCGGATCAATCAGCATGAATTCCTGGGCACTGCTGAGCATCAGCCCCCAGCTTGTTGCCGGAGCCTGGATGCCAAGCCCCAGGTAAGACAACGCCGATTCACTAAGGATCGCGCCGCCGACCATCAGGGTCGCATTCACGATAATCGGGAAGCTGGCATTACGGAGCAAATGCCGGAATATAATGCCCCAGCTGGATACCCCGATCGCTTTGGCCGCCTCTACATACTGCATTTCGCGCAGCTGCAGGAAGGTCCCCCGGACGAGCCGGGCAATACTCATCCAGCTGGTAAATGCCAGGATAAGGATCATGAATTTAATCTTTGTACCAAACAATGCCATAATCAGAATGTTCAGGAACAGGGTCGGAACAGAGTTCATCACGTCTACAATACGCATGAATACCGTATCTACAAACCCGCCGAAGTATCCTGAAATCGCACCGATAACCGATCCGACCACTACGGAAACGAAGGCCACGGAGAACCCGATCAGCAATGAGATCCGCGCACTGTACAGCAGTCTGGTGAAGATATCACGGCCCAGCTCATCTGTCCCAAGCAGGTGCCCTTCTGCCCCCGGCTTCAGATTGGCGAACATCAGATCAATGGCTTCCGGTCTGTATTTGGTCAAGAATGGTGCGAATACCGCCAGCAGTACAAATATAAGCAGGACTGCTAAACCGCCCATCGCGAACGGGTTACGCGAGAACTTCTTCCACAGCGTACTCCACGGGCCTGGAGGCCTGCTGGAATCGGCCAACGGAATTTCCGGATCTGTTCCGCCCGGCATCGGATTCATATCCGGTGTCCCGAGCGGCTTCGATACAATCCCTTTAGTAAGCTCAGTGTTGTCTGTACTCATGCTGCTTTACCCCCTTGCTTACCGAGCTTTACCCGGGGATCAACTACGACATACAGTATATCTGCCAGGAGATTGCCGATAACAACCATAACCGCCGTTACTATAGTAACAGCCATCAGTGCTGAATATTCGCGCGCACCTGCCATCTCTACAAACCAACGGCCCATTCCCGGCCAGTTGAATACATTCTCTGTTAGTGCGGCCCCTCCCACCAGCATCGGAAGATCAAGGCCGAGTATGGTAATAATCGGAATCAGTGCATTGCGCAGCGCATGACGGAAGATAACCTTGCGTTCTTTGACGCCCTTGGCGCGTGCTGTACGGATATAGTCCTGATCCAGCACTTCCAGCATGCTTGCCCGCGCATATTTCATATAAGAGGCCAGGAATCCAAGAGCCAAAACCGTAATTGGAAGCACCAGATGCATGAACAAGTCGCCTATATTTCCTTCTTTCCCCCGGGTATACATGTCCGACAGCGGAAACCAGTCCAGCTTCAGCGACAGCTGCTGCTGGAGCAGAATACCGAACCAGAATGTCGGCATGGCGAAGCCCAGATAAGAAATGAATGAAGCCGTCTGGTCAGACAGGCCATATACTTTGGTACTGTTATAGATCCCCCAAGGAATGGCGATCAGCAGGGATACCAGCCAAGCCGCCCCCATCAGGATCACAGTGTTGCCGATACGCGGCCAGAGCAGATCGGAGATCGGAATATGGTTCTTGAAGGTGTAGCCCAGATCACCCTGCAGCAGGTCGCCAATCCAGCGCACATACTGTACAGGAATTGGCTGATCCAGCCCAAGGTTCTTCGCTTGCTGTTCGAATATTTCCGGAGTAAGTCCCGGAGAGAGCATGACTTGAGTCGGTCCGCCCGGAGCAGCATGGATTAGCAGAAAGGTTAGTATGGTTATCAGAAAGATGACCAGTACGGATTGTAGCACTCGGCGTATCAAATATTCTGTCATGAGCTATCCTCCTAGAGATGGTAGGGCATAGACTACGGAAGGCTCCCCCATGCAACAAAAGGGGGAGGTGAAAGAGAATTCTCTTTCACCTCCCGCAAGTCTATTCAGTTCGTCGGTTCGTTACTCGGTTACCCACCATTTGATAGCATGGAAGAACTGTCCATAGCCAAGGGATGGCTCAGGCTTATCTTCCTCTGCCCAGTGAACTCTAGGTCCTGTTCCGATAGCCTGACCGTATTGATAGAGGAATACATAAGGAAGATCTGTAGAAATTTCTTTACCTACTTCTTTGTAGATTTCTTTACGTTCATTCTGGTCAACAGTGGAGTAACCATCGATCCACAGCTGATCCAGCTTCTCGTTCTTATACCAGCCGCTGTTCTGTCCAGCCGGCGGGAAGTATTTGGAGGAGAAGATACTTTCAGCATCCGGATCCGGAGTATTCAGGGACCATGCCAGCAGCAGGGCCTGATATTTACCCGGTGTTACGTTCTGGTCGATCCAAGCTGCAAAGTCGATAGCCTTAGGCGTTACTTCAATACCAACATCCTTCAGGTTCTGCTGGATAACTGCGGCTACCTGCTCACGGCGGCTGTTACCGGCATTGTACTGCAGTTCAAACGAGAAGCGGTGTCCGTCTTTAACGAGAATACCGTCTTTGCCGGCAACCCAGCCGTCTTCAGCAAGCAGTGCCTTCGCTTTGTCTGCACTGTAGTCATAGTTCACAGCTGCATCGCCCGGGTCAGCCCAGGTATCCGGCAGGAACGGAGCGTTCATCAGTGCGCCTACGCCCTTGAGGATATTGTCTACCATACCTTGACGGTTCACTGCGTGAGCAATTGCCTGTCTGGTCTTCTGTCCCTGGAACAGGCCGTATCCGTCAGGGAAATTCTTGCCGTCAAAGTTGAAATTAATATATTCATACTGCGCGCCCGGCTTCTGGATAATATCAACCGTGCCGGCAGCCTTAACTGCTTCAACCTGAGTTACCGGAATCGCACTGATATGGTCAGTGTCGCCCTTCATGATCGCTTGAACCTCAGTGTTCTGGTCGGCATAGATTTTGTAGACGATTTGAGCAATATGAGGTTTAACAGTACCCCAGTAGTTCGGATCAGCATCAAGGGTGTGACTTTCGCCTTGCTTCCATGCTGTCCATTTCCATGGTCCGCTTGTTACGGTCTTGGCCGGGTCCGTACCATAGGCATTCGTTTGGATTTCAGTCGGCTTTACATCCTTGAGAACATGTGCGGGAACAATTTCTTGAACCAGCGAGTACAGGAACGGTGCGTAAATCTGGGATAAAGTGAATTTCACGGTATGGTCATCGACCTTCTCTACCGTCTTCACCTTGTCATACGCACTGATCAGCGGAGAACCTGTTTCCGGATTCTTGCCGGTTTCAATTGTATACACTACATCATCAGCAGTGATTGGCTGTCCGTCACTCCATTTAATTGTATCTTTTAATTTCACAGTGTAAGTCAGTCCATCTTCAGAGATAACCGGAAGTTCTGCAGCCAAAGACCAATCTTCCGGGGTTACATTGCCTCCGCGGTCCAGGTTATACAGTTTGGCAAAGACGAACTGCGCTACATCACCCGAAGCAGTGTCATTGACTAAGAGAGGGTTAATATTAACAATATCGGAGAATGTGCTAAGGACGATGGTTCCGCCATCAACCGGCCCGTCTGCAGCAGGTGCTTCAGTCGCATCCGGTGCTGCACTCGCAGCTGGTGCTTCAGTTGCTGCCGGAGCATTGGTTGGAGAACTTGCGGTGTTATTAGTACTGCATCCTGTAAATAAAACCCCTACCAACGATAGAACTAGTAAACCAGACCACCATTTTCTCTTTTTCGCCATTCTTCTTACTCCTCCTTAGATAAGTGCGTGTAGTGAGTGCTGACCGGACAATGCTCCGGTAACCCCACCTTCTCTTTAAAGCTTCTCGGGAGACTGGGTAATCTGGATGATTTGCCGCCCTCTGCAGCCCATGTAACGAAACATCACACACAATACATATGACATTTATGGGTTGAATAGACCGTAGGTCAATTAGAGTCAGAGGCAACTTTCCCGGGCGGGAGTCTTAGCAATTCCCTATAAATTATGGTTTATATTACATGTGAATATATCTTACGTCAATATATTTCTTTATTCCTTTTTTCACAATTTTCCCTGCATAAAAAATAATTCCTTCCAGTATAGTAAAAGAAACTCCTTGCATTCCCTTTTTCCGACCATTCAAATATGTTTAATACGGTTAGTTATCTTCACTTAATGTTATCATTTTCGTGTTAATTCGACACTTTTCGGCAATTTTATCGCTGTTACGCGTTAAATCACAACGGTTTCTCTATTTTTTTATATAAAAAAAGGAAAAGAAACTGGATAGGCCAACTTCCCCTCTGCCTGTTTCTCTTCCTCGTATTTTTGCAGCAAAGCTGTTTTTGACAAAATAGTGACTAAGACCTATTCATGATCCAGGCCCGGGCCTACTCCACCGACTTCAGCGCTTCAATCATATGAATCCGTTTCAGCTTAAGATGCATGAACAGCATAACTATTCCTGAGAACAGCAAGGTCAGTAACGCCGCATACACATAACTCTGCCATTTGATCAATGGGGCGAACATCGTGGCATCCAGCTCAGCTGTAGACAGAACGAACCGGTGCAGCACAATTCCCAGCGCATTGCCGGAGATGATCCCGAGCAGGGTTAACAGGATGTTCTCCCGGTAGATATACATGGTGACCTCCTGATCGTAGAAGCCCAGCACCTTAATGGTAGACAATTCGCGGACCCGTTCAGACACATTGATATTCGTCAGGTTATACAGCACTACGAAGGCCAGGGCAGCGGCAGATACAATCAGTACAACAATTACGACATCCATGCTATCCATGGTCCCGTCAAAGGCTTCGCCCACTCCGCTGGAAAAGGTAACCATCGCCACCTGCCCGTTCGCAGTTAATCTCCCGCCGAACTCGTCCTCCCATTGCCTGTCCTGCTTGCTGTAGTTCAGCAACTGAGTGTTGTAGACCGGCTTCTCACCAAAAACCTCAGTATAATACGCCGGTGTCATATACATATAATGCAGAACATAATTCTCGGTAACCGCAGCCACCCTGATCTCAAATTCCTCGTTGTTGCTGTCGAGAACACTCAGGCGGTCACCGGGGACAAGATCATACAGCTTCGCGAGCTTCTCGGTAATAATGGCGCCATCATCTGCCAGTGTCTTATGCTCATCCGTAATCCGGTCCTGCAGCGCAATGAATGCGTCCAGCGTCTGGACCTCAGAGGGCACGAAGATCCGTACCCCCTGATCGTTAACCCCCTTGGCCCGGACCGTCATCGCCTCTTGAAGCACATCCAGAGTTCCCGTAACCGCTGGCTCCTCCTGAATCAGTTGTGCATAGGCATCACTGTCCTCTGCCGCCGCATTGTCATGGAAAGCAACGAGCGCGCTGTATTTCATAATCCCGCCGAACTGCTTGCCGGCAATGCTGCCAATGGAATCCTTCAGCCCGAAGCCGGTCAGTATCAGTGCAGTACAGCCTGCCACACCAATAACCGTCATGAACATCCGCTGCTTGTAGCGGAACAGATTCCTTGCAGTCACCTTCTGGACAAAGCTGAGCCGTGTCCACAGAAAGCCGAACCGTTCCAGCAGAATACGCTGGCCGCTCTTCGGCGCTTTGGGCCGCATCAGCACAGACGCATTACTGCGCAGTTCCACCCGGGAAGCAATCATCGCCGTCATCGCTGTACACACCAGAGCTACTATAATCGATACAACGGCGTAATCCGGATAGAAGCTCTTGATTACATCCGGCAGGTTGTAGAGCTGCGAGTATGCATTATAGATAATATCCGGGAACAGGGTGAACCCGACCGCAAGTCCGGCAATGGACGCAGTAAGACTCGCCAGTGTGCCATAGACCAGAAATTTCGTCATGATATCGAGCGGCCCGTACCCCAGCGCCTTCATGGTGCCGATCTGCAGACGCTGCTCCTCCACCATCCGGGTCATCGTCGTTAAGCTGACCAGCGCGGCAATCAGGAAGAAGAAGACCGGGAACGCCGAAGCAATGGCGGACAGGCGGTCCGCATTATCCTTGTACTCCGCATAGCCCGCATTAATTGTCCGGTCTGTCACGTATACCTTCGGCAGCTCAGGCGCTGCCTGTTGTTGTGCATCCGTCTGCGCTCCAGACGCCGCCTGCTGCTGCTGTGCACCCAGCATTGCTGCAGCTTCTGCCTGCAGCTCCTCCAGACGCTGCTGCGGGAAATCCCCGAGCGCGTCTTCAACTTCGGCGGTATGCCGCTCGACCAGTGCATCATAGGCCGGTGTATAAGCCGTTTCCGCAGCAGTATCCTTGAAGCTGAGGTACACCTCCGAATATACAGGAAGGTTGAAGTCTTCTTCCGGAATGACGGCGAACGCATCTGCCGTTCCTTTGCCGATCCGGCTCGTTCCGCGGTTCGTTGTCTCAATGTATTGCGGGCTCTGTGCAAAGCCGACGACTGTGTAGGATACCGTCCGGAATGTCTCAGCCAGATCACCGTCAGCCTCCCCGCTGAACGTGATGGAATCGCCGAGTGCGAACAGCCCCTCCTGCCGCAGGTGCTCATCCAGTACAATTTCTCCGGAAGCCTCCGGCAGATGTCCGGCTGTCACCTTATACCCGTTCAATTGATTATCACCGGAGTAGGAGACCACCTTGCCGATTAATCCGCTGTTCCCCAGAAATACATCCGAGCTGTAGCCGGGCTGAACGGTCTGTACCCCGTCAACCCCGCGCAGCTCTTCCACGCTCTTCTCTGTCAGCCCATAGGTGGACTGCACCCGCAAATCCATCAGCTGCAGTTCCTTATAATATGTTGCAGCCGTGTCCAGCATATCCGGCCCTGCCGATTTGATCCCGGCAAAGAAGCTTACCCCCAGCATAATAATCGCAAAGATGGAGAGAAACCTTGCTTTGGTACGGCTGATCTCCCGGAAAACATCCTTCCATAATGCCCGTTTCTTCATAGCCTCCTGCCCCTTACCATTCGATATCTTCCACGGATACCGGTGCTGCATTCTTCACCATTTTCCGTACCTTGGCGTTATTGATCTCAATAACCCGGTCAGCCATCGGCGCAATCGCCAGATTATGAGTAATGACAATGACCGTAGTCCCTGTGTTGCGGCATGTATCCTGCAGCAGCTTCAGCACCTGCTTGCCGGTATTATAATCAAGCGCCCCTGTCGGCTCATCGCAGAGCAGCAGCTTCGGCTGCTTGGCCAGCGCACGGGCAATCGCCACACGCTGCTGTTCACCGCCGGACAGCTGGGCCGGGAAGTTGTTCAGCCGCTGTCCAAGCCCCACATCCTCCAGCACCTTCCGGGCATCAAGTGCACGGGGCGAGATCTGTGACGCCAGCTCCACATTCTCCAGTGTCGTCAGATTGGGCACCAGATTATAGAACTGGAATACGAAACCCACGTCATTGCGGCGGTAGCCGGTTAATTCCTTGGCGCTGAAACGAGCGATATCGGTACCGTCCACAATGACCTGGCCTTCGTCGGCGGAATCCATTCCGCCCAGTATATTAAGCACTGTCGACTTTCCCGCTCCGCTCGGCCCTACAATGACCGCAAACTCGCCTTTTTCAATTTCAAATTCAATCCCGTCGTTGGCCACAATCAGGGTCTCCCCCATCTTGTAACGTTTATATTCATCCTTCACCGTAACAAATGCCATACCTTCTCCTCCTGTCTGCTCTACTCAAGTTTAGCACAACACCCCCCTGTAAATACAAAAGCTGCTCCCAGCGTCTCCTTCAGGCAGCCGGAAAGGAAATTAATCGCATAACAAATTCGCCCTCAGGGCGAACTTAACTGCTTGCTCAATTGTCCTGGTGAAGACTTTGAATCCCCGGCAAGAAGAGTAGACCGCCACGCTACACTTTTTCAAATTAACCGCATCCTTCTACGGACAGGAGAGCCGTTAAATTGTAGAAGAGCACCTATGTGCCGGTCGTTCCGGACTCCAGCGCCGTTATTTCGCTGCAAAAGTAGAGTTAATACCTGAAAAGCGCTGCATAAGAGCTATGGTGTCCTCAAATCTGCCCAGTGGACCGATAATGAGCTATTATGGGCTGTGGTGTCCGTAAGGGTCAGACTTATCCTCTTTTGGCACGGCCCCGTATTTTCATACTGGTTCCATACATAATTCGTTTAGGAAAAAGGGAAGCTGGTTACATAGAAAGAGTCAGAAGCTTACAGAGGAGGAATACAACATGCGCGATCAGTACATGATTCAAGACCCTGCGAAGCAATATGAGAAGGCTACACCGGAATTCCAGCAGCAGCAGCCCAGTCCCGGACTGGAAAAGAAAATGCATCCCCGGCCCGATGACGGGGCCGGAACGTACCGCGGCAGCGGACGGCTTACCGGACGCAAGGCAGTGGTAACGGGAGCAGACAGCGGAATCGGGCGTGCGGTGGCGATTGCTTTTGCCCGCGAAGGGGCCGATGTAGTGCTGGCTTATCTGCCTGAGGAGGAAGCTGATGCGAAGGAAGTCGCCGCCCTGGTTGAAGAAGCCGGACGCAAGGCCGTTGCGGTACCGGGTGATCTGAAGGACGAGCAGTACTGTGAGCAGCTGATCGCCACAGCGGTTAAAGAGCTGGGCGGCATCGATATACTGGCTAATATAGCCGGCAAACAGCAATTTGTAACGGATATCGCCGATCTGACCACAGAGCAGTTCGATGCTACCTTCAAGACGAATGTCTATTCATTGTTCTGGCTCTGCAAGGCGGCAGTGAAGCAGATGAAGCCGGGCAGCACGATTATCAATACGTCATCGATTCAGGCATATGAGCCTGCGCCGATTCTGCTGGATTATGCTACAACCAAAAGTGCCATTAACACCTTCAGCAAATCGCTGGCCCAGCAGGTAGCCGCCAAGGGGATCCGGGTCAACGTTGTGGCACCCGGGCCGGTATGGACTCCGCTTCAAATCAGCGGCGGCCAGCCGCAGGAAGCGCTGAAGGACTTCGGTGCCAAAACACCGCTGGGCCGCCCCGGCCAGCCGGCTGAAATGGCCCCGGCTTATGTATTTCTGGCCAGCCAGGAGTCAAGCTATGTCAGCGGTGAGACGCTGAATGCCAACGGCGGTATGCCGACACCATAACCGGCGTCTGACCTCAAGCCTCGAGGCAATATCAATCAGCAGTCGGGCAAGCTCCACTATGTAGGCTGAATGTTGCACTGGGGCTTCTCCATCTTCTATAAAGCTTCAAACATAAAAAAGCAGCGGGGTTTCCCATTATGGGTGACTCGCTGCTTTCAGTATTTGAAGCTGGGATTTGGGACATCGGGTAGTGAGGGAATAGAGAATTCATTCTATTGTAGTTTGTGCAACAGATTACGGTTAAATCACCCTGAAAATAGAGTCTATTGTATTTTGTACACTCGTTTCTTAGAATTTGGGCATTTTAAGCTCATTTCCCTAAAAAGCATTGTACAGAATACAATAGAATGGATTTTTCAGTTGTATTGCAAGGAATCAACTGCATTAAATGCAATTGTACTGTTTGGGACAGCCCCTCTATATTTTCTTCTGACCTCGCCGTCCTCAGAACTCCTCGTACACAGCCGGGTCCTGATCCCACAGCGGGCCGGTTGTCTTAATCCCTGAGATTACCTTCATCTCCTCCTCGGAGAGACTAAAGCTGAAGATATCCAGATTCTCCCGCTGGTGCTCCGCCGACGCCGATCTTGGAATCGGTACGGCGCCAAGCTGGACATGCCAGCGCAGCACAATCTGCGAGACGGATTTCGAATGTGCTGCAGCAATCGCGGCAAGCTGTTCATTCTTCAGCAGCTCGGTACCGCGTCCCAGCGGGCTCCAGGATTCCGTAATAATCCCATGCTGCTGATGATAAGCCCGCTGCTCCGCCTGGTTATAGTAAGGATGCAGTTCAATCTGGTTCATGCTTGGCGTGACGCCCGTTTCCTGAATCAGACGGTCCAGATGCTCCGGCAGGAAATTGCTCACTCCAATAGAGCGAATCAGGCCCTGCTTCCTGGCCTCGATCAGCGCCTGCCAAGCCTCCACATACAGATCCACCTTCGGATTCGGCCAGTGGATCAGATACAGGTCATAATAGTCGAGGCCCGCGCGGTACAGCGACTCCTGGACAGTCTCAATTGCTTCATCATACTTATGATGGCGGCCCGGCAGCTTCGACGTAATAAACAGTTGGTCTCTCGGAACCCCGCCCCGGCGGACTGCTTCTCCGACCACACCTTCATTCTCATAGTTAAACGCCGAATCAATCAGCCGGTATCCCAGATCAAGCGCAGTCTTCAGATGCTGTACACCCTTCGTGCCTTTGATCCACGCTGTTCCAAACCCGATCGCCGGCACCTTCGTGCCGTCGTTTAACACCAGCTCAGGGATATGATTTGCCATAATGCTGTAGCCTCCTCTATAAAGATAGTTACTTACATTATCGCAAAGAAAGAAGTTAATGGCAAAAATACTACTTTAGACCTGCTTAATGACATGAACTGGAATGATGCAAAAAAAAGAGGCGCTGCTACCCCCGCGCCTCTTCATTCTCCTTATTATTGGCCGGCCGGCAATTTGACCTGCACGCTATAGTGCACACCGGCCTGCAGCCCCGTCAGAATGCCGTCTTCCACAAGCCGGCCGTCAAGATACACCTCAGCAGCGGCCACCCCCGCTTCGCGCTTCATTGTGATCTGCAGCTCAGCGCCTCTGAAGTTACGTTTCACTTCAGCCTCCTGCCAGGCGGAAGGCAGCTGCGGGCTGACCCGTAAGCCCTCCCGCTGGCCCTGCAGCCCGAACAGGCCGTCAATCAGGCAGCGGTACACCCACGGAACCGTCCCTGTATTGAACAGCTGGCTGGAGCGCCCGGCGGTCTGCGGGAATTGCCTGTAGGCGCCGCGGTAATAGTTCGGGATGAATACCGGCAGCTGACCGCGTCTGATGATGTCTTCGATGTCCGGCCCGGGGAGCATTTTACGCAGCAGGCGGTACGCCTGATCCTGCTCACCCACCGTGTACAGGCCATAGATATAGAAGGCGGCAGCATGATTGTAGACCGCCCCGTTCTCGGCGGTGCCCGGATGCTTCTGCGTTACCCGTCCGACATCCTCACGCATGGCGGTATAGGACGGGGCCAGCTTTTCCACTCCGTAAGGGGTTTCCAGCTGCTCCGTGACCGACTTCATCAGCTTCTGCCGCTTCCCGGCATCTGCCGCACCGCTAAGCAGCGCCCAGCCCTGCGGGTTGATGAAGATCCGCCCCTCCTTGTCGGTGCTGATGCCGAACACCACATTATCGTCGGTGATGCCCCGTGCATACCATTCACCATCCCAGAGGTACTGGTTGACCGCAGCATTCGCCTTGTCCGCCGCAGCACGGAAGGTCTGCCCCGCCGCCGGCTCACCGCTGCGCTCACAAATATCCGCCCAGACCATGCAGGCATAAGCCGTGGCGATCGTCAGCCAGCCTGACACCCCTTTGCCCCGGTAGCCTACCATATTCATCGGGTCGCACCAGTCACCCTGATTGATATAATTCAGCCCGCGTTCATCCTGCTCATGAAGCAGCCACTCCATCGCCCGGCTGATATGCTCAAAGACCGTCCCTGCTTCTGCACCGCCCGCATACGGAACATCCACTCCCAGAATGCCGTAGTCATCCGTTTCATCCAGATACGTGCTGAGGCAGACCGGCAGCCAGACACAGTGGTCTGTATGCGGGACCTGATTGATATATTTCAGTTCAGCAGCCTCATGCAGAATAATCCCGTCCGGCATAGCCCCGCTTACATTCTGCTGGCTTAGAGCAGTCAGGAAGGCCTGGCGCGCGGTCTGCGGCTTCAAATAGCTCATGCCCATATTATCCTGCAGATAGTTGCGGGTCTGCGGATCCGTGGTCAGGCGGTTCGTCTGCCCGTGATAATACATCTGCCGCGGCAGCCAGTGATTCACCAGATTATCCAGATCCGCATCCGGAGTAGAGATTTCGATGCAGCCTCTGCCTTCCCGGATATACTCCTCGTACTCCCGCTCGGCAAGGACAAATCCGTCCAGGCCTTCAGCATCTGTACTCAGGAACATCCGCTGGCGGAGCTCCGCGATTTCCTGCTCATTCCGCGCCGGACCGAACAGGAACCGGTATTCCCGCTCTTCCCCTGCTTCGAGCCTGGTGCTGTATTGCAGTACGGCAACCGGTGTCTCATAACGGGCTTCCCCCCGGGACAGCCGCTCATTCTTCAATGCGGACGGCGCGTGGATCCCGCCTTCTCCTTCGAAGGCCTCCTGATTTACTTCCCAGGCTGCGGGAGCCTGGTCGGCCAGCAGGAAGGTTTTATCCTTCAGGTGCTTGATTTTGGCATAATCCTGATACTTCTGATAAGGCGTGACCGCTGTGGCTACGATCCCCTGCAGATCTTCCCGGTACTCGCCGGACTGGTTCATCCAGGACATATAACCGATGGTGAAGTAAGGATAGAGGCTGATTGTTCTTGGAACGGAAGACAGGTTCGTCACCTTCACCCGCCACAGCTCCACCGGTTCATCCTTAGGCAGGCTCAGGGTCAGCTCAACAGCGATGCCGCCCTTCTCAATCTTCCAGACAATATTATGTTTACCTACAGCAAAAGAATAATGATCCGGCGGCATGCGGACAGGCTCATAAGGTGCTGAGAACACGTCACCGCTCTCTTCGTCCTTGACGAAGACGAACCGGCCGGGATGATGGGCATAATACGGCTGCTCCGGCTGCATGAAGGTTTTGGCCTCCAGATTCGGTGCATAGGAATACTTGGCCGGCTCCGGCTGCATGAATTGGGCTACCGCATACCCGCGGCAGTTCATGTGGATCATCATCTGCTCGTTCCAGAGAAATCCGGATGCCTTGGGCAGAATTGTCGGACTCGACAACTCATAATATTCATTATCTTCAGATGCTCTTATCATTCTCTTGCCTCACTTCCCGGAATTCTTATACCTTGCTGCGTCTTGCCATAATTCAAGAATACGCTCTCACGGCCTTGTCGACAAGTATGTAAGTTAAGATTCATTTCATCATACTGGTTTTTATTGTAGAATTAACCCAATCTTCTATAGGAATGAGAGGTGCATTGTGATGAAAGGCCCCTACATACCGAGACTTGAACTGTTTGCCGAGAATGCTCAGGTTATCAAAAAAGCGTTCCCCTGGCAGAATACCCAGGTTAACCGCCTGGCCGCCCTGCTCTACGCAGTGCAGAACAAACCGGCTGATGCTTCAGCCATCCGCGCAGGACATCAGCTGATCAAGGAGAATACGGGATTGTTCTCTTCCTTCAGAGGGAATTCCGCCATCAGCATTGCTACCCTGCTCGCACTTACACCGAAACCGGAGCTGCAGCTGACAGAAACGCTGACTGTCTATGACTTGATGAAGGCAGCCAAATTCAGGGCCTCTGACTACCTGGTCGTTGCCGCTTATCAGATCGCCGCCCATACCACCTCCGATCAATACGACCGGGTTATCGAACGGGCCAAGGCCTTCCTCAGCGGGATGCGGGCCAAACATCCCTTCCTGACCGGACAGGATGATTATATCTTCGCAGCTATGCTTGGCCTGTCAGACATCGCAGTCGAACACGGAGTGGTACGGCTGGAGCAGCTCTACTTGGAGCTGAAGCCTGAATTCTTCTCCGGCAACAGCGTCCAGGCACTGACACAGGTGCTGCTGCTCGGCGAGGAAGCTTCCGGGCCGGCCAGCCGGGTTCTTAGCCTGCGCGAGGCGTTCCGCGCCCGGGGAATCCGGCTGGACAAGGAGTACACCCTTCCCTCCCTCGGCATCCTCTCACTGCTTCCATATGCTCCAAGCGAGCTGGTGGATAGTGTCTCGGAGACCTATGAGTTCCTCCGCACTCAAAAGGGCTTCGGAGGCTGGTCGGTCAACAAGCAGGAGCTGCTTCTGCTGGCTGCCGCACTGGTATCCTATCAATATGTCGAAGAAGCACGGAACGGCGTCATTACTTCTATGCTATCCACCAGTCTTACTAATATCATCATCGCCCAGCAGACCGCGATTGCCGTGGCTGCCGCCTCCTCTGCTGCCGCGGCTTCGTCTTCTTCAGACTAAACTTACAGGCCGCCGCTTAGGGAGCCGGTGAGTACAGAGTTGAACTACTAAGCGGCACGCGAGACAAAAAAGCCCGTCCCTAATCTACCAGGGACGGGCTCTTTTCATAGATATTCAAGCTTTCCCCGCAATCCGGTTCCAATGTTCAATCGATTGTAACAACAAAATTATCCTGAAACCTATACATTCTGAACCATAGTGTTATAATCACTTTGATTTATTTACGAGAACATCAGGGAAACAGGTGATCAAATGTTTGAACTAAAGTGGCTGTGGCAGAACCTTGAGGGCAACCGTGCGCGGTATATCGTGGCACTCTGCCTCTCGGTAGTGGGCTCGAGTCTTACGATCGTGAACCCTTACATCAGCCAGCGCATCGTCGATTTGTTTATTGCCGGTGACAGTGCAGCACACAATCTTGCCAGCGAGCGGGGGCTGCTGGTTGCGCTCTGTCTGGGGATGATCGGATTCTCTCTGCTCCGCACAGGCCTGGCTTACTTCACGACCATGCAGTACGAAATTTCTTCACAGAGCATGATGTACAACATCCGCATTTATTTGTACAACAAGATTCAGGGTCAGGACCGGGAATATTATGACCGCAACCGTACCGGTGATCTCATGACCAAAATGACAGGGGACCTCGATATGGTCCGGCACTCGATGGCCTGGATTTTCAAGACGATTATTGAATCGCTTACGATTTTCCTGGCGGCTGTAATTTACTTCCTCACCATTGATGTCGAGCTGACGTTATGGATGCTGGTCCTGTCGCCGCCAATCTTCGTCGTGGCCTATATCTTCGCTAAACGCGTCCGTCCCATGTATGTCGACCTGCGCGAGCGGCTGTCCCAGCTGAACACGACGACCCAGGAGAATATTTCAGGGAACCGTGTGGTCAAGGCTTTCGCCCGTGAAGAGTTCGAGATTGCCAAGTTCACGGAGAAGAACGTCAATTACTCAGAAGCGAACAAGAAGGCCGCGCTCGTGTGGCTGGACTACTTCCCGTATCTGGAGACCTTCGCCCAAGGCTTCAACGTTATCCTGATGCTGGCTGGCGGTTACTTCCTGATAGAGGGCCGGATTACCTTCGGTGAATTCACAGCGTTCTCCTCGCTGATCTGGGCGGTATCGAACCCTATGCGCAATATCGGAATCATCATCAATGATATTCAGCGGTTCTTTGCCAGCTTATCCAAAATCGTTGATATCTATTATGCCCGGCCTGCGATTGCCAACGGGCACGGCGCTGCAGACATCCGCCGCTATGAAGGCCGGATTGAATTCGATCATGTCCGCTTCAAATATGACAGCGCTACCGTACTGGATGATCTAAGCTTCACGATTGAGCCCGGCGAGACCATTGCAATCATGGGGGCCACCGGCTCTGGCAAAACCTCACTCATCAACCTGATTCCCCGGTTCTACGATGTAGCCGGAGGCCGTGTGCTGGTCGACGGCAGGGATGTCCGTGAGCTCGAGCTGGATGAGCTGCGCGGCAATATCGGCATGGCTACGCAGGATGTTCTCCTGTTCTCCGATACGATTGACGGCAATATTGCCTATGGCAACCCTGAGCTGCCTGAGGAAGAAGCGCAGGCTTATGCCGGCCTCGCCGCTGCACATGACTTCATTGTCAAAATGCCCGAGGGTTATGATACCGTAGTCGGTGAACGCGGTGTCGGCCTGTCCGGAGGACAGAAGCAGCGGATTGCGCTCGCCCGCGCACTGGCGGTCCGCCGTCCGATCCTGATCCTGGATGATACGACCTCAGCGGTCGATCTGGAGACGGAAGAGCATATTCAGCGCAGTCTGCGTGAGCTGGAGTACCCCTGCACGAAGATTATTATTGCGCAGCGGGTATCCACTACCGCCCAGGCGGACCGCATCCTTATCTTGGAGGGCGGCCGTCTGATTGAGGAAGGCACCCACGCCGAGCTGCTGGCGAAGCGGGGTTATTATTATGATGTATTTATGCTGCAGAACGAGGGTATTGGAAGGCAGGTGACCGAGAGTGGCCAGGAATAAATTCGACGTCGACGAGGATCTGGAATCGCCGTTTAACATTAAGCATTTCCGGCGGGCTATGGTCTATATCAGACGCAAAAAGACACCGATGATTGTCGCATTCGTGCTCAGTGCCCTGTCGGCGGCGATAGCATTGTCAGCTCCGCTGATCATGCAGCATGTGGTTGACGTAACCATTCCGGCAAAAGCAGTGGGAGCCCTTGTCGGCTGGTCCGCCCTGATGCTGGCAACGATTGTAATCAGCGTAATTCTTGCAACCATCCGTTCGCGGATCATGACCCGTGTCGGGCAGGAAATTATCTTCGATATCCGCACAGATCTGTTCAAGCACCTGCAGGATCTGCCGTTCAAGTATTATGATGACCGCCCGCAGGGCAAGATCCTGATCCGCGTCGTCAACTATGTCAATGCGGTATCCGATGTGTTATCTAACGGCATTATTAACTTTATCCTGGAAATTGTGAATCTGATCTTCATCGCCATCTTCATGTTCGCCGTCGATGTCCGGCTCTCCTTCGTCATTCTTGCCGGGCTGCCGGTGTTCCTTGGCATCATGCTGCTGATTAAGACCAAGCAGCGCCGGGCATGGCAGGCTGTATCGAACAAAAGCTCCAACCTGAACGCCTACCTGCAGGAGAGCATCAGCGGGATTACCGTGACCCAGATGTTCTCGCGGGAACAGCGCAACGAAGGAATCTTCACCCGGCTGGCCGCTAACTTCCGTACAGCCTGGATGCGCGCCTTGCGCTACAACATCCTGATTCCGTTCAGTGTCGATAACCTCTCTACTATTGTTACGGCCCTGATCTTCCTGGTCGGCCTGCTGACCCTGGACCCGCAGAACATGACGCTTGGCGTCATCCTGGCCATGAGCAGCTATGCCGCCCGCTTCTGGCAGCCGATACTGAACCTGTCGAACCTGTACAACAACTTCATCAATGCGGTAGCTTACCTCGAGCGCATCTTCGAAACGCTGGATGAGCCGGTTACCGTCAGCGATATTCCGGGAGCCAAGGCGCTTCCGCCTGTACAGGGCAGGGTAACCTTCGACGATGTCACCTTCGCATACGATCCGGGTCTGAACATTCTGGAGAATATCTCCTTCGACGTTCAGGCAGGCGAGAGCATTGCGCTGGTCGGCCCGACCGGGGCCGGCAAGACCACCGTCGTCAACCTGATCTCGCGGTTCTATAATCTGACCGGCGGCAAAATTCTGATCGACGGGCAGGACATTGCCGAGATTACCCTGAAATCACTGCGCAGCCAAATGGGAATTATGCTGCAGGACAGCTTCATCTTCTCGGGCACGATTATGGATAATATCCGTTACGGCAAGCCGGATGCTACCGAGCAGGAGGTCATCGCTGCTGCAAAGGCGGTATGCGCGGATGATTTCATCCGCGAGTTCGAGCAGGGCTACCAGACCGAGGTTAACGAACGCGGCTCCAAGCTCTCCCAGGGGCAGCGGCAGCTGATCTCGTTCGCCCGGACACTGCTGGCCAACCCGCGGATTCTGATCCTGGATGAGGCCACCTCCTCCATCGATGCGCAGACAGAACGCCTGCTCCAGAAGGGGCTGAATGAGCTTCTCAAGGGTCGCACCTCATTCATTATCGCCCACCGTCTGTCTACGGTGAAGAACTGCGACCGCATTATGTATGTCGCTAACAAGGGGATTGCCGAGAGCGGCTCGCATGATGAGCTGATTGCCCGCCGCGGCCTCTATCACAGGCTGTATACGGCACAGAAGATGGAAGCATAAACATTTCCCCACAAAAAACACCCCACAAAGTGGGGCTATAGCTCCGAAGATGACTCAGGTACTTTGCGGGGACCCCAAAAAACACCCCACAAAGTGGGGCTATAGCTTCGAAGATGACTCAGGTACTTTGCGGGGACCCCAAAAAACACCCCACAAAGTGGGGCTATAGCTCCGAAGATGACTCAGGTACTTTGCGGGGACCCCGAATTCATTAAAAAGCTCAGGCCTGTTAACGGGCCTGAGCTTTTTATTTTACTGCCGCACCGCAATATAGTCTTCCTGCAGAATGCTGTAGATCTCCAAGTCAACTACGCCTTTGCCCGACCACAGGGCAGCCTGCCGCAGCATCCCTTCCTTCATGAAGCCGTTCTTCAGCAGCACCTGCTTGGAGGGCTCATTCAGCAGCATCACTTCCCCTTGAATCCGGTTGATGTCCGCCTGCTTGAACAGGAAATCCACCAGGATTTCCACCGCATGGGAGGCGATGCCCTTCCCCCACTCGGCTTCCGCCAGGAAGTAGCCGATCGTCACCATATTCACCTTCTGATTGAATTCGCAGGCTTCAATAATGCCGAGCAGCCGTGTCTCATCTCCTGCCGCAAAGATGCCCCACTTGATCCGCGATCTTTTACCGTAGTCCCGTTCAAAATGCCCGATCATATTGCTGACTGCAGCCTTGTTATGCTTGGGAATAATCCCGCAGTATTCAAACACCTTATCATTGCTGTAAATCCCGAACAGCTCATCCAGATGTGATTCCTCAATCTTGTTCAAAACAAGTTCAGCTGAGCTTAATACAGGAAACTGATTAAAGATTATTTCCAAATTCATGACCGCCACCCCATTCTCTGTTACTTATGCTGCTGCGTTCATCGCTATCATCCATTACTGATTTCCCTGTTCCGTTCATGCTACAATGCAGTACAACTATTAATAGACGAGGCGATGACAAATGATTACTAATCTGTATCTCGTAAGGCATGCCCACTCTACTTATTCTGCAGATGAAATAAATAGACCTTTATCCGACAAGGGGCTGGCAGACGCGCAAAGAGTTACCCGGCTGCTGCTCCATGAGAATATTAATATCCTGATCTCCAGCCCCTATAAACGGGCGGTCCAGACCATTGAAGGGCTGGCTGAACCGCTCGGTCTTGAGGTTGTGATCGAAGAAGCTTTCCGGGAGAGACTCTTGTCCGCAGAGCCGGTCAGCGACTTCGGGCAGGCGGCCACCAGAGTGTGGGAGGATTTCTCCTTCGCCTGGGAAGGCGGAGAATCCAGTCTAGCCGCCCAACAAAGAGGAGTGCAGGCTCTTGGCAAGTTGCTGAAGCAGTACAGGGGCCGGAATATTGCTATCGGGACCCACGGAAATTTAATGGCCTTAATGATGAATGCGCTGGATAACCGTTATGATTTTACTTTCTGGAAGCAGCTCGACATGCCCGATATCTATAAGCTTAGCTTCGCCGGGGATCAGCTTGTGGATGTACAGCGCATCTGGGGGCGGAGCCCGCGTGCTTAGGCAGCTATAAGATTATGCTTAACGGATCAAACTGGACAGACTGTTGTCACAGCAGTGTGGTATAACCGAATTAAAGGAGTGAGCACTGTGGCAAGCTATGAATATTCATCCAAGCAGGACCTGCTGGAAACGATACATTCTCTCTATCTGCTCTTCGATGCTGAGTTTGAAGGGATTGACCCTGCGCACAAGGATTTGAGAATACCCGGGGCGGATAAAACCCCTGCCGAGATGATCGCCTATCAGCTGGGATGGCTGGAGCTGGTGATGAGCTGGGACCGGGATGAACAGGAAGGCCAAACCTTTCTTATGCCGGCCCAAGATTATAAATGGAATCAGCTCGGGGGGCTGTATCAGTCTTTTTACGACAAATACTCTCAGTATTCCTTGTCAGAACTACGCGAATTATTCCGGCAATTGGAGCAGCAATGGCTGGAATGGATCCATACGCTGACGGAAGACGAATTGTTCATCCAAGGCTCACGGAAGTGGACCGGGACCAAGGAGAACTGGCCCATGGCCCGGTGGATTCACATCAACTCCGCAGCTCCGTTCAGAACCTTCCGGGGGAAAATCAGAAAGTGGAAAAAGCATCTGCCTGCCGCACTGGCATAGGTACTGCGTATCCGGCGGGCCAGCACTATCCTCCGTTATCCCCATTACGGCCGGCTGCCCGCCCTCCCCTCTGTCCCCTGGCTGCTGTTTCTGCGCGTGCTTCCCCGGTCCATTCCCTGGCCGCCGCCGTTAAAATTGTTACCGCCGTTCATCCCCGGGAAACCGCCTGATCTGGAATTGAAATCGGAGCTTGAAATCTTCTGTGCGGTAACCGCCCCGCAGGAGGTGAGCAGCAGCGAACAGCTAAGCAGCATAACTATTAATGTGATGAAAGATAGATTACTCCGCAGATTCAGCCGCATGCCTAATCCCCCCTTTCGCGGTCACAAGCTCATAGGCATCCTTGAAGCCCAGAGCGGACAGGATAATCAGCAGCGGATATACCGGATAGAGATACCTGACCTTAATCTCCCACAGCAGATAGAACCCGATGAACCCGAGAAGCACCAGGATGAGGGAGGTCTCCCCAAACCGTCCGGCCCGGATGCCGGTGACCAGCCTGAACAGAATGAAGCCATACATCAGGAAATTCTGCACATATACAATCCAGATCAGCCCGCTCCGGTAAGTTGAAGCTCCCTTGAACAGCTTTGATGCAGAGGTGGAATAAATATAGCGGTCCATCACAAAGCCGCTCCTTCCGCTGCGGATAGAATCCCCGTCATTCCCGAGTCCGTACCGCTCGAACTGATACGTCCCTTCGGTCCAGGTCCATATGAGTTTTTTGTAATACATTCCGGCAAGCTCCCCTGCGGAAGCGCTCGACAGCTTATTTCTGATGGACGCCTTGAACAGCTCCACACTTTCCGCCTGATTGTAGCCGGCATCCTGCTGATAGATATTATAGCTCTCCCGGTTATCCCAGAAGCCGAGCGTCTCCAGATTGATCCCCATATTCAGCCACATGTAGACCGGTGCAGAATTACTGGACGGGGATTCATCCACGATACCTGTTGCCTGGAGTAACGCATTCTGCGTCCACCCGGGAATGGCAAACAACAGCAGCGTGATACCTATGGAAGCAACGGCTTTTTTCACGCCAAGGCTGCGCAGGTTAAATAGCAGACAGAGAACAACCGCGATCAGGAAGATCGTGCCTGTGCTCCGGAAATAGTTGCCGAGGGCCAGCAGGATGGCCGCAAACAGAATATCCTTCATGGATTTCCTGCGGATAAACTTAACGGCGAAGTACAAGGCGCTTGTCAGCAGTGCAGTCGCAATCACATCATTATAGATGAAGTTGCTCATGAACAAGGCCGGAACAAAGGTTGCGGCGAATATCAGCACCCCATAATCAGGGGTTCGCGATCTGGTATTCAGCTCTTTATAGAGCAGATAAATCATTAACGTGGTGACCAGTGAGAACAGGATATTGAAGGCTTTGATCACCAGGTAGTTATCCGGGAACAGGAGCAGCAGCGTCTTCAGGTACAGCACGATGGAGAAATTGAACGGGAACATATACAGATATCCGCCGGACTGGAAAGATGAATAATCCTTGTTGTATAGCATATCCCAGGCCAGCGACAGCACGGTTTGCGAATCGTCCGTAGGCATGCGGGTGAACAGGAAGATGATTACAAGCTGAATAGCCGCAGAGAATAAAAGAACAGCGGGAATAACAATTCTCCGGCTGTATTTATTAAGCTTCAGGCACAGCCTGTACAGCAGGAGGCTCACTCCCAGCACAGCGGCAATCAAGGCGATGAACAGCAGCGGCTGCTGGTTCTCCAGCACCGTGGTATCCCCGTAGACGGCATAGTTATACTTCGCCCTAATGAAGAAGGAGGAGGCCATGAACAGCCCGAGAAAGCAGGCCAGTATGATGTACAAGATCCGCTGAATACTTTTTACCATGAGTACCTCCTTATGGCAGCATTAAGTCCAGAATCACACATGCCTCAATTGATAAAAGCATTATAAACAGTGAACCTGAAAGTCAGATGAAGATAGAGGCGGATGTATCTGTCACGGCGATAATCAGCAATAACTGATCAGAAAAGTGCAATCTTTTCCATATCTGTTGTGCTACTATGACAGCATCAATTAGGAATGGAAGTGCTGTCATGCACGCACAATTGGAATTAGCCTTCAACAAAGTTGTCACCATGCTTCAAGAGGACCCGCGCTGTAAGGGAGGCTGGCATTACGGCTCTGTTACCAGAGGGACAGATGATATCTATTCGGATTATGATCCCGTTGTTCTTGTGGCCGATAAAGATTTCGAGGCTTTTGCTGCGGAGGTTCCAGCCCTTCTCGCCAAGGCTGCGGATGAGCTGTTAATCTTCTGGGGGGAAAGCTTTAACGATGCGTATTTCAAGAATTACTGCAGTCTGATTCGTATAGGCGAGCAGCTGCACCAGTTTGATTTCTTCATTATTAATGCAGATTATCCTGAAGCCTGGATGTGCCGGCAGCACTGCAAGGGATGTACGGAAGAGCATATCTTCTGGGACAGAACGGGTGAAACCGCTGCATTCCTGAGTAAAGGCTACCGGACAGACCAGGAACTCCCGGACACAGTGCGGGCTATGGACACCTACTGGTTCCATACGGAGATGCTGATTAAATACTTCAAGCGCAAAGATATGTTCAAAATCATCAAAAACATGGATATCCTGTTCCATGCCCATGTAGACCTGCTATTAAGCTACTATGACACATTAGACTGGGGGGCGTGGGAGAGTAAAGTGAAGCTATGTGTGCCGGAGGACAAGCAGCAGCATCTTACATCTTATTTTGCCAAGGCCGAATTTCATGAGCTGGAAGACGCCGTTAGACGGAGTCTGCCCTTCTTCAGGCAGGATGCCGAAGAGATCTGTGTAGCCAAAGGAATTGCTTATCCCGGGGGAACCGTTCAGCAGATCATGTCATATTTCTACCGGAGAATGGATTCCGGCCCGTGGGAGTCCAAATGCTCACAGCAGTAGCGTCCAAGCTTCGGGCTCAATACTTAAGGCGACTTATATAGTTGGAAAAACATATCTTAATTCTGCTTTTTTGGAGCGTTAGGCGGAATTAATTGGATAAACGTCATTTAATTTCGTGCATTCTCTCTATTTTGGATGATTAGTCCTGAATTAAGTGCCTTTTTTCCAACTACTGCAAAACCCCCTCCAGGCCCTCTCCAGCCGCCACATAATACCATGGCTGGCGGGAGAGTCTGCCTAAAGGGGGATGCTTTAATCTGCTTAATTTGCTTGAATCTGTCCTAGCCCATCTTAATTACAGCCTTCACCACATCTTCTTTATTGTCGATGACGAAATCAAACGCCTTCTGCGTATCCTCGAAGTTGAACTCATGCGTCACAATGCCCTTTACGTCGATCTTGCCGTCCGCAATGGCTCCGATGGCGGCAGGGTACAGGTTACGGTAGCGGAACACCGATTTGATATCGGCTTCCTTGAACATGATCTGCATGAAGTCGAAGTCAATGATATCCTTGGCTGCCAGGCCGACAAGGACAATGCTTCCACCGCGCTTAACCAGGTAAGGCGTCTGCTTCACAGTGTGCTCACTGCCTGCCGTTTCGATAACCTTATCGACACCCTCGCCGTTCGTCAGTGCAGCGATGACTTCCAGCACATCCTCCTGCTTGGCATTGATCACCCGGGAAGCACCCAGTCTCTTCGCCGCTTCCAGCCGCTTCTCAATAATATCGACCACTACAATATCCGTAGCCCCGTAGGCTTTGCAGGCCAGCAGGGTTACAAGCCCGATACAGCCGGCCCCCAGAATCACCACTCTGTCCCCCAGCTTGATTCCGCCCTGCGCTGCAGCATGCAGCCCCACCGCCAGCGGTTCTACAAGCGCCCCCTCTTCCGAAGAGACATTATCCGGCAGCTTGAACGCCATATTCTCCGGGAAGGCCATATAATCCATCAGACAGCCATGGTAAGGCGGCGTTGCCAGAAACTTCACATCCGGGCAGAGATTGTATTTGCCGCTCTTGCAGAACTCACATTGCCCGCAGGTTACTCCAGGCTCCAGGGCCACCCGGTCGCCTACCTTAAGATGCTTCACTCCGGGTCCCAGCTCCACCACTTCACCGGCGCATTCATGCCCCAGGATGAAATCACCGTCTACCACGAAGTCGCCGATCCGGCCATACTCCAGATAGTGTACATCTGAGCCGCAAATCCCGACATACTCCAGCTTCACAATTACCTCGCCCTCCCGGGCTACCGGCATGTTAATTTCGCTCATTTCCAGCTTCTTCAGATCCGTCATATAAAAAGCTCTGTTCTTCATCGGTTACTCCTCCAAAATATTAATGTATAAGTATGGTTCACCTGACCGTCAGGCAGTCTATGCGGATTATTTCAAAGCTTCCGCCTTCTCAAGCAGGGCAATGTACTCTTCTACGTTATCATTAGCAATCAGCGGATTGCCGATATCGGTGTCAACCTGCTTTTCAGCGCCGGTCAGCAGCTGATTGCTGGTATCGAGCAGCTTCTCTGCCAGCTCAAATGCATTCTGCAGACAGGTAGAGGTCATTTTTCCTTCTTTAATCAATTGGAAAGCTTCAGCCGTTCCGTCCACACCATAAGCCAGCATCCCGCTGAACTTGGAATTATCCTTAACCGCTTCAATTGCACCAGCCGCCATATTGTCGTTCATGGAGATCACCGCATCAATCTTGTCATTGGCCTGAACCCAGTCCTCCATGTATTTCATCGCTTCGTCTTTGTTCCAGTTGGCAATCTGCTCGCCCACAATCTCTACATCCGGACGTTTGTCGAAGAATTCCTTCTGCCAGCTCTCTCTGCGTTTGTCCGCATGGAAGTTACCGGAAGGACCGTTTAGTACGACCACCTTGGCATTCTGCGGGATCTGATCAATGGCTGCACGGGCGTTAACTCCGGCCTGCTCATATGGGTCAGCATCCACGCTGGAGGCGCCTTCGATTCCGGAAATGCGGGCGTTGGTAGTGATCGCAAATTTGCCGGCCGCAATTACCTTCTCTACATAAGGTCTTTGAGCTTCACCATTATTCGGCTGTACAATTACAAGGTCGAATTTATTGGTGATGGCATTCTCAATCATGGAGTTCTCTTTATCGTCACTGGCCTGCCCGTCAAAAACCTCCAGCTTAATGTTCGGATATTTCTTCGCTTCTTCCTTCACGGCGTTTGCGAGCCAGGCGGCGAAGGAGTCAGATTGGGCACGGGCGATATAGGCAATCTTATATACCTTTTCACCGTTGTTATCTGCTGCCGACCCTGAAGAATTAGAGTTTCCGCAGCCTGCTAAAAGGCCTGCTACCAACAGTATTGAAACTACGGTCATCCATATTTTTCTCATTTTATTTCCCCTTTTATTTATTTTAAACAGCATTGCTGTTTAATCCGGTTCCCTGAATCCTTACGGTTACTTCGCATTTCCCGGTATCTGCTTACCCTTGCGTCCGCTGCCCCTGCCGCCGCTGCTCTTCCCGCTCTTATCTTCGATCCGGCCCAGAGTGCTCTTGGTTCTGCGGTTCTTGGAACGGATATCATAGATGACCGCCAAGGCGATAATGGCGCCGCGGATAATCTGCTGCATGTAGGAATCGACATTGGTCAGGTTCATGATGTTATCCAGGAACCCTACAATGAAGGCGCCGGCCAGTGTGCCGCCTGCTGAGCCGATCCCCCCGGAGAAGCTTGTGCCCCCGATAATCGCTGCTGTCAGCGCGGTGAATTCGTAGTTAATCGCTCCGTTAGGAAGTCCGGCATTCACGCGGGACATGAAGAGGATTCCGGCTACCCCGACAAAAACACCGTTAATGATAAACGCCATATACTTTACCTTGAATACATTGATCCCGGAGGCGGCGGCGGCTTCCTCATTTCCGCCCACCGCATACAGCGAGCGTCCGAATCTGGTATGCCGCAGGATGTACCAGGTAATGAAGGCGAAGGCAATCAGGAACAGCACCGGAATCGGAATGAATCCAAGCTTGCCTTGGCCTAGCACAGTGAAATCCCCCAGCTGCAGGATATTCTGGCCTTCTGTGAACAGCAGGGCGACCCCGCGGGCCATCGTGAGCATGGCCAGTGTCGCAATAAACGGCGGCGTCTTGAAGGTGCTCACCATTACCGCATTGAGAATATTGCACACAATCCCGGTCACGATACCTGTCAGGATAGCAACAGTGAATGAGCCGGTGGACTTGTAAGCGGATACAGCAAACACCCCGGAAAGCGCCAGTACAGAGCCTTGGGACAAGTCCAGCATCCCGCTGATGATCAGAATTGTCTGGCCGAATGCCAGAATTGTCGTCACCGCCAGTTGGGTAGAGATATTCGTCAGGTTATTGACGGATAAGAAGTTCGGATTGGCAAAGGAACAGACAATGAATAATGCCAGCAGCACCAGGTAGATGCTGTACGTCTTTTTGAATGTGGTCCAGAACTGGCCCCAGTTTATACTATCTTTCACTTCGGTTCACCTCATTTGATGTTGTTGTTCCGGTCGCGTATTTCATAATCTGCTCCTGGGAGAAGTCCTCCCGGCTGATTTCACCGGTAATTGTCCCCTTGTTCATCACGTAGATCCGGTCACACATCCCGAGCAGCTCGGGGAGCTCGGAAGAGACCATGATGACCACCTTGCCCTCTTTAACCAGCTCGGTCATCAGCTTATAGATTTCGTATTTGGCCCCGACATCGATCCCCCGGGTCGGCTCATCGAGAATCAGAATATCCGGATTCAGAATCATCCATTTGGCAAGTACCACCTTTTGCTGATTGCCGCCGCTCAGTGAAGCGATAACGGTATCCATGGAGGGGGTCTTTACCCGCATCTTCTGGAACATCTCTGCTACGATATCCTGTTCCACCTTGGCATGATGCCGGAAGCGGTAGAACACGTTTTTCAGGGAGGAAAGGGTTGTATTCTCCTTCACGGACCGCATCGGAATAATGCCGTACCGGCGCCGGTCCTCGGAGAGCATCACCATCCCGTGCTTGATGCTCTGCTCCACATTCTTGATGGTCACTTCCTGCCCCTTGATGTAGACATGCCCTGAGGCGATTGGATCAAGCCCGAACAAGGAACGCATCACCTCGGTTCTGCCTGCCCCGATCAGCCCGGCGAAGCCGACCATTTCCCCTTTGCGCACATGGAAGCTGACATCCCGGTAGCCTCCGGCACCGCTCAGATTCTCGACCTTCAGCAGTGTGTCACCAATCTCCACAGGCTCCTTCGGATACGTATTCGTCAGCTTGCGCCCGACCATCAGGGAGATTACAGTCTCTATATCCAGCTTCTCCTTAGGATGGCTCTCCACCACAGCCCCGTCACGGAATACGGTAATCTCATCGGCAATCTGAAAAATCTCGTCCAGCTTATGCGATATGTAGATGATGCTGACGCCGCGGGCCTGCAGCTCCCTGATCTTCACGAACAGCTTATCGACTTCCTCATGGGTAATCGCCGAGGTCGGTTCATCCATGATGATAATATCCGACTTATAAGAAATCGCTTTCATAATCTCCAGCATCTGAATATCCGACACCGTTAAGTCCTTAAGCAGCGTTGTAGGGGAATACGGGAGATTCTCCGTCTGCAGCAGCTCCGCCGTCCGCTCTCTGACCTGCTTCCAGTCTACCTTGCCGAATCTGTTCGCCGGCAGATTGCCGAGGAAGATGTTCTCCTCCACCGTCATTTCCGGCACATAGTTGAGTTCCTGAAAGATCATCGAGATCCCTAAGCTCCGTGCCTGCAGCGGATTGCCGATTCTGACCGGCTTCTCATCTATAAAGATCTGTCCGCCATCCGGCTGGTGAATCCCGTTGATGATCTTCATCAGCGTTGACTTGCCTGCACCGTTCTCGCCGCACAGGACATGCACCGTTCCTTTTTTCACCGAAAAATCAATCTTGTCTAGCGCCTTAACCCCCGGAAAGGATTTCTCAATTTGCGATACCCTGAGTTTAATGCTCTGTTCCATTCCTTTCCCTCCAAATGATGTCGTTTATTGCCGCCAAAGCTGCCGCTTGATACCAGGTTTTCACTTGCTCCGATTGTTACTAAAGTACTTTTACAAAACCTTCTTAATAAGATTATAGCGTGAATTTGCTTGAAGTCAATACGAAAACCGCAACAAATGTAACCGCATACAAAGTTCTTTTTTTCACAAATGCCTGAGGATGCAAAAAGCTCCCCCGGAGAAGGCGAAGCCGCAGCAGCAGCAACGTCCCTCGTCCAGAGGAGCCCGAAATTCAGCTATTCGATTGGCACATTAAATACTGTCGATAAAATCGGTCACCAGTTCCAGGGCGGCGCCCACGGCAGTGGCCTCCAGCTTATATTTGCAGACCCGCAGGTAGCTGCCGTCCGGCTCGAAGGTGTTCTTCCGGGCGGCCAGCCCCTGGAGCGTATTGATATAATCCTCCATATAGGCACCGGCATAGCCGCCGAGAATAACATCGCAGTCGTACAGCATCCGCAGATTGTTAATCGTCACCACCAGATAGTCCAGGTACTCCTCCCAGATGGCCTGCTGCGGCTCATTGCCCTCTTTCAGCAGCCGGAAAAATTCAACAATACTCCCCCCCGTGCTGTCCGATAAAATTCTCGCTGAGCAATAAGCATCTACACAGCCCTTCTGCCCACAGTAGCAGGTCCGGCCCCCAGGCATAATGGTCATATGGCCAAACTCCCCGCCCCGGTGGTTCTTTCCGGCATAGATCTGGTTATCTACAATAAATGAGCCGCCCACACTGTTATTAAGCGAGAGATAAACTACATTATGAATATCCTTCTCTCCCCATAATTCGGTGAAGCCTGCCGCATTCGCGTCATTGCTGAGGATACAGGGATAAGGAATGAATTCAGCGAACCGCTCGATACTTCCCCCTTGAAAATCAATAACCGTAGCATAGCTCACCGCCCTGCGGTCAGCTGTGAGAATCGCGGGCAGTGCTATTCCCACCCCGAGAATTCTGCTGCGGTCAATCCGGCATTGTTCTACAAATTCCTCCACCAGCCGGCCGACCCCTTGGAAGTACACCTCATTATTGGCAAAAGAAAACTGGTTCCTCACGTTCTTGACGACCTTACCGCTAAGATCGATCATGACAATGCCGACATGGTTCCGTGTCACATCAAGCCCGATGGCATAGCCCGCTACACTGTTGCACGCCAGGGATTTCGCTTTGCGCCCTCCTGTGGATTCGAATAACCCGTTCTCCACAACCAGTTCTCTTTCCTGCAGCTCCTTCAGGTTCTGTGTAACGGTAGGAAGAGAGAGATTCAGCGCCTGGGCAATATCCTGAATGGAGGCCGATTGCTGGGTGTACATATATCGGTAAATGGCGTTGCGGTTCATCTTTTTTAATTCCATACTGTTCAAACGATGTGTCGCCATTCATCTTCCCTCCGACTTTTACAAATGTACTTTATTAATGTATATATGTATAATAACCAATCCAGCCAACATTTGCAATTTATTTTGTGAATTATTTCACTAATAGAATTAAATCATAGTTGAGCCCCCGCTACAGCAGCATCCCAGAATTTAGTCATCCAACTGTGTCTTGCCCAGCAACTGTACGCCCAGCAGAACAAACCAGGCAGCGGACAGCAGCTGTGAGGTGAACATCACCGCAGTCCCGATCAGCCAGGGAAAGGAACCGATGAAATCGAAGATCCCGGCCGTAAGACCAAGGTAAGCTGTGAACCTGCCAAGCCCGCTTTTCCGGGTAACCAGACTGAGAAGTATCGTAGCTGCGCCCAGAATAAGAGCCGTGCAATGCATGCCTCCGTAATAGAGGCTGATGACCAGCCTGTAGAGGTCAGGCGAAAGCTCAATCTCATACACGGGATATACCCACCTGCCCAGAATAATGACCAGGAACAGATAGACAGGAATGTTAACCGCCAGCAGGCCGCAGCCCAGCATAGTCTGAATAGGACTAACCTTTACCAGTACCCGGTACAAGGCCACGGCTGAAGGGATTAACAGCAACGCAGCAAAAATTAATACTTCATCGGCCATAGAGATATTGAACCGCCATTCCTGCAGCCAGAACATTAGCCCTGTATCCGTAAGCGGCGGACTTGGCAGGGGCAGCATGAAGAGATACTGAACAAAGAATAGGATCCCGGCAAGAATTAGGCTGATTCCGCCAAACTTAATGACGCTGGCTTTGGATTTCATACGAATCATCTCACTTTTTAAGGATGTGAAGGTTTGTTTTGGTTCAGACACTCCTATTGCCCATGCTATAATCAAGGCAAACTGACCAGGAGGCCTAAAAATTCATGAATAAGATACACAGCATTACAGACAGAACTCCAGAAGTATCGCAGCAATTGGTATGTATTTGGGAAGGTGCTGTGCGGGCGACGCACTTTTTTCTCACCGAACAGAATATCACGGAATTGCGCCCGCTGGTTCAGCAGGGTATTGAGCATATCCCCCATCTGCTGGTCTACAGGAATCAGGAGCATGCGCTTGGTTTCATGGGGATTCAGGATGCCAAGCTCGAAATGCTGTTCGTGGACCCGGCTGTCCGGGGACAGGGGATCGGCAAACAGCTGGTCACTCACGCCATACATACGCTGGACGTACGTTACGTGGATGTGAATGAACAGAATCCGGAGGCGGCCGGGTTCTATGAGCATCTGGGCTTCCAGGTCTATGACAGGTCTGAATCAGATGAGCAGGGCCAGCCGTTTCCGATTCTGCATATGAAGCTGTTTACTTAGTCCTCCGTGGCAGCCCGGACAGCAATCCCGATAGCCCTGACAATATCATCAAGCGCCATGCTTGCTTTACCCGGCTTATCCAGTACTTGCTCAGGGATGTAAGGGACATGGATGAACCCGCCGCGGACTGCCGGATCATTCTGTTCAATATGGTGCAGCAGACCATACATAAGATTGTTGCACACATAAGTTCCTGCGCTGTTCGAGAGGAAAGCCGGAAGGCCGCCTTCCTTAATGCGCTGAACTATTTTTTTGACCGGCAGGCTGGAAAAATAAGCATTCGGACCGCCCGCCAGAACCGGCATATCCTCCGGCTGGTAACCCTCGTTGTCGGCAATGGATGCATCCATCAGATTGACGGCAATCCGCTCGACCGTAATTCCGCTGACCCCGCCGGCTTGTCCGACACAAATTACCGCATCCGGCTGCTCCGCTTCGATAGCTGAGATCAATTGTTCCACCGACTTTTGAAAGACAACGGGAAGCGGCAGCTTGATGATCTCTGCAGTGGCAATCTGGCTTTCCAGACGCCGTACCGCTTCGAGAGAGGGATTGATCTGCTCTCCGCCAAACGGCTCGAAGCCTGTAATGAGGATTCTCATGGGTTTGCCCTCTCTTCCGTAACATATAATGTACGCTCATAATTCCGGTTAGCTGAGCTCACTCTGTATTGGTCCAAATATTCATCGCATGCGTACGGACCCCAATATTCCCGTGTTGCCTGTAGGCTCTCAGCCGGTCTGCCGGCTCCGGAGTCCAGAGCAGCGTACGTCCGGCGGCTTCAAGCAGCGCCAGCCCAAGATACGCCGGCTCATCCCCCGCACCATCAGCCCCTAGCTGATCTACGATTGTAAGCAGCGTCTCAGCGTTCCAATATCCTCTGTCATCTTCTAAAAGATGTGTTAACTGATCATAGGCATCCCCTAGCAGCAGTGGCTGATTGGCAATACAGCGGGCAATCCGGGTCACATAAGCGGCGGATGCCTCCACATCATTCCAGTCTATGACTGCGAGATTCAGCTTCACTACAGCCTGCTGCAAAGTTTCATTGGCGGCCAGACAGTCAGCGATGCCCGTGTACAGCGGGATAAGATTCATCCGTGTAATCCGTGGTAAACTAGTCAGCTGGTTCACCAGCTTCAGAAGGCGCTGCCGGTGAGGCAGATCTCTTGTAGATGCGGCATTCCACTCCTCTCTTCCCGCCGCACCCGCCAGCTCCCCGCATACCCTAATGATCACGTCATTGACCTTACCATCCCGGCAGGTCTCTACCAGCGTAATCATGGCGAACTCCCACCTGGCATCATCCTGCAAATCCGTGATAGCCCGGGCGGTAGCAGCGGCAATCACAGCTTCATGCCCACTGGTCCACTGCAGCATGGCAATGAACGCATGTCTGCCTGCAAAGATATCCGCATGTCCAGCAATGGCAAGGATTAACGCCAAATATCGCGGTCTGTAGTCCAATGGAAGATTAGCCGGCCGCTCAGACAATATGCTAAGAACAATATCCGTTTGCGGGGAAGCCGCCATCGCCTCCAGAATGCCCCAGCTGCGTTCATCATCCAGAAGCTGCCGCGCAGCATGCCCGATCGCGATGATTACGTCCTTATGCGTCTTAGGTTTCCTGAACTCATTCAGCAGCAGCGGAAGGCTGTCGCCGCTTCTGTACGCACCGAGTAAGCGGACGGCCTCTTTTCTCACCGTAATCTTCAGCTTGTCCCGTTGCAGCAGCTCCTTCAGCATAGCCGTCAATAACTCCGGATTTACTCTGCGGATACATCGCGGTATGGAGTACATGGCTACACGGGCCCGGTCCCCGTCGAGATTATCCAGCAGGACAGGCAGCACCTTCTCCGGTTCTTCCGTCAGCGACAGGGCATGCAGCGCAGCTTCGGCTACAGCTACCTCCTTATCCTGTACAAGCCCGAACAGCCTGTCCGGTCTGAGGTCAGGCATACCCGCCATAATCCGGATGGCTCTTGCACGCTCCCACAGGTTACGCTTAGGATCAGAGACGACTTTGTCGAGCAATGCTTGGTAAGCCTGTTGCTGACGGGGCAGCCATCTGTAGAATCCGCCCTCCGCCGGAACAAGATAGATCGTCTTGCCGGACAGGAAACGCCCTTTAACGGCATTCCCTGAAATAAACGGATCGAGCCATTCCTGGCGTCTCAGATGCAGATGCTGGAACACCTCTTGGATCTTGATATACGATTTGTCCAAAGACAGTAATTCCTTAACTCTGGCATCACGCGTCTTATGCGGTGCAAGCCAGTATCTTGCCGCCTGCATGGCTGTAGACTCTGACTTCACCTTTGCAGCTTCCTCCAGCAGATGCTGAAGCTTCTGAATGCCGTGCCCTCTTGTACCGAAAGAGTTAGCCAGGCTAAAGAGCAGATTGTAATTCTCTCTACGTCCCGCCTGGGCAGCTAATGTATAGATTTCATCAAAAATAAGCTCCTCTACCCCCTTAGGCATGTTCCTCTCTAAGGATGGAAGGGAGAGCTGCCCGCTCTGCCGGGCCAGCTTGGTAATCGTGTCCAAGGCGAACCTGAACAGCCCGCTATGAGGCTGCACGGCAGTATGCCGCAGAATAGCAAAGGCCAGCTGCTGAACGGAATACTTCGTACCATATGAAGTATCCCTGGCATCGATAACACTATCCACCAGCACCTCAAGCTGCGGCACATCGCTATCTGTGAAGGCAGACGCCGGACTTTCCGACAGCGCTTTGAACACTAGGCCGCGAACGGGGTCCTGGTCATTTCTGATCCGGCCCAGGTAGACAAGCGTCTCTTGCATCCCCTGCCGCGAAAGTGCCGTGCTCCGGATCAGCTGCATCAGCGCAGCCCCGCGTTCGTCTGCACTGGATACCTGCGCTGCCTGTTCCAGCTTCTCCCGGGAATGCCGGATAGAACGGCAAGCTGTTATTCTCAGTGTCCGCTCCCGGTCATCCCGGATTTCCCGGAGGTCCAGCATCCGGGCCGCTTCCCCGTCACGCAAGGCATGCGGCAATACATACAGTATTTTATCCGGGAAAATACGCCCCTTGCGCTTATCCTCCGGATACACGGCATCAAAAATCTCTCTGCGGCTGGAAGGCGCCATATGATAAAGCAAATTTGCTATATGATTAGGATAATCTGCAAGCAGCTTGGCCAGCTCCGTCCACTGCTCTAAGGATAGGTATTTTTTGCGCTTCAGGACACCCTCAGGAACACCATACCTGATCAGATCGCTCCGCAGCTCAGATTGTGTCAGCAGCTGATACACTGCATCGGGATACTGGCGTACCAGGGGGCCGAGCTGTTTTTTAAACGCCGGATGTATACTGCCCATAGGTCCATTAGTCATTGCATTCGCAAGCACCAGCTCCGGCTTTTCTTTGCATAATAGCTCCATTGCGGAAGAGAACCGCGACCAGACACGCCCTTTTTCCCGGAGGGGTGTATCCTCCAGCGTCGTTACGAAATAAACCGCGACCACATCAAGATGCCGGATGGCCAATTTCTTCCAGTCCTTAACCGCGTATCCGATCTCACCAAGCCACTGGCTGACCGTTGCCGGAGTGCAGGCCTGCAGGACAATAGCCGCCTCCTCAGCTCCCGAGCGGGCATGAACCACCGGCAGTATGCGCTCCGCCAACTCCCTGCGGTTCAACTGGGATATCGTGCGCAGCAGCTTGCGGCGGCAATCCTGTGACATTCCGGGAAGCTCACGTTCAATCTCTTCCTCTGAGGCCACTTTGGCCAAGAGACCTGCAGCAGTATTCCGGATACTTGCCAGGGGATGCCGCAGCGCGGACAGAATCACAGGGACATCCAGTGTTGCAATGGCACCGGTCAGGGCCAGTCGTGCTTCATACGCACCATCCTCCAGTAAGGAGGACAGTAACTCTGAATACCGGGCGGAACCTAGATGTTCCCGGCCCAGAATGGCTACTTTCTTGCTTCTATCCGAATACCCCAGGGAATCCAGTTCCTTAAGAAAGCTCTGTTTGTCCAGCGGATCTCTTGTTAGCTTCATCAGTCGCCTCCTGCACCTGTTCTTATTCCACTTCAGCTTTATTCTCTATACCCCGATCTATCCCCTTCTAAAAGTTAGAATTTAACAATCCTGTTCCCGCTTAAAAAAGCAACCCCGAAGCCGGCGATTCAGCCGTCCTCAGGGTTACCCGTTGTCTTACCTATTCAGCTGTTTCATGCTTGGCTCCGCGCTGTTGTACAAACACATACGTACGCTCATCCGACAGCTCATCCGCAAATTTGAAATCGAAGCCGCTGAAGTCCCGGATGTCCTCCACCCGGCTGATCTGCTGCTCGGCCATGAACCGGACCATTTCGCCTCTGGCCATCTTGACCAGGGTTGCCCGCTCCACCACCTTGCCGCCGATCTCCTGTCCGAATACCACACTGATCATCCTGGTGTTCTTGCCCAAATAGGGAGAGATGGTCTTGCTGTATTCTTTAGAGGCCAGATTCAGAAGGGTATCACTCTCTGTACACAGCTGGTCCGCCAGCTTGCGGTTCCAGAACTCATAGATCGAGCCAAATCCGGGGCCGCTAAGCTTCGCCTGCATCTCCAGCCTGTACGGAACCACCCCGTCAAAGGGCCGGACAATCCCGTAGAACCCGGACAGAATCCGCAAGTGCTGCTGCAGATATTCCAGCTCCTTCATTTGCAGGACTCCGGGGGCCATGTACTGGTACTGTATCCCCTCGTAGGCGAAGAGCGCGGGTGTCAGATTACGGGTGACATCCATCTCCCGGATCCGCTCCATATTCAGCGCTGTGATAGCATCATTGCATTTCCACAGTGCCTTGGCTTCTTCATAGCTTAGCTGCTGTAATAAGCCAAGAAGGATTTCCGACCCGCTGGTGAATTGCGGCAGGCCGCGGCACTCCAGGAAATCGGTATCGGTCTTCATCTTCTTGGCAGGCGATATTATGATTCTCATGCTGCTCCCTTGTCTTATCCCCGCAGGGAAAATAAATGTACTCCTATCCTATCACATTTATTCAAGTCCAAGCGGTACAAATACCGAAGCGCAGTTGGCTTGCCGGAAGCGGGCGATTACCTGCCTGCTCCAGTCGCGGGTATACCCCGGGTTAGCGCTGAAGAACAGCTCATCCAGATAATTGAATGTGATGTCATACGGTATCCCCGGATTATCACCGTTCACTTCAAGCTGGGTAATATGCAGGTAGATGCCTCCGGGTAACGTAATCTTTTCTACACATCCGGGAATGGAATCGAAGCTGCTGACTCTTGTGCCGAAGCAGGAATTGTACTTGCCCTCCTCTCCGCTATCCAATGCGAACCCGTAATAATCATGCAGATAATATTTGGCCGCCTCGGTGGCAAACACCTGATCCTGCACCCCGAAATATTTGGTAATAACAAACTCTTCCGAATCAGGCGGCGTCATGCTGCAGGCTATCTTCATGTCCGGCAACGTCACCGCCTTGAAGCGGATGGAGGCAAACCGCTGCTCAGCATTATCCGCAATCATAACGGGTTCGTATTTGGTGAGAATATCCCCCGACTCGTCATATGTATTGAAGCTCAGTCCGGAAGGGTTGTACACGTAGCTGGTGTCATTACGGAATTCCCCGACAAAATATTCATCTGCATGCATCCGCTCATCATAGCCGATCCGTTCCGCTTGTTTACCCTCGTTAATCAGAACCTTGGCATAGCGGCAGGCCGGTACGGTAAGCGTCTCCGTATATTCCGGCAGATGCCCGGGCAATCCGTCGAAGCTGTCTACTTCATAACCTACAAGCACTTTATAGTTGCCGTCGCCCTGCACCTCTGAACGTACAGTGACAATCTCCTTGCCTTTCAGTTGCCGGCTGATCAGGCTGGAGAGCAGTGTCATATCTCCTTCAGCAATCAGCTTTTTCGTATAAAAGTAGTCATTCAGTGTACAGCTCGCATGCTCAAAGCCATAATATCCGCCGTAACCCCGGCTCTCATACGATACCGGCAGCGCAATCCCCACCACCTTCATCTCCGGCCTGTCCACGATACTACACAGCTCCGTAATCTGCTCTACCTGCACCTCATTCGCGATTTCCATTTTCTTAATCTCCTCCACCATTCTTAGAATTGCCGGCTTGACCCGGGGACTATAGCTTTCGGATGCCTGCTCCGGCTGTACATGTTTTCTCAAGTTCATCATTGTTCGGCTCCCTTCACTATGTAATTTCACTATACAAAGATATACGCCCGAAATATTATCCGTTCTTAACATCTTTCAGCTTGATCCACACCTTCATCATTATTGCGTCCGACTCAGCCTGGCCTCCTGTCTCATAGGTGATACACGCGGGCTGATCCTCTCTGCACCAGCCGTTCTCCTGTATCCATGCCTCCAAAAGAATGATGAACACCCCGCTGTCGCTGTAATTCACGCGCTCAAGCACCGCATATCTGCCTGCGGCAAGCTGCAATACTTCAAGGCCAGTGTCCAGTGGAAGCTCTATCGGCTGTTCCAGCCTTACCCCGCAGGTGCAGCTGCTGCCATGCTGAGTCACATAGAACTCCCTTAACGTTCTGATCATCTCCGGATGATGCCGCGCCAGAACCTTCATCACCGCGCCAGCTGCTGCTTCCTCTGCCCCATCGCCTTCCCGGGTTGACACCAGGAACGCTTTGTCCTCACAGACCGCTGCGCTAATCTTGTCGTAATCCGTCCGCTTCCGCACCGGCATATACAGCACCAGCTTCTTCACTTCACCGCTCTTACAGATATACTCTTCGAAATAATGCCCGTCATCCTGCTCAAACATGCTGGTTCTCAGCCACTTTAAATACAGATAATCCCACGCCAGTCCGATCTCGTTATCATCACTCCTGACAGCCGTCTTCGCGAAAGTTAAACTGAGTTCTGGAACCACAGTTATTTCTTCAAAAATCGTATGTATGAGCTTGTTCACCAGGCCAGAATCGTATTCCACAGCGAGCTTGTAACAGAATAAGCCGTCCTGCGGCTCTCCATCTCTGCCGAAGAGTCTGCCCTGGTATCCGGGTAAGTGAACATGCAGTGCATCTACCGCCTGCTGTTCTATGCCTTGCTGTCTGGGATGATAGAATTTCATGTGTAATGTCTTGGGGATAGTCTCTGCCGTTACAGTTACCTGTCTTACGGGTTCGCTGTCGAATCTGGGGAAGTAATAGCTGGCTTCGCTCTTCTGGTACGCCAGTGGTGTCATCGCGGTGGAGGATTTCACGTATTTGCAAAGAGCCTGCTGTGAGCTGTAGCCGCAAGTATAGGCGATCTCGGCAAGCGGGAGCTGTGAGTACTTGATTAAGCCGAGTGCCTCCGACAATCTGCGCTTGCGGATGTATTCTTTTACCGAATGGCCGGTATAGGTATAAAATTCACGGTATAGCTGCATGAGTGACGTATACCCGGCCTGTGCAGCCTGTTCAAGAGGAATATCCTCGTACAGATGCTTCTCGATGAAGTCGATGGATTGCCTGAAACGGGCGGATTTGTTCATTGATGTCCTCCGTATAGTGACTGCCGTACACTTAAATTACTGCAAGATATTTCAAGTTACTGCGAGATGCTCCAAATTGCTTGAAGCTTCAGCGGATTTACTTTTTAATTCCACAGAGGTTACGGGAACTCCTTCTCCCTATTTTCCAATATATAGATTCTTCATTTTCAAGTTAGACACCCCATACAACACCAAAAAGCCCAAGCCCCGCTTCCCCGGCAGGCTTGAGCTTCTTGCTTCACACTATTCCCCAATCGTCTTAATCACCGTATCAAACGGAGCCAGCTCCAGCGTATACACTCCATACTCCGTCTCGATCGACGCCCTCTGTACCTGGTCGCTGTTGTTGATCACCACAAGCCGTTTGCTCTCCGGATAATAGGCGCACTCCGTATACAGATTGTCAGGGATGTACTTCGTCTCCTCCAGCTCACCGCCCGCATAGCGGATCAGATTCAGCAGCAAGCGGGTATTCGCCCAGTTAAAGCTGAATGACGGCAGATAAATGCCCTTTCCTTTGCCGAAGCTATGGATAGACAATGTGATCTTACCTTCACTTTCACTCACCACCTCAGCCGCTCCGTCTGTCAGATACACGCCATTCTTCGGTGCTATGCTCGCTCCGTCAGGAATCAGGCCGTGATCATCGCTGGCCGAGAACGCCCACTTGCCATGAACCACTCTTGCACCGGTGTCCTCATCCACTCCCAGCACATGAGCCATGCGGAAGTAATGATCATAACTTTGCACAGCCGAAGGCTCGTTGACCCCGATAAAAGCTCCGCCCTCATACACCCACTGGGTCAGCAGGTCCACGCCCTTGCTGTCCTTCCAGTGATCCCCGCCGCTCCACGCTGAGCCCGCTGCTCCGGCGTTAATGACCACATCCACATGCTGCAGCACGCCCTGGCGGATATCCGCGAAATCAATAAACTGCACTTCCACCGGCAAGCCGGACAGCGCTTCATTAATATGAATCAGATCATGCATGTAGGTCTCATGAAAATGACCGGAGAGCGTCCACGATCTCAGCTTGCCCCAGGAATGCAGAACAGCCACCTTCGTCTTCACCTGATAAGGCTTGCCCTGCTGATGCAGCTCCTTAATTTCTCTGAATTCACCGGCAATCTTCCCGATATACTCGCAGAAGTCCGGATAGCCCTCCACCAGATGCAGATATCCGCCCAGGCCAATCCGGTCTATCGGCTCCCGCAGGAGGGCGCGGCGGATGTTGATCCAGTAGTTTTTGGCGTCCAGTGTAGGGTTTCCGCCTTCCATGAAGGTTGGCGCCCCTCCTAGACCGACCGGGAAAAGATAAGGATGCAGCCGGATTTCATGGGTGTCCACCTTGACCCCGGAGCACATCCGCGCTTCGTACCCCGAGAATACACATTTGATCATCCCGTCGAAGCCGAACTCCTGGAAACGGTCATTATAAGGCTCCGCCCCCACCCAGCTGTCATCATAGAAGACATACGCCAGCTTGCCGTGATTATGCACAATGTCGATCAGCTGCTTGCCGAACTTAATTACGAAGTTATTGATGAACGCCATCCAGTCGAGCTTGCGCTGCTCTGCCGGGATGTGGCTGACACGGTATTTGCCGCCGTTCACGAAATCCTCTGCCGTCAGGCTGTAGCCGTATTCCTTCGCGAACAGATCAAGCGCTCTGGCGCTTACCGTGAAATCGTACGAACCCCAATCCGAGAACAGATGGCGGTTGCGCTCACTGCTGCCCCAGATCCAGGCGAAGTTGTAGAAAAGCGAAGTGAAGCGCACCACGGTTGTTTCCCTATGCTGCTGGCACCAGTTCTCCATCCACTCCAGCAGGTACGCCTGCGTCTCCATGTACATCGGATCAATCTGCATCAGATGATCCTTGGTCCAGTTATTCGTCGTATGGTTATACATCGAGATCTCTTCCCAGATCCGGTAGGCGATGAAGCTCACCGTGTACTTATGCCAAGGGGCAATCCCGGTGATGACCACATTGCCTGATTCGCGGTCATAATTCCACTGTTCTCTTGGCACCTCTTCACTGGTCGTCCGGTCATACACCTGCCAGTACTTGAACGCTTCACGCGAATCATTGACTCTGAATTGCTCCGCGAAGAAATCCTCCATCAGGTAGACCGACAGGTAATCCTGTACTGCTACCTTCGGATTCGTAATCAGGAAGCTCTGCTGCAGCTTGTCCTGGTTACGGGACGCCCACTCATTATGGTCGCGGATAATACAGATGGTTGAATAAATGCCGTACCCCGCATTAATAATCTCACCCGACAGCTGTGTGCCGTCACTATCACGGATAACATCGGCTCCCCAGCGTTCGGCGAGCTCCAGCGTCAATGCCTCATAACCGGATTCGCCCGGCAGGGTGAAGGCTCCCTTGGATGCTCCACTCAACTTATTTCCCTCCCGCCTTCAGCATATCGGACAGGAAAGCCAGCGCTAAGCCCTGACCCCAGCCCTGAATCCAGTCTTTCGGGATATTGCGGTAGCCTTCCCGGTCCTTCATGACAGCTGTGCCGCCCGATACGCCAAGCACCCGGCCATCTTCGCTGATGCTCGCCAGAATGCCCTTTAACGCTTTTTGCACATATTTGGTATGCAGCGGGTTGCCGTTATTAATCATCGCCGCCGCAATTCCGCAGGAGGCCGATACCTCTTCATAGGATTCCTCATCGTCCAGCACTGTCCGCCACAGTCCGTTCTCCGTCTGCACCAGCTTCAGTGCCGCCAGCTGATCACGCAGGGAGCATTCCACATCCATACATTGCGGGTACAGATACCAGTCCTTCAGCAGCGGCTTGACCTGTGACATCGTGTATGCCCCCCAGGCATTTGCCCTGCCCCAGTACAGCCCGGACATATGATCCTGCTTCACATTATTGTAGCCGTGGTACCAGAAGCCTGTGCCAGGGTCCTGCAGATATTTGATATGCCAGTAATACTGGTTAAGGGCATCCTGGATCAGCTCCTGATCCTTCAGCTTGCTGCCTACACGCAGCAGGAAGAAGGCCGCCATGAACAGCGTATCCGCCCAGGCCTGCTCCGGAAAGTCATTCGAGACGGACACGGTATGCTGAAGCACGTTGTCGCCGAAACGCAGCGCAGAATTACGGATATAATCCACCTTACTCATGGCGATATCCCAGTACTTCTGCTCCCCTGTCGCTTCGTATAAGGTAATCAGCATATGCCCCATAGCGCATGTATTGACGGTCCAGTCCGGCAGTCCCAGCTCGATATATTCATCTGCCCACTGTACCAGCCGGTCCAGAATTTCTTTATTTCCTGTTATCTGATATGCCCGGGATACCCCGTAATAAGCCACCCCGCACGGCCAGTCCCACGTCAGGTCCATCGCCAGCGTTTTATTCGTTACCTTGTCGATAATACTTAGAATCTCTTCCCGGTTGTACTCTACTTGAAGCATCTGAATACCCCTCTCTTGTCCCGTTCGCCCCTTAGGGGCTTAATATCCGTTCAGGTTATGCAAGCGCTTTACAGACTCTATTGTAAGCAGTAAAATGTTCTACATCTAAGCATATTCGCAGCAAAACTGCGCAGATTCGACCATTTATATCATTAACCTTTCATCAGGTTCATATTTAAGCAGTTAAATTTATGTAACGGAAGCAGGTGCCACGAATATGCCCAGAAAAAAGAAGCCCGTCATCGAATACCGTCACTACAGCCTGCCGATCAGCTTCCCTGTGCTGCTGCTTAGCGGAGAACGCTGGAAGATATCCGATATCAAAAGCGAGCACCTGCATTTCCATAACCACCTGGAGATTGGCATTTGCTATTCAGACAGCGGGATCATGGAGATTAAGGGGGAATCTGTCCCTTTTGCCGCCGGTGATGTGACTTTCCTGCCGCGGTATCTGCCCCATACAACCTACAGTTCGCCGGGGGAGGCCAGTCTGTGGTCCTATCTCTTTTTCTCACCGGAGGAGCTGTTCCAGCATTCCTTCAAAAGCGCCTATGCCGGCTTCGAGCCGAACCTGTGGGCGGTGCAGGGGAATAGCTGTATTCTGAACAAGGAGAAATATCCCAAGGTCTATACGCTGGCTACGTCGGTTGTAGAGGAGCTGCTGCTGCAGAAGCCCTATTATCAGGAAAATGCCTACGGCTTGCTGCTCTCCCTGTATATCGAGCTGTTGAGAATTCATTCCACAAACGAAGCTCTGGCCGGCCAGGAGGCGGAGCATAACCTGAAGGGTGATTTCGCCATTTCGCCGGCGCTGGAGTATATCACGAGAAATTATATGACAGCGATGTCTATCGACTTTCTGGCCGAATTATGTCACCTGAGCACCACCCATTTCCGCAGGAAATTCCATGAAATGATGGGCAGCGCACCGCTCGATTTCCTGAGCAGCACCCGGATTGAAGAGGCCTGCAAGCAGCTCAAAAGCACGGAGGATTCTATTCTCGAAATCTCTGAAAAGGTAGGGTTCCATTCCATCTCCAGCTTCAACCGCTGCTTCTCGAGGCTGATGGGTGTCTCGCCCAAGGAGTGGCGTAAAGGAGCACAATCTGAGGCGCAATCGGCGAAGGCCAGTATTCTGGAGTTTACGGGGTGGGTATAGTTCATCGAAGACAGCGGATATGCTCCGGCCTGCTGTCCGGCAGCACAAGCAGTGTCTTGAGTTCATGCTAAGTTGGGGTAAATGTTGCAGGTTTTGCAACAATGCTACATGAATAACGGGGTGGTGACACGGATTGTTGTACAAAACACAAGAATTCCCCTGCTATGAAGCCTCGCCGTGAGGAAATCCTGCACTTTATGCAATAAATCTCGATTTAGGCCGTTTTAACGAGAACATTGTTGCATTTTATGCAGGATTTTTTATAATATAGCGGTAAAATTATAACTAATTTCAAAAAGGGAGGGTTCACCATGCAGCAGCTGTTCAAGGAACTGATCAAGAACGAGGTCAAACCTTTTTTCGCGGGACACGGTTACTCCAAGAAAAATCTGTTCTTCTACAAAGCAGAGGGAACGCAGTTCTACTCTTTCCAATTGCAGAAATTGGCCGGGAACACGCGGAATCAGATCATGTTCTACGTTAACTGCTGCATTTATTCTATCGGACTTGAGCCCTTCCAAGCCCGTCCGACCAAAACAGCGCCTCCAGGAGAGAACCCCCATTTCACCGTGCGGATCGCTGAGATCGTCCCCGCTGCTCCTGACCGCTACTCCCTGACGTCTGATACGGATGCGGACAAATTCACAGCAGAGCTTCTGCAGCACTTAGAGGAAGCGCTCATGTTCATGCACACCATGACAGGCGCCAGAGAAATTGTGGATTATTATATGGACAGGACCGCGCTGCATTTAAGCGAAGAAACCTTCCGTTTCCTGCTGCACGCAGGCGACCGTGAAACGGCCGATCAGTATCTGCTCAAGCTGCGGGCGAAATACGGAAGCGAACCGCGCTGGACGATCTGGGAGAAGAAATACGCAGCGATTTGGAGCGAATCCGAAGAATAATCTTAGCCCGCCTATAATCGCTCCACGTACTGCTTGGCCTCGCCTAGCGACATATCGGAATGCTGGCGGACGAGCTTGATCGCCGGAATGAGCTTTCCGTCCTTTTTCAGCTGAAGGGCAGATGCTTGTATATCCTCAGGAGGGATTTGCAGGGCACTCTCTGCTTCCACGCGGCGCTTCATCTCGGCAGATACCAGCCGCTCCTGTTCTGCGGTTAGCGGCTCCTCTGCCGTCCGGATCAGCGGGACTCCCCGCTGCGGCATCATTCTGATAACCAGCCCAAGCAGGGTCCCCGCGACAGAATACAGAACCAGATACTGTACGAACCGGTACAGGTACAGCCATACTGTGCTAAGCGCAACAAGCTCCCCGCCCGGCTTCAGAATAGCCATATGATCCGTGATGGCAATTTCACCGGGGGCATAATTATCAATATTCTGCTCAACCTGCAGTTCGCCCGCCGGAGACACGATCCATTCAAGCGGTTTGTTTGTAATGGGGTTGCCTGATGTGTCGATCATCATACTGAAGAACGTGAAGACCGCGATGATATAGACAATATTGTTGCTCCACGTAAACCGCTTGGACAGCACCACAAGACTGAAGATGAGCAGCAGTGTAATTGCTTTTATGTACATGTTATGGAGATAAAACTGCAACACCACAGGCAGGCCCCACCCGAACAGCAGCACCATGACGACAGCAAACAGAGTAACATAGAATAAAATCAGCGCATTCTTCTTCATACGGCACAACTTCCTTTCTACCGGTCTAATCTATTCTTACCCAAAAATAAAGAGGCTGCGCCTATGGCTACAACCTCTCTGATGTCTACAAATTCTCTGTAGCCAGCGTGAACCCTTCAATCACCGCATCCTCATCAATCTCAATCATGATACAGCGCTTGCCCTGATAATTCACCTGCCGCACATACCGCAGATCCTGCGGGCTGATGGTAATCGAAGCGACCTTGGTATCAATCTTGATCGATTTGGAGGTGAACTTCGGAATGACACTGCTGGCTTTCATCTCATAGTGTTTGTTATCCACGATGGTCTCAAATGCGCGTTCTACCTTCTCCATCGTCACATCCTCCACGCCGCTCACCTTCAGCACACGTTCCACATCCCGGTAATCCAGCCGCGGCGGCTCTTCCTCATCCGCATTCTCTTCAATAACCTGATGGATCTCTTCATAGACCTGGGCAATGGTGGCTACATCAATCTGTTCACCTGCCACTTCCTTCACAATCTCCTCGAAGATCGATCTCTCTTCCATTGCTGTCACGGACCGCTCCGCATTCAGGACCTGTTCAATGAAATGCGGGTTCGGATTATTGGAGCTACCTGTGCAGTACAAGATGCGGTTCACATCGGAATAATTGTCGGTCACACTCGGATAAAAGAACCCCTGCTCCGGCGTGCTCAGCTTGATAATCGGATCCACCATGATATTGTATTTGAATTCCCGTTCCACGTAATCGAACAGCATGGTCTTCCGCTGCTGCTCTGTGGAGTTCACGCTGCATAAAATAAACGGATGTGCGAACATTTCATCTTTGCCGGTTTCTTCCGCTTCGTCATTGCGTGCTTTGGTCGGCCGGAAGTATTGTCCGCGGACAAACGTGACCACGGCATCCTTTTCATACTTAGTATCGGCCAGCATTTTATCCACGAGCATCAGCATGAGGTCCTGCCATTCCTCCGGGTCCCCGGTTACCAGCCCCTGATGCAGCATCACCTGGGACGGTTCCTCCGCTTCCTCCATGAACTTAAGCTCAAACAGCTTATGGTCCAGCTCCCCGGTCAGCAGCTTGCGGAAATTGCCCATGTACAGCTCCTGCTTCTCCCGGTCCACCATGGCAAACGGCTGGCGCTCGAAGTGATAGATTTCATTGGTTTCCTTCATAATATACACGTTGAGAATGTCGAACAGCTTCAGCTGATCGTGGTCCATCTTGAATTGCTTACGTATATGTGCGGCTTCTTTCTTGATCATCTTCTGGGCACATCTCCTAGGAATTAAATTGATTAACCCAGTATAAACGAAATAAAAATCGTTCGCCAGAAGGGGTTTTTAAGCCGCTGCGCGTATAGCCTCGTGCACTTTCATACGGAAAAAGCAGGCCCAGACCATGGTCTGAACCCGCTTCTCCGCTTATTACCGCTGTTTAGTTAATCAAATCCGACTTCTGCAGCAGCCGCTGAATCAGGGCAGCTACCTCAGCACGGGTAACGTTAGCCTTGGCTGCCAGACTGCTGTTGCCGCGCCCGGTGATGAGACCAGCCTTGGCTGCCAGCGCCAGACTGTCCTTCGCCCAGCTGCCTGCATTGCCGCCATCTGTGAAGGCTCCGAGAACACTTGCTGTGTCTACAGTACCGGTAAGCTCTGCGAGACCCGTAAGCTTCATCGCTTTGGCGATGATGTTCATTGCCTGCTCACGTGTAATCAGGGCGTCCGGACGGAAGGTTCCATCCTCAAAACCGGTAATCAGACCATATCCGGCTGCGGTCTGGACTGCACCTGCATACCAGGCACTGGCCGGAACATCGGCATATGCCGCCTGCCCGTCTCCAAGCTTCAGTCCAAGTCCGCGTACGATAATGGCTGCGAACTCTGCCCGGGTAATGTCTGCATTCGGGTTAAATGCCGTTTGATTCACTCCGTTAATGACCAGACGCGATCCCATATCATTCACGGCATCCTTCGCCCAGTGATTCTCAACATCTGCAAAAGTCAACGGGTGCCAGACTACAGAATAAGAGCTGTTCGTAAGGCTGTTAATCTCTGCATAATATCTTCCGTTCTTCTGCATTATACGGGTCGGCACATGCCGTACTGTTCCATCCGGTTCAACCACGATTCCTGTAGTAATCCGGTTTGGATCAACTCCATCCGGAAGTGCTACACTCCGCTGCACATAAACATTAAACCGGCCTACTTCTACTGTCGATGTCCCATAAGTTGCTGTAACTGTGAAATCCACTGAAGGTGCGACCAGTGTATAACCGCCTTTGCTGATGGCATCCGCCACTACCTGCTTCATGACAGCAGAGTCTTCGGCAATCGTGATCTTCAGCTTGATATCCTCCAGCTTAATACTATTTCCTAACTGCCCGGCCAACGCTCCAATATTAATTTCTTTAGCAGGCAGGGTATAGGAACCTGTATTCGTCTGAAGCACCAGTGTCGCTGAAGCATTTTCCAAATTTTTAACCATCTGGCCGTTCAACTCGCCTACGAATACATTGGAATCTATCGTCACCGGAATCGTAACGACTGCCCCTCTGCCTTCCGCATCCAGCTTAGCCTGCAATTTGACGGGATCTACTGCTATGGTCGTGGTCTTCACATTCCCATTAGTCGTGATTGTCGCTTGTCCGGCATTCTCTTCTTTGCCATTCACAAGGACGATGATATTGGTAACCACGCTAGTACTTGTCATTGCAGTTCCACTGCTGCTGCTATTTCCCGTATTCCCTGTATTGCCGGTATCAGGTGTTATTGTATCGTTCAATACTGCAGCAATTGCAATACCATACTTCACTACTTTTCCTGCAGCATCAACTTCTGCAATCCCGATCTTGTCTCCATTGGACGCTGGGATAAGCCCTGCACTGCCAATAACTGTGTAACCAGTAAGTGTGTCTCCTGCATTAGGTATAACAACGCTGCCTGTGCCAAAATTCTTATACAAAATTTCATGGCCTTCAGCTGGTGCAGGGGTAACCACAATTTGTGTCATACCGTTATTCGCTGTACCCACAGGATCATTAGAGCTCACCGTCAAGCCTGCGGCAGGAATAGGGGCATTAGTTGTAAACGTGATGGTGGTTGCCGGCCCCGCCGGAACAGAGCCGCTGGCTGCCACTCTGACCTTGACTGTATGCTCGCCGCTCAAATCCGGCAAGTTAGTTCCGTCATACCGTACATAAGGCCCATCGTCTACTGCAAATTCCATACTCGTATTCAGACCGACTACCCTATTACTCTGATCGTCAGCTGTAACTTCAGGTGCCGCCGGTATAACCGCATCAGAATCATGCACGGTAACTTGAACTTCAATTGAAGCAAAGGACGTTGATGTTGCCTTTACCCGGACATAGTAGGTATCAGGTGCAAGATTAACTATCACTGTGTCTTCCACATCTGTCCAAGACCCTGTACTGCCCTTCTTATACTCCATCTGGAGAGTCACATTCTGAATGGAACCGTTGTTAGCTCCGCCGTAAGTAACATCTGTGACCGTAACTCCAACCGGAGCTGCAGCACGGGATGGAATACTCAGCGTCTGCACTGCACTGTCTGTAGTTGTCGAACCGTCTCCCATTTTCACAATGCTCAGTGTCGTGCCCAGCCAGCTGCTGTCGATTGAAATCTTACCTTCTGCTGTTGCCGTCACCGTCGTGCCGTTCACGGTGTACACTCCGTTCGCTGTCAGTCCCGTCAGCTGCTCGGCTTCATAGCCGATTGCTGCTGCCGGGATCGCTTCCGGTGTTGCGGTGAAGACTCCAACCGTCACTTGCACAGCTGCCGAAGTAAAGCTGCTTGATGTGGCTTTTGTCCGCACATCGTAGGTGCCTGGCGCAAGTCCGGTCACGCTTGTGCCGGTGATGTTGCTCCATGCTTCTGCCGTGCTCAGCTTGTATTCCATGGTCGCATTCACGCCAGTCAGGCTGCCGTCATGACCATTCACCGTGGTCTCATCCGTCTTGCCGACGCCAGCAGGTGCCACTGGGCGGCTTGGCACTGGCAGTGATTGTGCCGCGCTGTCACTTGTGGTTGTGCCATTTCCCTTCTTCACAATCGAGAGGGTTGTGCCCAGCCAGCCGCTGTCGATTGAAATCTTACCTTCTGCTGTTGCCGTCACTGCCGTGCCGTTCACCGTATATGTCCCGTTCGCTGTCAGTCCCGTCAGCTGCTCGGCTTCATAGCCGATTGCTGCTGCCGGGATCGCTTCCGGTGTTGCGGTGAAGGCTCCAACCGTCACTTGCACTGCTGCTGAAGCAAAGCTGCTTGACGTTGCTTTTGTACGCACATCGTACGTGCCCGGTGCTAGTCCGGTCACGCTCGTGCCCGTGATGTCACTCCATGTTGCTGCCGTGCTCAGCTTGTATTCCATCGCTGCATTCACGCCAGTCAGGATGCCGTCAATACCATTCACCGTGGTCTCATCCGTCTTGCCGACGCCAGCAGGTGCCGCCGGACGGCTTGGCACTGGCAGTGATTGTGCCGCGCTGTCACTTGTGGTTGTGCCATTTCCCTTCTTCACAATCGAGAGGGTTGTGCCCAGCCAGCCGCTGTCGATTGCCAGCTTGCCGGCAGAATCTGCCGTCACTGCCGTGCCGTTCACCGTATATGTCCCGTTCGCTGACAGGCCCGTCAGTTGCTCCGCTTCATAGTCGATTGCTGCTGCCGGGATCGCTTCCGGTGTTGCGGTGAAGACTCCAACTGTCACTTGCACAGCTGCTGAAGCAAAGCTGCTTGACGTTGCCTTTGTCCGCACATCGTACGTGCCTGGCGCAAGTCCGGTCACGCTCGTGCCCGTGATGTTACTCCATGTTTCTGCCGTGCTCAGCTTGTATTCCATGGTCGCATTCACGCCAGTCAGGCTGCCGTCATGACCATTCACTGTGGTCTCATCCGTCTTGCCGACGCCAGCAGGTGCCGCCGGGCGGCCTGCTACTGGCAGTGATTGTGCCGTGCTGTCACTTGTGGTTGTACCATTTCCCTTCTTCACAATCGAGAGGGTTGTGCCCAGCCAGCTGCTGTCGATTGCCAGCTTGCCAGCAGAATCGGCCGTCACCGTCGTGCCGTTCACCGTATATGTCCCGTTCGCTGTCAGTCCCGTCAGCTGCTCGGCTTCATAATTGATTGCTGCTGCCGGGATTGTCTCTGGTGTTGCGGTGAAGGCTCCAACCGTCACTTGCACTGCTGCCGAAGCAAAGCTGCTTGACGTTGCCTTCGTCCGCACATCGTACGTGTCCGGTACAAGTCCGGTCACGCTCGTGCCCGTGATGTTGCTCCATGCTTCTGCCGTGCTCAGCTTGTATTCCATAGCTGCATTCACGCCAGTCAAGCTGCCGTTATGACCATTTACCGTGGTCTCATCCGTCTTGCCGACGCCAGCAGGTGCCGCCGGACGGCTTGGCACTGGCAGTGATTGTGCCGCGCCGTCACTTGTGGTTGTGCCATTTCCCTTCTTCACAATCGAGAGGGTTGTACCCAGCCAACTGCTGTCGATTGAAATCTTGCCGTCTGCTGTTGCCGTCACTGTCGTGCCGTTCACGGTGTATGTCCCGTTCGCTGACAGGCCCGTCAGTTGCTCCGCTTCATAGTTGATTGCTGCTGCCGGGATGGCTTCCGGTGTTGCGGTGAAGGCTCCAACTGTCGCTTGTACAGCTGACGAAGCAAAGCTGCTTGAGGTTGCCTTCGTCCGCACATCGTACGTGCCCGGTACAAGTCCGGTCACGCTCGTGCCGGTGATGTTGCTCCATGTTTCTGCCGTGCTCAGCTTGTATTCCATGGTCGCATTCACGCCAGTCAGGCTGCCGTCATGACCATTCACCGTGGTCTCATCCGTCTTGCCGACGCCAGCAGGTGCCACCGGACGGCTTGGCACTGGCAGTGATTGTGCCGCGCTGTCACTTGTGGTTGTGCCATTTCCCTTCTTCACAATCGAGAGGGTTGTGCCCAGCCAGCTGCTGTCGATCGCCAGCTTGCCGGCAGAATCTGCCGTCACCGTCGTGCCGTTCACCGTGTACACTCCGCTCGCTGTCAGTCCGCTCAGCTGCTCGGCTGTATAGTCGATTGCTGCCGTCGGGATGGCCTCCGGTGTTGCGGTGAAGGTTCCAACCGTCACTTGCACTGCTGACGAAGCAAAGCTGCTTAAGGTTGCTTTCGTCCGCACATCATACGTGCCCGGTACAAGTCCGGTCACGCTCGTGCCGGTGATGTTGCTCCACGTTTCTGCCGTGCTCAGCTTGTATTCCATGGTCGCATTCACGCCAGTCAGGCTGCCGTCATGACCATTCACCGTGGTCTCATCCGTCTTGCCGACGCCAGCAGGTGCCACTGGGCGGCTTGGCACTGGCAGTGATTGTGCCACGCTGTCACTTGTGGTTGTGCCATTTCCCTTCTTCACAATCGAGAGGGTTGTGCCCAGCCAGCTGCTGTCGATTGCCAGCTTGCCAGCAGAATCGGCCGTCACCGTCGTGCCGTTCACCGTGTACACTCCGTTCTCTATCAGTCCAGTCAGCTGCTCGGCTTCATAGCCGATTGCTGCTGCCGGGATCGCTTCCGGTGTCGGCGTCGTGTCGGTTACGGTAATCGCCAGCGTCTGCGTGTTGCCTGCGTTGAAGTTGATCGTCAGGCTGGTGGTCCCTTCGGACTGCGCCGCCAGATACTCTTTCTTAATTGTCACCGTACTGCCCGACACGGTGTAATCCGTGTTCAGCATTAGCGTTGATGCGCCGTTCTGGATGCTGCTGAGCGTGTTGCCGTTCAGCGTCATTGTCGTGGTTACATCCGCCTGCGCCGTTGTCTTCTTATCGAAGCTTGCAACGGCAGGTGAAATACTCGAATTCATCGCAGTAGTTGTAAAGGTCTGATTGCTTCCGTAGCTGGTCCCCTGCGAGTTCTTCGCATAGGCGCGGAAATGATAGGTCGTATTTGCATTTAAGGCACTCAAATTCACACTAAAGGTTCCAGTGGTTCCCGAGGCAGTGACCTTGCTATCGCTCGTCGTAGGATTTGCACTTACGGAATAAACCACTCCCCGTTCGGTTATCGTTGTTCCGCCATCCGCGGTCACATTCCCTCCAATCGTTGCTGCGCTGCCAGTAATCCCTGATACAGAAGAGCTTGTAATAACTGTCGGTGCGGTTGCGCCGCTCGGCAACTGCCCGGACGAGTTCCATGTAACGGAAGCAATAGCTGAATTGGTTCCACTATTGTTCGTAGCATTCAAGGTAGCTCCGCTTGGATCAACATCGGCAATTCCTTTAATGGTAGCACCCACCCTGATGTTGCCGTTGCTGTAGATTGCTATTCCACCTGCAGCATCTGCAGCTGTACTTCCGATAGTATTAACCCACTGCGGACTGCCATTGGAGGAAGATAACTTGAGAATAAACAAATCCGTATTCCCTACAGAGGTTACATTAGTGGAACCAAAAGCTGCAGTTCCATTAAAAGTACCTAATACGTACAGATTTCCGGAACCATCAACGTTTAAATTAGATCCAATTTCGCCTGCGGTACCTCCACCCGTAAACTTCCACAGCAAAGCTCCGTCTGAAGGATTCAATTTCACCACATACATATCGTTAGCACCTGCAGATGTGGCGTTGGAGGTACCTGGTCCAGGGTCAAAATCGTTGGTTCCCTGGAAGAACCCCGTAACATATACTCCGGTACTATCGGCAGTCACACCTCTGGCATTACTGGTTGAGGAAGACTTGAATTGATCCGCCCACTGGGTAACACCGGAACTGTTCAATTTCCAGACAAAAGAATTGAAAGTTCCGGTATTCTCAAAAGTTGTGCTTCCGAAGGTCGGACCTCCGTACACATTACCCGCGGCATACACGTCTTCGTTGCTATCCAGAGCAAGTGAATAAATGTAATTAGCCGAAGGGTCGGTTGGATTCGCTGTAAACCAGGTTAAAGCGCCTGTAGCAGCATTTATTTTCATAACAAAAAGATTGTTTGTCGATGCCGACTGTGTGCTTATAACACCTGTACCGTCAGTAACAGTGTTAGCTTTACCGCTATTCGAGGTAAATGCGCCGCCCCAATAAATCGATGTGCCTGCGCTATTAATGGCTACGGCATCGTAGGGCGCGGTGGAGAGGGGGCCTCGATTCGTTACGACCCATTGAAATGCACCTGAGCTATTTAGTTTTAATAAGAAGGCCTGACTGTTCGATGTTTCCCCTTGAATATTTTTGGTTACGCCAGGATCCGGATCTACATCTAACAGCCCCGTTGTGCCGTCACCCATAAACTGCGCGGCAACGTACACATTTCCTGAGCTATCAACGGCAATCCCTCTTCCAAAATCGCCGTAGCTGGAAGCGCTCTTTACACTTCCGATCACTTTGACCCAAGTTAAAGTGCCGTCGGAAGCATATTTGGCTATAAAAATAGAACCGGCCGTCCCGGTATTCGGATCGGCAACCGTGTTAATTCCATCGAATTTCACATTGCCGTTAAAATAACCCGTCATATAAGTATTACCGCTTCCATCTACCTGCGTAGCATTAACAACAATACTGGAACTAGCGTCAGCCCCTGTAATATTAATTAAATTCTGATCTGAAGCGAATGCATGAGAACCAAAAAAACAAAGAAAAATTAAACTCAATGCTAGAGAGGCCATCCACCTCAAAGAGAATACAGCAGGCAGCTTCTTTCTCCTTAAATATCCCAGAATCATAGAAGTTTACTCCTTTCTTATTGTCACAACATTATCGGATTGCTTCCCGGCAAGATGCGATCTATCTCGACTCAAAAGGCCCTTTCAAACTGGCTATCAAAATGAATAATATCTGTTCATGAAAACGTTGGTTTGTCGCTATCTCAGCGGGGCTCTCTATCACCTGGCCTTTCTATAAATAAAAAGACTTCATTAGCAAATTCTTCATATTGTTTTAATTTCATAATAGCACAAATTTTAAATAAGTAGTTTTATAATATTAGCTATATAGCGGTCAAATCCACTGAAATAGCGGATTAAGCAGAGCATGGTAAGGACGCCGCGGAAACAACAAAATCCCCCTCATTTGCACAAACGCAAAAATGCCCGGGAGTCCCTTTCCGTTAAAGGATCTCTCAGGCTATTTTTTGTGACGATTATTCGTCTAAGGGGATACATCCGGCTGAAACAGTATCAGTATTTTGCCACCACTACTAAATTATTGCCCCGTCCCTCTACCGCCACCGCCAGCACCGCCCCGGAAGCCACCGCCACCGCCGCCGCGCGATTCCGTGATTTCAGTAATCTTCTCCCCATTGACCGTAACCGTGCCGCCATTTAATTCTGCTGTACCATCCGCATCAAAGGCGGAGGTTGCTTCCACATTAATGGTTCCGCCATTCACATAAAGATTGCCGTTCGAATCAAAAGCATCCGTATCTCCGCTGGCCATAGTTACATTTATGGTGCCTCCGTTTACCACGATTGAGGCATCTGCATTGGCTTTTGGCGTAGCGTTAATGCCGTCGTCTGTCGCATACACTGTAATCTTACCCTCGTTAATAATGATATTATTCCCCTCAATGCCTTCCACAGCAGTCTTAATGTTGAGGGTTCCGCCATCGATTTGCACAAGATTGTTGCCAGTAATGGCATCATCCGCAGCAGTGATTTCTAATGTACCGCCTTCAATATAGATATTCCCAAGAGTCGTGTCCTCTTCATTCTCACTATGCAGACCGTCCTTCTGCGTGTCTATCGTAATGGTTCCATCAGCGATTAGAATAGCATCATTCGCCTCCAGTGCATCCGCAGCGGACTCAATGGTATAGGTGCCTCCGGTAATTTTGAGCTCATCCTTGGAAGAGATCCCGTTGCCCTGACTCGACACAATGCCTAAGGTTCCGGTTCCATTCAGGGTCAAATCAGCTCTGGAGAAAATGACTGCGTCCAGATTCGTCTCCCCATCCGCCACATAACTCCCGGTCACATTCATGTAATTCTCGCTGTCAGTAGAGGTAACGAATACTTTATCTGCTGCTTTCACATAAATCGCCGGTGCATCTTCATTGGTGATACTAACGCCATCAAGGACGATCTGAACCTTGGCTTCTTCGGCAGCATCCACCGTTACCGTCACATTCTCTGCCTCGCCGCTTAAGACATATACACCTTCCTCACTCAGCGTCACATCCTGATTGCTTACCAGACTCATTTCGGTTGCCCCTGTAAGGTCAGCTGACTGTTCCAGATCCCGGTCACTGAACCATTCGGAGGTATCTTGAACAGAAGCTTCTGCTGTACCTTGAACATCGCTGTCCGATGCTGACGCTGTACCTGACGACACTGCCTGAGTGGCCGCAGCCGTCTGAGTGATTGCAGCAGTAACGCCTCCGTTTCCGGATTGTGTATTAGAGCATCCTGTGGCGGATACCGTAAGTAATGCGGCCAATGCAATGACGCTTATGCTGTTCAGTTTTATAGTTTTCATGAAAGAACACTCCTTGTAAAATGGTTAACCATCCTCTGTTCACGATTCAATCCTTATGTCCGCTTGATGGCTTAAACAGATCATAATACAGAACGCTTAAACCAAACTTAAACAAGGAATGCAAAGCAGAGGTTATATATGACAAGAGATGTCCTGATTACAAGGCTATAATAGGGCTGTATTCAATAAAGGAGGCGCAGCAATGGCAAATTTACAAAGTAAAATTGCTTTAGTAGCCGGGGCAACAAGAGGAGCCGGCCGGGGAATCGCTACTGAACTGGGGGCAGCCGGGGCAACCGTATATGTGACCGGAAGATCGACCCGGGCCGGGCGTTCCGAATATGATCGCCCTGAGACTATAGAAGAAACGGCAGAGCTTGTCACCAGAGCCGGCGGCCGCGGAATTCCGGTGCAGGTCGATCATCTGGATCCTGTCCAGGTGCAGAATCTGGTGAACCGCATTGAGCAGGAACAAGGACGTCTTGATATTCTGGTGAATGATATTTGGGGTGCGGAAAAGATCATCGAATGGAATACCCCGGTGTGGGAGCACTCCCTTGAGAAAGGGCTGCGGATGTTACGGCTCGCTATCGATACGCATCTGATTACCAGTCACTTTGCCCTTCCCCTGCTGATCAAGAATAAGAATGGACTCATTGTCGAGATGACCGATGGCATCGCTGACTACAACAATAACAATTACAGGGTATCCATGTTTTATGATCAGGCCAAAACCTCTGTGATCCGCATGGCCTGGGCGCTCGCTCAGGAGGTTCAGCACTATGGATGTACGGCTGTCGCGCTTACCCCAGGCTGGCTGCGTTCGGAAATGATGCTCGAACATTATGGGGTGCAGGAAGCGAACTGGAAAGATGCCGCAGCCGGGGAGCCGCATTTCATCATCTCGGAAACGCCGCATTTTGTCGGCCGGGCTGTTGCTGCTCTTGCCCAGGATCCTGAGCTGTCACAGTGGAATGGTCAATCCCTGTCCAGCGGGGCGCTTGCGCAGGTATACGGGTTCACAGATCTTGACGGTTCGCAGCCGGATTGCTGGCGCTACATGGTTGAGGTCGTAGATGCCGGTAAACCGGCAAATGCAGAAGGGTACAGATAATTAAGCAAAAAACCCACTGATCAACAATCCGGGTGCAAAACGCGACAAAGCGGATTCAGACATGGTCTGAATCCGCTTTGTTCGCTGTTGTATCCTGTATCCTGTTTAATCCGTGAGATCCGACTTCAGCAGCAGACGTTGAATCAGCACCGCTACTTCTGCACGGGTAACATTAGCCTTGGCCTCCAGCATGCTGTCACCGCGGCCGGTAATCAGGCCCGCCTTAACCGCGAGTGCCAGGCTCTCCTTCGCCCAGCCTCCTACAATACCGCCATCCTTGAAGCCTGCAAGCACACTTGCCGGATCAACAGTATCAGTACGATCCGCAAGCCCTGTGAGCTTCATTGCTTTAGCAATGATGTTCATGGCCTGCTCACGTGTAATCAGGGCATCCGGCCGGAATAAGCCGTCTTCGAAGCCAGTGATCAGACCATACGCTGCCGCTGTTTCTACTGCCCCTGCATACCAGGCACTTGCCGGAACATCCGCAAACGACGCGAGCCCGTCCTCAAGCTTCAGTCCCAGACCGCGTACGATAATCGCTGCAAATTCTGCCCGGGTAATATCTGCATTAGGGTTAAATGTACTTTCGTTTACCCCATTAATCACCATACGTGAGCCCATATCATTCACTGCGTCTTTCGCCCAGTGCTTCTCTACATCCGCAAAGCTCAGCGGGTGCCAGACTACAGAATAAGAACTGTTCGTCAGACTATTAATCTCAGCGAAATATTGTCCGTTCTCCCGGATCACTCGGGTCGGTACATGCCGCACCGTTCCGTTCGGATCTACGACAATTCCCGTGGTAATCCGGCTGAGGTCAATGCCTTCCGGAAGAGCAACCTTACGTTTCACATAAACATTGAACCGGCTGATCTCCTGTGTGGAATTGCCATAGGTTCCTGTGACGGTGAAATCAAGTGACGGCGCCACAAGAGTGAAACCACCATTGCTCGCTGCTCCTGCTATTACCTGATTCATGGATGCTGAAGTCTCGCCAATGGTAATCCTCAGCTTAATATCCTCCAGCTTCACACCAGCGCCGAGTTGCTGAGCGAGTGCCCCGATGTTAATTTGCTTGGCTGGAATAACATAAGAAGCCTTGCTCGTCTGGAGGACCAGAGTTGCCGACAGGTTCTCCATATTCTGAATCATCTGGCCGCTCAGCTCGCCGACAATAATATTAGAATCCAGTGTCACTGGAATCGTAATTACTGCCCCGTTCCCTTCAGCATCCAGTCTCGCCTGAAGCTTCGCCGGATCAACAGCGATGATCGTTGTTTTTATGGCTCCGGAAGTTGTAGTCGTTGCTGTACCGGCATTCTCTTGTTTGCCGTTGACCAGAACGATTACATCCGTAACCACGCTTGTGTTGTTGGTTGCAGTTCCAGTATTCGGATTACTGCCCACGCTTCCTGTATTGCCTCCTGCATTAGTGTCTGGAATTACAGTCTCGGGGATGACTACCGCTACAGTTGCCCCGTACTTCACTACCTTCCCTGAAGCATCCACTTCTGCAATGCCAAGCTTGTCTCCGTTTGCTGCCGGCGCAAGTCCTCCACTCTCTATGAGCGTATAGCCGGTGAGGATATCCCCAACATTAGGAATAACAACAATATCTGCACCAAAATTCTTAAAGACAAGCTTATGACCTTCCGCAGGCAGCGGTGTAACGGTGATCTGCGTCATGCCGTTGTTTACTGTGCCGCTTGGATCACTGGCGTTCACGGTTAACCCGCCTGCCTGAACAGGAGCATTAGTTGTAAAGATCAGCTCCGTTGCCGGTCCCGCCGGAACCGCACCGCTGGTTGCTACTCTTACTTTAACTGTGTGCTCTCCGCTCAGATCCGGCAGGTTGGTGCCGTCATAACGCACGTAGTTTCCTTCATCGACCGCAAATTCCATACTCGTGTCCAAACCGATAATCGTATTGCCCTGATCATCGGCTGTGACTTCAGGTGCAGCGGGAATAACCGCATCGGAATCATGAACAGTTACTAGAACAGCGACAGAAGCAAAGGTGGTTGATGTTGCTTTTTCCCGTACGTAGTACGTAGCAGGCGCCAAATGGGTGATGACCGTATCACTCACATCGGCCCAAATCCCCTCGCTGCCTTGTTTGTACTCCATCTGCAGGGTCAGATTCTGAAGTGTACCGTCATTAGCCTCTTTATATGTTACATCCGTTACTGTCACACCGATTGGTGCTCCCGGACGCGCCGGAATCATCACCGTCTGCACCGGGCTGTCTGTCGTCGCCACGCCGTTGCCCTTCTTCACGATGCTCAGTGAAGTCCCTAGCCAGCTGCTGGAGATGGCCAGCTTCCCGCTGCTGTCCGCCGTGACCGGGTTCCCGTTCACGGTATACGAACCGCTTGCGGTCAGGTCCGTCAGCTCTTCGGCAGCGTAGTCGATCACCGCCACCGGAGTCAGTTCCGGCGAGGCCGTGAACGCCGCTACCGTCACGCTTTGCGCTTCGGACGCAAACGCCGACGCTGTCGCCTTCAGGCGCACCGCATACGCATCCGGCGCAAGGCCGGTTACGGTCGCTCCGGTAATTGCCATCCAGGCACCACTGGCACCTTGCTTGTATTCCATGGTAGCCGCCACATTGGTCAGCGTACCGTTATCCGTATTCGGCAACGTCTGGTCCGTCTTGCCGACTCCTGTCGGCGCTGCAGGACGCAATGGAATCGCCAGCGTCTGCGCCGGACTGTCTGTCGTAAGCGAGCCGTCTCCCTTCTTCACGATGCTCAGTGAAGTCCCCAGCCAGCTGCTGGAGATAGCCAGCTTCCCGCTGCCGTCTACCGTAACCGGGTTCCCGTTCACGGTATACGAACCGCTTGCGGTCAGGTCCGTCAGCCCCTCGGCGGCGTAGTCAATGACTGCTGCCGGAGTCAGTTCCGGCGAGGCCGTGAATGCCGCTACCGTCACGCTCTGCGCTTCGGATGCGAATGCCGACGCTGTCGCCTTCAGGCGCACCGCATACGTGTCCGGCGCAAGGCCCGTCACAGTGGTTCCGGTGATCGCCGTCCAGGCACCGCTGGCACCTTGCTTGTATTCCATAGTAGCCGCCACATTGGTCAGCGTACCGTTGTCCGTATCCGGCAACGTCTGGTCCGTCTTGCCGACTCCTGTCGGCGCTCCCGGACGCGCCGGAATCACCAGCGTCTGTGCCGGACTATCTGTCGTAAGCGAGCCATCCCCCTTCTTCACGATGCTCAGTGAAGTCCCCAGCCAGCTGCTGGAGATGGCCAGCTTCCCGCTGCTGTCCGCCGTGACTGGGTTCCCGTTCACGGTATACGAACCGCTTGCGGTCAGGTCCGTCAGCTCTTCGGCAGCGTAGTCGATCACCGCCACCGGAGTCAGTTCCGGCGAAGCCGTGAATGCCGCTACCGTCACGCTCTGCGCTTCGGACGCGAACGCAGAGGCTGTTGCCTTCAGGCGCACATCATACGTATCCGGCGCAAGGCCGGTTACGGTCGCTCCGGTAATTGCCATCCAGGCACCACTGGCACCTTGCTTGTATTCCATGGTAGCCGCCACATTAGTGAGCGCACCGTTGTTCACACTCGGCAACGACTGGTCCGTCTTGCCTACCCCTGTCGGGGCCGCTGGACGAGCCGGAATTACCAGCGTCTGCGCCGGACTGTCTGTCGTAAGTGAGCCATCTCCCTTCTTCACTATGCTCAGTGAAGTCCCCAGCCAGCTGCTGGAGATGGCCAGCTTCCCGCTGCTGTCCGCCGTAACCGGGTTCCCGTTTACGGTATACGAAGCACCCCCGCTCAGACCTGTCAGCTCCTCAGCGGCGTAGTCAATCCCTGCTGCCGGAGTCTCCTCCACAGCGCCTCCATTTCCGAGTACAATGGTTGTATTGCCGTTACCGACAATATAGAATTTACCATTCTGGAAGATTACCTGGTTTAACCCGCCTCCGCTTACACCCAGAGCCTGCTCATCATACTTGGTCCAGGTCACAAGATCACTGGAAGTATACATCACATGATGTTCATTCGACTGTTCATCATACTCTATACCAACAGCAACATAATTCCCGTTGCCATAATCTATCGAATTCAGTACAGTCCAACCTGCATTTGCGTCAATTATATGCTCTGTCCAGACTGAGGAACCGCTTAAGGCTCCCGCTGTTTCCAGAACCCGCGGAGTACCGTCGTTACCGTCCGAATACGCAACAATATATTTCCCATTCGCATAAGTAACATCATAGATGGCATAAGAGTAGCTGACTAACGAATCAAGCGAATTCCAGGCCATTCCATTCGTAGAGGCCCAAATGCCGCCATCTCCAAAGGCCACATAAACTCCGTTCACATATTTCAGGTTATAAAATTCACCAATGTTTAGGGTGGTTCCTCCCGTCCACGAGCTTCCGTTGGCAGAAGTGAGGATTGAATTATTGTTGGTAATGGCAACAAAACCGCTGCTGCCATAGGCCAATCCCTTTACAGTAGTACCCGTTCCGGCCGGAAGGTCCGTGAGTGTCCAGGTTAGCCCGTCTGCCGACGTGCCAAACTTCTTCCCTGCAGCAACGAACAAGTTATTTCCATACGTAATAGCAGCCAAACCCAGCCCAGGCAGCAGACTGTCGGCCGGACTCTGTCCGATCCATCCGCCCGGCGAGGACGAGATGAACCCGTCCAGGCCTTCCCCGCCTAGACGAGGGTTAACGCTTCCGGCAACAGCCCATGTGCTGCCGTTACTGGCGATCTCCTGCAGGTTCCCGCCGAGTCTTTTCCAATTCATTCGATCTGAACTAACTATGAGACTCTGTGAAGAAAAGGTGATCAGAACCATACCGGTTCCGTTTGAGGCAGCCGCTCTGATTGTATGATTCGTTACATTATTAACGGCAGTCCACGATGCTCCGCTATTGGCAGAGCTATAGAGTGCCCCTGCTCCGCCATACCGGTACAGCAATGGTCCTGCCTGCGTACTCCCCAGCATCTTATCGTAGGCTGCATCTGCGGTAAACGTCATTCCATCTGTGCTGGAATAGCCTTCATTCCAGTTATGGGATGTATAGAGCTTGCCATTATACTCTGATAATGAGCCTAAAGAGAACGATTTGCCCAAGAATCGGACCGTCCAGTTTGTCCCGTCACTTGAATAGGCATACGAGCCAAACTGACTTCCAGTGATGATATATCTGCCGCTAAAGTAGGCGATATCTGACAAATAGAAGTTGACATTAGTAGTGGTTGAAGCCGGCAAGAAATACGGGACTGCAGTCCACTGGCTCCAGCTTTGTCCGTCTGCAGAAGTATATACTACACCCAAGTCCTGCATCTGGTTACTGCTGTTGACGTATCTTCCGCCAACAGCATAGAATGCCCCGTTAATATAGCGTACCTTTTGCAGTGTACTGGCGTTGATAGATGAGGATTTATCCGTCCAGGTTCCCCCTCCGTCAGTGGACACGATTAACACAGCTTTCCACCCGGGGTTTGTATATTCCACGCCTGAGACCACATAAGTTCCTGAATTGAAAGCTATACTCGTCCAGGAAGCTTTAGCATTAGCAGACGGCACATTCAGCTTGGTCCAGCTTAGCCCGTCTGCCGATTGAATAATTTTCCCGCCATCACCAACTGCGGTATACTGTCCGGCTGCATAGATGATGCTGTTAAAGCCTCCGTCCAGGTCATCTGTTACTGCCGACTCAATAGACAGACCACTAACCGGACCTGCCTGCACCCTGGCAATGTTTACACTCGGGAATAACAGCATGAATGCAAGAATTAAGACCAAAGATTTCTTCCAGAATAACCGTTCCTTCACACATATTCCTCCCTATTCTCTATTTACAAAGCTGTATAGCGTTTTATTTCTTAGCCGGTTTATGAGTAATTTAAAAATAACCTCCCGTGTGATATTTTTAATTGACACAGAACATTTCGACAAGAATTAACAAAAACCTTTAAATTCAGAACTATAAATCAAAAAATATTGCACAAAGCAAAAAACACCCTCGTCCCCTCGTAAAGAGAAGAAGAAGGTGTTTCTTTGTGCCACCAGAGAACGGCTCTAAAGCATGCATTTATGCATTCAGCCCGCCATATACTGGCTCCGGAACAGCAGATCATAGGTTTCATTCTTGTTGACCAGATTATCATGGGTATCGAAAGCGGCAACCCTGCCGTTCTTCAGCACCATGACCTTATCGCAGTCCAGAATGGTAGATAAGCGGTGGGCTATGGAGATCATGGTTTTCCCGGCGGACAGGCTCTTCAGCTCGGCAATAATGTCACTTTCATTCCCGCTGTCCAGTGCACTTGTGCTTTCGTCGAAAATAATAATGTCCCTGTCCTGCAAAAACGCACGGGCAATCGATAAACGCTGCTTCTGGCCTCCTGAGAGCTTCACACCTTTCTCACCGATGATCGTATCGAGCTTATCCGGCAAGGTCTCAATATAATTATAGATGCTCGCTCTGCGGCAGCATTCAATCAATTCCGCCTCTGTTGCCCCGGCCTTGGCCAGCAATAGGTTATCCCGGATCGTCATATTGAACATCACCGGCTCCTGCACCACGATACTGACCTTGTCCGCGATACTCTCACCGTTCACCGTACTAATATCAATACCGCCGATGCACACACTCCCGCCTTGCGGTTTGATCTGCCCTGTCAGCAGCTTCGCTAGAGTAGACTTCCCGCTGCCGCTCTCTCCGGCAATCGCCAGATGCTCGCCCTTACTCACGGAGAATGAAACACCATCCAGCGCAAAGGACTCATTCCCCTCATAGCTGAATTTCAGCTGCCGGGCCTCGATATCCGCTCCTGCAATTTCAAGATAAGGTCGCTTATCCGTTTCTATATCCAGTATCTCAACTACCTTCCCGATGTTCACCGAATCACTCTTATAATTAATGATAGAGTTGCTAATGCTCTCGATGTATCCGAAGAACTGCCCGTAGAAGCTGACAAACACAAGCAGCACGCCGACTTCCGAATACCCCTTAATGACAAACAGGCCGCCGATGAAATAGATGAACAGCTGGGTGATGAAATTCTTCGTGAAGAAGGAATAGGTGATTCCGAGATGCGTATAGAGCTGATTCAGAAACCATACATGCCTGATCCGCTTAAAATGTCCGTTTAATTCAGCATATTGTGCGTCTTCCAGGTTATTCGTTTTGATGTCCTTCCAGTTCTGAAAGCTCGCATGCAGGAAGGATTCATATTTGCTTTGCAGCTTCCATAGCTCTTCTCCGGTTCTCTTTGCTTTTCCGCCCAGAAAATTAACTGTAAACAAGGAGACCGGAACAAATACGAAGCTGAGCAGCGCGATCCGCCAGTCGTAGTACAGTAGAATTCCGGCCAGCGCAACCGCATACACGACAGAGTAGGTGAAATCCAAGATATGGACCGTGAACAATCTCCCGGCCACCGCAGCGTCATTCTCGATCCGGCTTTTGACGTCACCGATACTGTATGTGCTATAGGCATCCTGATCCTGGCTAATATACTTCTTCAGCAATCTATTCTTAATTCTTACGTCATATTTCAGGATTAAGCGGTTCGAGAATTTCTTGCCGGCTGCAATTCCGATAGTCGTCAGCTGGAACACAGCCAGATAACCGGCGACGACCGGCCCAAGCTCATTCAAGTTCTGATCCACGATTACACGGTTAACCAGGAACGAATACAGGAACAAAGGAATCAGCCCCAATATCAAGTTCCACAGCTTGAACAACCCAAGCACAAACAATGGCCTCCTAATCCCGCCGATGTCCCGGGTTAATGCTCTAAATGCCGCTAAGCGCGTCATACCGCTTCACCTCCTGCAAACTGCTCACTGAACAGGTCGATGTACGTCCGGTTGCTTCTTATCAGCACATCGTGAGTATCGTACCCTGCAACAACGCCATCCTGCAGAACCGCGATTTTATCACAGTCCCTGATGGTGGAGAAGCGGTGGGCGATGATCAGCAGCGTCCGGTCCCGTGCAAGCTCATTCATCACGGAGCGGATCAGTGCCTCATTCTTGCTGTCGAGGAAGGAGGTGGCTTCGTCAAAGATCAGAATCTTCGGATTCTTGATCAGGATTCTTGCAATTGCCAGACGCTGCTTCTGCCCGCCGGATAACTCCTGGGCGCCTGTCCCAAGCATGGTGTCCAGTCCCTCCGGGAATGTCCGGACCACCTCATGAAGTGCAGCCTTCTTAATCACATCCAGCAGTGCTTCATCATTATCCTTGTTGTTGCTAAAAGAAAGATTGTACCGCAGCGTGTTATCGTACAGGATGGTCTCCTGATGGACAATTCCCACCTGGCTCCGCAGGCTATTCAGGTTATACTCACTGACATTCACTCCGTCGATCAGCAGCTCACCTCTGTCAACGTTATAGAGGTTGTAGAGCAGGTTCCCCATTGTTGTTTTCCCCGCACCGCTCCTTCCGACAATGCCGATTGTACTTCCTGCATCCACGCAGAGATTGAAGCCGTTCAGAACAGCTCTCTCCCCTGTATATCCGAAGGTTACGTTGTTGAACTCAATCCTGCCCTCTTTGATCACGACGGGAGACTGATTCTCCCTGTAATCCTCCTCCTCTTCATTCAGAATATCCACGACCCGCTGCAGGGAGACGGATTGTCCCCAGACATCGGTAATTTTGCTGTTAATCGAGCTGAAGTAGGTTACAGCCATATTGAAATAGCTTATCGCGGCTACAAACACCCCAAGCTGCATCTGGCCGTTTACAATAAAGTAGGCACAGATGATAAATATCAGCAGCTGCGCGAGCAGCATAATGAATGCATTCACCCGCTCGGTCGTCACTTCGACTTTGCCGTTCCGGGCAGTCATTTGATTAATTGCTGTTGTTTTTCTTAAATAGGTGCTTCTAACTTTCCGGCCTGCGTTCAGAATCCGGACCTCCTGCAGATTCTTCACAATCTCAAATAAATAAGAGGAGAGCTTGCCCTGCTCCTCCCGAATCTCCTTGTTGATCTGCAGCGACCGTTTCTTGAAATATTTCGAAGCCGCAAATACGACAGGAACCAGAATAACTGTAAAAGCTCCCAGAAAGACATTGTAATAGAACATGAACCCGACCGCGAATACAATATGCAGCAGGTTGGAATAGCCCCAAAGTCCGCTCCAGAAAACAAGGTTCATAATATCAGCAGCATCGTGATTCATCCGGCTGATCATATCCCCGCTGTACATCCCGGAGAGATCCTTCCCCTTTTTATGTAATACCTTATTGAATAGGGCGCGCCGGATATCGAACACAAACCCTGTCATCATCTGCGAGGAGATGAGATTGTTCAGTGTTGCAACGATAAACTGGTTGAATACGAGGATACCCGCGTAAATCAGGCACAAATTCAGGAAGGCGCTCATGTCTTTATCATAGAAAGCAATATTAATAATGCGCCCGTTAAGAAACGGATAAAGCAGGTTGATCATTGTCATTAAAGTAGTAATAAACAGTCCGCATGCAAACACCCATTTGTGCATCAGCATAAACTTAGTGACCCATTGCCTCTTCGTCATCGACTCACCGCTTTCCATATATTAACATCTGCTAGTGTAGCACAAACGTTCGTATTCGGGGAGTGAGGATTTCCATTGTAGATTACACTTCAATAAGCTAGGGCTCACTCAGGCCAGCAAAGCGCGGGCTACCTGATCAACGATGCAGTTGATGCCTGTCGGCCCATAGCAGCCTATCCAGGTAGCCGCATCCACCGGGTATATATGCTGCCGCCCGTCTGTATCCAGCATTCCCCGGACGTTCCGCTCGGTCACGGATATCCCTTCCTGCATCATTTCGTTGCTAAGCAGGAAGTAGTGGTTGGCATGTACTGACGGCAGTCTGTCGACGGGAATATGATAAGCGGTGTCGGAGGTATCTGCCACAAATAGCGGAGCAGGCAGACCGAGATCCCGATACAGGACAGCACCTGTACGATGAGAAGCGGTATGCACCCGGACCAGGGACTCACGCGGGCGGATTAGAGCCACGCTCTTACCAGCCAGTACTGGAGCAAGTTCTTCTGACAGCAATGCTGTCCGGCGAAGGTAGTCGGCAATTATACGTTCAGCTTCCGCCCGCTTGCCCGTCAGTTCGCCGAGCAGGTTCAGAATCGTCTGCCAGCTCTCATTACGCTTGAACATAATCGTTGGCGCAATCCGGCTTAAGACTTCATAGTGCGGATCATGCACCTCGGTACAGATGATCAAATCCGGCTGCAGCCGTTCCACAGCCCGCAGATCCGGGTACTCATAGGTGCCGAGCATTTCGGTTTCCTTAAGACGTTCCCGGATATATTGGGGAAAGTTCAGTGCCGGATTGCCCAGTCCTACACTTCCTGCGGGGGACAGCTCAAGCGCCAGCAAATGATCGGCATATTGAATATCCATTACAGCAATCCGCCTTGGCGGAGCTGTAATGCTATATTCGCCCCTCATATGGCAGATTACGGCTCCCTCCAGTGATTCATATGAGTAAGCCGAATGGACCGGAGGGCCTGAGGAAGCAGAGAACACGCCTGTCTCCAAAGCTGCAGTACGCCGGTAGGTCTGGGGCGGGACTCCAGAGTGCTTCTTGAACGCCCTGCTGAAGTAATACATATCACGGTAGCCTGTTCTTTCAGCGATTTCACCGATCGGAGCATCCGTATGCAGCAGCATCCGCTGTGCGCTCTCCATCCGCAGCCGGATCACATATTCCATCGGGCCGAGTGATTTCTCCTGCTTGAACCGCCGCTGCAGCTGTCGCATACTGCAGCCGGCAAGTGCCGCCAGCTCCTTCAGCTCCAGCTCCTGACGATAATGCCCGGCAATATATGCAGCGACAACATCCACTATGTCCGGCTCTGCTCCTCCTTGACCAAGCTCATGCTCCATAATTAGCTCATACAGCATTCCCTGCAGCAGCGCATTGATATGGAAACGCTCCAGCCCCTCACCGCGGCTCCATTTAGCTCCGATCTTTTCGGCTGTCTGATATAGGCCGGCAGGCAGCCCGGGACGATGAACAAATGAAGTCCGCAGCGGGTGATTCCGCTGCGGGAACAGAACATGGGCAGCCCCCACGATCCGGGACACCTTGTAGCTAATGACTATATAATGAATATTTTCTGATCCGGCAGTCAAAGTCAGGGTTGATCCCTGGGCCGCATGGCAGGCAAAAAAGGCCTGGATCCGGCTGACTTCGCCGTTCATCACAAGCCTCCCTTCTCCTCCGCTCGCCAGCAGCAGCAGATTGGCTGCCAACCCCGTTTCGCTCATAATACCGCCAGGCGGCAGAGTACCGCTGCGCACGTCAAGCGTCTTCACCGTTGTCTCACTCCACAGACTTGCCTGCTCTTGCTGCCGCATCACTCTCAACTCCTGACAATAGCATTTCTTGTCATTTTAGTTGAGATTCATTCTCATTGTCAATTTTCGGACACTTTTGACAGTATTCCTCCGACATCCGGTAATAGAAACAACAGGTAATACGCCTATTCTTCGCGACGGGCATCCCCTCATAATACTCTGTGAACCTGGTTAACGGATTGCGCCTTGCACCGAATAATTCTCCGGGGGCCGTCCGGGTCAGGAACATGAAATCCGCATCCAGCCGCTGCCTTGCCCTGCTGTATTCTTCTGCCTGAGGAGAGTACAGCGGAGCGATACGTACCATAATATTCTCCCATAATACTGCTATAGGGACGGGGCCGGCTACAGCGAGCGTCTGCAGCAGCGGTGCAAGATGTTCCGCGAAAATCTCCTCCATAACCTCCTCCCGCCACATTTCTCTATCCGCCGGTGGTGCTGACGCCCGTAGCCCGTTCAGGGACAGGAATGGAAAATGTGTCCCCCCTGCAGCTGCAGGGGAGGCCGGATGATAGAGATAGCTGTTATCCAGGGAGATGGAAACTTTCCGGTTATAATAACTCATAGCTGTCATCAGCGGCGCAATCCAGAGATAACCGATCCGCTTCGCCAGCATAGAAGCCGCAACCTGCATATCCGGTGCGCCGATATACCCCTGAAGCCAGCTTACATATTCGCGGCATGCAGCCTCTTCCTTCAAGCTGCTCAGTGCAATTGTGCGGGCGCTATCTGCAGGCGGTTCACCAAGTCTGAGGCGGTACTCTTCCGTCATTTCCTTCCAGGACCGGGTCGTTAAGAAGTCATTCATTTTAATTCGATGCGAGCAGCGCTTCTGCAGCCTGATCTACAATAATATTCAGGGCAATAGGACCATAGTAAGCGATCCAGAGTGTTGAGTTCACATCATACACACGGTTGTTTTTGACCGGATCAATTGATTTCCAGACCGGGCTGTTCGCTAATACCGCAGCCTCTTTAGCAAACAGTTCATCCGACAGCAGGAAATAATGATCTGCTCCAATATCAGCAACGGTCTCCATAGATATTTCCACAGAGGTGTCGTCTGTAATCTCCTGAACGAATGCAGGTGCATTCAGCCCCAGATCCTCATACAGAATGCTTCCCGTCCGGTGATCGGGTCCGTGTACGCGAATCCCTTCGGGTCTTGGACGGATAAGCGATACCGTCTCGTCGCCAAGCTTCGCCGACAGCTGCTCCCGCAGACCGGCGATCTTATCCTCGTAAGCCTGACGGACCGCCTCTCCCTCAGTCTGCTTATCCATGATCTTGCCGATGACCGCCAGAGTATCCCGCCAATCCTCATAGAAGTCGAGCACTACTGTAGGTGCAATTTGACTGACACTCTCATACACCTCCTCTTGAAAGTCGGTCATCAATATAAGATCCGGATTAAGTGCTACAATTGCCTCAAGATTCGGCTCATCGCGTGTACCCAGGACCTGCACATCAGTCAGCCCGTCACCCAGATATTCCGGGAATGTCGCGCCTTTCGCTCCGGCAACAACGCTCCCTGCCGGGCGCTCGCCTATAGCCATTAGCTGATCGACGAATTTCACATCAAGTGCGGCAATAACCTTCGGTTTCTCAGTCAGCGTAATTTCGCCTTTCATATGTGTGATGGTGACCGGAAAAGCTGCAGCTGCCGTAGCCTCAGGCGATGCCTGGGCCTGCGATTCAGGTGCGGAGGACGACTCAGCTGCTGCGGACGGCTGTGCCGCATTACCATTGCTGCCTCCTCCAGTACCGCAAGCTGTCAGCACGAGTATCAATGCCAGCATCCATACCATTAATAGCCCTGATTTTCGGGCGGCATACCGCTTGAAACGGATAGCCTGTCTCTTTGTTGCTCTGTTCATGCTGACTCTCCCCTTATCTCTGATAATGATTTTCATTATCATATTTATTAAAGCGAGTATAATAGATTACCACACTCCGTTTCCATGTACTTTTGCGACAAGGCAGATGGATTAATGCGGCAGCAGCACTTGCCGGATATTATCGCGCTGTTAGAATTGCTGCCTCTACTCTAGTAGATCCGCCGGACGAAACAATGTGCTAAAAGCCCCGCCTCCCGTGCCATTTATAATTGATAGCCCTATTGTAATTTGCTAATATTAGAGCCTGATTAGAATTAACGAGACTAATAACTCATGATATTAAAGGAGTGGGCCCTATGCGCAGAAGAGCTATTCTGATCTGTCTGATCAGCTTGATTTGTTGCTCGCTCATTCCCCTTTCCATTGTTCTGAATAAAGATCACGGAACGCAGGGGATTCAGGCACACGGGGGTGTTATGGATCTTGCTTCGTGGAACCCTGAGAAGAATAAACGCATCAAGCTGGATGGAGAGTGGGAATTCTACTGGAACCGGCTATTGTTACCCGCTGATCTCAAGGCCGCGAATAAACCCCAGCCGTTTATTTGGATCAATGTCCCCTCTCCCTGGAACGGGAAGCTTGTCGAAGGAAAGCCCATCCCGGCCTTCGGCTCCGCCACGTACCGTATAGTCCTGAAGAATGCACCTGCAAACGGTGTTTATGCCATTAAGAAGACCAATATCCGTTTCTCCAGTGCCATATTTGTCAACGGGCATAAGCTGTTTGAAGATGGCAGGCCCGCAAGCAACCTCGCCGCTTATACGCCTGGAAATAAACCGCAGATCGGTTATTTTACAGTAGACGGGGATGTAGAGATTATCATTCAAGTCGCCAATTTCGATTATGTTAACGGCGGGATCCCGGTCTCGCTGTACTTTGGCGAGCAATCGGCGATGATGGAGCATCAGCAGAAAAGTGTAGCGCGGGAATTCAGCATGCTGGCGATCCTCAGTACGCTGGCTATGGTTTGCCTGATCTGCTATCTGGTCGCAGCCTTTTACCGCAAGCGGGACATCACCCTGCTGCTGTATTCCCTCATCTGCTTCCTGTATGCGCTATACCATGGCCTTGTCGGTGAACGGCCGCTGCTCTTGTTCATGCCCGGCGTTCCATTTGAAGTGATCTATAAATTTAAAGATGTCCTCTCCATCCTGTGCTTCATTCTGCTGACCTTCTTGTTCAACCAGATGTCACGCAGCCTGGTTGCCTTGAAGCAGGCGTGGCTGGTAACCGTGGTCCTTGGCGGTTTCGTCATGCTGTCAGTGATCCTGCCGATCCGTACGTACACAGAGTTCTCTACTTTTATCGGAGTCTGCTATGAAGCGCTTCTGGTTATCCTGCTTTGGCGGGCGGCCATGTTCCATATCCGCGGTACTGCGGCCAACGGACTGAAGTCACTGCTGCTGTTCCTGATTACACTTACCCTCAACCTTTATTCGGTAGATGCCCTTTTACTTGGCATGTCCATCAAAGAGGATCTTATCCTCGCCCAATTCTATATGGTGGTATTTAATCTGGTCGTTATTTTCCTGATCATTCTCTGGTTCTTTGAAGCTTACAATGCCATGGATAAAATGCACACCCGGCTGATCGATTTGGACAGGCTCAAGGATGATTTCCTCTCCACCACCTCCCATGAGCTCAAAACTCCGCTGAACGCCATCGTCAGCATTACGGATACGCTGCTTAAGGGTGCGGAAGGCCCGCTGACGGATAATCAGAACCGCAACCTGGCGATCGTGATGGGCAGCGGCAGAAGATTAACCCTGCTGGTGAATGAATTACTGGATTATTCCAAAATGAAGCACGGTGACTTAAAGCTCCACCCCAGCAGCGTAGATCTGCGGGCCGTTACCGATTCAGTGCTGCGTGTTCATTTATTCCTGCTTGGCGGCAAAGCGATCTCTTTCGAGAACCGGATTCCGGACGATTTCCCGCCTGTGCGGGCGGACAGCAACCGCCTGATTCAAATTCTGCACAACCTGCTCAGTAACGCCGTGCAATATTCGGATAGCGGAACAGTGAGCATCGAAGCTGAAGTTAGGCGCGGGTGGGCCACAATCAGTGTCCGCGACACCGGATGGGGGATTCCATATCATATGCTGGAGACGATCTTCGAGGATTTCGAGCAGGCGGTGCGTCCGGCAGATCAGCCTTCTGGCGGCACCGGCCTCGGACTCAGTATCACACGGAGACTGGTTGAGCTGCACGGGGGAACCATTTACGCAGATTCCAAATCCGGTCAAGGCTCTGTCATCCACTTCACCTTACCGCTTGCGGACCCTGGCGACAAAAGACGGTCAAGCACTGAGCATCCCTGGGAGAAAAGCCTTCCACAGGCAAGGGCCGGGTTACTCAATCCTGTATATCCTCAAGTCATTGCCGGTGATAGAGATGAGTGGATTCTGGTGGTAGATGACGATTATGCGAATCTTCAGGCAATGGCCAGTCTGCTTTCACTTGCGGGCTACTCCATCGTAGCCGTCCACCGCGGGCAGCTTGCTCTGGATGAACTCACCCGCAGAGCAGATTTTCTCCTGGTCATTCTGGATATTGCTATGCCGGATATGGCCGGATATGAGGTACTGGAGCGGATCAGAGGGCACTACTCCCCCTTCGAGCTGCCGGTGCTAATGCTGACGGCCCGTAACAAGACTTCGGAGATACAGCTGGCGATGGAGAGAGGCGCTAATGATTATGTGGAGAAGCCTTTTGAGGCTGAGGAGCTGCTCGCCCGCATTCAGAGCCTGATCCAATTGAAGGTGGCTGTAAAAGAAGCCCGGGAGAACGAGATTGCCTTTTTGCGTGCCCAGATCAATCCTCATTTCCTCTATAATGCGCTGAATGCCATCGCCGAATTATGTGTAGAGGAACCGCTTCAGGCCGAGAACCTGACGCTCCAGCTGTCGCATTATTTGCGGGCCAGCTTCGACTTCAAGCAGCTTGCTTCACTGACAACCCTGGAGAAGGAGCTGAAACTGGTTAAGGCTTATGTCTATATTGAACAAGCCCGCTTCGGTGACCGGCTTAAGGTAGACTATGATATCCAGGTTGATACCGCAGTTCTCATCCCTCCGCTGATGCTTCAGCCGCTGGTGGAGAATGCTATCCGGCACGGGCTGATGGCCGGTTACCGCCTTGGCCTTGTCAGGCTGTCGGCTATCCGGCTGGAGAATGGCGAGCTCCGGTTTGCCATTGAAGATAACGGGCAGGGAATCAGCCCTGAGTTACTAGAAGATTTGCAGAGGGCAGATATGGATAAAAAAGGAGTAGGGCTATGGAATATCAGACAGCGCTGCAAATTATTGTACGGCCGGGAGCTGCAGATTGAGAGCATCGTGGGAAAAGGCACCAGGGTATGGTTTGATCTTCCGGATCAGCCATCCGTGCATTAAGGAGGTTAACATATGCTGCGGGTGATTATTGTCGATGATGAAGCACTTTCACTGAAAAGGCTTAGCCGGATTTTGTCCGAGAGCGGAGAGGTCGTAATCTGCCAGACCTTCCAGAATCCGCTGGAGGCTTATGAATATGCGAGGAATAACCCTATTGACGTTGCTTTTCTGGATATCTCCATGCCGGAGATCAGCGGGATGAAGCTGTCGAAGCAGCTGCATCAGCTGTATGAAGCGATGGATATAGTCTTCGTTACCGGTTATGAGGAATATGCCATTCAGGCATTCGATATTAGCGCTACTGATTATCTTCTGAAGCCGGTTTCCGCCGAACGGGTAATGCAGGCTCTGCATAAAATCAGAAAACGGCCGATGCGGCGGGAGGTTGAGCCTCTGCTTGAGGTGCATATGTTCGGCGGCCTTAAGCTGACGCATCCCGGCCCGGAGAGGAAGTCTCTTAAGCTGAGAAGTCCCAAGACAGAAGAGCTGTTTGCATTTCTTCTGTACAAGCGCTCAGTCAGCCGTGACGAGATTATGGATACTCTGTGGAGCGGTTTTGAATCAGATAAGGCCAGCAACAACCTGAATAGCAATCTATATTATATCCGCAAGGCTATCGGTGATTACGGGCTTAAGGTATGCCTGCTGACAGACCGGAATGAGGTACAGATTGTGGAGAACTCCCTTTTCTGTGACCTGTATGCCTTTGAGCGCTTGCTGCGGGAGATCAGACTGAACCGGGATGGACGCAAGGAGCTGCTGAAACAGGCAGTAGCTTTGTATACCGGATCTTTCCTCAAGGGTAAAACCTACGAATGGGCCAGCACCAAGGCCCGCCGGTTAGAGCAGGATTACATGGAGCTGCTGGAGCTGGCGGCCCGGCTCTTTCTTGAGCAGCATCAGGTGGAGCAGGCGCTGCAGACATATGATGAAATTCTCCTGTTGGACGGCCTGCGCGAGGATATCACCGGGCAGGTCCTGCGGCTGCTGATCGACCTGGGAAGAACAAGCGAGGCGATCCGGCGCTACCGCAGGCTGGAGGAGGTTCTGCTGCAGGAGCTGGGTACCCGGCCAAGCAGGCCCATCCGTGAGCTGATGCACAGATTGAATGCTTGAGAGGCATACTGCAGGAACGACACTAGCAAATGGACAAAAGCCGATTGCCTTGAAACAGGCAACCGGCTCTTTGCAATTCAGAGGTGTATTAGCGGATAATCTCAATCCGTTTGTCTTGCGGGAACCACATGACATAAGCTCCCAAGGTCTCCGAGACGTAGCGCAGCGGCACCATGATTCTGCCGTCAATCGCTTGCGCCGGGACGTCCATTCCATCAATTAATTTTCCTAAAGTCATAGTCAGTACTTTACCGTCAAGCAGGATGGTAGCTGTCTTGGTGGCATGATCCCATTTGACCTCAGCGCCTAATGCTTCCGCTACGGCCCGGATAGGCACCAGAGTTCTCTGCTCCTGAATCACCGGCGGTACATCGGTTTGCTTAGCGAGTGCTCCGATTGCATACGCCTTGCTGTCAATCTTGAACGTGATCTTGGTAACCGAATCGGCCTTAACGATGCTGTACAAGCTGAAGCTGTCGGTATAGAACTCAAAGCTATTCGTTTCCGGGATATAGACACCGCCAAGCTTAATTGTCTTGTACGTGCCGTCTGCCTGTGGTACGAAGCGAACCGCGGTCAGATTCGTTGTATCCCCGGTCAATCCTAACTCCTTCAACTTAATCGTAACTTTGACCGGCTCCGCGAAGCTCTTGATTCTCGTGCTGGTGCCGTTGGAGTAATTCAGCTGGGCAACCAGATCCAGAACCTTACCGCCGAGCGGCTGCAAGCCTGCCTGCTCCAGCTTCGATCCGGCCAGTACCTCATCCGATTTGGACTTCTCTGTGATCAGAACTCCTAGCTCCAGGGAAGAACCGAGTCCCTGCTTGAGCTCTGCTACGTTCAAGCCATTCTTACCGAAATCAATAATTGCCAGTGCTGATTCAAGAATAACCGGCTTGGCAGCCTTCATGATCCCTTGAACTTCTGTAGTGTCAGCTTTTACTGTGCCTTGTCCAGTTTCAACGGTGTTCAGCCCGTCTGTAATTTTGGTAGACGGCTGCACCACAGGCGGTGTTGTTGCCGGTGCTGTAGTTACCGGAGGTGTAGTTACCGACGGTGTATACGGTTCGGCCGGTGCAGTCGTTATAACGGATGCCCGGAAGGTATCGTAAGCTGCGGTTAACTGTTTATTGGCTTGGTCAATCTCAGCTTGCGTTGCTGCAGTACGGATAACATTCTCTGCTGCTGTTACCGCAGCTTGCAAAGCTGCTTTTGAACCCGCCGGATATTGGCCTACGCCGTTCCCCTCTGTACTGGTATTCAACAGGGTTGTCACTGCCGTAATCAGAGTTTGCACCGCTTCGCTATTTCCGGCTTTAATGACTGCTGCTTTAAATGCAGTGATTGCTGCATCCAAGACTGCTTTCGCTGCATCGATTTCTGCTTGTGTCGATGGCTTGCTGAACACTTCTTCGGCTGCAGCAATTGCTGCTTCCAGAGCTGTCTTAGCTGCCAGTGGATACTGCCCTACTCCTTCACCTACAACGATGCTGTTAAGCAATGCTGCCGCTTCGGTCACAGCTGCATTCGCTTCTTCGCTATTGCCTGCTGTATTAACCTTAGTTTCAAATGCAGTGATTGCTGCTTCGAGTGTGGCTTTGGCTGCATCAATCTGCGTTTGCGTAGCCGGATGCTCCAGCACTGCCTTCGCTGCTTCGATTGCTGCTTTCAATACTTCAACAGCTTCTGCAGGATATTGGCCTACGTCTTCACCTACAGGTACATCGATCAGCAAGCTTCAGCTTCCTTCACTGCTGCATTCGCTTCTTCACTGCCGCCTTCTTTATTCACCACTGCTTCGAATGTGGCAACTGCCGCTTCCAGCGTTGCCTTCGCTGCATCAATCTGCGCTTGCGTTGCCGGGTGCTCCAACACTTCCTTCGCTGCTTCGATCGCTGCTTTCAATACTTCAACAGCTTCTGCAGGATATTGGCCTACGTCTTCACCTACAGGTACATCGACCAGCAGGGCTTCAGCTTCCTTCACTGCTGCATTTGCTTCTTCACTGCCGCCTTCTTTATTCACCGCAGCTTCGAATGCTGTGATTGCTGCTTCGAGTGTGGCTTTAGCTGCATCAATCTGCGCTTGCGTTGCCGAATGCTCCAGCACTTCCTTCGCTGTTTCAATAGCTGCTTTCAATACTTCAACAGCTTCTGCAGGATACTGGCCTACGTCTTCACCTACAGGTACATCGATCAGCAAAGCTTCAGCTTCCTTCACTGCTGCATTCGCTTCTTCACTGCCGCCTTCTTTATTCACTGCAGCTTCGAATGCTGCATCAATTGCGTTTCGAATGCTCCAGCACTTCCTTCGCTGTTTCAATAGCTGCTTTCAATACTTCAACAGCTTCTGCAGGATACTGGCCTACGTCTTCACCTACAGGTACATCGATCAGCAAAGCTTCAGCTTCCTTCACTGCTGCATTCGCTTCTTCACTGCCGCCTTCTTTATTCACTGCAGCTGCATCGATCTGCGCTTGTGTTGCCGGGTGTTCCAGCACTTCCTTCGCCGCTTCAATCGCTGTCTTTAACGTCTCGGCCGCTTCAGATGGGTACTCACCCACGCCCTCGCCAACTACACTATCTCTCAACAGCGTTTCCGCGCTGGCTACTACCGCGCCAGCCTCTTCGCCGTCACCTTCTCCAATCACCGCAGCTTCGAATGCGGTAACTGCTGCTTCCAGCGTTGCCTTCGCTGCTTCGATCTGCGCTTGCGTTGCAGGGTGTTCCAGCACTGCCTTCGCTGCTTCGATCGCTGTCTTTAACGTCTCGGCCGCTTCAGCCGGGTACTCACCTACACCCTCACCTACTACGCTGTCTCTCAATAGCGTTTCCGCACTGGCTACTACCGCGCCAGCCTCTTCACCGTCACCTTCTCCAATCACCGCAGCTTCGAATGCGGTAATTGCCGCTTCCAGCGTTGCCCTCGCTGCATCGATCTGCGCTTGCGTTGCAGGGTGTTCCAGTACTGCCTTTGCTGCTTTAATCGCTGTCTTTAACGTCTCGGCCGCTTCAGTTGGGTACTCACCCACGCCCTCGCCTATCACGCTATCTCTCAACAGCGTTTCTGCTTCCGTCACTACCGCGCCAGCCTCTTCGCCGTCACCTTCTCCAATCACCGCAGCTTCGAATGCGGCAACTGCTGCTTCCAGCGTTGCCTTCGCTGCATCGATCTGTGCTTGCGTTGCCGGATGTTCCAGCACTGCCTTCGCCGCTTCAATCGCTGTCTTTAACGTCTCGGCCGCTTCAGATGGGTACTCACCCACACCCTCGCCTACAACGCTATCTCTCAACAGCGTTTCCGCACTGGCTACTACCGCGCCAGCCTCTTCGCCGTCACCTTCTCCAATCACCGCAGCTTCAAATGCGGTAACTGCCGCTTCCAGCGCTACCTTCGCTGCGTCGATCTGTGCTTGCGTTGCCGGATGCTCCAGCACTGCCTTCGCTGCTTCAATCGCTGTCTTCAACGTCTCGGCCGCTTCAGTTGGGTACTCACCCACACCCTCGCCTACAACGCTATCTCTCAACAGCGTTTCCGCACTGGCTACTACCGCGTCAGCTTCTTCACCGTCACCTTCTCCAATCACCGCAGCTTCGAATGCGGTAATTGCCGCTTCCAGCGCTACCTTCGCTGCGTCGATCTGTGCTTGCGTTGCTGGGTGCTCCAGCACTGCCTTCGCTGCTTCAATCGCTGTCTTCAACGTCTCAGCCGCTTCAGTTGGGTACTCGCCCACACCTTCGCCTACCACGCTATCTCTCAACAGCGTTTCTGCTTCCGTCACTACCGCGTCAGCATCTTCGCTGTCGCCTGCCTGTATTTGCGTCTTCCCGAATACATCTTGGGCATCCACAAGGGCTTGGTAAGCAGCATCAATTCTCACCTGTGAAGACGGTTTGTTGAGTACAATTGCCGCTTCATCAAATACGGCTTTCAATGCTGCGATGGCTTCAGCCGGATATTCTCCAACTTCGCTTCCTGCTGTGCTGTCTTCGAGAAGAATGCCGATTTCAATAAGCTTCTCCACTGCCGTCAGGTTATTTCCCTCAAGAATGATTGCGGCTTTAAAAATGTCCGACGCTGCTTCCAGCTCCTCATAAGCCTGGTCAATCTCTTCCTGAGTAGCCGGCTGATTGATCACGCTCGCTGCTGCTGTAATCGCCGCCTGCAAGAGGGCTTTGGAGCCCACCGGATATTCACCCGCATCATCACCCTCTGTGACGTTGCTCAATAGTGTCGTCAATTCTGTAATTGCCGCCTGAAGTTCTGTAATATCCCCTGAAGGAACTACAGCATTCCGGAAATCTTCGGACGCAGCTGCAATTGCTTGTATAGCTTCAGCAATCTCCTCTTGAGTAGAGGGTCCGCCTGCCACAGTTTGAGCTGCGTTGATAGCTGTTTGGAATATTGCTCTGGCTTCCGGCCAATATTGCCCGGCTCCATAGCCCTCAGTACTACTGTCGTACAGTGCCGTCGCTTCCGCTAGGGCCAGCAGCAGCGGGGGATAGTTACCTTCCTGATTGATCTCATTCTCGAACTCCCCGATTGCTGCTGCGATAGCTTGATAAGCCTCATCAATCTGCTCCTGGGTCCCTGGAGAGCCGATCATCACTTCCGCATCTTCAATAGCCTGCTTCAAAACAGCAAAGGCATCTGACGGATACTCCCCAACGTGATCACCTTCTACACTGTGCTGTACAAGGTCTTTTGCTTGATTGATTTTGTCCTGCAGATCTGTTGTGTCTCCTGCCTCAATAACAGATGCTGCAAATTCTTCTATTGCAGTGGTTAATGCCTGGAGGGCATTATCCAGTTTGGTTTCGCTGGCCGGATATAAAGTTACATCCGTAGCAAGCATGATAGCTTCATTCAAGTTATTGAATGCAGTATCCGGATACCCACCAGCTCCAGGCCCCCGCGGACTGTCATTATAAAGGGATAATGCCTCAGCAATTTTCTCACGAAGCTTCAGGTCGTCCCCCGCTTTGACTTGAGCATTATGGAAGGCTGTAACTGCTTCGGCCAATGTCTGGGTAGCGGCATCAATCTCAGCTTGCAGTACTGCCGGATTCCCATTCACAGCTACAGCTGCATCAATGGCCTCCCCCAAAGCCGCTTTTGCCTCAGCCGGATATTGTCCTACCTCATTCCCCTCTTCGCTTAAGATGAAGATATAGGCCGCTTCGTCTATTTCGCCCTGCAGTGCCGACTTATCTCCTACCTTGATTACTGCATCTCTGAAGACTGCAATCTCTATCTCCAGTGCTTGTTGCGCTGCAGCAACCTCTTCTTCTGTCGCCGGCTGATCCATTACCGCCTTTGCTGTAATAATCGCTGTCTCCAGTGCTTCTAAGGCTGCAGCCGGAAACTGGCCAATCTCTTCACCAGCAGTGCTGTCTTCCAGAAGCGCTTCTGCTTCGTTAATCGCGGCTTGAAGAAGTGCTTTATCCACTGGCGGGATTTTGTGTAATTCAAAATATACTGATGCATCATTCAAGTCAATGATTGCCCGATCCACTTCTTCTTGTGTAGATAACAGGTTGGTTAACGTATTCATTGCATTGTAAATAGAGTTCTGGAAGAAAAGCTTTGACCCCGGCTGGTATTGTCCAGCTTCAGTACCTTCTACACTGGCATCCAGAAGCGCTTGGGCGGCTTCGAGAGCCGTCCGGAGTGCTCCTTTGTTGGCCTCGGGGCTCTGTAAACCTTTGAAAATCTGAAACGCATTCTCCAAGTCCTCGAATGCATCATTAATTTGTGCTTGAGAGGATAGCCTTCTGGTTACATCCATTGCGGCTACGATAGCATTATTCAGATCCGTGTAAGCCGCAGACGGATATCTTCCTGGTCCATCACCTTCAGTAATACCAGCTTGAAAATTGTAAATTTCGTTAACCTTATCGAAGATTACTCTGGGATCACCTATCCTGATTTCAGAATTCAAGAAAGTTGTGATGGCGGTATCCAAAGCCTGATAGGCAGCTTCCAGCTCAGCTTCGGTAGAAGCAGGATTCTTCCATTCAATAGCCGCGGCAATTGCAGCTTCTAACGCATCTCTTGCCTCAGCCGGATATTGACCAACGTCTGTCCCTACGATGTAATTGTCGCGCAGCCATTGTGCATTGTTAATTCTGTCCTGAAGCGGTGTAACTACGGATGCGATAAAGCTCTCTATAGCTACTGTTAACATCTGGGTTGCATTATTAATCTCAGCTTGATCTTCAGAATACGCGATTACATCTTCTCCTTGCAGCACGGCATTATATATAGCATCTCTTGCTGCTTTTGGATAAAGCCCTACGTTTTCTCCCTCAGAGCTGCGTATCCACAGATCAAACGCTTCGTCTATTTTAGATCGCAAATCCTCCTTATTAGGTCCATATAGCTCTTGTGGTATAGAGGTGCTGTAAAGGCCTGTAAGAGCATAAGGATTCATGCCCTGCGGGTAATAAAACCATTGATTGCCCCGGTTGGTGGATATATAGTACTCTATCGTATAGGCTCCCATTTGTTTGAATTCGGGATCAGCTAAATTAACGGTATACGTATCGCCGTCCACATGGGTTAATTGGCCCATTCCCTTCACTATACTTAATCCGTTGGAAGTTAATTCCGACCTGTAATAGACATTGATTGTAGGAACTTCGCCAGCCTGCAGCTGTGTAATCGTGAAAGTAGCTGGGATATTGTCGAAATTGGTAACAACAGGCGGGGTATGCTCAACGATAGCTGCTGTCGACAGATCCGGCGGATCAGTAAATCTTACCGTAAAAGCACCCTCCAACGAGTTCATGTCAATAACCTCAGGATATTGCAAGAATCCCCCTTCTTCACCTGACATAGCGAAGAAATATGTCATCTCATAGATATCAGAATCTCTCATCATACTATTGACCTGATCGGTAATGTCAGCGGAAAATACTAAACTATCGCCTTCCCGGGGCAGATCGATGATGTCCGCCCCTGCCATACCATTGGCATTCTTATAAAATGTTCTCACCTGTACACTCTCAATACCGTCATCCAGTGCTGTTACACTTATAATCAGATTATTAAGATTAGATGTATCCAGTAGCGTATGAGTTACTCTTGGCTGCGACGGCTGCGGATTACCATTACCAGAATTCACTATAGTAACAGTTCGAGTAGTATAATAATCATCCGGCAAAATAGCCTTAATTGTAATTGTCTCAGCAGGTGCCCCTTGATCAATGAGCAGTGTATTGCCCACAATCCGCTTACCTACCGGATTATCTTCCACAATGGATAATTGAACATAACTTGGAGGATAAGACGCCTCTCCGTACTCAAAGGTAACAATTATTTCTGCCTCAAACGATTCATCCGTAACATCAACAATCTCCTCCAGGTCTCTCAATCCAGCTGGAGTATACTTCATAATATTTAAATCATTTCTCAATACCAGATCAGCCGCATGGATCAAGCCCGTCGGTATAACCATCGCAAATACCAGCAACAAGGCGATTATCCGTCTATATCTCAATGCCTTTTCCTCCATTTTTTTCATTTTTTCTACATGAATTTATTCTACACGACACCACTAAACGTAGAATAAACAAGAAAAAACCACAAAGCCATCCATACCGTGAGCGGCACTACGAAGGATGGAAATGGGGTTTGTAGTATCACACAAGAAATGGAGCAATTGTGCACAAAATACAATTGATTCTGTTTCCAGGCTGATTTATCCGTGATCTGTTGTACAAAATACAATAGAACTCACTTCCCTCACACTATTGAATTCCAATATCCCTTCTTCAACATTTCCTACACTTTATCAAATAAAAAAAAGGCTGCCCCCCATTACAGGAAGCAGCCCTCAATCCATCAAATATAATATTAATTAGCCCAATATTCCCGGGCAATCTCTTGCCCTTGCCGGATCTTCGCCCATTGCTCATCTTCCGTCAATTCATTACCGCCGTCGCAGGAAGCGAAGCCGCACTGATGAGACAACAGCAATCTGTCTTTGTCAATAATCTTCGAGGCTTCGTCGAGCATTCTGATTACACGGGCCTCATCGTCAAGCGTGCTGGTCTTGGAAGACAGCAGTCCAAGTACAATCTCCGTTTCTGGCTTATCCTTGAACACCGCCAGCGCATCGAGTGAGCCTGCACGCTCATCGTCCCATTCGAGGAAGAAGCGGTCGTATTTCAGCTGCTTCAGGAACAGATTCGCAATCTTGGCATAGGAGCCGCCGCCCATATTACGGGAATCATAGTTGCCGCGGCAGTTATGCGTCCACATCAGGAGTCCCAGGCTATGGCCATAATCAATTACGGTATTGTTAATGTCGATAAATTCTGTAGCGAGACCCTGCACTTCCGCTTGATTGATTTTCTCGCCGGTAAATGGAGAGTTCGGGTTATCATCAGCGAACAGCTCCCATAGGCAGTCGTCGAATTGCAGGATACGCCCGCCGGCCGCAGCGAATTCCTCCACGAAATCCTTGTAAGCCTTAATCAGACCCGCTTTGAGCTCCTGCAGGTTCTTATACACTTTGGCATCGCCAATGTTATCCGACCAGGACAGCTCCCCAAAGATATGGGATGGCGAAGGTACGCAGAGCTTCGTTTCACGGTCGCCGGCCGCAGCCTGAAGCTGCTTGTAAGCATGAATGAAATGATGATTCTTCCCGCCAAGTTCACCTGTAATCCGCAGCCCGATATCTTTACGGGTCTCATACTGGGAAGCTCCATCAATATCTCTGAAGAAATAGCCGTGGTCCGCAATATAGCGCTCAATCCCCTGGAAGCCCCAGACGAAGTCCAGATGCCACATGGATTTGGAATATTCGCCATCCGTAAGAATGGACAAGCCGTTCTCACTTGCTTTTTGGACTACAGCTTGAATGGCCTCAGCCTCGCACTGCTCGTACCCCTCGAAGTTCTGGTAGAACGGATACTGAATATCATCCCGGTGCTCGATCTGCCCTTTATATTCTAATAGATCCGCCGGACGCAGCAGGCTGCCTACGATTTGAAATCTGTTGCACATATGAAATCCTCCTCTATCTGTCTGTCTGACACATCTCTTGCTTTCGTGTTTTGATTCTAGCATGGAGGAGGAGAGTCTACATAAGACTTATAATTGATATCTGGCTATAGGCAAAAGGTATAATGGGGTTTAACGTTTAAGCTGACGCACTCAACAAGGCGGTCTCGATCTCAGGGGCAGGCATAGGCTTATAGAAATAATAACCCTGGATCTCATCGCACTTATACTGGTCGAAAAAGTCAAACTGTGCCTCCGTCTCCACCCCTTCGGCAATCACATGCAGCTTCAGGTTTTTGGCCAGCTGAATAATGGTCTTGGCTATCGCCTCATCGTCGTTGCCTGCTGAAATGCCGCGCACAAACTGCATATCTATCTTGATCCGGTCGACAGGCAATGTCTTCAATCTGCTTAAGGAAGAGTACCCGGAGCCGAAATCATCAATGGAGATGCTGACGCCCAGCTCCTTCAGATCATGCAGCACATGAACAATATAGTCCTCTCCATCAGCTGCAGTACTGCTCTCGGTAATCTCGAGCTCCAGATATTCCGGTTCCAGCTCCGTATCCCTTAGGGTTCTGCCAATCATAGTAAGCAGGTTCCGGTCCTGGAACTGCATAACAGACAGGTTCACTGCCATCCGCACTTGCGGCAGCCCCAGCGCCTGCCACTCCTTCATCTGCCGGCATGCCGTCTCCAGCACCCACTGGCCTATCGGGATAATCAGCCCGGTCTGCTCTGCCAAGGGAATGAAGGTCGCCGGGGAGATCATCCCAAGCTCCGGATGTTTCCAGCGGACCAGGGCTTCAAGCCCCACAATCTCCTTGGTCAGCACACTTACCTGCGGCTGGTAGTACAGCTCTAGTTCATTTCTTTCCACCGCCCTGTACAGACTGTTTGTCAGCTGCGTAGTGGTCAGCATCTCTTCCTTCATGGCCGGGGAGCATACGGCGTACTGATTCTTCCCTTTTTCCTTGGCCGCATACATCGCGAGATCCGCATTCCTGATCAGCTCGTCTGTACGGTCACCATCCTCAGGATAGACTGCAATTCCCGCACTGGCTGTAATGAAGAATTCCTGGCCTTTGACAATTATGGGCCGGGCAACCGACAGCAGGATGTCTTCAGCAACCTTGCTGATATCTTCCGCCTGCTCAATCCCGGTCAGCTTAATCAGGAATTCATCCCCGCCGAAACGCGAGACCATATCCCCCTCACCTAAACAGGCGGATATTCTGCTTGTTACCTGTTTAAGCATCTCATCTCCGCCAAGGTGGCCGATGGTATCATTCACGATTTTGAAAGCATCCAGATCAATGAACAGTACGCCCATCTGCTTGCCGGTGCCTCTGATGAGTCCGATCGTCTGCTCCAGCTGCTGCTTGAACAAGGTATGGTTCGGTAGCCCCGTCAGAGCATCATAATACGCCAGATAGCTGATTTCCCGTTCGGCTTCCACTTTGACCAGTGCATCTGACAACAGATTGGCCAGAATTCTCAGCAGCTCCTGTTGATTAGCCCCGAGATGGCCGGCCGCCTTGGCTGAGGTAAAGAACAGTACACCCAGAATCGCGTCTTTATTCCTTACTGTAATGGAGATCAGCTGCTTCATCGCGAGGGAGTTCAATGTATCTTTTTCAGTGCAGGCTTCCGGCACCATGATGTCCACGTCCGTTAGGGTTACCAGGTCCGTATGCATAATCTCGTCCATCCACCATGGCAGCTCATCGCCGTTCACCTTGGGAATGATATCAGCCGCGGACAGCACGCCTTCATTGCACCATTCATAGATTTGCGGATCTTCCGTGATTCTCATGAAAAAAGTCCGGTCCACCTGGAAATGCTCCCCGCACAGCGCTAACAGCTCATTGATCGTGTCATCGAGATCTGATTCAGTCACCTTAACAAATGCGCCGGAAATCCGGGAGACCATCTGCTGAAACCTGATTTGGCCTTCATTCTCTTCCAGACGCTGAATATATACCCGGTTGACGCAGTAGGCCAGCCACAGAACGATAATCATAATGCCAATCCGGGCCAGGTAATCCGAACCGTCAATCCGGACAGCGGCTTCAGGCACTCTCACCCAAATATAGATTTGCGTAAGCAGAATAGCGGTGCCGATCCACGAGATCATCAGCCTTCTGTTGAATACAACGGACAGCATCACAACAATAATCGGCGCCGCCCACACAGTAATCCCTGCAGAATCTATAAAGTTAACCGCGAGCAGCAGGAGGGATACCAGCATAACGGACATGAAGATGAATTCTTTAATATCTGCTTGTACCGGTATGAACTTGATCATCGTAAGCAGTATGCCTATAGCCATGAAGAAAAGGCTGGTTAATAAAAGAGAATGGAGCCCGGGGGCTTGCTGAACGAAGAAATACTGTGCTGCGAAATTCAGCATACCTCCAAGGATATAGGTGAAGGACATGATGGTAATGAATCTTTCCATGTTGCTTTCACTCAGGATTTTCCCCGGCGCAGCCTTCTCGCTTTTTCCCGGACCCATTAGTCCATACCGCTTAATCGCATAGAGAATAGCCGTTGTAGGGATAAGAACAAAGACCGGTGCCATTTGCGGAGTCTGTAAGGAGGGATATGTATTGAGGATCTTATCCGTTACAGTGCCTAAGACCATGGCGGTACCATAGGAGGACAGGAAGAGGTAGGCCTGTGTTGTCTTTACCTTGTCTTTCGAATTCCTCCCCCAATTCCAGAGCAGGAGCAATCCCACAACGGTAACGGCCACATAATAAATATTGAAGCAGACATCGCTCCAGCTGTTCGCCGAGACATTGACCCAGCCCGCAGCAGTATGAACGAGCTTGTACTGTTCCCTTGCCAGATCACTGTAACCAAAGGCCCAGACATTGATTGCCGCCGGAAGGTAGATCAGCACATAAATCCACTTCGTCCGCAGAATTCTATGTCTCTCTGTCAAAAGAAGACAGGCATGCAGCAGCAGGCTATACACCGTTCCCCAACCCAGGGAAGTCCATCTGCGCCACAGCAAAGCCGTCTCATAATCCTGAGCGGAATTAGCAATCGAGAAGCAAAAAGCCCATACGGCAAGGGCCAAGCAGGCTACAAAAAAGAGCCGGTTCAGCTTGCTGTTTGTATTAAGCGACAGAATATAGATTCCCAGAATAAAATAAACGGCAAACGCAACAAAAAATACTAAAGAAAAAACATAGGCTAATGACATGGCTGGCCCCTCCATGGATTACGGCGAATAATGTTTGTCTAAGAGAAACCTTACTGAATATGTCTATACCTATATTTCGGAAAAAAATGGATGGCTGTGAATAGACCGCTTGAGGAGAAGACACAAAATAGTTTGTTTAAAGATACGGGAGGTTCATCGGGCTCGAGAGATCGTAGAAGACAAGCTCATAGGGGGCTTCCCAGTAACATCCGTCCACCACGACAAGCTTTTTTTGTTCAAAATAAATAATCTAGGCTTCACTCCGTATCCTGACTTCTTCTCCTGAACTCTTCTTTAAACTTTTCAGCCTTCTCCCATGCCTCCGGCTCCGGCACCTATTCATCCAGCCCGTTTCTTATTTCCATTAGCAGCTTGCCCAGCATGTTACCGCCTTCGCCGTTGCCGCCATCTCCCCAATAGGAATCATTGGCTGTATGTTCAACCAGGGTACAATCGCCTGTCGACAGCAGGATCGACTTAATCACGGGATGCTGTTCCACTTTGGCCAGCAATGCTTCCCGCATCACATCATCCTTACACGCTTCCCAGTCCTGACGCAGCGGCCTGCTCCGTTCCCGGCCCATTCTGGCTACCTCCATAGGCGTGCGGGCGAGCCGGAGCTCTTCCTCATGCGCCGTACCTGCGAACTTTTGCGCCTGAAAATAATGCTCCGTGGTTGCCCACTCCTTGCCTTTTAACACTATGGGATACTTAGCGAAATTGGAGAAGCAGCCGTAAGGCTTATCTGTTTCATAGAAGCGTATAATGCGTTCTTCGGGATTACGGGTTAAAAGCTCTTTTCTCTCAGCTTCGATTATTTTACGCACATCTTTTTCGCCGTTCATTGATGATTCAGCCTCCTTATATTAGTCCCCTACCGGACAAAAGATCTAAAGATTTTACAGAAACGCACCGAAATAATGCTCCACCGCTTCCCGGGAATACCTGTCATTCCCCTGCCACTCCGCCACCGATTCATAATCCGAGCTCCCGCCTCTGCGCTTCCGTGGAGTATCAAGCGGCACTAATATCCCGGCATAACCCCAAATCTCCATGAGTACATCCCGTTCATTCTTGCTCGAAGGAACTATATCCTTCCACCGCTTCTCCAGCATCCGCGCACCCTCATAATCCCCGCAGTCCTGCACCGCTTCCAGCATACCAGAGAGAATCGCCACATCCTCGGCAGTACTCTCAACAGGTTCTTCTTTACTGAATAATTCAAGATCCATCCAGCAGTAGACGAGCCAGTTCAGACGAATCCCGCCCCACTTCACCCGTTCGAAATTCAGCACGTTCAAATCCTCATTCCCATAGTCCCTATCAGACATTAACCTGTGAAAATTACAATCCCCGCAGCTGCTATAATTAGGCCGCACCACACTCCGCTGCTCGTAGGTATGCACAGGTACACTAGAAGTCAGCGCCCAGCTCGACAGCGCACTCCGCAAATGGACCTTCTTCGTCGACAAGCTATGCAGGAACGCAGCCGCTACCCGTTCCTTGGTAATCGACCCATGCAGCTCATGCAGCCGCTCTATAATCCCGTCATGCGTAATGGTTACAGGATCGAACATCAGCCCTTTACTCTTGGCATAGTCGAAGTCGTCACCGGTAAACGGACTTGGAGTCCCCTTCCAGCCGGCTGAGGTCCAGAAGGTATTCATAAGGATTTTCCTCGCTTGCTTGTCCATGGGATCACCTTCCTTGGTTTCGTCTTAATCGGCTCTATAGCTTAGTTCTATTGTTTCTATAATAACCTGTTTTGCGGAACTCTGACGAAATTCATTTCTATCTATCTGTACAAAAGAAATAGACCGCCGGGGAGCGGTCTACTTAGTACTGCTGATAAGTGAGCTGAACCGCTCCAGGAGGTCTCCGCCGCCCGTTACCGAGATGGAGCCGATTTTGTCGCATATCTTCTCGAGGAATTCCAGCTCCTTCAGCCGGAACAGGGTCTGATTCTCGTCCATCAGCTTCGCCGTATTCAGCAGGCTGCGTGTCGAAGCTGTCTCTTCCCGGCGGGTGAGCAGGTTCGCCTGCGCCTTCTTCTCTGCGAGCAGGACGGTGTTCAGGATGTCTTTCATATCCCCCGGCAGAATGACATCCTTCACCCCTGCCCCGAGGAACCGTACCCCGAATTCCTCTTCCTTCTCCCTGATCCGGGCCAGGATGAAGGAGGCCACATCCTCTTTGTGTTTCAGGAGATCGTCCAGCTTCAGCGTCCCGACATATTCCCGGAGCAGGAGCTGCAGCTGGATGTGGATCTGTTCGTCGAACGCTTTCATCTCCAGCACGCGGTGCGGATTCACGATCTTATACTGGCAGACGAAGTTCAGACGCAGCGTAACCTTATCCTCTGTCATCATTTCCTGGCCCACCAGATCCATCTGCTGCTGTCTCAGATCGACCGTCTTCGTCAGCACCGAGACCGGCCCCTTCCAGAAATAATACTTGCCCGGCGTAAGCTCCCGCTGGAGCGTATGATCATAGAACAGGAAGCCCAGCTCGTAGCTCGCGATTTCGCTGCACTGTACATGCGGAGTAAGCTTCGTGATAATCGAGCGGTCGATTCCGGCAGGCAGCTCCGGCTGCCTGATATCCGTATGTACGAAGGTGTGCTTCTTCAGGAGATTCCAGTAGGCATACACACCCGGCTTCAGCACCTGCATGAATTGACCATCCGCATAGTGCACAACAAGCTCATGATCCTGTACGCGTACGACTTCAAGCTCCCGCAACAGTTCTTCATCCTGCAAGAACAGCTGCAGGTCTTTGCCCTCAACGCTGAACGGTTTGGCAATATTCAGTATGGTCACCGTGTGCTGCGACCAGGATAAGTAGCGGTAAGTTCCCGGCAGCAGCCGCTTCACATAACTTCCCTTATGAAAGAGCAGACCGCGCTGGTCCGCTTGAATCGTTACTTGCTTCAGCATAGTATTACCCCCTTAATGATTGGCCAATGGATGGCAGAATTCCGCTGCGGATCAGGCGGAATCACGTTTGAGACAGATGGCTGCCGGGAGGTCCGGGAGGACATTGTGATTTGAAAGCTAAACCCTGCTTCAGCCAGCCTTCGTATCCTTCTGTCCTTGCCAGATGCCTCCCCTGCTGCCCTGCTGCCGGTATCCACGGATTGCAAAGCCCTGCCGCAGTGCGCTATACCAGCCGCCGGAGATTCTGTCCATTGGTTTGCTTACTCAGATTGTGCTCAATTGTGGCTCGATGGAAATCGAGTACTATACCAATAATCGCTCCCAAGGCGATTGGGGAATCGAACCCCAAGTGGATTCTTACCAAAACGGACCGTACAGGATACCGTAACATACATGCCGGCACTGCGGGATCTTCTTGAGATCCCCGCCTCGTTACGCCGCCCGGATAAGAACCAATGTATGATGAACGCGTTCGGCGTTATCAACTTACTAAGATGCTAAGATTCAAGATGTTGCTTACAGGTTCTATCATCGCTGAACTCAGGCGAAACGAACATGGCGAAAGTATTACGACAGGAGAAAAAATTTCCAGATGGAGAATTGGGGATGCATAGAAAAAAGCTCAAGGGCAGGTGGGTTAGGCCTGCTTTTGAGCTTTTTGGGAGGGGGCAGTTCGTATATTCAAAATTTTCCATTCATGGTATAATCGCAGAAGCAATAGAAGGCTTGTATGGGCGGTCGGCTAATCTCCCGGAAGGGAGGTGATGCCTGTGGAGGTATACCAAGCATTGACGCTAATGATTTCGTTCGCGACTCTGGTTGTGTTGATTCTATCTTTCCACAAAAAGAAATAGGCCGCCCCGGTCAAAGGTAGCGGTCCTATTTCAATGGATAACCCTTTAAAGCCTCCGCCCTTAAAAGCGGCTATTGCGCAGAGAGTCGTGTGTCCAGCACGGCTCTCTTTGCCATTGTACGTTTTTTCTGCCTTTACTATACCACAAATCATTTCAAAAAGTAAGAAATTCACAGTTGCATAAACCCAAAACAAATCTACCTCAAGCATATTAGGATTTTGTATTCAGCGATCTTCACTCCGTGCGTGAATTAAAAATCACATAATCCGGCGCTGTGGGAACATTGATGGTGAATGATAGGGCAGCCGCCTTAGGAGTCGCCTGTGAAGGACCGGGAAGCTGCCGGACTACGGCCTGTCCCCGGCTGTCCACAGCGACGAACTCCAAGCGGGAAGTAGCCTTGGGAATGACAAACCCGGAGGCGTTAATCACACTAAGACTTAGCCGGAAGCTCTTGCCGTCGGTAGTCTGCGTCAGCAGTGTAGGGTAGAAGGGATGCTGATGCTCCCCGCCCAGATCTCCAAACGGGGTAACGCTCTGCCAAGCCTTAGCCTGCGGCAGCTCCGTATCCCCCCGGCCCTGCACTAGCAGTACGTTTCGGCCTAGCACGTTGGACATGTTCTCCCATTTCACCTTCTTCAGCGCAGTGAGGAGAGGATTCATGGGCACAAACAGCACGCCCTCCCGCAGCTGCGGGGACGCCCCAAGCGCTATAGTGCTGCCGTTTCCGGTTACCGCTGTGGCCTGTCCGGCCCGCAGCTGTCCCACACTCTCACCAAGAAGCGATACCGTGGAGCTCTTTGTTGCGGCATCATAGGTCAGCTGCGCACCCAGCGCACCTGCGAGCGCGCGGACAGGAACCATTAATCGGCCTGCCTGCATATAGGGCGCCAGCTTGCCTGGGAACAGCACATATTGGTTATTGATCATTACCGGCATGATCTGGCCTCCTGCTACCGGCGCAGCCTGCGCAGGAGCCGCCGTATGAATTGCCGGCAGCAGACCTGCACATAGCAGCATAATCAAGGTTTTCATAACCAGCCGACACAATGGATGATGGCGATCATTCATAATTGTTCTCTCCCTTTACCGTTTATAATTTGAATAGAATGAAATGCTTAAGGTCTGCACTCTTCCTGGATGCTTTCAAATGTTCCGCACTTCTATCACCCGACCCAAATCCACATACTCTGCATAATCTAGCTTCACCTTAACTCTGCCCTTACGGCGTTTCTCCCGCCACTCACGCAGCGCATCCTCCGTTTCCAGACGGAGCCCGGCAAGCTCTAAGGCCCGGTTCAAGATATACTTACTGGTGTAGAGCACCGTATAGATCCCTTGTCCACCCAGTGCAATAGGGGCGGCCAGCATCTCAGAGCGAGTTATAGGCCGTGTGTATCTACGTCAAGCCCTCCCTTTGCAACTAATTCCTTTAGCTCCAGTACCAGCCCTTCATCGTCTAATTGAGCAAGCTCTTGAATTCCTTCTCTTGCTCCCAATTTAATTGCTGTTGTAATAGTAACCGGATACTTCCGGTCATCCCAAGTATACGAAGCGATCAACCAGCTAAGAAGAGTATTTTCATATTGATCATAGACATTTAAATCTGCGTGATATTGACTAAGCAGTTTCAGCATTCTGGCACGTTCTTGATCGCTTCCTTTAAATCCAATTGACCCCAATATATGAACCGGAGTTTCAGCATAAGTACCTATAGGATTTGAAGATAGATTAGGGTCCGCACCTTTTCTTAACAATAACTCCACAACCTGATATTCATTATTACGAATGGCAAAACTCAATGATGTATACCAGGTAAACGGGTTTTTAAAATTCACATCAGCGCCATGTTCAATAAGTACTAAAGCAATCTCGCTATACTTATTCGTCTCATCTAAATAATCCTGGACCAAGCCACCAAGCAGCAGGGAGTTTTTATCCCATTTCATATTTGGATCTGCTCCGTCTGCCAAAAGAGAAGCCACTAAAGATGTATTAGCAACTTGAACCGCACTAACCAAGTCTTGATTCAAAACAGCTTTATTTTTTTTATTTGGCAAATTGATTATAGCTGCCTGCAAAGTATGCTCCCAGTAAGCCTTGTTGCCAAACAATTCAGCTATGCCTTCTGCGGAAGCATATAATACCCCATTGCTTTTTTTAAGAGGGACGTTCATTTCCTTATACTTCTTGCCATTTTTATTAACGACCGTGCTATCCAGCTTTAACGTAAACGAAGTGGAATTACCAAATAGTGCTGTAAGTACTCGTGATTGATCATTCCATTTAATATTTTTCTTAGCAACCCCCTGTGATTGTAAGAGATCAAATACCGGATATAATATCTTGTTGTTCATTTTTATCACTGGAGCATCTAATTTATAGAACTTCCCGAATACAATTAATCGCGCAGTTTGAATAACATTTTCTTCAGCAAATACCTTCTCACTTTGTATCGGGATAGAAATAAGGAACATTGCCAAACTTAGTGCACATAATGTAATGATATTTACCATTTTTTTAATCATGACATCTATTCCGTTCTATAGTAGATTAGGCTTTCCGTTTAATCTCAATTTTCGCAAAGCTTTCTTTGGCCTGAGATTATTGCCCCTGAGTGCTCGCTCAAGGAAATCTTTCATCTTGTTACAGTCCTTGATTTTATAACGGTCAATATATTTTTCTTAACGGTATTAATGTCCGTGTCTCTGAATCAAATTGATCGTAGTATTGCGTAACTAATTCCGCGAGTAAATCCAAGTCTATTAAAGATAAAGGGATGTTAGATCTTTCCGCTTCATACTTGGCTTCTTTGGTGAATCCGCCAGTAGACACATAAATCCCCCGATCTCCTACTCTTAATCCTCCAGTAAAACTGCGTATTTGATTAGATCCCATAGTGCCTGAACGGTGCTTTACTTCCACTATAATTCTGGGTTCTTCAAGCCCGAGACCATCAGGGGATGCAAATATATCTCTTCCCCGGTCCGGCCCTTTAGGTGATATTCGTGTCTTGTAGCCCATTCCTCTTAGGATGCCCGCAACAAGTTCCTGCATCTGCTCCCAGTCTAACTTAGCAATCTTATCTTTGATAAATTCATTGGACTTCTCAATGACGTCTTCCTTGATGATCTCTAACTCTTCAGCTTCTTCCTCCGTCTCTGCTTTCACAGGCTCTGTTGGTTGATCTGGTGAATTACCTCTTGATTGTCCAGTTTCCATTTGCTTGAGTAATTCCTTCTGAACATCGTTGGGTATAGCTATAATAGTCATTATGGAACCAAGAGTATTCCGGGCGCTTGCCGTCAAAATATCTCTAGATACAGTTCCCTCCCAATCTATTCTGCGAATATGGGGCTTATCTGTAATATAATTTAGAGTACGTCACCTTCAAAAGCTTCTTCATCTCTTGTAAAGTTTTCACTGCATTAATGTTACCCAGTTTTTCCCAACCAATTGCCACAGCTTGTTTTCCTTTAAATTCATCAATAAGGTATGCTCTTTCCCCTGCTCGTACAAGCCACATATTTTTCATAGTTGACCTCCCTTTATTCTTTGTACATGAAGCTTGCGAATCTCGGCATCGGTAATAGGATTTACAATATGTATGGTAATTCGACAATATGGGAATATATCCCTTCCAAAAATAAAAACAAGAAAAAAGACTGTCGTACTGACAGCCTAAACAGGAGTATACATATGCACTTTGATTAAAATTTAATCTGAGGGATCAGAAGGAGTAGTTAAGGCATTTGCAAGCTGCATACCATCCTTTAGTGCGGTCACTTCATTTAATCTGCCTTGCATCGTTTGTGCAAACCATGCCGGAAAGCTCACCATATCTCCTCCATCATAGAAGTTTAAATGACAAGCCTCTAAATGCCGGTTCTTTTCTTGATACATCTGATTAATGATTTCATCCACCTTACGGCTCTGAGCTTGAACCGCTTCATTGCCGCTAAGCGGAACTCCCTGCTCCAGTGATCTCTGCCCAAGTTCGTTCAGCTTGCGTTTTTCCTCCTCATATTTCTGACTCAAGTGCTGCATTCCAACCCCTCCCTTCTGGAAAAGCTATATCTGTAGACGTCATTTACTTAATAAGAAGAACAATATGTTTTTATGTTACGCATATGCGTACCATACTTGGAAATATTATACGGTACGCTTATACGTATAGTCAAGATTTAGACTCAACTAAGTGAGGAGATTCTTATGGGAAAGAGAGTCATCGTAAAAATACCTCAATTAACAAAAAAACATGGAATCTCTCTAAGAGAGCTATCAAGAATATCCGATGTTAGGCACGCTGCTTTGAGCGAATTGGCCAACAATAAAAGAGAAGGTATTAACTTTAATCATATCATTAGGATTGCAGAGTCTTTAGATATTGACGATATTCGGGAGATTATTGATTTGGTGGATACAGAAGATACAAATTGACCATTTTCTCAGCATCCCTCGCTCTTATAAAGCACCAAAAAGGCTCCAAGGTGGACGCAATAACGCATCCATTTTGGAGCCTTCAGTATGCAATACAAGGATTGACCAACATTACTAGATCCCGAAAAACTCTGCTCCCGCCGGAATTCCCATTGGTCCGAACGGGAACGAGATGAGATCCAACGGTTTTGACAGATCCCAGAACCGCCGGAAGGGGCGTTGTTCTCCCACCTGCGGATGTTCCTCCGCCAAGTACAGTCGAACCTTCCACACCTTCAGCCGTGACAACCTTCGCATGTTCCCAAAGACCCTTCGCGGCTCGGAAAAGTGAAGGTTGATTACAAGCTCGAATCCGGTCGACACCGTTCCACGAAGATTTGGTACATCCGTACCTACGGCATTATGATCAATAGCTACTTCAATTCCGGAAAGAAATAAGCAACCTCCGCTTCATATCTGTCCTGTGCCGACAGGCAGGTGTCCAGCAAATATCCTTTTTCCGAAGAGTACTCCTTCAGGCCGCGGTAATAAAACAGCTTATGCTCATGGTCGATGATAAAGGGGAGTACCCCATTTTTCAAACATTCCTTGAACAGGATGATCCTACCGACACGACCGTTTCCGTCCTGGAAAGGATGGATGCTTTCAAATTCATGATGGAAGTCTACGATGTCCTCAAAGGAAATAATGGGTTTTTGGTGATACATGGTGAGCAGCCTCTCCATCGCGCTTGTCACTTTTCCCGGAGCAGTCGTTTTCATATCTCCTACCACATTGGGCCTGGCTTTGTAATCCCCCACGCGGAACCATTCTTTTCTTTCATCTGAAGTATTTCTTTTTAAGATTCTATGGAATTCCTTGATCATTTCTTCGGATAAGTCTTCATGTGCAAGGTTCAACATATAGTCAAAGCAGGCGAAGTGGTTTACCGTCTCAATAATATCGTCAACACTTGCTGTTTCTTCAGGTTCTACGTTTATTGTGTTGGTTTCATAAATATATCGGGTCTGATCCTCAGATAACCGGCTGCCTTCGATCCGGTTGGAGTTATAGGCAAGCTTAATTTGGGTCTGATGGTACAGCCCTCCTTTAAGCCCCATCTTCATTTCTTCCTGTAAGAGCTCTATTAATGTTTCATATTTCATCCACATTTCTCCCAGTAAATTCAGAATGATTCCATGTATCTTAACAGCCAAAATAGCCTTACCTAATTGTTATCATTATAGCATTCTCTATTGTAAAATATGCAGTTGTGCGAGATTCGGTCTGAGCTAGGCATGGATCCCGCCAAGAACAAAAGAGGCCGCTACAGATCTATATCGTAGAATAGTAGAGAAGATTGAGGCCGTTATACACGATATGCACCACGACCCCGGGCCAGATGGAACCCGTCTTACGGAACAGTATACCATTCAGGATGCCGACCATGAATGCGTCGAACAGTATGACGTTGAATCCATGAACGACGCCGAAGATCGCAGCGCTGCCGACCACGCCGACCCATGCTCCATAACGGTTCAGCGCATTGGCAATAACGCCACGGAATACAAACTCCTCGCCGAGCGGCGTGAGGATAGCGCCAGTGATAAGCAGAACGAAGAGTGAGAGCGCGCCGCCTTGCGCCGCTGTCTGGAAGTCCGCTTGGTTGTTCAGCTCGGTGATGAAGTGAAAATAGACCCCCTCTATAACGAAGCATCCGCCGAACGCGACAATACCGAGGGCGACTCCCACAAGCAGCCATTTCCGTTCGATCGCCCGGAAACCGAAAGCGCGCAGATCGCGAACCCGCAGGGCGTAGGCTGCGAACAAGGCGGCGAGGCCAACGAGACCATTGCCTACACCCCCGATGTTAATTCGCAAGATGGCTTGCTCGTCAGGGATTTGCGACATCCAAAGACCGAGCATAATAATGCCGATCAGATAAAGACCCAGTGCAGTTAGGGTCTCTGGCCAGCCAGGTCGGGCTTGGGGCATAGTGGACGTGGAAGAGCCAATTACCTCCATCCGTTCCTTTTCAGTTTCAGACAATTTTCGAACATTTTTCACGGGTGTACACCTCTTTGCATCGTTATGCGTAGATAACGACTTATTTAGTATATAAGTTGAACCAAAGGAATTCATTTCTACATTGTCAAAAAAAGAACTTCAACCTACGCTAGAACTTTTCCTACTTTGAAAAAAGGTTACTGGAAGAGAAAATCGCTCACTTGCTCTTCAAAGATGAGTCGATGATCCGCGATTACCAAGCGCTTCAGCATACGTGTTTTCTCAAAAGCAAGCCACATGTCATCCAGACAACAGGCAAACATCGTGGTGTTAAACGATCACAGCCGTCCCGCTTACGGCAACCATCAGCATGCCATCGCGAATGACTTCATAATCAATGTCGACTCCGACAATCATATTAGCTCCCATCCCTGAAGCTTTCTGAGTCATCTCAGCAAATGCCGTATCTCTCGCTTCCTGAAGCTTGCCTTCGTAAGCGCCCGAACGCCCCCCTACGAGGTCGGTAATCGAAGCCTTAAAGTCTCTGAATACGTTGGCTCCTATAATAACTTCACCGGTGGCAATGCCCAGATACTGCCTTATCGGGGAACCTTCAATAGTTGATGTAGTGGTTATAATCATAAATTATCCTCCTCAATTGGCCTGGCTATAGGGTAATACTTTTGTTGCTGTTCTCCGCTTCAGGCCCCACCGGCCTTTTTCGGATGAGCTTCGATTGGGCGCTGCCAGCTTGGTTCAGCATCCACTTGCCGGTATCCTCAATGACCTCGGCTCAACATGTCACCGAGGCTGAGAACGAAAATGACGACATGAATACAACAAGAGTTGCGGTGACTAGGGACGATCTTCTCATAAACCAATCCTTTGTATGTTCGAATAGCTTTCTCACCCCTACCCTACCAGTCCCAATGAAACAGAACCTAAACGGATAGACAAACATCAGCTTAATTTCACTCCCGCCGTTTAGGTTCTGTTAAAGTGATTATGCTACTATGGAAATGGGTGAAAACAATGACAAGTCTATCCGATTTTAAAATCGCAATCGTCGACGACGAGCCTTCGATTGTCACGATGCTGCAAATGGTGCTCCGCAGGGAAGGGTTTCATCTGCTGTACGCGGCTTCTACCTGTGCGGAAGCTCTCGATTTAGCGAAGCGTGAAGCCCCCGATATCATCCTGCTCGACATCATGCTCCCCGACGGCAGCGGCCTGGAGCTCTGCTCCAAGCTCCGCAAATACGGGAATCCGCATATTTTGTTTCTGACGGCCAAGGCTTCCGATCTCGATGTCCTGCGAGGCTTCGCTATGGGCGGGGACGATTATATCACGAAGCCCTTCAATCCACTGGAGGTGACCGCAAGAATTCAGGCACGCCTACGGCGGCTGGAGCCAGAAACCCCGACGTCCAGTCCGGCGAAACGGCCCGATCCGGGAATTTATCGGTTTGGCCGCTTCACCGTCAACGAGGCGGAGGGCGAACTAATCGTGGAGGGACAGCCAGTTCCTTGCCCCGCGCAGGTGTTCCAGCTGCTGCTGCACTTTTGTAAGTTTCCCGGCATCGTATTTTCCAAAACACAGCTCTACGACAAGGTTTGGGGGATCAACGGACAGGGCGATGATTCGACGGTAATGGTGCATATCCGGCGCATCCGAGAGCGGATCGAGATCGACCCCGGTAATCCGAAGCTGCTGCTTACCGTACGCGGGCTTGGCTACAAGCTGGTGAAGGAGCCGCAGGAGCGATGAAGATCCAACAGCGCATGGCCTTCCACTTCACGTATCAATTGATTTTTTATGCCCTGCTTATGGTGGCTATTACTCTGGTTGCCTGCATCTTGTTTTTTCAGAACATGACGAGTAATGAGATACGCCGGAACTTTCCGGTTGGCGTCCTCCAACAGATCGCTCAAGAAGCTCATTACAAGCACGGTACGATTCGGATCTCCCCCGAGTGGGACAAGCTCATCGAGGAAAAAGGCATGTGGCTGCAGGTTGTCAGTGCCGAAGGAGGGGTGATCTACGCCGTCAATACAACTCCGCATCATACGCTGCCGGCCTCCTACTCCATCGCTCAACTGCTCGATATCCAAGAGACACGGACGTTTGGGACGTATGCCGTACACACTCAGCTTAATTTTGCTTTCCAAGACCCGCTTCTGTATATGCTGGGCTATCCTAGTCCTGACCTTGACCAGCTCGTTACCTGGTTTGATGCCTACGGGCAGCATGGAATCGTGCGTAGCGAAGCGGTTTCCCACCTGGACCGGCGGCTGCGCGAAACCGGCAGCTATCTGCAGGTGATCGACCCCGAGAGCCATATCATACAAGGCATCGGCGATGGAGCATACGTGCAGAAGGCGTATCGACAGCTGGATATCCTGGCCATCCAGCAATCGCCCAGCAACTATGACACGAATATTGTCGCCCATCGGGACAAGCGGAGTGGAATGACGTGGATTCTCTATACACCCCATGCAGCGGGAGTCCCTCTGAAGCATCCTGTGATGGAAAAAGCAACGCGTGGACTCGTCCGGATTATAGTTCTGATCCTGCTCTTGGCGCTGCCGATTTCCATCTGGCATGGCTACCGCTACGGTCAGCCGCTGATTCTGTTCGCAGGCTGGTTCGAACGTATGGGCCAGGGACAGTACGACCAGGTACTGACCGCCAAGGACATGCGCAAGGTATTCCGCCGCAACGGCATGATGCGCATCCGCTACAGGCTTTATAAGGAAGTGATTGAATCCTTCTATCAGATGACTCATCAATTGGCTCAGATCGAGAAGGAACGCGAGAGGCTGGAAAAGGCGCAAGCGGAGTGGATGTCAGGGATTTCCCACGATCTGCGCACGCCACTGGCCACAATTCAAGGTTATGGGTATATGCTGGAGAGCTTGCCTGAGCAATGGAGCCAAGAGGAACTGCGCATCATGGGCTCGACGATCCGGGAAAAGGGGGATTATATGCTGGAGCTGATCTCCGACTTCTCATTGATTCATCAGCTCAAGCAGGGCGATTCTATCATGAAGTTTCGGGAGATCGACTTGGTTGAGCTGGTGCGCTGCTCCGTACTGAAGTACGTCAACGACGCCATGATGTCTGAGTATCAGTTTCACTATGTTGGGGAGGAGTGTCCCTTGCTGATACAGGCCGATGAAACCTGGCTGATGCGGTTGATGGACAATTTGCTGTCCAACGCCGTGAAGCATAACCCTCCTGGCGTGATTGTCAACGTCTATGTCGGCAGGATGAACGACAAGGCATGTATACGAGTAATCGATAATGGCAAAGGGATGGACGAGGAAACGCTGCATCATTTGTTCAACCGCTACTACCGGGGAACGAATTCCGATGAATCGACGGAAGGCTCCGGGCTCGGGATGAGCATCGCCAAAACCATCGTGGAAGCGCATAGCGGCGAAATCCAGGTAAAATCCAAAGTGTGGCAAGGCACAATAATTGAGATCTTATTGCCCAACTGAGCGTTTAGCTGGGAACAATTATTCCCTGTGTAAGCGCTCAGCTGAGCAGAATCAGGACACCGCTCTTTCTCCTCTCTAAGGGGAGACTGATCTGTATGCACAACACGATTCGACATGTGTGGAGTAAGCAGAGTCAACACATACAACACAATTAACGGGAACGCCTAAAAAACACCCTCCCGATATACTTCAAACGTACCGAATACAGCAAGTGCAGCCATCACGGTAATTAGGAAGCTGCTGATTATCATAATGATTTGGCCTCCCGTTACTTCAAATATTCCTTACCTCCACAACCCTCCCCAGATCCACATACTCCGCATGATCCAGCTTCACCTTAACTCTGCCCTTGCGGCGCTTCTCGCGCCACTCGCGCAGCGCATCCTCCGTTTCCAGACGGAGTTCGGCAAGCTCCAAGGCCCGGTCCAAGATATACTTGCTCGTATAGAGCACCGTATAGATCCTTTGTCCTCCCAGTGCGATAGGGGCGGCCAGTTGCTTCCAACCCTCAACAGTAAACCGCACATACAACTCTTCCTCGCTACCCGGCCGACAAGGGACTTCCTTAATCTCCTTACGCCGCAGCACCTTCCAGTCCGCTAACTTCCCTACCCAGTGAATGCCTGTTTTAGCGGGATCAATGAACTTCTTCCGGGATTGGCACATGGCAATATATTCGATCTGGGTAAGTATCTTCTGGCTGGCCAGATTCTTAAGCGGCATATGATAAAAAGCTTTCGCTAGCGCCACCCCCACCTGCTCCGGCCCCCGGACAGAACCGACCAGCACATTCTTGCCCGCCAGCTGATCGGCATAATATTCCCTCGTCCCGCGTGGACGCGTTGAGCGTTCGTAGGCTTTTTCCGGACTGTCCCGGATAATCTCATCCAGGAATTGCTCCACCAGGCTTGTGGAATTCGGCAGGAACGGGAAGGCACCGATGTTCAGCAGCTCAATGCTCTTGTAGAAATGGTGGCTCTTATACCGCTCCTCATCCGGATACGGAAACAACACATATGCCCCAAACATGCTTCGCTCATATTCCCCGGAGCCCTTCTCCTGATACACTATCGCGTCCCGATAACGGTGCATCGTATTGATGTCGTCCTCTTCCGGCCCCGGCTGTCTATACTTCCTCTGGTAAGGCGTATCTTCATATGCAGGATTCAAGCGGTATTTCGCGTCAAAAACATACTTATACTCCTTGATCTGTCCCGCATCCCTCTTCTTCAAGGTGAGCACATTATCCGGGCGCTGGCTCAGCGTCGGGGTCCTATCCGTATCAGGAATCGCATTATAAAAGAGGATGAATTGCTCCCCGTTCACCGGGTTCTCATAGACCATCTTCGCGCTCTGCGAGCGGTCCAGCGTCACAAAAATCCCGTTCCGGTTCACCCTAATCACATCCTGCTTCACCAGCTTATACTTCTGCCCCAGCAGCTGATTCAGCTTGAGGAAGCACCAGTATTCATAGAGCTGCGCGACATCCTTCATGGATAGGCGGAACAGGTCAGATTGGATCGACAGGCCCTTGAGCAGCATGAGATAACAGCGATAGACCTCGCGGTATCCCGGCGCCATCTGCAGCACCAGCGTAACAGACATCTGCTTCAGCACTCCGGCCTCACGCAGGAAATCCATTTTAAGCACGCGCTCAATTTGCGTCAGCATCGAATCCAGTCTTTTGATCAGCACAGGATCGGGGGTCCGGCTTGTCTTCTTCCAGTGAATCTTGAGCTCCTTCAGCTTCCGATGAACCCGTTCCAGCATCCAGCGGATGAACCGGTTCTCGTTCGTATCATAGGCGAGGCGCTTTCGCGTCTCCATTAAGTGCGTGGCTGCGTAGCTCCGATTACCAATGGTGATGAATCCATGGTTTGGTTCTTCCCTTAATCGTTCAGGATGCTTCGCGAGCTCGCGGATGTTCTCTCTTCCGGCTTGTTTGACCCGGTTGGCGTCCACCAAACGGCGATCCTGGAGCAGCGCAACATTAGGGTTCTTGTTAATCCGCTCAACTGCATCGAGGAGTTGCCCGAATATATGCTGGAGGATCGTAAAAAACTCCGTCAAGCTCTGATGCTGCGTCTCCCGCAGTCCCGTTAACTGGTAGGTCCGGCGCAAGAAATCAAAAGCCAGATTATAGATCTGCTCATTCACTTCATTCAGAAGGTTCTGGTAATCCAGCTTGTAATCCATCTTCGAGGGATAGATCTCCATCTCTACCCGCAGCACCGTCTGCCCCTCACACCGAATCTCCCACTCCGTCAGCCCCACCTCATTCCCGAAGTTCAGCACCCCCGCAAGAATCGAATCGCCTAGAGGCTTAACCGCCTGCCGCAGCAGCACATTATCATGGTAGAAGGACAGCTTACCCGCCGCCTTACTCTGAATCACCAGTTCATACGACTGCGTCTCATAAAAACAAGGAAAGACAGCCTCCCCCGGCTGCCAATCCACCATCCCGTAAGCTTCAGGGGAAAAGATTTTGATCTGCACATCTCCGAGCCTTTCGGAGCACACAAGCCCAAGCTGAGCATTCACCCACGCCTGATCCGGGGAACGATGAAGCTGCAGCGTCTCCACCGTGGGATGGTAGGGCCGCCCCTGCACATATAGCGTAAAAAGCTCCGTCTCGATACGGAGCAATTCCACCGCCTGATTAAGAGAGCCAGAATGAAGTGAACCCATCTTCCTCCAGCCTCCTTAGCATGTAAGCCAATTTGCGTGCACTCTGCGTATGCTTAGCGTCAGGCGGATTCTGCCCGGCAGCCCATTTCATATAGAGCCATGAGGCATCCTCCATGAGGTCATCAACTTTTACCGTTATACCGGCACTATCCCCTATCGCAACCTTCATTAGGTTAAGCAGCACTCGGCGCACCGAAGAATGACTTCCTTGAATGCGCGGTAGAATCTTTTGCAGCAATTGCCAATCAAACGCCTTGTCTTCCTCCATCAGGCCATAACGTTCGTTATAAATCATATAGAAGCAAATCGCATCCCGGACCCGGAAGCCCACATGAGCGTGAATGTCCTCCAGCAGCGTATTGATCTGAACCAGCCTGTCCGTTGTGCGGACAACGAGCTCTCGATGAGTATCATAGGCATCCACCAGCTGCAAATAATCGGAACGGATGAATAGATGGTTCAGCTCTGTTAGCTCAGCGGGATCACCAGCCTCCTGCCCAGTCTCTTGCGGATACTGCTGCAGATTAATGTAATTGAACTCCAGTGTGTTGGCGCGGTCGAGTACTTTTTTGCTAAAAGGATGCGTCGTCTCGTCCATATTCACTGTCCCGATCAGGAACACATTCTCCGGGATGCCAAGGCCACCATAGGTTTCTTGATCCTCAGGCGTACCCAGCAAGGTAGGAGAGATAAGGTCCTGCGTCTGAATCTGCCCCTCCCGCCACTCCTGCGTCTCCAGCACACTCAGCATATCACTGAAATAATGCTCCACCCGGGCCAAATTCATCTCATCCAGGCAGATAAAATAAGGCTTATGCCGATTCTCCGTCTGCCGCGCATCCACGAACACCTTTGTCATCGGACCCGGCTGGAACCTGCCCGCCAGATCCTTATACCCCAGAAGATCCGCAGGATCACTCCAATCCGGCCGTACCGGAATCAAGGTATACTGCCCATTATCCCGCGTCGCACCAAGCGCCTCCGCAAACAGCTTCACCAGCCGTGTCTTCCCCGTCCCCGATATCCCCGCAAGGATAACAAAAGGCTTAGCCTTTAATGAGAGGTAGAAGTTCTCGATCAGATGCTCAGGGAAAAAGAAGCCTTGGCGGCGGATGTGGGATTGGATTTGGTGGAGGACACCTGTAATTTCCTCATCCTTCAGTGGCTCGGCTTGTTGTGGCAATAGTTCCACTTCCTCATCAAGGGCTTCGTCATCACTGGGAGCGGTCGCCGATTCCACATATAGACGGTAATCTTCGATTACGTTCTCAAGATCTTGAATGAGCTGCTCATCATTCGGAACGCTTCCCCGCTCGTACTTAATGTAAGCGACCGTCGATACCTGATAGTCTTGTCCTAATCCGCTATCCACGAGACGAATGTTCTCATCCTTATTCATATTGATCAGAGCAAGAAGGTCTAGAAGCGCTTTTTTGCGGTCTCTCAGATAAGCATAGCCGTCTCTGCGCCCCTTCTCTTGAATTGGTTTCGTTACGCCCTGATTAAACGTAAGATACACCGCACTCATGTCCTCAGCAAACAGATACACAACATATTCCCCATGTTGAGTCGTTTCCGTGATTCGTTTATCCAGAATAGCCAGCCAAGGAACCGTCGCCCAATTCCCTTGTCCAACCGAGCCTTGAACCTTGTATTGCTCATCTATGAAGGGTAACGCTTTAAGCTCGGAAGGAAGGGTCTGACGAAACAATGTACCCAGAGGATGACCCGCGAAAATCTCCTGTTTGGCAGAGGAATACTCTGCCAGGATTTTCTCCAAATAACCTTGCAAAGAAAAGCGCTGCAAAGCAGCGTTGTAAGATCGAAGTTCTTCACTGGCAAGCCGTTCTAACTGCGAAAGCTCCTCTTCCCCAAACTGCCTGTGAATCTGACTATGAAACCCTATCGTGTTATCTTCCGAATTCACAAACAAAATATGCGAGAGTGCATTAACAGGGCTGTTAATGATATCCTTCAGCTGGCTTTTGGGAGCTTCTCTCCATAACTCTCGCCCTGGTGGCAGATCTACCCGGTTCCCTCTGTCCTGTTCGGCGATGAAATAGTTAAGGAATCGCTGCTTAACGCTATCGAACGATACGCGCTCCTTATGAGAGGCTCTTAGCTCTTCGATCAAGGATAGGATCAGGACCATCTTATATGATTTTTGCTTGCGCTTGAAAATCTGTGCGATTGTTTCCGGTAATGGCATGGAGTCCTCCAGGATCGTTATTGATTTTGAAGTCTAGGATTACTTAAGAAGACTTTCAACGGCCTTGTTACAATATATAAGGTAATTCGACAATTTGGGAATGTATTCCTTCCAATCATGCAAATAAGAAAAAGGACCGTCGCTTGGACAGCCCCATCATATTGTACAAAAACATTTAAACTTATAACGGCCAATATATTTTCCTTAACGGTACTAACGTTCGTGTCTCTGAATCAAATTGATCATAATATTGCGTGACTAATTCCGCGAGCAAATCCAAGTCTATTAACGATAATGGGATATTCGATCTTTCCGCTTCATACTTCGCTTCCTTGGTGAATCCACCAGTCGATACATAGATCCCCCGATCCCCTACCCTTAATCCTCCGGTAAAACTACGTATTTGATTAGATCCCATACGGCCTTCACGGTGCTTTACTTCCACTATAATTCTGGGTTCTTCCAGTCCTAGACCATCTGGAGATGCAATAATATCTCTTCCTCGGTCGGGCCCATCAGGTGATATTCTCGTCCTGTAGCCCATTCCTCTTAGGATGCCAGCAACAAATTTCTGCATTTCTCTCCAGTCTAATTTAATAATCTTGTCCTTTATAAATTCATTAGACTTCTCAATAACGTCTTCCTTAATCAGATCTAATTCCTCTGCTTGTTCCTCCGTCTCAGCTTTTACAGACTCTATGGGTTGATTCGATGGATTATTTCCTGCCTGACCAGTTGCCATTTGCTTGAGCAATTCCTTCTGAACATCATTGGGAATAGCTATAATAGTCATAATAGAACCAAGTGTATTTCGGGCACTCGCTGACAAAACATCCCTGGATACCGTCCCCTCCCAATTCACTCTGCGAATATGGGGCTGATCCGTAATATAATCAGGTTTATATTCATAATTCGAATGAATTCTTCCTATGTAATAGAGACGCTCTTCCGGATTATAAGTGATTACAAGATCATCTATTTTAAATTCACTTGCAAAACGAAAAATCTGGCCAGCAGTAATGTTGATTTTACCATCCTTATATTCAGGATACGTCACCTTCAAAAGCTTCTTCATCTCTTGTAATGTTTTCACTGCATTAATGTTACCTAATTCTTCCCAACCAATTGCCACAGCTTGTTTTTCTATAAATTCGTCAATAAGGTATGCTCTTTCCCCTGCTCGTACAAGCCACATATTCCCCATAGTTAACACCCCTCTATAAAAGTGATGATTTCAATAATTCTTGCTCCCTTTAATTCTCTGTACATGAAGCTTACGAATCTCTGCATCTAAAATATTTGCCTGAACCAGATGATCATATATGGTCTGGGCTTGTACTGTAGATATAGGAGGATCAGGTGCTGCCGTCTTCAAGCTAATCAGCTTCCTAGAGATAAACTCACTTAGTTCCACATCATAGACAACCAGTTCGTCCGAATGAATCTTCCGCAGCTCAGGATCAATACTGAACCGACACCTCATTGTGAATGAGATCAGGGAGACAAACTTTACTGCCGCTACCCCTTTTATCAGACTCTCTATGGCCTTGATATGTCCGTAGTTTTGCTTCAGTGGATTATACATCTTATAACGATTGCTCACTGACCATTGTTGATCCGCCCGTCCACCTTTAATTTCCCCGATATAGTTTTTCGTCTCAATGACAAATAAGCAATACGGGGAAATAACAATATGATCAATCTGAGCATAGCCTGTTCGGGACTTGGGATTAGGGAGCATCAGATCGCTTAACGATTTGCACTCCTTAGGTAACTGATCCAGTTGAATGTTGATTTTATGCTCGCCTAGCTCACCAATTCGTGTGGAGGCAACCTTTGATTTGGGCTTTGGAGTTTGTGCCTTAGTCGCAGCCTGTGGCGGTTTAGGGTTTGATTTTTGAAAGAGTGCCCTTAGTGCTTTAAACATAGTCCAACCTCATATCATCTGGATTTACAATATGTAAGGTAATTCGACAATATGGGAAGGATTACCTCCCCAAAAACACCAAGAAAAAAGACTGTCGCATGGACAGCCTAATAATAAAGTATGCATTTATCACTCTTTGCTCTGATACTAATGTACTTTTACATCATGTTTCACAGGACATGTCTTAGTCCGAGAGAACTGAAGAGGCAGTACAGGCATTTGCAAGCTGCATACCATCCTTAAGCCCTTGTAGATATAAGCGTTCATAAATAACGGCTTGCTTCAATTGAAGCTTGTCCTCCCAGTACTCAAACTCTGGCATATGTGCAATGTCCATGGACTCAAATAATGCTTGAAAAGCTTTGCTCTCTTCTTCAAAAGGAAGTCTAGGCTCGGACTGATACTCGATCTGTGCGGTAACCTCATTCAATCGACTTTGAATCGTCTGTTTAAACCATGCTGGAAAGCTCACCACATCCCCTCCAAGACAGAATTTCAAACGAAATGAAGCTGTATGTCCACTTTTTTCTTGATACATCTGATTAATAAGTTCATCCACCTTACGACTCTGAGCCTGAACTGCTTCATTGCTGCTTAGCGGAATCCCCTGCTCCAATGATTTATTTCCGAGTTCATTCAGCTTGCGCTTCTCCTCCTCATAATTATGCGTAAGATGTTGCATCGCACCCTCTCCTTCCTGGGAAAGCTATATCTGTAGACGATGTACAGAATTTTAATGCGTTTATCGGTTTATTTCATTTTAATTCGATATTCGCATTAAAACAACACTTACCTCGCATACAATTTGGTTAAATTGTGAGGTGACACGGAAATGAGACATCGCAAAGAGCCCCCAGGTAACAAAAACATCATCGGGACCCGAGTTGTAGCTATTCGAAAAGCTAAACGAATGAAGCAAAAGGATTTCCTTGCGAGGTTGCAAACTTTCGGTTTAGATATAAGTCCAACCAGTTTGTCTCGCTTGGAGGGCCAATATAGGCTTGTACAGGATTATGAGGTGGTGGCTATTGCGAAGGCGCTAGAGGTTTCTGTTGGGGAGTTGTTGGGGGATGGGTGAAATAGTGAAGGAGACAAATACTATTGGAAATTGAAAAACTTTAATTCTCCAATTTTACGCTATTTATGCTACGGTTCACCGTAGCATAAATAAGGCGAAATTCAACCAGAAGCCATTGTGCTCCCAATAGAGCATTTTGACTTTATCTCGCTGACGGTTGCAGAAGACAAACAGGTAGGGAGCGAAGGGATTGAGCTGAAAATGTTCTTGATCGAGGACGGCGAGCCCGTCGATAGACTTACGTAAATCTGTGCTACCGCTGGCTAAATAGACCTTCTCGGGCAGCGTCAGCATATGGGCTCCAGGGCTTGAACCACTTGACGAAGCAGCTCGGGAGAAAAACCCTCCCGCACGTCAAGAGTGGCCGGACCGAAGCGAAGGGTCAAGGAGGGAGCCCGAGGTGGCGGAGATACGGTAACCGGGATAAAGTGAGGCGTAGAAGTGGAAGGTACGCTGGAATCGATTTTGCGTAACCAGTATTTCAGTTGATGCAGGGTCCCCCCCTGTGCTTCCCACCATGCAGCCATGGTGCGGCCACTGGCTCGATAGTCACGGATACGTTCAGTCCACTCATACTGGCGTTGTTCGGCTTTGATCATCTGGCAAATCTTCTCGATTTATAATATGCCTATGATCTCATGCTTTGCCGGGGGGTTATAAGTGGGTTAGGTTTGATGCTTACCGACCTATAGTCATAGCATTATGATAGAGAAGAAAAGTTGCTGTTAAAGTGGTATGGTTAAGTCAAACCAACTTTTTAACAGCAACATTATTTATGTGGGTTTTCCCCATAACGGGTCTATCGGCAAATAATTCGAAAGGGGCTGCCGCGGCAGCCCCTTTGTTTCTAAGTTCTATTATCTTAGGGTTCGGTGTGCTGGTCTGTGTATAACCCAAAACAAGGAATGACACACACTGAACCAGGCCCCCCTATTCTACCGTGACCTGACCGTTCATAAGCATAGGCAGGAGCCAATCACGTAGTTTTACGAGCTCTAGGTTTTCCTGAATACAAATTTGTATCTTTTTATGCAAAGGTGAACCAAGTACATTAAACTGATCAATTATACTTTCGGGTGGTATTACAATTTTGCTTTGTGATAGGTGGTCTGATGTAATATGACCCATTGTTGTTTTACGGGCTTCTGCCATTCTTACAAAGTTAATAACATAGGATGATAACTGGTGATATACATACTCTTTCGAAAAATAATCCCTAGGAACAACTTTAAAAATATGTTGGTTCAATCCAGCATGACCACCATTCCAATACATTACTTCGAGTGTGGCAGACCAAGAAAATAGGATATCTCCATTCTCTATTTTATTCTTGTCTGGAATATTAATTGAAATCTTCTCAGTATCTTTGTTAATGCCTTGATGCATTTCTTTAATTTTTATTACAGGAAGGAAATCTTCACCTTCTCTAGGGCGATATTTCTGACAAGCCAACCCGTTTATATAGTCAGCTATATCATATAAATCCCCATCTTTCCATCCCTTTGGTATCTCTCGCTTTAACTGCTCATTCCAGTCCATTTCACCTCCAGAGGCTTTGTATGGGTTCCCGTTTGCATCTGGGAAGTCAAACTGGGTGAACCAATAGTCATACAGCAAATCTAATTGTTTCTGTAAGTTATCGCTTATCTTTTGATTTGTATCGATTTTCTCATCAATAGTCAAAAGTACATTAACTATTTTTTTCTGTGTTTCAAATGGAATAAGCGGTATTGTATATGATGGAAAATCTTCAATCGAAATTCGATTTACTGTACTTCCTTTAATAATCTTACTATTAATAAACCCTGTCCATTCTGGGGAACGAAAATAATAGTATAACCATCTTGTATCAATATATTTGCTTGTATTTCGTATAATGGCCAATCGCCTTCCAAGACAGCCATAGAAGCCTTCTGGAATAATTGCGTATCTGCCCAATGTGGCTTCGTATGAAAACACTATATCAAGAGGTTTTGGCGTAACGCGCTTAGTCCATTTTACATAATCTTCATCAGATAAGTGTGCATACTCAGTTGGGTCTAATTTCCCGTCAGCAGTAATTGCATTAATACCTAAATAAATAGGGCCTATTTCTGTTTTCTTAGGAGTTGCATGTGGGCCGTCATAGATTGTACATATATCACTAATTGGAATTCTTCGAATCATTTCTATCTCCTTATAGCTTAAACAATATATTTTTATGAACCAGTTAAGAGCGTTGCTCCACATGACCATTTCGCACTGCAAGGTCGAATCTATTCACTCATGCCCGGCAGCCTTTGCAACTGTTCCATAATCTCTGACTGCAATTTCTCTCCTTTAGTAAAGTATGACTGCAAATTGGCAGTGAATTCTGCCATCTTTGAATTAAACTCATCCTGTGTCAATTCAACATATTCATTCTTGATTTCAAAATACTGACCGGCGGAGAGGGAGTATTTCTTCTCTTTTATTTCATCGTAGGATACAGCTACTGAGAAATGATCAACGGATCCCTTGTTCTGAAACGTCGATACAATCTGGTCTATTTCAAAATCACGTAGACGACGTTTCTGATTGCTACCATCTTTGTATTCCTCACCCATCTTGGATGCATCAATCAAAACAACCTTATCGGTAGTTTTTGAATTATCAAAAAAAAGGACGGATACATTCGTACCAGTAGTAGCAAACACATTTGAAGGCATACTTACACAACCATAAACGATGTGTTCATCGACAATGTGTTTAAGGGTTTTATTTTCCACACCACTCTTTGCAGTAAGAAATCCCGTTGGAATAACAATAGCACCTTTGCCTTTAGCTTTAAGGGAATTGATTACATGTTGAATAAAGCAGGTGTAAATCGACATACTTTCTTTTTTCTTAGCAGGAATATTCGGTACTCCAGCCCAGAAGCGAGCAGGCATCGCTGCAATTTTTTCTCTTGTATCGGAAAAATCCATCTTGAACGGAGGATTAGATACAACATAGTCAAACTGGCGCAAAGACTGCCCATCATCACTCTTATGATAAGGAGCAACGAGAGTATCTCCTTGAATAGCATGGTCGAGTGAGGATACAAGACCATTCAAGATGAGATTAAGTTTTAGCATTTTGTTACTTCTCTGAGAAATATCCTGCGCAAAGATTGTACAACGGTCTTCACTAATTTGATGGCTAAGTGCCATTAACAATGTACCTGTTCCAGCAGATGGGTCGTAGCATTCAATGCTATGGAGGTCAGAACTATCTCCAACCAAGAGACGGGCCATTATTGTGGCAATCGAATGTGGAGTGTAGTATTCTGCATATTTCCCACCACCAGCAGTATTGTAATCTTTAATCAAATATTCAAAAATTGCAGCAAAGAAATCATAGTGCTTTGCAACCGCCTCTTCAAAAGAGAAGTTAACTAGCTTATCCACCAAGGCACGAGCAAAAGGTGCTCTTTGTGCATCATCAGTAACATACTGAGTAAGTTTCTCAAAGAGAGGAATTTTAGTGTCCTGAGTTGTCTGTGTAGCAAATATACTCATGTTTATATCTGCGATATCGGCCATCGTACTATCAAAAATCAAGTCAAAGTCACCTTTTGCTTGTTGATTCCAAAGATTTGAAATAAGGTGCTGTGGATATAAACGAGGGATATCCGGCGAAAGCTCGTCGAGAATATCAAGTCTGTCATCCTCTGACATTCCAGCATAGGCAATTTCCCACTTTTCAGCATTCGAAAGCACAGGGCTGATTTCCTTTACGGCAAAGCCGAATCTATCATTAATAAACTTATATAGGAATACCTGTGTAATGATTTTATACTCATTACCATCATTCCCCATTCCATAGGTTTGACAGGTTGATTTTAACGCATCAATAAGCTCAATTGTTTTCTCTTTAATATCCATATACTCCTCCGACTATTTATTATGCAATTGAATATGTTGAATTATATTGGTTAAGGTATTGCTTTGTAATACGATTCTGAATGAAGAGACGATCTTCGCGGTCACTATCAAAGTTGAGCTTTTTCATACCTTCTTTTATTTGTGTCATTACTGTTTGCTCAAAATAAGCATCTTTTTTCAGTATATCATTCCTATCGTATACCTTTTGGTCGATATCGGATTTAATTGTAATAAGTACGCTCATAATGGATTCATCGTAGACTGATACAATTGGCTTTCTATTAATACCTTTTCGATATTCATTTTCTTCGCGGATACGCTTGTGCACACGAGCAAATTTTGCATCTCCTTTATATTTTTTTAGAAGAGCGTTATTGCTTTTCTGCAATTCAGCGAGTTTTTTCAGAACATCATCCAGTGCCTTGGAATGCTCGTTAAATTGAGCAATACTATCAATCACAAACCCGTATTCCTTAAAACGCTGCATAAAGGCATCACGCAGTGTAATAAACTCTGTGCTCTCCTGATCTATATTTTCGGTGAAGTTGCGGATTGTACGTTGCCATTTATCCTGTAATTCAATACCGCCAGCTATCAACTTCATTTCTTCTTCGCCTATTTTGCTAAAGTTAAAGGAAATATCCTGCATTGCTTCGTTAACCAGTCTTTTGGTAGTGTCATCATTGGAGAATGCTTCCTTTTGATTAATATTGTCTATGTGGTGTTGTACCTCTGAAATCATAGCAGGGAGTTTTGTAATCTCAAGACGAGCAAAAGCTTCCTTTAGGTCATCATCACCAAAGGTACGCACAATATTACAGCAGTCTCGTGCAGAAATAAGTACCTTTTTCAACTTAAGAAGTTCAATCTTATCTTCTATGGTTGAAATTTCGCAACTAAATTCCTCAACATTATCAGTAGTATAATTGAAGAGTATTTGCCTTACTTCCCGCATTTGGGCTATGAGAGCATCTTTATCCTCAATAATTTGACAAAAAGTATCAGTTTCATTACCTTGTCCAGTTTCGGTCGGATCATTAAAACGATTGAGTTCCTTCAAATAAGCTTCATTAGTCTGCTCAAAATTCCTCTTAATATTTGCATAATCTATTATATAGCCGTAGCGGTTCTTTTTGTAAGGACGATTCACACGGGTAAGTGCCTGTAGTAAATTGTGGTCCTTAAGTTTACGTCCGAAATACAACCGTTTGAGCCTTGGGGCATCAAATCCAGTAAGAAGCATATTGAACACAATCAATATATCAATACTCATATTCTTCTTGAAGTCTTTTACAGTCTGTTTACGAGTTTCTTTATCATCGGCATCATGTAAAATTAAACCGACCTTAAAATTACTTTTTACTGACGCTTCAACATTAAGCTCACCTTGTATTTCATCAAAGTAAGCAAAAAGTTTTCGTGCCTGCTCACTTGTTTCACATATTACCATACCGCCTAAAGTGCGGTCTCCTTGAACTTGTTGGAACCTCTTAAAGTCATTGATAATATAACGAAGAAGTTCTTTTACATATTTGTCATGCTCAATAATCTGGCTCTTATTAATATCTTTTTTCTCAACCAAAAATTCAAGTTTCTCATAGATTTCCGACAATTTTTCTCGGTAAGACGTTTCAATATCTTCACGAATAATTTTTACAGTGTATCCATCTTGTATGGATTTGTCATAATAGTAAGTGTGAAGATACTCTCCAAACACTTTCCACGAAGCACGCTCTTCTTTTAGCAACGGTGTACCGGTTAGTGCAATTTTTATAGAGTTTTTGTCGGCATCAAATAGGTTGGCAAGGAAACAACCTTCTGGTTTGTATCCCCGGTGTGCCTCATCAATGATGAATATGCGTTGTAAATTTGTTGCATAAGCAGGCAAATTAACCTTTTCTTTATCTTCTGCAAAGCGTTGGATGTTTACAACAGTGATTTCTTGTTGTCCACTATTCCCTTCTTGTGCTTGATTGGTACGGAATTGCGTCATTAGCTCAAGGCGAGAGTTAGCGGTTTTAACCTCCAATCCACGAGCCTCAAATTCCTGTGTAACCTGTTCAAGCAAGTCAAGTCGATCTACAATAAAGTAGAATTTGGCCACTTTGTTTTGTTTTGCAAAGTAATCCGACAACGCATAAGTAAGATGATAGGAAAGTGCTGTTTTACCACTGCCTTGTGTATGCCATATAACACCCGAGGTAATGCCCTGGCTTATTTTTTCACGAACAGTTAGAGCAGCAAATAACTGCTGGTATCTCATAACATGCTTTTGATCGGTTGATTCAATCTTACCATCAACCTCACGTTCCATTTTTGCATACGCCATTCCGTATTTAAGAATAAAAAGTAAGCGTTCTGGAGAACACATTGAAGTTATAATACGGTTAGTAGGAGTGTTTATACTTAAATTGGTTTGATATTCAGGTGCGTGATGAATCACTTGACAGTTAAAATCGCATAGAATTCGCTTCTCAACATCATTATCAATTTCTATGTATGGATAGCTTTTAATAAAAGGGGCAACTTCCTGATTTCCAATATTCTCTTCACGGAAACAATTAAATGGCGAAGCCTCTCTTGCTGCCGTACAATAAAACGCACCTTGTATAGGCACAATACCACCTTGTGTATCATACTCCATATTATTTGAAAATATCATCAGCTGAGTAATATTTATAAAACGACGAAACTTTTTATTAGGAAAACGTTGACGATTCATGCGGTCGCTTTCTGCTACCATGCCACCATGATTATTAGGCTTTTTCACTTCAATAAATACAAGAGGAAGGCCGTTTATAAATAATGTAATATCAGGACGGAACTCATCTTGATCACGTTTGCAAGTAAATTCTGCCGTAAAATGAAACGTATTATTTTCTGGGTGCTCAAAATCTATAAGACGGACAGGAGAAATAGTTGTTAATCTCTTATAAAAACTACGTCCAAGGTCATCATTATCCAATTCTTGACGAATTGTACGTAATGTTTGTTCTACCTCTCCTTCACGACCTGGATTAAGAGTGCAAAACTGTTGTTTGAAAATGCCCTTCAAAATGTTTGTGTCGGGGTCATAAAACGCACCTGCCATTTCCTCGGATATTTTCCCAAAGTATTCATAACCAACTCTAGTTAAATGAACAAGTGCAGGCATTTGAACACGAGTTGCCTCATTAAATTTATCAGGAATATTGATAAACACCATAGGTTATAACCTCCCTCTTAGAGTCTCTTATATGCTAATCTAGCTTCCCTAATCCTCGCTAAAATTTATCAGAATCTAATTTCTTTATTTCGTTTGTGGCAAATTTCGACACAAGATCATAATTAGTCATTAAGTTTGCATAGGTTACACATAAATAAGTATATGCTCGTAAGCTTCCCTTAAGAAAGATAAATTTGTAAGAAATATGCTCTTTCTAACCCTGTAACCTTGTAAAGCTCCTAGAAACTTCTAACTTCCTATTCGAGCCATAGTACTTTTACAATGATTAAATTTTATGTAGATATTATCAATACCCAATCTGCCTTACTTAATAATTCCGTTATACCACCGTCGCCGTTTCCCAACGGATTTACCAGTGTCATTAGAGAACCAACCTACCCCCATCTTCACTAGAATCCCAACCATTAGTTTTCAAGGAGACCGGGGTGGATCCTTTTATTGAACCTAATATGTTTTTGGCTAATTCATGCCCCTGACTCTCTGGTAACTGCACTCTAGCAATTCCTCAGGCGCCTTTTCATCGAACCTAATACTGGTATCCTGAATTTCCGGATCGGCTCTACCTTCATTTTCATTCCACTTCTGGGAATAGAATTGCTTAAACTTCAGGAACTGTCTAAGATACTATACATTTATTGGGTTGGGATTTTGAATAAGCCCCCCCTTGCCCCTATCTGTAATTCGGAAAACGCCCGTCTTATGTTTTCCAGAAAAGATTGCTTTTGGCTATACTATTTGTCTCCTTCAAGTTTTTAGCAAAGGCGGCATGAGTAATTGATAATCAGATATAGATATCCCCTTGCCCCCTAAAAACCGGCCACTTACTTAAAATATTTATATTCTAATCGTAGAATCTTTGCTCTATTCTACCATAAAATATCATTCCAAATATATTTAGTATTCTCATACTTAATTCTACAGACCATCATAAGAGGTTTGGGCAGATGCTCGCCATTAATGTATAGTAGCTCAATAGAGCTCGCCCATGAGACGATCCGCGGGCATTATATTGTATTGTCACTTTTGAAATTAATTCCATAATCAATTAACTTTAACGGGTTGCCTTCATAGCAAATAGCTCCACTGACATCCAAGCTGAATATTAAGCACTTTCTTTTCATCTACCCAAATATGACAAACTGGCAGCCCTATCCCCACGTTCCTATGTCTCAATCCTTATACGGATCAAACTCATCCGCTCCCGCCATACACACACCAATTGGCTTCAGCACATGCATAACCTCAATCGTCTCCGCATGCGCATCCAGCACCTCTTGAAGCTTCCGGTACACAAAAGGACTCTCGTCCGTGCCTGCACCGCGGAGCTCCACACCGAAATCACGAACCGCCTCCATCATTCGTGCCGTCGTGATTTGACCGCCGCTGCGGGTACGGGTTTTCCAGTTCATTTTGCCGGCTGCTTGGGTGCGGCTCATGATTCGTCCTGCTCCATGAACGGTGCTGTAGTAGGAGTCTTTGTTCTCGATGCTATCTTTTCCCTTAACGATTACGGAGATGTCGCCCATACTGCCGCCGATGAAACCAACCTGACCCGGTGCCGACGGGGTTGCCCCTTTGCGGACGACAACAACTTCTTTGCCGTTATGGGTTTCTTTCCAGGCATAGTTATGATGGTTATGCACTTCGAGGTCCGCTTCCGTTCCCAGGATGACTAGTACTTGCCGGATCACATAATCCCTGCCCGCATAGGCGTAGCGTCCGGCCAGCTTCATGGCCCGGTAATACATATCGCCAAGCTCGCTGCTCAGACCCAGCAGTACGGGCGGTTGGTCCATCTTTTCACCGGGGGCGTTAGCCAGAAAGTCTCTGCCCGCTGCCAGGTTAAGGAAACCGCTCGCCGTCTTATGGCCGAACCCTCTGCTCCCGAAATGATTGGCGATCCACACCCGGCCTGTTCCGGCTTCTTCAAACAAATCCACGAAGTGGTTGCCGCTGCCGACCGTGCCTAACTGACTCTGGGCCAGCGCTTTCAGCTTGTCGTGCTCCTGCTTACCTACTGCCTTGAAAACGTCCCAGTCCGAATCGTCAAACAGCTCATGATCGACCCGCTCATTATTGACACGGCCTACTCCGAAGGAAATTCTGCGGGCGATTTCGTCCATGATTTTTGCCAGCTTGGGCCGGATATCCTCAACAGTCAGACTGGTTCGCACCGCTTTATTCCCGCAGCCAATATCATAACCAACACCGGACGGGGAGATCTGCCCATCGTATACGACCACCCCGCCGATCGGCTGACTGTAGCCTTTATGATGATCTGCCATGAGCAGGGTTTGCACAACATTGCCTGTTTCCGCACACGTTATTGCTTGCGCCAGCGCTCCGCTGTCGGGATTCCCCCAGACCCGCACGCCGTCTATATTTTGATAAGCCATATTGTGATTCAACTCCTTCATTATAAATATTGCTCAAGCTTAGAGCCCCTTTGCTTCACGGAGCCCGGCTAGCCGTTCTTGTACCGGTTCTTCAGGCTCAATCGCCGATAACTGAGTGACTGCATGAACCAGTTGCTCTCCCCAGGAGGAAACGTCCCAGCTCTCTAGCGCCATGATCGCCATATTGCGGTTGGAGGTCACTGTACTGTTAAGGCCAGTCAAGATCAGCTCTGCACCTATCCCCTCGAACCGATCCAAGCTCTGCAAGATTGCCCCCAGCCTCCTGTGTGCTGCATATTCCCCGCCGAATCCCATTTCAGTTCCGGGACCCGTGGCGATCTGCTGTAAGGGAAGGTGTTCGCTGGCGAATTGAACGAACCTGTGAATCCGCTCACGGTCATCCGATTTCATCAGCTGATAGTAATAGAAATCCTGTTGCGGGTCAGCCGCAAGCTGATGGTAGAGCGTATCCCAAATATCCATGCCAAGCTTCTCCGCACATGCCACGCCGTAGTAAGCATCCGTTAGATCGCTGCTGCGAGCCGCATCCATAACAATGCTAATCCACTTCGCGTCGGCCATAATTGACCCGCAAGCCTCACGGATTTCGCTTCTTAACGGTTCACTCCAGCCTGCCGATTTCCGCGCAGTCCACTTCTCCTCCTCCTCAGCCAGGAAGTAGTGAATGCTAAATATGACGGACAGATGTTTGGCCGTTGACCCTGCCTCCCGGATGAGCCTCACGTAATCCAATATTACCTGCGGGGCATGCTCATAATCGTCAATATCCTCAGCTGGCCCGCCATTCAATAACGCTTCGATGATATCGGTTGCCCCATGAAGTAAAGCGCTATCCACCCGTTCAGCCGAAAGTGCCTCATGCAAACCGCCATTTCTGGCACAAGTACAGGCTAAATATTCGTTCATAATGTTATTGTGGCAGCCTTGCCGGAGCATCCAATCCTTGATCTTCTGATTTGCAGGCTCAAGTCTCTCGACGATATGTATTTTGCCCCAGCCGTGGACCTGATGAGCGAGTTCAAATAGCACCTGATTGCTGTCTTCCATTCCATTATGAATCGCTACCATCGCATACAGCGTAAATTCCTCATGTCTCCCCAGCGTTAGGAGCAATTCCTTGACCTGCCCATTCTGAAAAAGCCCTAGCATTGCAATACCGAATTTGACGGCATTCCGGTGCGCCGCATGCTCCGCCAGCCATTTTCCCTCAAGGAATACGGAATCCGGCTGAATTCCCGGCTGCTTGCGCACCTCATCTATAATGGCATCGATCTTCCCGCTTACATCCGTCTTTACAAGCTTGGCATACAAAGCCTTTCTTGTTGCATTCTTAGGCTTCCTGGATTGCTTCGCCAGCAGCTGAACCAGCTCCCGTGCCTCATCCGTCATTTTATCAGGCGCGGCATGATGCCCAAAGGCTCCGTCTAAACCGCCCGCTACCCATCTGATTGTATCACCGGACCAGAATTCCTCGTCATCCGGCAGCGATCCGTCCACGGACTCTCCTTGCTCCTTAATATGAGTGTAAATGGAGGTTCTGCCCTCCCATAGCGGCCGCTTCGCTCTATCGAAGAATATAACCATTGTTCCTAGCACCTCTTCCTGTATTTCCTTGGATACGCTTCTGTATTTATATTGGCTTATCTTGGGAGCAAAGAACATGGCGTAAGTATTACAACTGGAATACAATTTTCACATTGTATCCAGCACTCTCTAAATCCAGGACTGAGAAGGCTCTTCTTAACAGAAAAAAGGATCGGCTTATTGGCTCCGGGCTCTCCCTTCACCATTCATCCGATCCTCTTCACTTCGTCACCTCATCACGTAGATGAATGGACGGATTTATAGATACTCATCCTGCGTTATAATTTCTACTGTGGGTTGAAGACAAACAGCAATACCGCCATCTTCATCTTCTCTGTCATCAAGCAGCAAGGCATAGCTGCCATTGCGCTGGAACAATAAGGTGCGCGGAACGAACCGCTTAGACGCGTCACTTTCCGAATAATCGGCCAGCAGTTGTTCGGCCGTTGTTAAACGTTCCTGTTGGTGGTCACCAAAATCAGCAATCGCCGCTTCCTGCTCAGCAGTAATACCATCTTGCTCAAAATATGCTGCCGCTTTGATGATTACTTTATAGTTATTGTCAAACAGTACAATTTCCGTTTCAGTTTTCCACCCTACATTAAAAATAAGCTCACCAAACACCGGACTGTTCATTATAACTCACCTATTCCTTTCTTAGCTTCAGAGATTCCCCCGCTATGCGTGAAATTCGCATGAATTTCGTTAGGGACCTTCTGCATCGTTTTCATATCCTTGCATTCATGCCATGTATAGTTATTGTCTTTACGCCATTGTGCCACTTCTTTGGGATCACAGTCCTTTTGATTGGCCAGGGCCATATCAGCCTTATCGAAATTATCAGTACGCTCGGTAGAGAACGGCTCAATTTCAACTGTGCCTTTGCTAACCTCGTTAAAATCCGGCTCTCCATCCTTATAGACAATCCCATCATCTATACCATATTTGTCGAGCAGTTGCCCCATGGTTAAGCCTTCTGGATTGGAACGCGTTCTCCCTTTCACTTCAGGCGGGGTATAATCCTGGTCGGGTATCCATTTAGAGTTGCCACGTTCACCGTCCCAATGTCCATTATTACCTTCAATCGGACAATTCTTCAAATTCTCAATCACTGGGCCTAACGGTGCATCATATTCGCTCTCCGGTTTTTCGAAGGTCTTATGCTCCGCCATTTTGCCAAGCGGACAGTCGGCAAACCTTTTTATTGAAATCTCTGTGACCTCTTTAAACGATGCAACACTCATATATTCACCCCGCCGCTTCTCGCAAAGCTATCCTTTACAGCATCAATCCATTGCTTATAGATCCGTTCACGCACCTCTGATTCTTCTTGCTGTACGCTGATGTCTTTCATCAAGCATTGGCTTATAGCAAGGGTTACCTCTTCGGAGGCATCGGATACGAACTGATTCACAAGTCTGGCAAGTTTCCCGGTTAGCCCGGTATTATTAACGGAAGTGGACACCAGGCTTTCGACTTGCGCACGCACACCAAGCAAGCCAGTGATGCGGCGGGAAAGCTTAATGAATTCAGCGGGATCCCATAAAGATAATTGACCCTCCGATTGATATTCAGAGATTTGCTCCTCCAAAAATTCTGTGTTGCCCGAGGATAACTGAAGTATAGGCAAACTGCGTTCAATTTCGGTTACATCGAATTCAAGCCGTTCACGCACCCTTCCCTGAATAAGAAGCGACAGAATCTGCGTCCACACCTTCCGGACATCCACTGCCGTGTAATGTGCTGTGCTGTTGTACTGCTTTTCGTCTACATTGCATTTATTCACCTTAACCAGCACAGGCTCTACCCAATCATTCTGGTAAATAGCCGCTACACCACGCTCCAGCTTGGACAGTTCACCAATCTGCTCCTCGTTCAGATTTGCGGCATACCCTACCAGCTCCCGGTCGCTTCGTTCCGGCAATCTCAGAATAATTTTGGTGTTAGTGTTGCGAATAACTGACATATCCAACAATCCCGGCGATTGATCAGCGATAATAAATCCTTCCCCATACGTTCTCATCTCGGCAATTGAATTGGCCAGCATCTCTACCGATTTGCCAAGCAAATTGGAGCTTTCAGCGGATTGCTCGGTTGATGTACGTTTTAATAGAACATGCGCTTCCTCAAGCACAGTTATATGTTCAAGAGGACTATTCGTTCTGCCGGAGGTCATCCGGTATTCATTAAGCTTCATAACGAGCAGTCCCATAATGAGCGACTTGGTTTCCGTTGATCCGATCCGGCTCAAATCTACTATGACGTTATTGTCGAACAACTCGGCATCCGTCAAATCATCGCTTGTAAAAATAAGTCCATTCAATCCATTCGTCAGTGACCGCACACGGGTACACAAGGCACCGGAGTAATCCCCCTTGCTGTCAGACGAGTACTTGGATTCATCTATTACATTCTCAATTTGCTCCAGCACATCTGCGAAATTTGGATATTTATCGCCTTTCGGATTGTCAGAAGCACTTAAATTCCAGCCAGCCTCAGTATACGAGCGTTCCATCGCTTCCTTTAAGATGGCCGGCATTGCCGCATACATTGGCCAACATACATTAAACAATTCAACAAGCCTGTCCAAATGCTCCAGAACATGAATGTCAGCCGGGAAACGGAACGGATTAATCCGCAGCAAAGCATTTTTTTGGGGATTAGTACCGTAAACAGATACGTCAGCAAACTGCCCAAACACGTTTTTGTACTCGCCTTTTACTGGCTCGATAACCAGGAACGGAATGTCGTACACATTTCGCAATTGCTGGAGCATTTCGTATACCGTATTGCTTTTGCCTGAGCCGGTAGAGCCTGTCACAAACGTATGCATTGTCATCGAATCACGGTCAAGACGCACCTCTGTGTTCGTCTCACTGCCCATTGTGAACACGTTGCCGAGAATAAAGCTGCTCTCGCGGTTGCGGCGCTGATTATACCTGACAACCTCCCGTCCGAAATCCGCATGTTCGATGACCGGGAAACCGCACACCGATTTGCGTGGAAGCCCCATCTGAATCGCTAGCTCGTTCCCGCTTACAAGCGACGAAGCTGTCACAGGCAAGTTGACCGAGTGTGAACGATACTCAAACAGAGGATGAACAAAATTCGTAATGTACTCCCGAAGCCTAGGAAGCTGCTTGGTATGCTGACGCCCCCAGAAGTTAATTGCGGAGGTCTCTACACCGGATTTCTCGCCCTTCATCAATGCCCGGTAAGTTCCCGCTGCCATCTCTGCAGTTTCTTGACTGTCTGACAAGAAATACGCTGCGCATTCCCACATGCCGAGGCTTTCGCAATCATCAATCCGCTTCAGCTGCAAATCAATCCGCTCCAGCGTGTTCATAAGCGTTTTATTTTGCATCGTAAGCTGCAGATTGTCTGAAGTAGCAGCGGTTAAGCCCGTCGTCTTAGTATTATTTTCACTTGAGCCTTCACTCTCAGTATCTGATTCTCCGGACGACTCCGATGAACTTTCGGAATAGCTTTCGTTCGTAGAGGTTCCTTTTGTTGTTGACTTAGGATTAATTGCGCTAAGACCAACCTGACCTGCAATAATCACTCCTGCTGCGGCTAGACTGGCTCCTCCTGTTAGCGGAGCGGCAACAATGCTGGCTGTGCCAAGCAATGCCGCGCCAACTCCTTTCGCAATCATGGCAGCGGTATCGGTCTTGGTTACAGATTCATTTACCGTCGAGCTCATTGAACGGCTGGTGCCCGTCTGGGTCGAGCGGTTGGTCGAATGCGATGTTCCCGTTGTTGTCCCTTGTGAAAAGGCACTTGAAACATTTAACGCAGTATTCGTGCCATAACTCAGCTGCATATTGGCAAACGGCGACAGCTGGGTATATATATTCTCATAGGCGCGCCGTGATTCTGCTAACTGGGCGGCTGACGTGCTTTTGGCCAAAATGACGGAGGTATAGCGCTGACCCTGCATAGCGAGAACAAGCTTGTCGAGCCCCTGTATAAACCGCTCGTTATCCGTGAATTCCGCATCCTTATTGTTGGCGACACACGAGACCGATGCGATATTCCCGGATGGAATACTTTCAAGGAAACCTTCTGCTGCGGAATCGAGAAGGTCTTCGGTTTTTACACCGGGGAACTGGCCTCGCAGCGCATTTCTTAAAGTATCTTTGAGTGATTTCGTTGTCCGTTTATCGTCAAGCGTACGAATGCCCATATACAAATCAGTTTTCTGTCCGTTGCTATCGGCAATAATAAACACACCGCAATTCAAATTTTGTACCGCATTGAACACAGAAGCAAATTTATAAGTGGAATATTCATTATTCTGGTACACCATTTCAGTTATTTTGAACAGCCGAATATCACTAATCTGCTTCAGACTATCGGGAAGCGGAATAATATCAAACTCCGTAAGCTTGGTTAAATAATTCTTGAGCACAATATCATCGACGAGTAAGCTTGCTTCTGCAAGCTGCCGTTCCATAGTGTTATAACTGGGTACGTTGCTTACAGGCATAGATAGGGAGGGGGGCTCTATCTTGTCACTTACCGATACAGTCCCCTTCCCGCCGGTCAAATCTACAAAGTCACTCATTCCCCTACCTCCCGCTTGTTACAACGTATACCGCTGCTCCAACAACAACCGCCCCGACAGCAGCACCTGCAATAAACGACCCGCCAGCGACCGCAACGACAGTGCCGCCAACGATGCCGCCTGCGACAGCGCCTGTTACAACACTGGTTGTGCGAATCCGATTGTTGCTCATATCCAGAGACTTCTGTCGCTGGTAACTCAGAGTCGAGGTTTGCGGATACCTGCTATACGTTTTGCGCTGTGTGGAATTGTTGCTGCCACTACGGTTATTACTAACAACAGCACTACCGCCTCCGCCTGATACTCTTGCTTGTGGGAGGGAAGTGACGGGATGGAGATGTCTGACTATCTTTTGGAGATGTTCCAGTCGTTCATGAGAAAAGTTCCCGACAATCTGAACCATCATCTTACTCATATAGTCGTCGTTCCAGGCAGACGGATCTTCCTCAAGCACTCGGCCATCATGTTCATCATATAGTCCATTCACAGCTTGAGTATGCCTTTCCATTTCTTTAAATTCTGAAAATGTCGGATCAACAAGTAAGCTATCCTTCATTATAATACGAATGCGTCTAACATTGCCCGATGTTACTGCGTTTGTGAAAACGTCTGTTATCGCCATAATACTATCCCCTTATATCTCCATAATAGATTCTACTCTAACTTTAATTTGCTCCAACCAGTTCAACTTGCGCTCCGACTCTAGAACCCGTTCATCGGCTTTTTTCTTATCGGTGGCGTAGTTCTCCAGCTCAGCGAGCTTTACCTTAAGCACATCATCAAGCCTTTCAAATTCTTTGTTGAAGCGGTCTGCAATTCGTTTCGACTGTTGAAGCGCATATTTACGGGCGTTATCACCGTTGTTATAAAGACTATCCTCTACTGGAGCAAAAAACTTCTGTGCTAACTCAGCACCAAGAACATACTGAACCGTTTTGTAAGTTGTTCGGTAATAGCCACTCTCTTGGCCCCACGTCCATGGCTTAAACCATCTTTTATCTGTATTCTTCACCCATTCTTCCCCATCCTCAACGTCCTTCTTCTTTATTAAGCTCTGGGCAGAAAATTCTCCAACGCTGCCGCCCATTAGTTTTAATGGATCAATTGTCACTTCAGCAATATCTAATTCTTCCGTTAACGAAGCAAGCTTTTTCTTGTATGCCTCAAGCAAGGCAACACCTGTACCCACAATGTTATTTCGGACAAGTTCATCCAGCTCTACTTCAAAGTCAGGCTCCAGCTTTTGTGCAAACTTATGCAAACGCTCTGCTTCTTCTTCAGCATCATGAATAGAAAGTTCCTGATTGCGCAGATCATCGATACGTTTTGTAATGCGGGCCTGGAACTTCTCAAGTATTCCTTCTACCACCTCTCTTGATGAGTCGTTAACTGCCACAACCGCATCATCAACCGAGTCTTTGAACTTCTTCGCATCGCGTGCATCATCCATCTTCTCACGGATCGATTCAATCAACCGCACAATACGCTTGCTTTCTTCCTGGTTTCGGGCAAGCTCACGTTTCGTTTCCTCGAAGGCGCCTACTTCGTCTAATTTGTGCAGGAACGTATCTACAATATTTTTGATTTTTGCCGTTTTGGCGTATTTCTGTACGTATTGACGGATAGCTGCTTCAATAGAAACTACGCCCGTATGAATCAATGCTTCTTCCGGATTTTCATTGTCTCTGCCGCTCCATGCTTCTCTCGTAGCCGCAAGCTGCTCGTTAATCTCACCGCGAATGCTTGGAGGGAGCGCCGCATACGTCTCGAAATGCAAGGGTTCATTGCGGTTCAATTTCTTAATCTTCATTTCCGTTTCATCAATTGTGTCTACGTCCACATCCGCTTCGCTTGCCATGAGTCTGATGTTAAGCGCAGGCAAGGCGGATGCAGGGAACAAGTTCGGACTCACTATGCCATGGTTTTTCAGATAAGAACGGACACGCTCTAAGGTTTGGCTCGTATCGCCATCCTCTTTCTTGCGGTCATCCAGTTTGTTGACAACAAAGATGAATCTATCCTTCGACTGTTTGCCGCCCACACTCATACTCTCAGCGACACGATTCAACAAGGCGTTATCATCGTCAGTACCGAATTCACCTGTCATAATATAGAGTACAAGCGCCTTTGATGATTTGCCAAGAAGCTCGCTCTGTACCTTTCTATGTCTAGGATCGCGGGAGTTGTTCGGCCCCGGGGTATCAATGAGTACCAGCGAAACATCTTCTGACGAAACAAACGGAATATTTCCTGAAACATGGATAGCGGATATGTTCTCACTGGAATTCAACCGCTCCATGATTGGATAGGTTAATTTGGCATGCGTTTCGGTCAGTTCGTCCTCTTGATTGTAAACTTCCGCAATGAACGGCACCTCATCCCGGGTAGTATCCTTGATTCGCGTAACAATAGCTGTGCAGGCCTCTTGTTTGGAGGGCATTAATTTTGAGCCAAGCATTGAATTGATCAGCGTAGATTTACCGGCACTCATCGTCGCAACGACACATACTTCGAAATCACTGCTCTTGGCGTGTTCAAATGCACTCACGATCTCTGCATCTTTCAACTCATTGAACGGACCTTGCTGAATTTGGTTGAAGACGTCGTTGATTAGAGCTTCCTTATCCGCTGTTTCTTTGGCCGGGTTACGTTTTATCGTCGCTTTGAGTTTATTATTCTTATGCGCTTCGGTGAATACATCAACCAAGTCCTCGTAGTCAAGCAATGTGCCGTGAAACGTAATTTCAAAATTGGTGTCATTGTACTCTTCGACAAGAATGCGCGGGAGCTCTTCAACCCATTCCTGCAACCGGGAGCCGTCGGCAGCCTTCTCTCCAAGCTTGCTGTTTTGCGCCAACCCTTTCCCATCAACCGTAATCTCTGTTTCAAGCTTGTAAGGATTGTACTTCACAAACACCTTTTTCATTGGTCGCTTCCTCCGTATAATATGTTTTCAAGACTATAAAGCCCGCAGCTTGCTGCAAGCGCTAATTGCTTATCTTCAGCTGTCTGTAAGGGCGCCGTAGATGTATTCAAGTGGACAGAGAGATCAAATTCTGGCCTGCTGAATTTTTTCACATAGTAGTCATACTCGTCTTGCTCATCCTCAGTCAAAAGCTCACCGTTCTGCTTGCGCTTCAACAATAATGCGAAGTATGCAGACAATGGATATACCGTAGGATTCTTATATCCAAGTTGCAGCAGATCCGTTTTCACACCCTCTATGCTTGCAGCAATGGAATCATCTGCGCTTTTGAAATGATCAAGTTTGTTTAAGACAAAAACTACCTTATCACTTGGCACATTTCCGGAAATATACTTTAAATAACGAATTTCCTCATCTGTCCCAAGTTGATTAGCATTTAACACATAGATTAGTTTATCGTACTGTTCTTCCATCAACGCTTTACGGGTCCGGCTGCCGTGCTCCCGGTTAATCGCAGAATTTACACCTGGAGTATCAATTAGGCAAATTCGGCGTTGCGGATCAGATTGTACGAAAGAACGGAAATAGGAAGCTACACTACCACTACCTACTTGTTCAGCATCCATCAGATCTTCATAAGCAGCATTCAGATTAAGCTGTCCTGCCCGCAAGTGAATTGATCCATCCTCAACAGGCTTATTTAAGTAGTAATGCAAGTCCGCTGTGCATGCTTCTTGCGAGGTCCGGGCGACTTGTTTGCCGATAAGAGCATTGATCAGCGTCGATTTACCAGCGCTCATATTGGCCGTAATCAAGACCCGCTGTTCCTGTTGCGCTGTGAAGCTTCGGTTTAACCGGAATTGATAAATCAATCCTTCAGCAAAAAGCATTTTTGGCGGAATCATCTTATCGTTAAAAAGATAAGATACCAGCACACTTAGTGCAGCGCGCTGTCGTTTGTTCAGGTATCGCTGCATATCTTCTTGTACCTTCTCAATTGCGTTCTTATCCGCTAAGATAAGCGCAATGTCACATGTCAACCAAAAACGGTATTTCCACATCCACGGTCTAAGCGAATCGTTTACAACAGAACGAATGATGCTATTACGGTTCCTGTCAGTTACAGTAAATGTAGTATTACTTTCAATAAGCATCTCTTGGTATTGTAGTAACCGGGCATTTGCGTATTCGGCAATACCTGCGTACTCTCTCACAAAATGATCAAGCGCAACATAATAGCGCATCCTGGTTTTTTTCTTTGCTTTTCTCAGCGGATGCTTTATAAAGCTATGCGAGGTTACAAAGTTACTTTGACGATTACTTTCCATTCGCAGCTATAACACCTCAACCTTCTCTCCCTGACCTCGTATCCACATATCAACACCATTTCCGTATGTTTCCACCGAAATTACATAAACCCCTTCATTCTCAGACAATATCTGTGCCGTCGGCAGTTTGTCCAACACAGCTTCAATGGACGTGCCGCTAAACTTAAACTTCACCCTCTGCAGTTCACCCGAATACATAAACTGCACTCTCTTACGAAACTCCCCGTCGTTGAATTTGTCCTTATAAGGCACCTTGAACTTAATTCCTGTACCTTGAAGACTTTCAATTCTGTCAATACGAAATACAGTAGGGAAGCCGTGTCGATCATCCGCCATGAATGCAATCAGATAGAAATAGTATTCTGAGAACATTATGGCGACCGGCTTCACTTCATGCGCCCGCTCAACACCGTCTTGGCGGACATAGGAAATTCGAATTACTTCGTGGTGCGTTATGTACTGCGACAGCTCCCATATTGCTGCGAGAAGCTTCTTTCCATGCCTTAACGGGACGTAATAAAACTGCTCGTTGCGGATCATGTTCTCGACCTGCTTGCGGTCATTTGATGTTACCTGTGCTAATAATTTCACAACAAGCGTATCTAACTCTTCCTTACAAAACGCCCGGCTCTCCAGCAGGATTTTGCATATTGCTAAAACCTCTTCGTTAGTAATCCATTCACGCTCCATACGAACTAGGTAGTATCCGGAACGAATCCTGTCGTATTTAATCGACACTTCTCCTTCTGCAAACCGGGTATCTGCCAAATACACTCTTAACTCGTCAATGTCACGCTGAATGGTTTTTTCTGTTACACCATACCGCTCAGCTAGCTCTGCCTTCTTGATAAGTTCACCCCTGTTAAGCAGTTCGTGCATGTTCAACAAGCGGAACCCTTTATTCCCGTTAAAATCAAGGTTCAAGCATGATTCCCTTCTTTCAATGATTTCCCCCACTATATCACGACAGGATGGACATATATTGGGGTTGGAAAAACTCCATTAAACTAATTTCCCGGTTCACTATAGTTACATAAGCCCAGGACATACGTCATAATAGTACACTTTTCAACATGTCGAATGTTGTATAATTTTGTAATATGACTGTTTGCGATTTTATTTCAGCGTGCATAACTGAAAAACCCTTCCAATAATAGAAGGGTTTGAATAATGGAAGACAGGTCAACTGGCAATGTCCCACTGTAGCTCATAGAAATACAGCACAACCGTATGTTTCAACTACGTCTTCACGAACATACACTTCTTTTCCGATCTTTTCACCCAAATAAATAGTTTATCCACTATTAATTTCCACGTCAATCTTCTAGCTCATAGGTTATTTGTCATTTTTTAGCATATAATCTCTTTAATACCTAAAGGAGGTGAATTTGTTATGAAACAGGAGGAACAAGAACTGCTGGCAGCAATCCTGGAGGTCACCGAAGAATTTGATAATGTCCTTACCCGCGAGAACAATGTCAATAACATTCACTAACAGGTCACCGCAGCCCAGCCTCCTCATTGTATCGCCAAGTGGGGAGGTATTCTTGTCATTATGGAGGTATTGGAATGGTCAAAACTGCGCTTATCTACCCTCCGGTCAGCGATCCTACCTCAGGATATCACAGCCTGTGTTGCTTGGCGGGTTATGCGCGGCAATTCGGCTTCGACGATATTGATATTATTGATAGTAACATAGACTCCTGGCTGTATACTGCAGCGCCCGAGCAAATCGGAAGCACCCTGCAATATATCCATGAACGGACCGCGTTGCTTGCAGCACTGGAGCAGCCCACGCCCATGGAACAGATGGAGCTGTATTACGCGCTCAAAGTACAAGGGATGAATTTCGCTGAGGCGCTGCCCGCCGCAATACATACGTTCCGGAATGAAGCCGAATTCCATGACTACAGGCTGTACACCAGCGCCGTTGAGACGGTGATGCTCTGGATGGATGCCTTGTCGCTTAAGGGCTTCCCGGGGCAATTCAAGGGGTTCAGCTTAGCGACCAGCGGATTCTTCAATATCTTCAGCTCTATGGATATGCGCGATGCCCGGATTACCGGAAGAATCTCTGAGCCTTTTGCCGGCTATTTCAGGAACGAATTAATTCCTCACCTCATCCTGGGTGACTACTCCCTTGTGGGGATCAGTATCACCTATGTCGCCCAGCTTCCGTTCGCGCTCAGCATGGCACATCATATCCGGAGCAGCTGCCCGGACATCCGGATAATATTCGGCGGTACCGCCGTGTCTGATTACTGGAAATACATCACGGACCCAAGTGATTTCTATGCGGTCTTTGGCGCCGCAGACGCGTGTATCATCGGTGAAGGGGAAAGTGCCTTCGTCTCCATTCTTCAGGCCATGAAGCATAAGCATCCGCTGACCGCGTCAGCGAATATTGCCCTGCATCCACGGCTTCAGGCCGTGCCGGGCGCTTCCGTGACGGAGATCAAATACGAGGATATCTGCTCTTTTCCGGTGCCGGAATACAGCAAGCTGCCCTGGGAGAAATACCTGTCCCCGTATCCGTTCATCTACTATTCTCCTTCGCGGGGATGTTATTGGAACCGGTGCACCTTTTGTGATTACGGCTTGAATACCGATTCCCCTACCAGTCCCTGGCGGCAATACCCGCTGGATAAAATTATGAAAGATTTGCGGACGCTCGCCGTCACTTATAAATATATTTATTTCTCCGTGGATGTGCTCTCTCCGGCCTTACTGCTCAAGCTGGCGGCGGCAATCCTGGAAGAAGGCCTCGACATCCGCTGGGGCGCGGAGATCCGGCTCGAGGAATACTGGACCCCTGAACGCTGTGAGCTGCTGCACCGCAGCGGTTGTACTGCTATCTCAGTCGGATTCGAATCCGGCAACCAGCGGATCTTGAATCTGATCAACAAAGGAACCAAGGTCGACCGGCTGCAGGAGACCATTCAAAGGTTCAGTGAAGCAGGCATCGGCGTACAGATTATGGGCTTTACCGGATTCCCTACAGAGACGGTTGAAGATGCTTTGAGCTCTGTTCATTTTCTACAGCAGAATAGCAAGTATTGGACTCTGGGCGGGCTTGGCCAGTTCGTCTTAACCTCAGGCGCGATTATCGCCAAAGAACCGGAACGCTTCGGTATTCAGCATATCCGGCCTTTCGAGGGTGAAGATGTTGCCTGGAGGCTGCATTACAGTGAGCAGGAGCACTTGCTGGCAGACTCATCCCGCCATGGCTCGCAGGAGCTGACTGAGGCCAAAACCTCCTTGCGGACCCATCTGCTTGACCGTCCTTGGGTGGGGGGAGTGGATACGGCGCATTCGATGTTCTACCATGACCGGTTCGGTAACAGCATTCTCGAAGTTATCAGCGGGACAGACCATACCGCAGTTGAAGCGGGCACCGTCTTAGAATTAAACGGGCATATTTCCAAAGGGTACTATTACCTGCCTGTCCACAAGCTGTTTAACAGAAAGAACCTGGATCAGCTTCTTGATACAGCCGAACAGGCAGGCATGGCTGTCACCGCGCAGAATATCACTGCGCTTCTTGAGGAGTGGCAACCGGAGGATTCCAGTTACCCGCAGCCCAAAGAACAGCAGCTGTTCATCCGGCGGGACGGCACTTTGTTTCCTTTTCCTCCACCTATGCTTGAGTTCTTGCGGAACTTCGAACATGGCTTATGCTTAACGGAACTATTGCAGCAATCTGCCCAGCATGAGTTCCATACTCAGCTATGGCGTCACTCTATCAAGAGCCGGTTGCTGCGGCTGAAGTATGCACCGGCAGAAGAGGCTTGAAGACTGCTTCAACAAGGAGGGTGTCCAGCGTTGAATTCCGTAATCAGCAAACCTAATTACAGACTCCTGCTGAAGCATAATGCCGACTTCCGCTATTTATGGCTGGCCCGGGCATGCTCCTTCTTCGGGAGTTCCTTGTACAATCTGGCGATCAGCTGGCTTGTGTACTCCATGACTGGTTCCTCGCTCCAGGTAGGGCTGGTGATTGTCGCCAAGTTCCTGCCGGAGATGGTCCTCGGCCTGTTCATCGGCGCCTGGGTAGACCGCTTGAACCCTAAGCTTCTGATGCAGATCTCCGATGCGGCTCAGGCCCTGCTCACCGGAACCCTTGCCGTGCTCATGATCACCGGGCAGCTTCAGCTGCTGCATATCTATCTGATTACAGCCCTGTTATCGGTTATGGGCAATCTGTTTGCGACCTCGCAGAGCTCGTTACTGCCGGAGCTCATCGCGGATAAAGCCTATCTCATCTCAGCCAATTCACTGCTGTCCATCTCTTTGCAGATCACCCGTATTCTCGGTACGGTTGCCGGTGGAATACTGATAGCCTCCATCGGAAATTCAGGGGCTGTCATTGGGGATGCGGTATCCTTCATCGTCTCGCTTGCCCTGATTCAGCGGATTAAGCACCGCAGCAGGGCCGGGAACCATTCCCGCGCTGGGAGCGGCTTATCCATCTTAGCGGAAATCCGTGAAGGCTGGGAGTGGCTGCGCGGACAAACTGCCATGCTCCTGCTCATTCTTCTTGGTACACTCAGCAATATTGCCTTAGGGCCAAGCAATGTGCTCCCTCCCATGCTGATTGGTGAGCTGCTGCAGGGCGGCTCCAGCGGGCTCGGGATTTTCAATGCGGCTATAGGCGTCGGGTTACTCCTGGGCGGACTGTTCGTAGGCAGCAGATCTCCCCGGAGAGTCGGTCTCTGGTTCTCCTGTGGACTGGGTATCCAAGGCCTTGGCATGTGTGTGATTGCCTTATCACCTGTGCTCTGGCTAGCTTGCTCCGGCAACCTGATCCTGGGCTTTGGTGTGACCGTTACGGTCATTCCGATGAGCACTTTATTCCAGCTGCTGGTTCCTTCTGCGCTGCGGGGACGGGTCAACAGCCTCAGTTCCATGGCTTTTAACCTTTCGATCCCGTTAACCTATGGCGGAGTAGGTATTCTGGCGGACAGAATCGGCGTAGAGATATGCTTCGGTCTTGCCGCCGGCTTGTTCGCCTTATGTCTGATCACCGGGCTGAGTAGTCCTCATATGCGCAGCCTCGACATCGGGACTACGCCGTCCTCCCGATCCTCTCAATCCGGTCAATCTGCATAAGTCAGATGAAGGGTCACTTTACAACGCCGCACATATAACCCGCTACATAACGAAATAGAGGATCGGCTTATTGGCTCCGGGCTCTCCCTTCACCATCATCCGATCCTCACTCTTACAGCTTCTATTAGTATGCTTTTAATGGTCTGAATAACGCGCCTGAAGCTTGTCTTTATGCGCTATGAGGATATCTTGCTCTCTCTCAAAATTCCGAAAATAATAATACCATACTGGATCAGGGAGCAAAAACCTCCGGATTATCGTTCCGCCAAGCGCCGATACAGCCGATCAGGCAAGCCTGGTAGCTTCTCATTCTGCGCTCGGTTCCGGTATCCTCAAATTCAATAGCGATATTCTGGCCCGGCTTACGCCAGGCCAGAATCCGGCCGGAGAATCCGGGCCACTCACATTCTTCATCTAGTTCAGGCTGGCCATAAGCCTCTATCGCCTCTTCTGGTGTTGCACTCATTGTGATTCCCTGTGGCAGGTAACCGGGAAACGGGGCTTTAATTCTGTCATCAGACCCTGGCGCAAGAAAATGTATGGCTCCAATGATCCATTCTTCTTGATTCGTATAATGAAGCCCCGTCAGCGCGTTTAGTTTGGGTGCGCGGTAAATATCGATACGTACCGATGATTTCACAGACCAGATGATATCGTCGTTAAAATAGCTGTTAGGACCGGGTATCCGTCTGATGCCGAATGGCTGCAGCAAAGCTTGCACACTCTTGGGATTATACGGCTGTCCCAGCATTTCAATGAGCTGATCGGATGGTTCGTTCATGTCTGGATTCCTTCCTTTCGCCTAAGTGATTCTATTCATGTGTCTTTCTCATCGCCAGCATTCTTCAGGTGAAACCTCACACCATCGTACCATATCCTGGAACCCTATTGCACTCCGCGCCCGGCCCGGACACACAGAAGAACCCTCTTCGTGAAGAGAGGGCCATCCCCGTTAACTTCTCTGTCGTTTACTCCTTCTCCCACGCAAGCGCACTCTCTGCCCACTCCGCAACCCTGCGACTGCTCTCTTCATCGGACAGATCCTCGATCCGGGTCATCACTGACCATCTTACGCCGAAGGGGTCCAGGATGCTGCCGAACCGGTCGCCTGAGACGAAGCTGGCCACTGGTTCCCTGACCGTCGCTCCTCTTGCTGCCGCGTCATCTATGACCTGATCCACATTCATTACGTAGATTGCCAGAGAATAACAGGCATTGCCGTCAGCTGGCGGCAGGACCAAATGATAGGCCGGATTCGCGGCTCCCAGCTGCAGGCGGCCATTGCCGAAGTCTAATTCTGCGTGAGCAATAATGGCTTCCCCGCCAGCACCCGGGTATTCCGTAATATAGATGACCTTTGCCCCGAACACCGCTGTATAGAACTCTATCGCCTCAGAAGGACGGTTTACCGTTATGAATGGGGTAATGGCAGTGAATCCATTTGGTGTCCCCTTGTTCGTATATTGACCCGATACTCCTGTAATTTCTCCGCTTGTAGTCATGTTAATCCTCCTTTAATTGATCAGTACATATCAGTTTTGGCTCCTCTTCATTGAACAGGACTCATCAGTTCATAGAAATACTTGGCGTCCTGGGTCTTGTAGAGACTATACCAGGCCTTCAATCTGTCTGGATCGAGTACGTCCAGGGCCTTCAGGACATGTACAGTGAATTCCAGCGGCGCGATGCCGGAGGCCGTGATCAGCTTGCCGTCGGTTACAGCAGACTGATTGCTGTAGTACGCTTCACCTGTGTACTTGTGGCAGGTCATTTTCAGGTATCCCAAATCATTGCTGGTATGCGGGCGTGAATTCAGCAGCCCTGCCTGGGCAAGCGCTATGGTAGCCCCGCAAATAGCGGCTACTAAGATATTCTCCTGCATACATCTCCGGGCGAGCTCAAGGATGGGCTCGTGGATGGCCTCTGTCCATGTATTCCCGCCGGGCAGAATCAATGCATCTGTACTCGTAATGCTGCACTCGCTGAGCTGGATATCCGGCAGAATTGTCAGCCCGCCCATGGTAGTGACAGGAGTCGTAACCAAGCTTACGGTAACTATCTTGCTGGAGGGTTGCCCCTGCTTGTAATATCTTCCCGAGTTCAGTTCAGCCGTTAAGTAGCCTATCTCCCAGTCGGCCATCGTGTCGAACACATATAGATATACTGTATTGTTCATTAGTAATTCCTCTCTCTCTGTGATTAATTAACTCTATCTCCATAATAAAATAGCTCCACTGACATCCGCTGTCAGTGAAGCTGTTCATTTCGATAATATTCCGTTAAATCCGCCGCAACCGCAGCCAGCTTATCCTTCAAGCTCTGCGGTTCAAGGACTTGAAGCGATTTCCCGTAAGCCAGGAGCGAATGCGGGACATATCTCAGCATATCTTGCTCTTCAAGGACGAAGACGGCCTGGCCGGATGTCCGCTCCTGCAGATAATGCCCCAGATACCAGTTCAGACAGAGGTCATCCAGCGCCTCGGCCCGGCCTGCGATAATGAGCGAGACTAACGCTTCTTGGCCTCCCGCCTCAGGCAGCAGATTCTGCATGAAGAATTCACGGGCCGAGAAGGCTGCGTCACGCTTGAACAGCATCTGCGTCCGCCTGATCGCCAGAATCCGGTCTGCCCGGAAGCTGCGGATCTCCTGCTTCAGATGGCAGTAGCCGACCGTATACCATTTGTTGTTCCAATACAGCACACCATACGGGTCGATCACCCTGGTCTTAGGATGCTCATCACGGCCAGTGCGGTAATCTATTTCTACAGCGAATTCTCCCGCTACTGCCTGCTCCAATTCCGCGAGCACCGGCTGAACCGCTGGAGAGCCCGCACGGTTAATCACCTCAAACCCGGCTAAATGGCGGCTAAGTGTATTTTCCTGCTCCTGATTGGAATACATCTTGAGCTTGGCCGCCGCATGGTCCAGTGCCTTATTCATCGGGTATCCGGCTTCTTTGGCGAAGATAGCTGCGTGCAGAAGTGCCTTCTTCTCGTCAAGCTCAAACAGCAGAGGCGCCCTGATGAACTGATTCAGCAGGCTATAGCCGCCGTTATGGCCGGAATCGGAGATGATCGGGACCCCGCTGGCGCATAGCGCATCCATATAGCGGTATACTGTGCGGATATTGATTTCCAGCTTCTCGGATATTTGCTTGGCCGTTATTTTCCCGCCGGAGTTCAGCATCCACAGGATGGCCAGCATATTATCGTTTTTGGGCATAACCGTTACAGCGCCCCCCGCCGCAGCTCATAGAAATACTGCACCACCGGATGCTTCAGCTCCATCTTCCCCGCCATACCCAGGATCCGCTTCTTCCCGATCCGCTTGTCCAGCAAGGCCAGAATATTCAGCACGATATCACTGCTCTCCAGGCTCTCCTCTATAGGCGTAGTTAAGAACTGATTCGCTATCACGATAAAATTCGATTTCACCAGCGCCGCCTGGGCAGACATTAACTCCTTGGCATGCTCAGTGCTTTTTCTGCTGCTGGCCATAATGATTAGACGGTCCTCCGGCACGGGTCCCTTGGCTGCTGCTCTGACCGCTTCAATGTCGTCAATAGTGACAGGAATCCGGATGTCTGGATCATTCTTAATGTCCAGCTCGGATGGATACCAGCGGATGGGGTTCGTTTTGTCGTTCATGTTGAGCACGTTCTTCTTATCCACCGAGATATAACAGGTCCCTGATTTATCGGGAAAATAGCGGTAAGCAGGTGCGCGGTATTCTACTCTTCCATATAACGCAGGGCTAAGAAAGCCCTCCAGCTGCTGCTTCAATTTGCTCCAGGACATGTAATCCCCTCCTAAATAAACAACCCCACAAGGTGGGGGTTAAGCTTCATAGATGACTTGCCCGCCCTGCTGAAGACATGACGAAACACAGCATCCGGCAATTCCTCCGTCAGCGGATCAGCAAATTGAGCTTAGCAACGAAGTGTTGCCGGCTTCGGCTTAATGACACGAATATATACACTTTATCTCCGCAAGTCAATTTCCCACCCCGGTAATTGACCAGTTATTATCGGCTTCCGGCGATAACGTTCCCTGCCCGCGGATGTAGCTGACCAGCATATCCCGGACACTGCACGGGGACTCCCAGTGTCTGGCTGCACTGACCAGTCTGGACGCCTTCAATAAGCTGCTGTAGCGGTAATTGTTGACGGCAAGCTGCAGCTGCTGCGTGTCGGCAAGCGCTTGGCCCTGGTACAGCACATTGATGATCCGCTGACCGGCAGGCTGCGACAGATCGATCTGATAATCGATGCCGGCGAACATATCATAGAGGTAACTAGGCACCTCAGGGTTGGCAGTCACCTCAAGGTCGCCCGGCTGCCACTGATTGAAATGCGTTGCCGAAGCTTCCATGTAGGCCTTAAGCTCTTTGCCTGTTACAGTAACCACATACAGCACATTATCGAACGGATAGATGCGGTATACATCGGCGTACGTTAACGGGCCCTGCTTCAAGTCCGCAGTATCTGAGAACAAGCTGGTCGCGGCAACATCCGCCCCGCTGGCCTGCAGCATCACCTTCTGAATCAGCGTAATGACCGGCGTATCCTGCAGCCTTCCCGCCGGGATCCCGCCCGTCTCCGCCTGCGGCTGGAAGTCAGCGGTGGCATAGCCCAAGATACTGCCGTCTGCTTCAGCAGCCAAGGCTCCGCCGCCTTGGCCGCTGAAGCGGATGGTCTCTTCATGCGCTTCAGCGGCCAGCTTGCGGAATTCCGGATCCGGCTCCCAGCCGGCCATATCCGCAATCGAGACTTCCCTGTTCACCACCCGGGGCCCCGCACCCTCCAGCTGAACGGTCAGGTCGAAGCGGACCACCTCCCGCCCCCGGTCGCGCGGCCCGCCGATTACGATATCCCCGATCCGCTGCTTAACGGTAATGTGCATATGCCCGACCAGCAGTACATCAGCCTCAGGAACAAGCCTCGCAATCTGTTCAGCAGAATCCGAGCCGCCTTCTTCATCAAATTCAGCCACCATTCCCGCATGCGCGCTGATGACAATGATATCGGCCTTGTCTTCAGCCCTCAGGGAAGCAGCAAGCTGCTGCGCCGTTTCAGCCATGTGGCCGAACCGCAGTTCCTCCACCTTCCCGGCATCCCAGCGCGGAATATTAGGATTCGTCAGTCCGATTACGGCAACCCTGACGCCCTGTACCTCAATCAGCGTGTAGGGCTCTGCGAACAGCTCACCGCCGGGGTACGCAGCATTCGCAGCGAGTACGGGAAAGTCCAGCTCCTGCCGGAATTTCGCAATCAGGTCCAGCCCGAAGTTAAATTCATGGTTGCCGAGGGTCATGGCCGCATAGCCCATGGCATTCAGTACCGCCGAGACCGGATGCACGGTATCTGTCCGTTTGTTGTAGATATCGTCCGTCAGCATATTTCCCTGGAACACATCCCCATTGTCAATAAGGATGACCGCAGCTCCGCTGTCTCTGACTTCCTTCACATAGGAGGCCACCCGGGCCATCCCGTCATTCTCCGTCTCGCGGCTGTCCTCATAACGGTAGCCCCACAGATTCCCGTGAAGATCCGAGGTGGCGAGGATTACGATATTCAATAATTTGCCGGTATCAGCCTGTTCCATTATCATTTCATCCTTTCTCACGCCCGCTTACTTCAGAATTGCCCCTGCGGTGAAGCTCTTCTCCATCTGGTCACTGAACAGCACATAAGCCAGCAGAATAGGCAGAGTGGATATGACCATTGCTGCTGCCAGCGGCCCCCAGCTAATACTGTATTGGCCGCTGAAATTCATCAGGCCCAGCGGCAGTGTTCTCAGCTCCTGCTTTTGAATAAAGGTTGCCGCCATAAGAAGCTCATTCCACACCGCCAGGAATACGAAGATCGCCACTGAGGCAAGCGGCGGCTTAAGCAGCGGCAGCACTACCTTGAAGAAGGACTTCACCACCCCGCAGCCGTCCATAAACGCTGCTTCCTCCAGTTCCTTGGGCATCGTCCGCAGAAAAGCCGACAGCATATATACGCCAATAGGCAAATTCACCGCAATGTACGGTAAAATAATCGACAATCTTGAACTGAGAATCCCCAGATTCTTAAGAATCATGAAGAGCGGTATTAATGTAGCATGAATCGGCACCATAACGCCCATCAGAAGAATGAACAAGATGAGACTGTTATACTTGAATTTCATCCGTGTCAGCGCATAGGCCATCATTGCAGCAAACAGCAGCACAAACAAGAGTGTAACCAGCGTGACAATCACACTGTTGAAGAAATATTGATTTACTTTGGCACTGACCCAAGCTTCTGTGAAATTGCTTAAACGCCATTCTGCAGGCAGCGCCCAGACGGTTCCGCCTATAATCTCCGAATTATCCTTAAACGCACTGATCACAAGCCAGTAGAGCGGAAACAGCTGGAGGACGGCGATAACGATCATCAGGATGTAGATGCTTGAATTCTTTGTTTTTCTGAGCATGACCGGTCCTCCTTAATATTCAATTTTCTCTTGGGTTAACACTTTATTAAGCACCCAGGAGATCACAAGGCATTCCAGCACCATGAATACCGCAAGCGCACTGCCGTAGCCGAAATTCTGCTTCAGGAAGGCTTCCTGGAACATTTTCAGCGCAATCACGGTTGTTGAATTCAGGGGTCCCCCGTTAGTCATTACGTATACACTTTCGAACGTCTTCAAGGCATAGATCACATTCAGGACGATACAGATCCGCAGCACATCAGACAATAACGGAAAAGTAATATGCCGCACAGCCTTCCAGCCTGTCGCTCCGTCCAGCTTCGCTGCTTCATAATACTGCTCCGGTATCCCTTGCATTCCGGCGAACAGAATCAGCATATTGTAACCGACATAATGCCAGGTCGTCACGATCAGGACGGACAGCAGGGCCGTCTTCGTATCTCCAAGCCAGGCCCCAGTCCAGGCTCCCAGTCCAAGCGTCTCCATTAATGTGTTCAGCATGCCGATGTTCGGATCATAGATCTTAACCCACAGCAGGCTGACCATGGTCGTTGACATCACTACGGGGAAAAAATAAATATTGCGGAACCACTTACGCCCCTTCATTCTCCGGGAGACCAGCAGCGCCAAGCCAAATGAGACCGGCAGCTGGATTAACACGCCTACCAGCAGAAAGGCCAGGCTGTTCCATACCGCCTGCCAGAAGCTTTTATCCGCCGTGAACATCTTCGTGTAATTGTCCAGTCCAATGAAGGCCATCGGGTTAATGCCATCCCAATCCTGGAGACTGTAGTAGGCGGTCATTACAATAGGCACAAAATAAAAGACCAGAAAAACAATCAATCCGGGCAACAAAAACAAAGCTATAATCTTTTTATTAGAGAGCGCTTTTTCCATCACTGACCCACCTGTCCAATTACAGAAAGTCGATGCGGTCCTTAGTGACTGCATCGACTTTCCTGGAATAATTTTTGGTAACACTGGCGCCTGAGGGGACTGGCGTACTGTCTCCGCCTTACTCTGCTGTACGCAGCAGCGTCTCCAGCTGGGCGGTAAATTCCTCTGCGGTGAGCTGCCCGCCGTATAATGCTTGTGTCAGGTCACGGTATTCCTGGCCTACATCTGCTGACAGCAGACCGAACCACATCGCCTGCGTTTTGACCGTCTGACTGATATCCGCAGCATACGCTGAGAGCTCCGCATTCTGTGATTCAGACTTCACCTCGCTCTTGGCGTAGCCGGGCAGGCCTTTTCTGACAAATTCATCATTAAGCTTCAAGGATAGACGGATGGCAAACTCCTTGGCTTCAGCCACATTGGCGGAGCTGTTGTTCACGAACAATGAGTATGGCGCTTCAGCATTCTGGAAGCCGATGGTTGCGCTGAGAGCATCCTCTGCCCCCGTCTTAGGGAAAGCAATATAGCCCAGATTGTCACCCATTGCCGCCGACAGGGAGGAGAAGTTGAAGCTTCCGTCGACCCACATCACAGCTTTATCATTCTTGAACAGCTCTTGGGCATCCAGATAGGCGGAACCGAGGAAGCCTTTTTGGAAGGCATTCGACTCTACCAGGGTGGTCACCTTATTGGCGGCTTCAACGAATGGTGCATCCGTGAACTTCGCCTCTCCCTTAATCGCCTTATCGAAGGCGGTAACATCCTCACGGGCTACGAGCATATCGTAGAGCAAATCCGCCTGCCATCTTTCTTTTCCGCCCAGTGCAATAGGAATTACACCTTTATCGTTAGCAGCCTTGACCAGCGACTGAAGATCCTCCCATGTTGCCGGGGCGGCAGCGCCAAGCTCGCTGATCAGCTTTTTATTATAGTAAAGAACCAGTGTTGTGCTGATGTTAGAAGGAACGGAATAGATGTTGCCGTCTTCTTCGGTTACCAGCTGATTGTCCAGAAATTGCGCACCGAGGCCTGTGGAATCCAGGGTATCGTTAAGCGGGGCTACGGTCTTCGACTGCAGAACAGGGGTACGGAATGACTTTCCGGCATGCTGCTGGAACACATCGGGAAGCTCATTCGCGGCAAGTGCAACACTCAATTTGGTTTTGTAGGTCTCATCTTGAATGTACTCATACTTCAGTTCAACACCGGTTTCCGCCGCGGCAGCTTCAGCTGCTGACTGGTACATCGGATCTGCATCGAAAATCCACAGCGTAACAGATTTCTTGCTATCCGCTGCCGCCGCTTCCTGACCCTGGGTTCCCCCATTGTTTGCTTCCGCACCTCCACAAGAAGTAAGCATTACACTGACCAGCGCGGCGGATGCTGCAACAACCCCAAACTTTTTACCGAACATCTGATTTGGACCACCTTTCACAATTTACGGATACGAACCACAGGTACAATCTTAACAAGTACGCAGCGAGGTTCGAATGGAGATATATTGGCTCTGACAGTAAAAATTTTAGGTATGTCACGTTACTTTACATCCACTTTACACTTCTTCTTAGGGTTAACATAAAGTTTACCTAATAACAGCTTTATCCAAACAAAAGAAGCCCGGCTGAATCACCGGACTCCTGCTGACAATGGCCCAATCTTACTCTGAATAGGACCCGCCGTATACTTTATTCGGGGTAATTCCGTACTTCTTCTTAAAGCATTTGCTGAAATAGAACGGATCTTTGTAGCCGACCTGATGGGCGATTGTCGCTATCTTGGGAACCGGAGAATCTCCCGCAGCCGCCCCCTGTCGCAGCAGCTCCATGGCTTTGCCCAGGCGGACATTCGTTACGTACTCCACAAAGGATTCGCTTGTCTCCTTCTTGAATACATGGCTTAAGTAGCTCGGGTTCACGAAGAGCGCAGCGGCTGTACTCTGAAGCGATAAGGTATCGTCGGTATAATGCGCAGTCACATGCGCAGCTGCTTTGCGGATCAGCCGGTTCCCGCTCCCCTGGCGCCCTTCCTCCTCAGAGGGCTGTTCCGCAGCGGGCTGCCCCAAGTACCCTGCCTCTATCCGCAACCGGTTAATGTAGCGTTCCTCCTCCCACTTCTCCTTCAACTGTGCACGGATGGTGGTCAGTGCCTGTTCAACCGCCGCCTCATCAACAGGCTTCAGCAAATAATGATCCGCTCCAAGCGAGATGGCCTGCTGGGCATACGTGAAGTTATCATAGCTGGTGATGAATATCAGCTTGGCAGCGGAGTCTAAGGCTCGGACGGCCTTGACGAAATCGAGCCCGTTCATGTTGGGCATTTCTATATCCGTAATAATGAGATCTATCGGCTGTTCCTCCATGATCCGCAGGGCTTCCGCTCCGTCTTCCGCCTCGGCAACCACTTCGAAGCCTGCAGAAGTCCAGTCTATTAAATGGATCAGCAGCTGTCTGAAATAATATTCGTCATCTACGATCAGGACGCGTGCCGCCGGCGCTGCAGTTATCATTCCGCTGTCTCCTCCTCCTGCTCGTCCGCCTTGACAATCAGCGGTAATCGTACCTTCACTTCCACTCCATGACCCGGCTCAGACGACAGGACGATCCCATAGGCTTCGCCGAATCTCAGCTGAATCCGGTCCTGGATATTCTTCAGTCCGAAGCTGTAATCCTCTTCTTTCTTGCTGCTTGACCAGATCTGCTGCTGCTCCTCTGCACTCATGCCTTTGCCGTTGTCACGGACTATGAAGCACAGTATGCGCTCTTCTCCCGACCTTTCCGTATAGCCGGTAATTTCACATAGCCCGCCGTCCGGCATCCCTCTGATGCCATGGTGGATTGCATTCTCAACCAGCGGCTGGAGCAGCATTGTAGGCACTTGGCAGGACTCGATCCCCGGTTCAAAGGTAATCCGGTAATTCAGTTTCTTGAAGCGGATCTGCTGAATGTAAAGGTAACTCTCCAGATGCTTCTTCTCCTGTGCAGCCGCAATCAATTCCTGTCCGTTGCTTAGTGATATCCGGTAGAACTCCCCGAGCGCCTTCAGGATACTGCTAATCTCCCTGGCATTCGTCATCACAGCCATCGCACGGATGGTGTCCAGCGTATTATATAGAAAATGCGGTTTGATCTGCGAATACAGCAGCCTCAGCTCCAGCAGCCGCTTGGTCTTCTCTTCCGTTTCAATTCTCAGCATCAAACCTTGTATATGCTCAACCATTTCATTAAATTTCGCCCCCAGCCTGCCTACTTCATCCTGACTGCCGGCAGAGGCGCGGCTCCCGAAGTTCCCTGCCCCTACCTCAACCATGACTTCACTGAGCCGGCTAAGCGGCCGGGTCAGCCGGCGGGCGAATACCACCGACAGGACCATTGCCGAGAGCATGCTGATCAGTCCGAAAACGGCTATGGATAAAGCAATTTTCCAATACCCGTCGGTCAATTCCGAAGTGGGGACCAGGTGGATTACCTTCCAGCCGTAGGGATCGAGCCTCTGTAAAGATACCAGATAACGCTTGTCTCCCACCTGCTCGGTCCGGCTTCCTCCGGATGCGGAATTCACCCACCCGGCAAGCGAGCCGTCTTCAAGGGTGCGGCTGACGAGTGCTGGATCATACGCGGAGATTACCACTCCCTCCTGGTTGATGACCAGGGTAGGATTCTGATTGTCCTGTTCATTAAGGTACAGCCGCGCCAGTGTCCGTTCGTCAATATTGACATAAATATAACCGATCGGCGTCCCCTTCTCCATGCTCATAATGACTCTGCAGACACTAATCATATTCTTCGCGGCCATCCCCGACAGAAAGGAAGGCTTCAGCGTGTCTACCCAGACGGCGCCGCCTTTGGCCGCATCAATCTTATCCTTCGGATAGACGGCAAGGCTCTGCGGAGTCACACCCGTCAGGTTGGAGGTATAATAGAGTTCTCCCCTGGTCGATTCGATAATGACGGAGTCGATATTAGGCTCTGTCTCCAGCATGGCGGCCAGCGTATTATGTATGGACTTCAGCGCGGAGACATCCTCATTCACCCCGGTATCCCGGCTGAGCACATTCTGTGTATCCTGATTAATCAAAGCGAATTTCGAGAAGTTCTGAACCGACTGGAAGACCGTCTCCATCGACTGGCTTACCAGCTTCACTTCCTGCTGCGAGCTGGCTGAAGTCCTGTCCAGCGTCTGATTGAAGACAATCCGGTGAATACTTATTACGAAAATCACCAGAGCCAGTAATACAATCAGGATGTTGCTGATAAGAATCTTCCTCCGAAGCGACATATTCCTCCTGAACACCCTAGAAGTGACCGCCCGGAATTTCTTCTTCATATTCCCCTCCGCTGTATGCTTAATCGTATAGTTGAAATATGCGAGATAATCATTCAGTATAATTATTCAATATAATTTAATTATTCAATATAAGCTGCGCTTGTTATCCCTCACTATTATACACAACCCTATCACCTTACCGATACACCAACGATTGGGGCTCCTGTAATCAGCTGCTATCGTGTGAAACAGATAAATTCTTATTTGCACCAATTGGCCCTCCGGGCGAGCGCACTTATTCAAGTTCACCGCTTGGCGTTACGGACATGAGAGACCTTAAGCGGTGAAAAGCAGTGCAGTGCCGGTCCTTGCGGACATCAGCGCCGTTATTTCACCAGAAAAGTGGCGATATCACGTGAAAAGTGGCGGATAAGGGCTGTGGTGTCCGTAAACCTGCCAAAAAGGCAGATAATGAGCGAATAAGGGCCGTGGTGTCCGTAAAGGAGCTGATGGGGCTCATGTTGGACCCGCAGAGATGGCGTTTTTGCATTCTGGAGTCTGCTCCAGCGCCACATTCGGCTTGCATAGCGTGAGTTCTACACTCAGCACCACACCACGCTTACATAGCGTGAGTTCTCCCTCTATTTTGCGGCTGCCGGGGCCTCCCGGCTCTTCCAGTATCGTTCCTCTCCGCTTTTGCCGCCTCTACTCCATTAATCACAGTGTATACTTCCTGCACACAAATAAAGACGCCGCGGGGTCGCTGCCCGGGCGTCTTGCTGCCTTCTTCTAATTCTTACCGCCATACCCCTTATATGTAGCGTAAACGGCATTGGCATATTGATCCGCCAGAATAGGACGGCCATAGGAATCTGTAGCGCCCGGATACCAGTTGTCGCCTCCATTATAATGTAACAGCCCGTTATAGATGTTGCCGAATCTGGAAATCTTCTCATCCAGAATCAGACCGCCTAAGGCCACCTGGTCCTGTTCGCTGCTGTGATTATATGCGCGGCCGAATTTGGCACTGAATTGTGATAAATAGGCGTTGCGTGTGTTCGGTTCTACCTGCATCAACCCGTCACCGGCGGATGGGCTGCCCGGCAGTCCTGCTCCAAAGCTGCTCTCCTTCTTAATCACCGCACTCAGGAGTAGAGCGAAATCCCCGCCTTTGCCAAATTTATCATCCACATTCATGACATAGGTCCAGATTTGGCTAGGAACCTCGGATGGTTTGGTTACATTAGCCGGCGGTGAGCCCGTGTAAATCTTAACCGAACTCATCTTGTCATTGACACTGTCGCCAACCCAGGATGAACTTGCCGTATAGTTCCACTTGTTTCCGCCAAAGTTATCATTCTCGTAGACTTCAACCGTCCAGCCGCCAGGAACCTTTAGCGAGGACATCCAGTCATTGGGAATTCCTGCCGCATTCAGCTGGGACAGTACATAATTGCCTACTCCGAGCGTTACTGCCTTTCCGCCATAGTTGATATCTGCATAGAAGGTGGCTCCGCTCGTTGCCGGGGGTGTTGTTGGTGTTGGCGTCGGTGTTGTTCCTCCTCCGCTCTTCCATAAGGCGGGAACATTAGGCGGCTCCCAGCCTGCGAGGGATGTATGTGCCTGAAGACAGGTATACGTACTTCCGCTATAGGTTACGGTATCATTCACTGCATAGGCAGTATTTGCCGCCCATGCTCCTCTGGCAGCCGCGTCTGCGCGCGGCAAAGCTGTGAAGAATAGCGATAGAAATACTGCTAGAACCATTAAAAGGGATAAAGCTCTGGTGTGAACATTTTTCAAAATATGAAGCCTCCTTTATTAAGTTTACCGGTTTCGACTATAAGGCGATCCACAGGTATATTGTATTGCCGTTTGTGATAATAATTCCATAATCCATAAACTTTAGCCTCTGTCTCCAGCATAAATAGCTCCACTGACGTCCGCCGTCAGTGGAGCTATTCCAGCCTGATAAGTATCTATGGAGCACCGAATCTATCGCCTCGCCAAATATTCTCTTATTGTTCCGCCATACCTAAACTCGGCTTTTTCCCGACCCGCCTGTCCCCAGAGCAAGTATATTCAATACAATATCGTTACTCTCCATACTTTCTTCGCTGCTTCAATTTGCTCCAGGACATGTACGCCAGCCAATCCTCCATTCTTGCATCATACGGTAAACGGACTCTGAGGCAAACCCAGCGCTGTACGCAAGCGGTTAAAACCCTCGATGTCCGGATTGACCCGGTACTGCTCAAATTCTCTTCTCCTAACGAACATTTCGGCACTTTCTGCGGAATTCTTCTCTTGTGCATCACGATACCACTTAATCATATCCTCCAGGGGACCAACCGGCTGCTTGGTTTTATTACTAGTTCTCTCGCAAAGCTCAAGTATCTCCGGATAATTGCCGGCCAGTATATCCTCAGGAGGCATCTCCTGTCCTGAAGGCTCGGCAGTCTCTTCCTGCAGGCTCTTGACCCGGGTCATAACCTCGTATGCCACATCTGGGTGACTCCACATATGCACCCCATGGATAAACCAATCCCCCATATACGGCTCAATCATTCCAACCGATACGGTCCAGGAAGGAAGCTTCATCATCGTTTCACAGTAGGGCATACGGTATCTTTCTTTGGACCAGAGATCCTCAATAATCATGCCATGCTCATATTGGTCTACCACCTGATAACAGGAAACCTTCATTGCTGCCCATCTTTCAAGCATCTCCCGTGCTTCCCCGGAATACCTCTGGCCTCTCTCTGCCAGGAACCACTCTATTCCGCGCAGGCCGTTATCATATACTTGAAAGAAATACGACCACATGTCTCCGGCTCCCGCTCTAAACCTGTTTACTATAGAATTGAAGGGTTTGACTTTGTTCTGATCGAACGCCCATTCTCCACCTTGCTTTTGAGCTAAGAAGGAGTACAGCTCAATTGTTAATTTATATTTCCGGTCGAAAAAATGCTTCAACTTCGCCTGCAGTACCTGCTCCTCCTCATGCTTACGCATACAGCATTGTTTGTACTTTTTACCGCTTCCGCAAGGACATGGGTCATTTCTTCCTATCATGTTACACACTCCTCTGAATATAAATCTAAGATTAGTTAAAATCGCTTAGCGGTCCCCTCCGGGTGACAATAGCTCTCTCAATTCGCAAATTCCGTGAAAAACACATCCGGTCTGCCCGCTCTGCTTACGACATGGCGAAATACCACATCCGTTACATCCTCCATGGGTGCCGGTATCATATTAAAAACCTCTCTATACATAACAAAATAATAAAGCAAATTATATCATAATTCCGGGACAAACAACCTTACCTTATAAATTGATCTAAGACGGAACAGCCCGCATATGGTAAAATAAAGCAGAAATCATTTTCTGGAAGAATGTAACTCCAAGCGGTCAAAAAGGAGAATGAATATGAGAATATGCAGCGGCAACGCTCTGTGCAAAGTCTGAACCGGACGAAACTGCATGGAGCGGAAGAAGTTCGTCCGGTCGGCTTTGCACTTTCACTGAATCGTTAAGAATTCATTGAAAGAGGAGCAGAGTCATGCTAACTAAATATAAAATGAACCTCAGGGAGCTTCGTACGTTCCTGATTTTATGGATTACACAGTCCTTCTCGGCACTGGGCAGTGCAATGACTGCCTTCGCCCTGGTGATCTGGTCTTATCAGCAGCAGGGATCGGCTCTGACCAGCTCGCTTCTGGTCATCTGTTCCTACGCACCATATGTGCTGCTCAGTATCTTCGCAGGTGCACTTAGCGACCGGTGGAACAAGAAGGCTACGATGCTGATTAGTGACAGCTTCGCGGCACTTTGTACTGTTACGGTTCTTATTCTGATGACAACGGGTAAGCTCCAGATCTGGCATCTGTATGTGATCAATACCTTGACTGGTGTAATGAATACTGTACAGCAGCCGGCGTCGGATGTAGCCATAAGCCTGCTGGCTCCACAGCAGCATTATCAGAGGGTTAGCGGAATGCGTTCCTTCTCTAATTCGCTGGTTACCATCTTGACGCCTATACTCGCCACTTCAATCCTTTCCTTTACCAGTATCCGGGTTGTGATCCTGTTTGATTTGATTACCTTCGCCACAGCGTTCATGGCCTTGCTATGCTTGGTCCGTATCCCGCAGGTTCCGAAGCAGAGCGGCGCCTGGAGTGAGAGCCTATGGCAATCTGCTAAAAGCGGCCTGCGGTATCTCAGGGATAACCGCGGTATTCTGGATTTGATCCTTTTTTTGTCCGTGATCAATTTCACCGCCTCCATCTTCAATGCGGCCCTGCCCGCCATGGTGCTCGCACGGGCAGGCGGCGGAGAGCTGGCACTGGGTATGGTCAACACCGTTACAGGGATAGCCATGATGGCCGGAAGTATCTCGGTTGCTGTATTGCCGCCGCCCAAAAGCCGGGTCCGGGTCATTTGCAATTGCCTGCTTTTCTCCATGAGCTCCGAGAATTTCTTCCTTGCTTTCGGCAGAAGCACGCCTATATGGTGTTTGGGCGCAATCCTCGGATGGATATTCATTCCTGTCATGAACGCTAATATGGATGTGCTGTTCCGCTCAACCATCCCTATCGGTATGCAAGGCAGGGTCTATTCGGCAAGGAACACCTTGCAGTTTTTCACCATTCCTCTGGGATATCTGTGCGGAGGGCTTCTGGTAGACCGGGTGTTTGAACCCTTTATGGCCGTGCAGCCGCAAGGCAGCCTGTGGGTCGCACTGGTCGGAACAGGCAAGGGCTCCGGAGCAGCTTTGCTGTTCCTGGCTATCGGAATTACCGGTGCCTTATCTTGCCTGCCGTTCCGGGCGGACAAACATATTTGGAGGCTGGAAGAATAGCTTCTTCTCCCCAACTGCAATTAGCACAGGGCAGCTCTACGGCTGCCCTGTGCTTTTCTTTTTTTCGGATATATCCCAAACACGGAAACATTAACACAAATGATCCCAATTATTCATAATTAATACCAATTCCGATGAATACGTTAACATCCTGATCGTATGCTATAAAGTCTGACCTCACTGAAATCAATTAGAGGAGGAAAATGGATGTCGTTCGGGCACAGGAAATTGGGTATATGGTTTGCGGCTTTGATATTGCTGGCAGGTGCTTATGCGTATCCGGGTTCTGAAGCGAAGGCTGAAGGTACAGCAGGCTACTATCACACTTCAGGCAGCACCATTGTGGATTCTGCCGGGAATCCGGCCGTATTCAACGGGCTGAACTGGTTTGGCTTCGAAACGGCGAATTACTCCCCGCATGGGCTGTGGTCCCGTTCCATGGATGATATGCTCGATCAGATCAAGGCGAAAGGCTATAACCTGATCCGGCTGCCGTACTGCAACCAGATGTTTGATTCAGGCTCTGCGGCCAACAGTATCGATTATGCCAAAAACCCCGATCTGACCGGCCTTACGCCAGTGCAGATTATGGATAAACTGATTGAGAAAGCCGGAAACCGCGGCATCCGGATTATCCTTGACCGGCACCGGCCGGATTCCGGCGGGCAATCCGCGCTATGGTATACCGCGGCCTATCCCGAATCCCGCTGGATCAGCGACTGGGTGATGCTGGCTCAGCGCTATGCGGATAACCCTGCCGTCATTGGAGCCGATCTGCATAATGAACCGCATGGCACAGCAAGCTGGGGGACAGGTAATCCTGCCACAGACTGGCGGCTGGCCAGTCAACGGGCTGGCAATGCAATTCTCGCCGTCAATCCGAACTGGCTGATTCTTGTCGAAGGCATTGAAACTAATGTCCAGGGCAACTCCAGCAGCTACTGGTGGGGCGGCAATCTGACAGGTGTGCGTAATTATCCGGTTACACTTACTGTGCCGGACCGGGTGGTCTATTCCCCGCATGATTATGGGCCCGGCGTTGCTGCACAGCCTTGGTTCAGTGCTGCTGACTTCCCCAATAATCTGCCGAAGCTATGGGATGATACCTGGGGATATATCAGCAAGGAGCAGATTGCCCCGATTCTTGCCGGAGAATTCGGCGGGCGCAGCGTAGATACCCTATCGGCGGAAGGGAAATGGCAGCATGCGCTCGTAAGCTACATCGGCCAGAATAATCTCTACTGGACGTACTGGAGTCTCAATCCGAATAGCGGAGATACCGGCGGACTGCTGCTGGATGACTGGACATCCTGGAATGAGCCGAAGCAGGTTATGCTCGACCTTATCATGAAACCGGTAACCTTTACCCCGATCGGTGATCCTGAAGGTCCCGGGGAAGAACCGGGAGCCGGCGATCCTCATGCAACACTGCTGTACCGTGCCGGTGAGACGGGAGCTGCCGTGAACTCGATCCGGGCCAGCCTGCAGCTGAAGAACGAGTCCGCTGTTTCGATCCCGCTGAATGACCTAACGATACGTTATTGGTACACCAGAGACGGAGGTGCTGCACAGACACTGGAATTTGATTATGCGGTCATCGGCAAAGAAAAGCTGCTGACGCAAATCGTTCCTCTGGCTGCGCCGCGTTCAGGGGCCGACACCTATGCGGAGATCGGATTCACGGCGGGTGCAGGCTCCCTCGCGGCTTCAGGCACAACCGGGGACATCCAGTTCCGCATTCACAACAATAACTGGTCCAATTACAATCAGGATGATGACTACTCATTCCGTCCGGCCCTCACCAGCTATGCCGCGAATGACCGTATCACCGTCTATTATCAAGGCAAGCTGATATACGGAAGTGAACCGTAAACCGAAGGACTTCCGTAAGCTAAAAAAAGAAGACGTACAGAAGCTTGGGAGCTTCCTGCGTCTTCTTTTCATTTGCTGATAGGCTATTACAGATCCTTAAATCAAATCTGACTTTTGCAGCAGTCTCTGCATGATGGCTGCAGCCTCGGCACGCGTAATCTGGCCTCCCGGCACCAGCAAAGACTGGCTGCGGCCCTGCACCAGACCAGACCACACGCTGTCCGTTACGCCGCTGCGCGCCCAGGAGGATACAAGCGTCCCGTCGTCAAATTTTTGCAGCGCTGCCTCAGACAGTTCAGCCTCCAGGCTTCCCTTCAGTCCGGTAATTGTCATGGCTCTCGCCACAATGACCATCGCCTGTTCTCTGGTAATCCTGTCATCCGGACGGAACGTGCCATCCTTGAAGCCATCGATCAGCCCGTAGGCATGCGCTGTATGGACAGCACCGCTGAACCAGTTCTCCGCCTGGACATCAGAGAAGACGGTATCTCTGTTCTCGACACGAAGTCCTAATCCGCGGACTACAATTGCCGCGAACTCGGCGCGGGTAACAGCCTGGTTCGGGTTGAAGTTGCCGCCCCCAATTCCTTCAACCACCATCCGGGAGCCCATATCATTAACGGCATCCTTGCCCCAATGATCCGCAACATCTGCGAATTGCAGCGGATGCCATACCACAGCATATGTGCTATTGGTCAAGCTGTTGATTTGTGCCTCGTATCTGCCATTATTCTGCCGGACCTTGGTCGGCACGTGGCGGACTGATCCGTCCGGCTCAACGACAACGCCGGTTGTGATTTTATTCGGATCTACGCCGTCCGGAATGGCTATTGTCCGTTCGACATAGGCATCGAAGTTTCTGATCTCTGATATCTTGTCTCCATAGACGGCATTAACGGTAAAATTCAGCGGCTGGGCAACCAGGGTTAGCCCGTCCCCTGCTGCTGCACGCTCCACGATATCCAGTTCAGCAGATACCGGGGCTGCAATTTCAATCTGCACCTTAATATCCTGCAGCGCGGCGGTTGCTCCAACTTGGGCTGCAATCTCCCCGATATGGATCAGTCCCGCAGGAACGGTGTATGAAGCCTGCCCGGTTCTGAATTCCAGAACAGCCTGATAATCCTCCATCAGCCGGATCATTGCGCCGGTAAGCTCGCCAACGAAGACATCGTACGTCTGATTAATGGGAATCGTGACAACAGCATGCTGCCCTTCCGCCTTCAATCTGTCATTCAGCTTCTGCTGATCAATCACAATCGTCAACGCGGTTTGCCCGTCACGCCGGGATACCGCCGCTTGCCCGGCATTCTCTGCCTTCCCGTTCACCAGGACATCTACACCGGATGGATCTGGTGTGGCAGGCGGGCCTGATGCCACTGGCGCACTCGTCGGAGCCGGCGTGGGCAGTGCCATCGTTGGCGCCGGTGTCGCTGGTCCCGTCGTTGGAGACGGCGTTGCTGGTGTGTCTGATGGAACTGGCGTCGCTGGCGTGGTTGGCGGTGTTGAGGCTGCAGGTACAACTGCACCCGACTCAGCCGATTCGGCACTTGGGCCCGTTCCATTGATTGCTTTCACCGTGAACGTATAGCTTGTTCCATTACTTAATCCCGTAATCGTGACCGGGCTGGCGCTTCCGGTGACTTTCTTACCGCCCGGCAATACGGTCACCTCATAGCCGGTAACCGGACTTCCCCCGTTATCGGCGGGCGCCGTGAAGCTCACAACGGCTTGTCCGTCACCCGGAGCAGCTGTCACATCCGCTGGCGCTCCCGGTACTGTAGAAGGGGTAGCACTAACCAGATTAGACGCTCCGCTTAGGCCCCCTGGATTCTCAGCTTTTACAACAAAGTAATAGGTTGTGCCATTAACCAGACCGGGAAGCGTAAAGGGTGAAGAGGCATCTGCTGCCACTTCCACTCTATGGTCCGGATCAGCATCTGTTGCCATATAAATCCGGTACTGCTTAACCTCCGGTTCCGTCTCCCAGTTCAAGGTGACCTCGCGGTCTCCGCCTTCAGCCGTAAGATTGCGGGGATTGGCCGGCGCATCCGGCAGGTTCACCGCTTGTGTCACCTTGAAAGTGACAGGCAGCATATGCTCTGCCGTTATAGTAACCTCAGCTGTATAGGTTCCTGCCGGCAACCCGTCCTTGGCACGCAAGGTGAAGCTTGTTTCATCTCCGGCACCCAGTCCGGAAGCCGGCTGCGTGAGAATAACAAAGGCATCCGCGTCGTTCCCGCCGAGGGCTGCCGACAGATCAGCCAGATCCCCGGTGCCTGTATGCTGAACAGGAATGGTGATCGTTTCTTGTGTACCGGAGCCGTACCCCAGCTGCAATGACCATAATGTCCGATCCTTGATGGGAGCAATCGTATACGTTGGCGCGGCCGTAACCGTGATTGTGGCGTTACCCTTTTTACTGCTATCCGCTGTGGATATAGCTGTAATGGTGTAATCCCCCGGCACGGCATCCGCAGCCACCGTAACATAACCCGTAGCGCTAACCGTTACCTTATTCGTTGCATCACTGCTGCTCCATGTCACCGTTTCTGCCGCCCCGCCTACCGTAACCACCGTTGCAGCAAGCTGTCTGCTCTCTCCCTGCATCACACTTGCACTGACCGGGCTTACAGTAATGCTGAGCACGGCAGGTGCATAAGTCACCTTAATCGCAGCCGTAGCGGTCCGGCTGGGATCGGCTGTCGAAGCAACCGTAATGGTGTAGTCCCCCGGCACTGCGTCAGAAGCCACGCTAACCTTGCCAGTAACATCTACCGACACCTTGTTGCTGGTATCACTGCTGCTCCAGAGCACCGTTGTCAGAGCTCCGCCCACCGCATCTACTGTTGCTGTGAGCTGCCTGCTCTCTCCCTGCTTGACACTGGCGCTCTCAGGATTCACGCTGATGCCGTGAATCGCCGGTGCATACGTAACCGTAACCGTAGCCGTCCCCGCCTTGCCGCTATCCGCTGACGAGGTCGCCGTAATCGTGTAATCCCCCGGCACCGCATCCGGGGCAACAGTTACGTCCCCCGTACTGCTTACGGTTACTTTACCGCTGGTGTCGCTGCTGCTCCAGATCACGTCCGTCGGGGCTCCTCCTACGACATCCACACTGGCCTGGAGCTGCCGGCCCGCTCCCTGCATAATGCCGGCGCTGACCGGGCTGACCGTAACGCCGTAAACGGCTGGCGCATACGTCACTGTGATAACTGACGTTCCCGTCTTCGTAGTGTCTGCCGCCGAGGCTGCCGTGATCGTGTAGTCCCCCGGAACGGCATCAGGCGCTACAGTCACGTTCCCCGTACTGCTTACTGCGACCTTATTGCCGGTATCACTGCTGGCCCAAGTCAACGTTGTCGCTGCTCCGCCTACTGCTTCTACCGTTCCCGTAAGCTGCCTGCTTTCTCCTTGCATAAGGCTTGCAGCAGCCGGGCTTACGCTAACACTGTTAATGGCTGGCGCATAGCTCACCGTGATGACTGCTGCCGCGCTCTTGCTGTTATCATAAGCCGAAGCTGCTGTGATTGTGTAAACGCCTGGCGCAGCATCCGCTGCCACCGTAACTTTTCCCGCCGCGCTTACTGCCACCTTACCGGCATTGCTGCTGCTCCAGGTTACCGCAGTTGATGCTCCGCCTACTGCTGCCACGGTTGCCGTCAGCTGAGTGCTCTCTCCCTGCTTCAGGCTGGCGGTGACCGGGTTCACACTGACACTGGTGACAGCCGGCTTATATGTTACCGTAATCTTGGCTGTACCTGTCTTGCTGTTATCATGCGTGGAGGCTGCCGTAATCGTATATTCGCCCGGCGTGGCATCCGCAGCGGCAGTGACTTGTCCCGCAGCACTCACGGCTACCTTGCCGCTGGTATCGCTGCTGCTCCAGGTTACGGTAGACGGTGCTTCCCCAACGGCATCAACCACAGCTGTCAGCTGTCTGCTCCCGCCTTGCTGGATACTCGCTGTAACCGGACTTACAGTAACACTATTAACGCTTGGTGCAGGTGGAAGGGTGAACCGGGCGGCCCGTATTTTCACCGTCGTTCGGTCACTCTCATCCCACACCGCATACAGTGCTCCGTTCATTGCCGTAACTGAAGGGCTTGTAGCGGTTTGCGTATTGTACACATTGAGGCCAATTCTTCCGCTTTCGGCAGATACCCATGCTGTACCGTCGTATTTTTTCACGCGGATTTTGAAAACAGGAACACCGCTTGCCCACTCTCCGGAATTCTCAGACCAGACGGCATACAATTCGTCATTCAATGCTGCGAGCTTTACTGTAAAGGTGCGGGCGCCCCCGTTCACGTTTATACCGTATTGACCGCCGCCATCCATACTGGACCAGACGCCGCCTTCGAATTTTTTGACCCGGACCTGATCATCCGTACTGTAACGGCCGCCTGTAGGCTCCGCCCATGCTACGTATAATACATCGTTGATGACGGTTGCGGACGGGTTGTTCGCGTGATTCGAATTCGATTGATTTAAACCAGCTTCGCCGTCAGCCACGGTCCAGGTCGCTCCGTCGTACTTTTTGACCCGTAATTGATAGGTGGAACCGGATATAGCTTCGGACCACATTACAAATAACTCATCACCCGATACGGCCATTACAGGAGACGCCGCGCCACTGGCGGGACTTATGTTCAGTCCGGCTGCACCCCCGCCGTCCGCGCTTGTCCATGTGGTACCGTTATACTTTTTGACGCGGATTTGCGCCGCTTCTGACCAGGCCACATACAGTTCACCTTTGTATACCATCATGGTATTTCCATACGCATTTTTGGATGCATCCACATTAAGCCCGGTCAAGCTGCCGCCTTCAGCACTTGTCCAGCTTGTACCGTCATACTTCTTAACCCGGATCTGCCCGATGGAAGAAGTCTTCTTCTCCGTCCAGCTCAAATACAATGCATTGTTGTATACGGCTAGAGCCGGAGATTCGGTATCTTTGGTCGTGTCGGCATTTAAGCCGGTTACGGGATGGTTCCCGTCAACACTAACCCAGCCCGAGCCGTTAAATTTCTTGACTCTGATCTGGTAAATTGCAGGGGTTGTCTGAATTCTTTCCCGCCAGGCCGCATAGATTTCACCATTCCATTCCGCAACGGCAGGCTTCTCGGCAGACATTGCGGAATTCACATTAATCCCGCCGGGTCCGCTCCCGTCAATAATCGACCAGCCGGACGCAGCCGAAACGGTGCCGCCGATCATCAAAGAGGGTATAAAGAGAATAATGGCTAACCATACATTGGCCATTCTTCGCAGATAATTGTATTTCTTGCTTGTTGTTGTCATTGAAGCCATCACGCATCTGTCCCTTCGTCGTATCGTTCTGTTGCCGCATTCAAGCATTGTGCCCAGCATAACTGACAGCACCTTAAAAAAACCTTAAACACTGATACCCTTCGACATATTTCAACCGCCAAATCTGGCTCAATCTAACCCAAAAAGCCCCATCGCAAAAAAACGATGAGGCCCATTGTTCATTCCATACTTTCCTTCACGGCTGTACGTCAGGAATCCGGAAGGCAACGCTCGTTCCCCGCCCTAGCTCGCTCGTAAGCTCCAGTAAGGTTCCATATTCGAACCTCAGCCGCTTATCGATATTCCGCAGGCCTACGCCTTGCCGGCCGCCAGGCTCGTCTTGCCCGAGCAGCCCCTTCATCCGCTCTGGGGGAATTCCGACGCCGTCATCGGTTACAACGAATAACCAATATCCGTCCGACCGCTCTGCTGTCAATTTCACGGTGCCGCCTTCAATCCGGTCTCCGATGCCGTGGCGGATCGCGTTCTCGATGAGCGGCTGCAGCAAGAGCGGCGGCATCTGCAGATGATAAGCCGCATCGGGGATCTCATGTTCAAAGCCGATGCGATCCCTGAACCTCGCTTGCTCAATCTCCACATACGTCCGGATCAGCTTGAATTCCTCAGCGAATTCGATACGTTCATCCGTATTGCTGAACCGGAAGCTCCCCCGCAAATAATCAGCCAATCCGGCAATCAGGCTCCGGGCACGCTCTATATCTGTATAACTGGAAGCAACGATACTATTGAGGACATTATATAGAAAATGCGGCTTGATCTGTGATTGCAGAAACGCCACCTCCATATGTACTGCGCGTCCGAGCGATTCCTTCATGGCGAGCAGGCTTCCAATCCGGGCCTTCAGTTCTTCAAGATCGAACGGCTTGGGCAAATAATCGTTGGCCCCCGCCTGGAATGCCGCCACCTTATCCTGCGGCTGAAGGGCAGCCGTCACCATCAGCACAGGCAGCTCCAGCAGCGAATAGCGCTTGCGGAGTTCCTGGCATACCTCGTATCCGGACATCCCCGGCATCATCAGATCCAGGATGACCAGATCAATTCTCCCCGGCTGATCAATCTGGCGGAGCGCCTCATATCCGTCGTTAACCGCGATGACGCGGTAATCAAGAGACTCCAGTGCATCCAGCAGGACCTTCAGATTCACATATTGATCATCGACGATCAGGACCGTGCGGTTACCGCCCGGATTCATAACATAAGGCGTCGGGAAGGAATATTCCTTCTCCGGGGGCAGAGTATAGGCTATAGACGGATAGACCGTATTGTCTAGGTCTTCTCGATTATGTTCAGCTACCGGCAGTGTAAAAGTGAAGGCTGTGCCTTCCCCGGGCACTGAATTTACGGTGAGCCCGCCTCCCTGCAGCTCAATCAGCTGCTTCGCAATGGGCAGCCCCAGTCCAAAACCGCGCTTCCGCGCGGCCTCCATGGATTTGAACGGCTCGAAGATATACGGTATATCCTCCGGATGGATACCTGTCCCCGTATCCCGGACTTCGAACTGCAGCGAGCCTTCGTGCTCCTTCCCGGTGACAATAACCGTTCCGTGCTCCGTGTGCTTGACCGCATTGTCCAGCAAATTGCTGATGACCTGGCTCAGCCGGTTCTCATCGGCGTACGCGGGAGGCAAGCCTTCCGGTACCTGATTGATGAGTTGAATCTCCTTCTCTATACCAAGATACGCGTAGAAACGGACCTGCATCTCCACGACTGAACGGACATCGACCGGCGCGGGCATGATTCTGAACTCGCCCTGTTTCAGCTTGGATAAGTCCAGAATGTCATAGACAAGCTGGGATAGCTTCCTCGTAATATCAATCACCAGTTGAAGCTTCTCCCGCTGCCCGGCCCCGGGCGGATTCGCCGTATCGTCAAGCATCGACCGGGATATGTTCATCACGCCGTGCAGCGGCGTCTTGAACTCATGCGAGGTACGCGCCAGGAAATCGTCCTTGTGCTTATCAGCCTCCATCAGCTGCCCCGAAAGCTCCTCTATTCTCTGGAATGCCTTCGAGAAGCGGAGCGACATCAGCAGAGCAAGCATGAGCAGTACGAGAAACGGCTCGACAGGCGGCAGTGAATAGATAGGGACGCCGAAGTAGACGTTAAGGTTCTGGTTCAGCACCAGCGCGTTCAAGGCCATAGCGGCCACAGCCAGATACCAGCTGCCGGCTACCTTATGCAGAACCGCGTAGACAAATACATAGGTGGCGTACAACAAAGCTAACGTGACGTATAGCGATGTCACCAGGCGAAACAGTCCCGTCGTAATCTGCGTAGCGAAGCCCATTTGCAGCAGGAGCAATGAAGCCCCGGCAATCAGGCCTCCGTGCATGATCCCTCTGTGGCTATAGGGACGGAACGCGGTAAACACATACAGTAAGAATCCCATGCCCACCCCGACCGTCAGCACCATCTGAATACGGAAATACAGCCAGAACGGAAACGGACCGATGACATCGAAGAGCACCCGTTCACCGCTGACACTTGTAAATGCCGCAATAAATACGCAGACGAGTCCGAATACAACAAGGGAACGGTCATTTCTGCGCTGGGAGAATAAGCCGATAAAGTACAGTCCCATAATCAGAAAGGCAGTTAACGCAACCCAGTCATGCGCCGTCGCGAGGTCGCGGATTCTTGAGATCTGCTCAGCCTTACCGAATTGGAGCGATTCGCCGATCCCGCTTGTCACCCGGAATTCATGGTTCGCGACTTCGACGAGAATTTCATTCCAGCCCGGCTTTAAGGTAAAGTAGCTGACATACGGCTTGTTAAGGGCCCGGTAATTCTCCTTCAGGTCAGGGTAGCCGCTGGAACCTACGGCCACACCGTTGACGATAAGCCGGTTGGAGACGAGAATGGCCGCCGTCTTGAGCCCGTATACGGCGCTATCATCATCAATCAGGAGCCTAAGCCTGTAGGTTGCCACTCCCAGCGTATCCATCTGCCCGGACCATGATCCGGGCACCTGAATGAACGAAGGAGCCTCCACTCCGGATTTCACCGGTGCAGGGGGACGGCTGAAGAGCAGGCGATGGGGATAGAACTCCCATTGCCCGTCCAGCCGGACGACACCGTCCTCCCGGAATGCCCACTTGCTGAGGTCCATGACTCCATTTACCGCGACCGGCATCGGTTTCTTATGGACTGTGAAGTAGGTTAACAGCAGCCCGTAGGTCGCTAGCAACATAGTTATCGTGATAAGGACCGCAATGATTTGGCGTTTCATCGGGCTGTGCGCTCCGCTCCTTCCATCGTTTTCCGGACCAGCACCAGCGTCTCCTCCTCCAGCTCTGTCCCAAGCTGAATGCGCACGGCGTGCTCCAGCTGTGCACTTACACGGTAGGCCTCACTGCGGTTGCCGAGCTCGAGGTGGAGTCCGATCAGCGCACGGCCGTCGATCTCGGAGTCGGGAGCAAGTAAGAGCAGCCGCTGTAGACTATCCACCGCAAGCGCATGCTTCCCTTGGCTCCTGTAATACCTGTTCCATTTGCGGAGTGCACGTACATATAGCGATTTGATCTCCAGCTGTCTGGCGACCGCCCAGCCGAAATCGCAACCTTCCATATAATCCCCCGTGTACATCGCGTTCATCTGATCGTAGCTCAGCTCATTCATGTGCTCTTCTGTTACTATTTTGTTCAACAAGCTCTCGAATGGGGTAACATCCGGCGTGATTTCATCCAGTTCGGCAGCAAACCCCATGTTTCCTTTACTGATCCGGATGGGGATGCCATGCTCCGCCAGGCTTCTCCGGAGATAGGATAGACAGGTGTACAGGTACGCCTTGGCTTTATCGAGATCGTACCCGGGCCACAAAGCCTCAATAATCACAGCAGCATTTACGCGCTTTCCTTCATAATGAATCAGAAATGCGCACAGCTCCCGCTCTTTTTTCGTTCTCCACACCACTTCCTTGCCCGTTTCGAGCAGGGAGAGGATGTGGAATCCTCCGAGAGCATGAACTGACGGAGCAGGAGACGTGTCTGGCTCTGGCAGCCTGGCCTCTATATATACTCTCTTGGCTATCCGTTCCACCGCTCTTTGTAACCGGCCCGCCGTAAACGGCTTCAGCAGGTAATCCGTTGAATCAATATCGAATGCTTCCAGTGCATATTCCGCATAGGCAGTCGTGAAGACGATTGGCAGATCAGGGGACAGGCTCCGGATTCGGCGGGCAGCTTCTGTACCCTTGATTCCCGGCATTTGGATATCCAGAAATACCGCGTCCACTGTTATCCGGCCTAAGTCTTCAAGTGCCTGAAGGGGATTCCTGTATCTCCCGGCAACCTCCACATTTCCGGTCTGTACAAGCAATATTTCAAGCAGATCCAGCGCATCTTCTTCATCGTCAATCAACATGACACGTATCATCGGTTTTTGAGCTCCTTTGCGGTTCATGCTTTATATAGCTTTAGATTAGCCTGTCTCATTTCATTATAGCGCAAGAATTACTTGCCCTGGACACTATCATAGGAATTTAGCACGTTAACGAAACTTAAAGAAATCTTTAAATTCGACCCTTAACACAGCTTCCTGTAATGATGCTATCATTAAGATAATCAGACTATTTATAGCGCATCTTGTAGAATGGGGTCGACTTCATGAGGGGCATTCAAAGGTTCGGTTCTCGTAAAATATTGCTTCATATAGCTATTGCCGTAGTTATCGGTTTGGCCGTAAGCTATATGCTCATGTCTGCACCGCCAGGCGCCCCCAAGCTTCAAAGCGAAGAAGGCTTTCTGGATTTAACGCAGGCCTCGCTCAGTAAGAGACCGCAAAAATTACAGGGCGAATGGGAGTTCTACTGGCACAAGCTGCTGTCACCAGAGGATATCCGGAGCCGGATGGCCGGAGGTGAAATGGCAGAGCGGTATATTTACATTCCCGGATCCTGGCTGGACTACCCGCTGGATGGTCAAGAGCTGAGCGGACAAGGCTTTGCAACCTTCCGTCTGGTCATAGAGCTTAGCGGGCAGGACAGGAACGGGCGGCTTGCTTTGCGGCTGCCTACCATTTTTCATGCGTATAAATTATGGGTGAATGGAGAGCTGCTGGCAGAGACCGGTGTGGTCGGTGAAGACAAGCATGGTACGACACCGCATCTGGCAACGAAGCTGGTGTTCTTTCAGCCTAAGAGTGATACGGTAGAGCTGGTTATGCAGGTTGCGAATTTCCATCATAAGCGGGGCGGCATCACCACAGATATAGAGCTGGGTGACAGTAGCGTATTAGCAGCCAAGACCAATCTGAAGGTTGCCGGAGAGATGTTCATCACCGCAAGTCTGCTGGTCATCGGCATGTATCATCTGCTGCTCTATGTACTCCGGCGTAAGGACAGAGCTCCGCTTTACTTTGGCCTGTTCACCTTGATGTTCGGTATCCGGTCCCTGCTGGTCGGCGAGCTTATGTTTACTCAGCTGCTGCCTCATTTTCCTTGGGGCCTGCAGTTCAAGATCGAGTATCTGATTCTTTGTCTCAGCGGTTATATTATCAGCATGTACTTTGACTGCATTTTCCCGGATGTTCTATCGCGGTGGTTCCGCCTCGGCACCCGGATCGTAACTAGCGGCCTCTGCCTTATTGTTGTGGTGACCCCTGCACTCATCTATTCACAATTGCTGCTGCCCATCGGTATGATCGTTGTTCTGCACATGGTGTATCTGATGCTTGGACTGGCCAAGGCGGCGGTGCGGCGTATGGAGGGAGCGCTGATCTTCCTGCTCGTGTCAGTGGTTGCTTTGGTTACGGTAATTAACGATTTCCTGTACTTCAACGAATGGTCCCGAATCGGGAACACCTCTCCGCTCGGGCTGCTGATCTTTACGATTGCTCAGCTGATTCTGCTGTCTTCCAGATATACGCGGACGGCAACGAACGAAGAGCGGATTGCACGTGAGCTGCAGGAGGCCAATCACAAGCTGCTTGAAATCAATTCCAATCTGGAGCAGATCGTAATGGTGCGTACACATGCCTTATCCGCAGCTCACGAGGATCTCCGTACATCGTATGAGCGGTTACTTCACTCTGAGCAAGGGAGAAAGAAGCTGCTTGCCTACATTACACATGATCTGCGCATGCCGCTGTCCAGCATGCTTGGTTATGTCGAGGCTGTGATGGACATGGTTAAGCCGGAACGCAATGAACAGTACCTGAAGTATATCCGGGATAACACGGTAAGGATTAACCGGATGATCGGGGAGCTGAGCTTCTTGTCGCATCTAGAAACAGGGCAGGTAGCTTACCGGATGGAACCGGTCTCTGTGATTCACTTCCTGCGCGGTTTCTATGAACAATATGAGCTGGTGGTGCGTGACGCGAGGCTGTACTTCTTACTGGATACCGGATATATGGAGGATCAGGGACCGGGCCTGCTCGTTGCCGAGATGGATAAGCAAAGATTCGAGCAGGCGCTGTTTAATCTGGTATCAAATGCGATGAAATTCACCGCTAGCGGCGGAGTGGTGCGTCTTGCCTTAACCACTGACGAGGTGAATAATACCCGCTGTGCGGTAATTAGCGTGCAAGACTCCGGCATGGGCATTCCCCCGGAGCAGCTCGAGCAGATCTTTGACCGTAACTACAGATATGACCGTTCGGGGCTGGACAAGGTAGTAGAGGGCAGCGGGCTTGGGCTGGCGATTTGCCGGGAAATTGTACAGGCGCACGGCGGGAGCGTCCGGGCGGAGAGTGACGGTAAGACAGGGTCGATATTCTACGTATCGCTGCCTTTGTATTCGGGAAGCAGGGAGGTAACAACGTAATGGATACGTACAAAATTATGATCGTCGATGACGATCCCCATATCTGTGAGATTGTTCAGGCGTATTGCGAACGTGAGGGCTTTGTAGCCGCGTATAGCCACAACGGGACAGAAGCCATGAAGCTGCTGGCATCGTTTAATCCGGATTTGATTGTGCTGGACGTACTGCTGGCTAACGAGAACGGCATTGACTGGTGCAGGACCGCACGCAGCTACACGGATGCGCCGATCGTGTTCCTTAGCAGTCATGAAGAAGACGAGGTGAAGATCAGCGCATTAACTTACGGCGGCGACGATTATGTGACCAAGCCGTTCAGTCCGGGAGTGCTCATGGCCAAGATCAAAGCTCACCTCCGCAGAGTGTCGACGGGCAGAAGGGAACAACTGCTGGAGTTGCCGGGGTTGACGCTGGATTTCTACGCACAGTCCGTCAACATGGGCAGTAAAACCATTTTTTTATCGAAAAAAGAGTTCAGCCTGCTGTCTTATATGGCCCAAAACGTGAATCGTGTCGTCACTGTCGATACCCTGTTTCATCTCGTCTGGGGAATGGACAGCCTGGAGGATACAAGAACAGTCGCTGTACACATCAGTAATCTGCGCAAAAAAATCGAGGCTGATCCCGTCAATCCCGAGCGGATCATTACGATCCGGGGGGCCGGATATATGCTGGCTGCCGGCAAGCGGACATAGGGATGAGGGCTGACCGCTCACATTATACAGGTTCAAGCGAACTCACGCTTGAGCCTGTTGTTGTTTGGTATAACCGCTACAACGTCCCCCGCCGCAGCCCGTAGAAATACCGCACATTAAACCATCATAGTACGTGTTATGATTTAGACACCTGCACAAGTATATCTTAATCCCGGGAGAAGCATACCTCCCCATATGGTTCGCCTCTGGGCGGCGGAATGGAGATGAATATGAAACTATTTGCAAAGTTAAGCGCATTCATTATTCTGATTGTACATTTAGCTGGTTGTACTGCTGGCAAGGAAGCTGATTTATCCAAAGAACCTGTTTCTATAGTCCATAAGGGCAGCCACTTTGAGGTGGTCCTTGATTTTACTGCGGGTACATCCCATTTTGATATGGGCAAGGCTTATGGTGCGGCGATTCTGCAGGCTATGCCTGATTATGAAGCCCTTTTCGATTCCTATATAGCTGATACGGCCAAGAGCAGCCAAGAACTTGACTACCTGATAGCAAGAGTAAATGATATCAAGCCTCAGCTGAATCAGGATTATGTCGATGAAATTGAAGGCATTGCCGCAAGTTTATCAGGATTGACCCAGACTAGCAGAGGAGACGGGAAGCTTTCTGCCGATGAGCTTTTTCTAATCAACCTGTTCCCGGATGTGGCAAGAAGCACTCAATGCTCAGCACTAAGCGTATATGGTCAAAGATCGGAGACACAAGAAACCATGACCGCGAGAATTCTGGAATGGTATAGCGGAACACAGAACCAGCTGGCCCGTCTGCATGCTGTAGTTACGTACAAGAATTCTGCACAATCCATGGTGACTATTGGTTATTTGGGATATATGGGGACGATTTCAGGATTTAATGATGACGGGGTATTCGGATCGATTCTGGATGCAGGAACGGGGCTTACCTATTCTTCCTCATCGAAATATTCTTACCCTATGGATTTGCGGTATGCGCTTGAACATTATCAGACGATCGATGAGGTTGCTGATTTTCTGAAGTCGCCTGATCGGGCGTACACTTTTAGCCATTTAATTTTTCTGAGTGATCCCTCTGTCAGCAAAGTCCTGGAAAATAATGTAGCAGGAAAAGCAAATAGCCTTCGTGACCTCCGGACAGAGCAATCCAAATTAAACGGGAAAATCACCTGGGATATCCCTGACTCCATAGGATCTGTAAACTCATTTATGTTAAAAGGTAATCTCAACAATCACTCCTATTACTTAAATAACATCGCAAGATATGAGAGTATGAAACATGAGCTTAAGTCCAAAGGAGATCAGGTTTCGCTGGATGAGCTGAAATCGATTGCTGCCTACTACACCGGGGAAGGACCGCGGGAGCAGACGGATGGTGATCTGTACACCGTCGGGACCCAGCAAATCATTATTTTTGAGCCAGGCAAGCTGAATCTGGAGGTATTCTTCAGACCCGTATCTAATGAGCTGCCGGCTGTTCCTCAATTTGAACAAATACCTGTGGATTTTTAATTTGTAATATCATCACTTGTGACACACAAACATATACATCCTTATACCAAAACAGAGGACAGGCTTATTGGCTCCGGGGCTCTCCCCTCTCCATTCGGCCGATCCTCTATTTTATCGCTTCTGATCTATGTTTAACTCGTCAGCTTACTCCCCGCGTTCATCCGTTCCGTCCTGCTCCTTGTCTCTGAAATCATCGAGCAGCGCACGCACTTCGCTTGTGGATCTGGTGTTCATTAAGCTGTTTCTTAATTCACTGGCCCCGCGGAAGCCGCGGACATAGATTTTGAAGAAGCGCTGCAGCGGGCTGAAGGAACGTGGCTTCTGACTTGAGTATTCATCATAGAGATCCAGGTGCAGCCGCAGCAGATCCAGCAGCTCCGCACTGCTGTGCTCCTTCGGCTCCTGCTCAAACGCAAACGGATTCTGAAAAATCCCCCGCCCGATCATGATCCCGTCCACACCATATTCTTCAGCGAGCTTCAGGCCGCTCTCGCGGTCCGGGATATCCCCGTTAATGGTCAACAGGGTATGCGGAGCGATCTCATCGCGCAGCTGCTTAATCTCGGGAATCAGCTCCCAGTGGGCATCTACCTTGCTCATTTCCTCCCGGGTACGCAGATGGATGGACAGGTTCACAATATCCTGCTGCAGGATATGGGTTAACCAGCCGCGCCATTCGTCCAGGTCCGTGAATCCGAGTCTTGTCTTGACACTGACCGGCAGTCCCCCGGCCTTGGCCGCCTGAATGATCTCCGCTGCAAGCTCCGGGCGGCAGATCAGGCCGCTGCCCTTCCCGTTCTCCGCTACATTCGCTACAGGACAGCCCATATTAATATCAATGCCCCGGAAGCCTTCCTCGGCCATCCCGATGCTCATCTGCCGGAAGTATTCCGGCTTGTCTCCCCAGATATGGGCGACCATCGGCTGTTCATCCTCGGTGAATGTCAGACGGCCGCGCACCGCATGATGCCCCTCCGGGTGGCAATAGCTCTCTGAATTTGCAAACTCCGTAAAGAACACATCCGGTCGGCCTGCTCTGCTCACAACATGACGAAACACCACATCCGTCACGTCTTCCATCGGTGCCAGTATGAAAAAGGGGCGCGGTAATTCACGCCAGAAATTATTAGTCATGTTAAATACCTCTCTATGCCTATCAGGACAATTGATTATCCTGGAAATGTCCTGCTGCCTGGAATATTTAAAAAGAAATAGACCGCCCTGTCCAAAGGAAACGGTCTATCGCATGTTTTATTATAACATGGCAAGAGTGAATTTCAATCTATGCACCTGCCGGTAGGAGCAGTTAAAAACAAATAAAATCAACTACTACGTATGATCAATAAAACGGATATGCTAATGTGAATTTATACAATCGCAGCGGGGAGAGATTGATAATTGAATGACTATTATTTAAGGATTGCAAAGGAAGCATTAAGCAACTACTCCATCACCTGCAAATCCATAGATTTCATAGCCCAGAGCGGAAATACGATCTATAAAGTCACTGACCACGATAACAACAGTTATAGTCTCCGGTTGCATATCTCCAAGGGCGGCGCGCTTGAAAGCTATTGGAGCAAGCCGGAGGTAATCCGTTCTGAAATGGTCTGGCTGCACGCCTTAGCCTTGGATACGGACTTAACCCTTCCTTCACCTTACAAGAATACCTGCGGAGAATTCGTTACAGTCGTGGACAGCACAAGCTGCACTTTGCTGCAATGGGTGGAAGGGGAGCAGAAGCCTTTTATTCCTACGGCAGAGGAAGCCGGGTTACTGGGTGAATTAATCGGCAAATTACACAGACAAGCCTCGAAGTGGCAAGCTCCTGATTCATTTGAGCGCCCTGCCTTTGATGGCTCCCGTATCTTAGAGTCCCTTGAGAAGCTTAAAGCGCGGACTACTGCCGGGCTGCTCGATGCAGCAGATACGGAGCTGCTTCAGACTGCAGGCAGGCGGATCATTGCTATGATGAATTCCATTGAACGGACACCGGGCAATTGGGGTATGATTCATGCCGATCTGATTCCGAATAACTTAGTGTTTCATGGAGCAGAAGTGCGGCCGATTGATTTCGGAGCTTGCGGGTTCGGCTATTATCTGTTTGATCTGGGCTCCGCATTTTCCTTCATCCACCCTGCATTCAGAGAACAGCTGCTTAAGTCTTATTCCATGGTTCATCCGTTGCCGGATAACTATGTTGAGCTGTTGGAGGGCTTCTTCATTGCCGCACAGCTGGATACTATGAATTTCTGGATGGGTCTGCCTGACTCGCAGGAATGGCTGCCGGGCCATATCCGCAAATTAGCCGGCAGGGAAGTTGCTGCCTATGTGAACAATGAGCCCTACCTCTACAGCGGCGTGCCGCATTGGGAGTAAGGATTTCAGCGGATCAAAGTTTAATTAATTCATTCCCGTGAACCTCTAACAGTTCGTAAGCTTGGCCTAACATTTGTTTATCCGTATCGTACAAGGGAGTTGTTTTATCCCGTACCCCGCTTATGGATGTCATATAGTTCAGCTGATGTACCATGAATTCTGAATTGCATAATACAATAGCCTTTTTGCTGCCTGCGATCACATTCTGCTGTAGCACAACTGCTTTCTCAATGACTTCAGGGAAAAACACAACAGGCACCCCGTCCCCTGCTTTCATATCTCTATGATCAACGAACACACTTAGCTCACCCTCTGCGAAATTAGAGACAATGCCTCTCCATATTTTCGATATGTAATCTACGTTTGCCCCGGTTACTAATCCTTGAATTTGAATAGTAAGCAGCTTGTGGTCCCAGTCCAAATGATACTTAAATCTTTCGGATATCGGGACTTCGGCTTCTTTCTTCAGAAATACAGGATTGCTTGTAAACCGCTCATTGGAGAACAAGTAATTCATCGGGACACTCAGCGCGCCCGCAATCTTCTCAATATTAACCAAGCTAATATTACGCATACCGCGCTCCACTCCGCTTATATATGTACGATCCAGTTCGGAGCGATGTGCCAGCAGCTCTTGCGAAATTCCGCTGCGGGCACGCAGTTCCTTAACCCTACTTCCGAACTCGGCGAGTATATCCATAATTTATCCCCCATACCTTACCATATCTTCTATGCTAAATATCGGATAATTAGTGCGAAAGTTGTAGGTTTTTGTCGATGTGACTTATAGTCCGTGGCACTAAAAGATGTTGAATTCCTATAATTGAGCATGCAGGTTTGGTACGAAAGTCATCAGCAGCAATGGGGGGATTCGTATTTTATTTAAATTCAAAAAAACATGCCCGGCCTGTTCCGGAGAGAGACGTGTGGAGTGTAACTGTGAAGCCGAAACGAGAAAAGTGCTCTCATGTGAGCAATGTAACGGAACTGGATCAGTGGGTACCCAAGAAGTAATGCATACTGTTGAACATGTTAAACCTGAGGAACGTTTTGTTGAAAGGAAATGCAGTAATTGTGGCGGGAATGGAAGTGTTTACTGTAGGGATTGTAAAGGATACCGAAATCAGGCTTTCATCTGCCTGTCTTGTAACGATACAGGAAGGCAGACTTGCCCGTATTGTAACAATGGAATTATAAGTGTAGAAGAGACAGTAAATGTGAAACAGTATGAATTGTGCGATAAATGTAATGGCCAGAAAGAATTCAGGTGTGGACAGTGTCACAATAAGGGGTATCTTGACATAGATGGAAAACGTTCTCCTTGCACAGCCTGTCAAGCTAGAGGCGCAATCAAATGTGTGTCTTGCAATGGTCATGGGAAGAAGCCAATTATCCTTGAACAAAGTGTTAAGGAGAATATTAAATGTAGTAAGTGTAATGGACACGGCCGCTATGACTGCAAGAGCTGCGACGCCAATCACACCAAGCTATGCCCCCGCTGCAAAGGTTCCGGTGAGACTTTTACAAATATCGCAATGATTATTATTGTAGTGGCGGCTATTATTGCGCTGAATATCCTTAGTAAGATTATCATACCTTTAACACGATGAACCAAATACAAAACCGCCAGGAGTTATCCGGCGGTTTTATTATATGTATATAGGCTGATTTCCGGCAGATAAACTGTCAGTTACTCAGATACTCGTCAGCCTCAGCGTAAGATTCAAAGTAGGCAACAAAGTCACCAAACATTCGTCTCATCTGCATTTTGAAGACCGGAGAGTCGGTAACATAAGCCCATTTCTTCGTGGTCGAGAATCCGGCTTCAATCGCAAGCTCGTTAGTCGGACTCAATTCCTGAACCACCTCTTGGGTCAGCAGGCGGCAGCCCGTAAGATCCGTTAGTCCCGTGAAACCCGGCCGTACTTGTTTGAGCACTTCCTTAAGCTCGCTGATATAGACGGGCACATCCTCCATAGCCATTCTATCCCCTACAAAGTGAACCCGGTTCTTCTCCGCATCATATCCAAGCGTAAACATCATTAACTCCTCCTCATATTTCATGTCATGGTGGGTTGATTACACAGCAAATTGAAGCAACTGATTGATGAATATAAGTATACTTATACTTCGCTAAGGATCTCCACGGACTATGAGTAACAATTGGAAAAATGTTTTAGCTCTACTCATGAACTTGATGTTTAATTATAAGAGTTATATTAGACATTTAAGCTTAGTCTATCCAGTAGATCATGCTTTTTGTTTCATCCAGTTAAACAAATTTAAATCACTAAAAAATTTTTTTGCATTTTACTTAATATCTAAATCCACATTACTATTCTGCAAATAATTCACAACCCATTCTAAAGCCTTTTTATCTTGGAAATCTAAATGAATTATATCTGGGTACCTATCCTTTAAAATTTCATCAACAATAATATCAAAGTATTCTGAATTCTCAGTTATTCTTAGAAGATATAACTATTTACCGTATCATTATAATCTCTGTTCAAAGGAAAATTATCAAATTTATAATCCAATCGTTTCTCTGAACGAAAGCACCATTGTTCATTTGATTTATCAACATTAATTCCATATACTCCCTTTAAAACTGACAGGTAACCTTTTAAGCATAAATCTTCACCATTACCACTAAAAATCAATTTTCCAAAATCATCCTTAACATCCCAAGTTGTTTTGTCCAGTTGATTTTTATTATTTTCAATATAACTTTGAATTTTTTTATGCAAGCTCGTTTCATACTGAGACATTAGTAACACTTCTCTCCACTGTTTTAACCTGGTAAGTTACGGTTTGAATGGCCCTTAGCTACGCCCAAATAATACAGATTAGGTCATACAGTAGCATATGTCTCTCTTCAAGTTCATTAGGTCCATATTGATCCATAGGTGTGAATTTAAGATTGAATGATTTCATCATATTTGAAAAATCAATTTTTGTTTTATAGCTGTCCTGACGAAGTGTTTCGTTCCAGTATAGGGTGTTGGCGTACGTTTTCAGCTTATTTAAATAAAGCTCATTGCTGCTGGAGATATTATCTTTTCCTTTTAGCAGCAGAAGTCCACCCAGTCTATTTCTCTCTCGCTCAAAACGCTCTACCTCATCTCCGAATGCAGTTAAATTCTCTGTATTATTAGCGAGTATATGCTCAATATGAAATCCGTTTACAGATCCTGTATTTGCTACAAGATCATAAAAAGAATGTTTCATATTCATTTTGGTTTGATCAGCAATAAACTGTTCGATCCGGGCAAAGAAGTATCTTTTGAAACGTTTATTAAGTTCAATACCGGTGTCTTTAAAATAGCTGTATGAAATCGGCTTTATTGTTTGAACACCTCTCGCATCAGATAACATTTTTAGAAGATATTTATCAAATACCGATTTAATAATTGCAATGTCCTGTCCTCTAATCTCAGCGGATATCAAGTATGTCGCCTCATTAAAATCGTTGCTGTCATAACTCTTCTGCAATTGTAATAGCGAAAATAAACGATCTACTTCACGCGATATCAATTTGATTTTTTCCTGTTCCTGAGAGTCGTTTATTACACAAGCGGACATTATTAACTGAAACTGGCTATCCATCTCAGTTAATCCATTATAATAAACACTCAAATAATCATTTTGAGGTTTATCATAATAACTAAGAATTTTATAGTATAACTCTGAATAATATCTAAATTCATTTAGCAAAAAACGTTTTACATCTTTCGGGCTATGCTGCAATTTCAATTCTTTATCCACTTCCGGGAGAAATATTGCCCGATGATAATTACGATCAAATTTCCGAGTATCCCCAACCGTTTTGGCGAACTTTGATCGTAAGAAAGATATAAAAAACACGTCAATTTCATCGTCATTATATTGATTTATAACATTTACTTGCGTATCCCAGATTTCATTTAATCCCAACTGATCCAGTTCGTCCTTATCAATCTGACCCAGCAGTTTTCCTTTTAAGATTTCGTAAGGTTTGAGTTTCACTCCACGATCATTGATAACCTCAAATACCATGGGAACATCGGTTTGCTCAACGTTTAAATTGATTAGGACCAACCTTTTCAAGAAGTAGAAGATAAAAGTTTCCAATTTATGCTTATCTAACAACTCTTTGTCCAGTACTGTGGATATAACTTTATAGTTATTGACCATATTAAAAGCAGTAATTCCGGAGGAAGTATCGATCTCCTCCAGTTTTTTCCCGGTAAAGAGTCCGGACATCGATACTTTATGTTGTTCATGATTCATCCAAAACTCTTTCTTAAAACCGGATTGGCCTGCAATCTTACCCGCCAGCCAGTCCGCTAATTCTGAATTAGCTTCATTTGCGCTATGCATCAGCTTGATCAGAACTAGGGTTAACGTTGTAAGCCGTTGCTGGCCGTCAACCACATAAATTTTCCCATCAATATTATTGGTTACATAAGTATTTAAATAGTACCAGGAATACCGTTCCACTAATTTATCTAATTCGATATCACTGTCTTTATAGCGTTGATATTCAACGTTAAATTTGTAGAAAATATCATCCAACAATCGACGAACGGGTTCGTCTGTCCACTTATACTGGCGTTGGTAAAAATCAATAAAGTAAGTTGTACTGGAAAAAACCTTATCTATATTTTGCTTGTCAGGTGTAACATCCATGGTAGTATCCTCCTACAATCAATCTCTTATTAGCTAAGTATTTTCAAATCCCGAGGATTTTCATCCTACTAAATTCCTTTTACCCCTACTTTAGTCATAGTTTCGACAGAGTAATTCATAAACCCTTTTTATGGTACATTTCCTCCCGGGTACGCAGCTGAATGGCAAATTCAAATGGAGTGCCGTTCTATCCTCTCTGAAAGGTTTAATATAATTGAAAAGGGATTATGAGGTCATATGACAGCTTAGAATAATCTTATTATCTGCATGATGAAGGAGGAGGCATTCGTGGCATTTATCCCGTTAAACTGTCCTAACTGCAGCGGCAGAATTGAATACAAGGAAGGCGCAGTCCTCAAGTGTCCCTATTGCCGGACAGAGCTTTTATTGAAGCAAAATCATGTCTATTATGTGGATCAGACCATTAACCATTATCACGGGATCCCTCCTAAGGCTAAGCCGAGGTCCCACGTCTCCGTAAGGCTGGCGCTGGTACTGCTGCTCATCCTGGCAGGCACTATCGGGACTTATTTCTATTACAGCGCGGGTTCTGCTCAGCTGAAAACAGCGGCCAGTCTGCCTGTGCGGCCGATGCCCGAAAGCGAGGTCCTGCTCTCCTTTCTGCAGGAAATCCTGGATAAAGGAACTGCCCTGCCGACAGAGGAGGAATTGGCACGTCTGCGCTATTTAACCGTGGAGCGTTCGGAGAACGACCAGTGGCAATTTACTTACAGCTTCTCCGATCCCTTCAGCGATGAGCAGGCCGAGAAGATCACTTATATTACCCAGGACAAGAGCTTGAATACCCAGCGGATTGATCAGCGGGATTTCGAAGCCTTTAAGGGGCTGACGGCACTTCACCTGACGAATACTTACGAAATCTCCCAGACTGACAATACCACTTTTGCTCATATGACAGGATTACGAAGCTATGGCGGGGCCTTTAACGAATCCTTCAGCAGATTTTCCGGCTACTTTGGTGACAAGTCTACAATCACGGAGCTTACCACCCAGTTGCGCAGCAATCAGGAAGTAGCCATGCTGCTTGAATTCCCCAATCTGAGCTCGCTGTCCATTACCTATGTGGATGAGTCCATAACAGATCTTCATTTGCTCAATAAGCTGCCGCTGAAATCCCTGTCACTAACCTTTGTCGATGAGCTGGGTTGGCTGTCGTCTATGAACGGGCTCTCATCGCTCGCCATCCATCACAGTGAAGCCACAGACCTGCAGCCGCTGTATGCCTTAACCGGGCTTCAGGAGCTTAAGCTTTCTTTTTTAACCAATGTAAAGTCCATAGACTTTGTACAAAACATGCCTGCGCTGCAGACACTGGATATCGAGAATTTGAGCTTTTCCAGTCTGGAGCGTCTGGCCGGCAAGACCTCCATTACCACACTCCGCCTGGCTTCCTTGGGCCAGCTTGGCTCGGTTGAGGCGGTGAACAGCTTGCCTTCTCTCCGGGAATTAACGTTGTCCGGTTACTACGAGAACGCAGAGGCACTGGCATTGCCGGGCGTACGGCGGGCAGATATTCCCGGCTCCTTTCTCCCAGGACTGCAGGCGCCTGCCATAACCAGTCTGACGCTCCGCGGCGGAAGCTCGGAGTTAGATGTAGCCGCATTGGGGAAATTCCCGGAGCTTGAGCAGCTGTCCCTCCGGGAGATTGACGAGATAGCCCAGCTTGACGCTCTGGATGATTTGCCCCGCCTGCAGACCTTAAACATATATGACTCGTCACTGTATAAGGAGAGCGACGCCCTGTTTCGTTTGAAGCAGGTGAACACTCTGGTGTGCTCGGAATGCCGTTTGAATTTCAGGCAGCAGGCAGCTGCTGTGAACAGCGTGCTTGAGCATTTGACCTTAGACCGGCCCTATTTCAGCGTGAACAACACCTCTGTCAGTGACGTTGATCAGGTACTGCCTTATTTCGCAAAGTTGTCCGCTCTGCGTTCCTTCACCCTGCAGGATAGCAATGTAGCTTCTCTTACGTTCATGAGCAATTGGCAGGCCATAGAAGAGCTTCATCTGGAGAACAATGCCATCTCCAATATAGAGACCCTGAGCCGGCTGCCTAATCTGCACAAGGTATTTCTGGCCGGCAATTCCGTGCTGAACAAGTCTGCGCTTGGTGCGGATGTGCTGGTGTATTAATTTTCAAAAATAAAGACGCTGCGGGAAGCAATCCCGGGGCGTCTTCTTGCTTTTTGGTGTGCCGAATTCATTCCGTCACGAAAAGGTCAGGGAGCGTGTTCTCAAGCTGCTTAATTCTTTCCGAATAATCTTGTTCTGCCTGAGCTTCCGAAAGTATATTGCTTGCCACTAACAAGTCATAAAATGATTTCAGCATCTGTGCAGATATTTTATACGGGAGTCTCTCGGCAGTAATCATCATTCTTTGACCGTCGATCAGAACAGAAGCTAGTTTCTCCGGCTGTACAAGTTCAATCTGTACACCGTTCCCGTCGATGATGAAATACATCTCCTTCATATTTTCAAACACCAGATGTTGTACTACGGCCCCGTTTGCCAAGCGGCTCTGAACTTCTTTGATGGAATAGCCCGGATTCGGATCATGGATTAGCAGCCATTTTGCAAAATCTTTTGCCGCGACTTCATCTGTATCATATTTCTCCCAAACCGTGCCCTTATCTTTACTTATCTGTATTGTATTATCCGTCATGACACGCAGATATATTTCGTTGTCCATATAAACTGCACGATACTTTGAAGCCATAAGCCTGTCTATCAGCTTCGGTACATCATATTTCTTATTGAAGGTTATATCAATCGGCATTAAAGCTGTATTGGTGTCAGCACCTTGATATAGTGAGGGCACACTGTAGGCTATAGGATTATCGGAACCCGTAGCAGCTTCCGTTTGGTCTAGTGCAGAAGTCGCAAAGATGATAACGGCACTGGCAGCAAGCAAAGTAGAAATCAGCATCTTGGTGATCGAGATCTTCTTGGCTTTCATAATCGATATAATCCTTTCTTCGGTTGAGTTTTTGGAAAAGCTGCTGATGACCGGCGCCAAGCCGATTTTCTTTTCTTCCAGACGTACAAGCGCCCTGGCATAAGCAGACTTCATATGATCCCCGGATTTCCGTATGACCGTTTCATCACAGAATAACTCAATATCACGGTTCGCAAGGATATACATCATCCATACAAAGGGGTTGAACCAATGAACGCATACGCTGGCCGCAAGAATCCATTTCTGCAGTATGTCGAACCGCCTGACGTGCGTAAATTCATGGGTCAGGATAAACGCAAGCTGTGACTCATCGTCATAGTCTAAATTTGTGGGCAAGAGTACAACCGGCCGGATAATACCGTAGGTTAGCGGAGTTGAAATATGATCCAGCTGCCTGATTTGAACATCCCGCCATAACAAATTTGACTGCTGCCATTTTTGTATAAAATCGCTTTTAACAGGCACAGCCATTTTGTAAATTTTACGGTACCTAACATGCGGAATGATAAAAGTTAAGGCACAAAACATAAAACCGGCTAACCAAACCCAAACCAAAGGTGATAGCTGTAAAGCCGTCATTAGCGGCATAACCGGCGCGGTCCAATGCTCTGTAATTGGCGGCATAATTACCGTAGTTCCCTCAATAAATGTTGAACCCTCCGGCGCGGAAATCCATTGTGGCAATGTAAACTTTCTGCTCAGATATTCCGCTAGCGTAAAAAAGCTAAATTGCGATTGAACTGAAACAGGGACAAGCAATTGAATGAATGCAACACCCCAAAGAAACATAAAGGTCAGTTTGGGCAGCTTGTGAATAAGCAGGGAACGCAAGAAAACAACTGCAAGAATAAAGACAGAAGCTGAGATGCTTATTTGAAGTAACGACATCCCCTCACCTCATTCCATGCTGTCGATAAGACGCTTCAAGCGGTTAATTTCTTCTGCCGACAGCCGTTTCTGTCTAAGCAATGAAGCGATCAGCCTGTCGGGGGCGCCATCATACATTTTATTAATCAGCTCCGTTGTTTCGTGTTCCTGGGCCTGCTCCCGCGTAATAACCGCATGGCAAACGAAATTAGGCTCATGCCGCTCAATCGCCCCTTTATCAAGGCATCTCTTGATGATGGTATACGTTGTAGTTTTGCTCCAGCCTACTTTTTCTTTTGTAATTTCGGCAATTCTCTTGGCGGGGGTATCGCCTTCATTCCACAAAATATCCATAATATTAAGCTCGCTATCGAATAGCTTCATAACCAAAATGTAAACACCTCATCCCTATATATTCTACTGCTGTAGAATCACATATTAACATTCTACTTCAGTAGAATAGCTTTGTCGATAAGGTTTTGGGAATATCTGTTTCTCAAAAGGAAGCATTTGGGTAATACATAGGAGCAGCATCTGCCTACATAACGGTCTGTTGTTTGCATGAAGCACAAAAAAATGAATATTAGAAGATAGGAGAACAAGATGGAGAATCAGAACCAGGATACTTATCGTTTTCAGGTCAACTTAAGCGGTATGATCAACATTTTGTCTAACCATTTGTACAGCAGCCCGAAGGTATTCCTCAGGGAACTGCTGCAGAATGGTATAGATGCGATTACTGCCCGGCAGGATTATTCCCAGGGTGGATACGAAGGCAAGATTCATGTCGAGGTAAGCGGGGCCAATACCGGGGCGACCCTACTAGTAGAAGATAACGGAATCGGCTTAAACGAGGATGAAATCCATGAGTTTCTGGCGATGATCGGACAATCCTCCAAGCGGGGCGAAGACTTTCTCCAGACCAATACCTCTTTTATAGGACGGTTTGGCATTGGGCTGTTGTCTTGCTTCATGGTAAGTGACGATATCGTCATGGTCACACAATCGGCCAAGGGCGGACCTGCACTGGAATGGCGCGGAAAGCCGGACGGAACCTATACGATCCGCAAGCTCGAAGGGGAATATGCTCCGGGCACCAAAGTTTTTTTGCGTTGTAAAGAAGGCTCCGAATCTTACTTCGAGGAAGACAATCTGCAGGAATGGCTGTTTCATTATGGAGCCCTGTTGCCTTATCCCATCCAGTTAGTGTCCGATCAGCATATCCGCTTAATTAATCCGCTGTCCCCGCCTTGGATCAAAGATCCGCAACTGGCCCGGAAGCACCGTGACGAGGTGCTGGCCTTCGGCAAGCAGGTGCTCGGCGAGACGTTCCGCGATTTCATCCCCCTGCACACCTCCTCGGGCCGGACGGGCGGCATCGCCTTCATCCTGCCGCAGGCGGTGAACCTGAGCGCCAAACGCAATCACCGGGTGTACCTGAAGCACATGCTGGTCTCCGAAGCCGCCAGTAACATCCTTCCGGACTGGGCGTTCTTCGTCAAATGCATGATCTGGACCGATGAGCTGCAGCCGACCGCTTCCCGGGAGCATTTCTATGAGAACGTCCAGCTGGAGCAGGTGCGGGAAGAGCTCGGGAACACCATTCGTCAGGAATTGATGCGGATGGCAGAGTACGATCCGGACCGCCTGCAGTCCATCATTTCGCTGCATGCCCTATCCATGAAGGCCCTCGCGGTGGAAGATTCGTTGTTCTACTCCATTATTCACGAGTGGCTCCCTTTTGAGAGCACGTTCGGCAGGAAGCCGCTAGGTGAGCTCAAGCAGCAGTCTCCCCTTTACTTTACAGCTACTCTGGACGAGTACCGCCAGATTACCCATGTGGCTTCGGCCCAATCCATGCTGGTGGTGAACGGCGGTTATATTTATGATTTCGAGCTGCTGTCCCTGCTGCCGGTAATTGACCCGGACGTGCAGACAGAACGGCTGCTGCCTGAGGAGGTGTCGTTATCCTTTACCGACATTACACCTGAGGAGCGGCTGGAGTACTATGAATCCGTAAGATTGGCGGACAGTGTGCTGCAGAAATTCCGCTGCCAGGTGCAGCTGCGCCGCTTCAAGCCAGAGGAGATTCCTGTGCTCTACACGCTGTCCCAGGAGTCCGCCCAGTGGCGTGTTATGGAGGCGACCAAAGAAGTGAGCACCGACGCCCTGTCCTCCGTGCTGGGCAGCCTGGGTACTTCGCTGCAGGATACGGCATATTCAACACTCTACTTCAACCTGAACAATCCTGTCATCGAGCGGGCATTCCGTTCGGCACACCGGGCGATGCTGCCGTCCATTGTCGAGATGCTGTACTGCAATGCGCTGATGATGGGGCATTATCCGATGAACCAGCAGGAGATGGGGCTATTGAACAAAGGCATCATTCAATTTATTGATTGGGGTATGACAGCCATTCACTCCACAGGAGGAGACAAATAGATGAATCAGATGAATCTAACTGAGATGAGTTTCGATGATTTGATGGAAGAAGCCTATGGCCTGCCAGGAGGAAAGGCTAAGCTCGAACTGCTGGAGCAGGCGGTACGGGCAGCAGATGCTGCAGGAGATCTCGATCAGGGCTATGAGGCCCGCAGCGAAATTGTAGAGACAGGCAGCTTCTACGGCTATCCGATGAAGGCGCTAGTCGCCTTTTCGTGGCAGCTGGGACAGTATGACAAAAACCCGGACCGGTTCGATGATTACAGCCTGCTGTGGTCCTATAAATGGGTTCTGGACCGCATCAGCTCTTTCGCAGAGATTAGCCGCACCCAGATTGAGAATCTGCTGGAGGATATGAAGACACGCTTTGCGGCAGAAGGCTACAACAGCCGTACCTATCACTATTACCGGGCACATATCTTTGCGGAATTTGGGGAGCTGGACGCTTCTCAGGCCGAATGGGATATCGTGCAGGCCATGGACCGGGATGAGATGAGCGATTGCCCGGCCTGTGAGCAGCACCATCTTGTCGAGTTTCTGGCGAAGCGGGGCGACGATGAAGGGGCCGTGAAGGCCGCCGAGCCGATTCTCAAAGGTAAAATGACCTGCGGCGAGGTGCCTCATGTGACCATCACCAAGGTGCTGTTCCCCCTCCTGCGGCTCGGCCGTCAGAAGGAAGCGGATAAGCTTCAAAAGAAGGGCTACAAATTGGTAAAGGGCAACCGCGACTTTCTGTACCACCAGGGAGAGCACATTGGTTACCTGACTTTAACCGATCCAATCAAGGCGCTGGAGGTCTTTGAAGAGTATATCGCCTCCTCTCTCGATCATGAGAACCCCGTCGACCAGATGATATTCAATGCCTATTCAGCCAGGCTGTTCCGCCGGCTGACGGAGGAATCCATCCAGTTCCAGGTCAAGCTGCCGGCAGGGCACCCGTGTGAGCACAAGTCCGGGGACGTAGCATCGCTTGCGAAGTATTTCCAGCAATTAGCTCTCGGCACAGCAGAAAAGCTGGATAAGCGAAACGGTAACGATTACTATACTGTACTTGTGCAACAGCTGTAGGCTTGTTTCTAACCAATCTACACAAATAGACCGCTTTCCCGGCAAAGGGATGCGGTCTATTTGTGCTCTGAGTATGATTTTCTATCCCTCATGCTTTCAATTCGTCTTAGGTTCTCAGTGTCCCGTGCCGGAGGTGAACCGAAGAATCGAGAGTACTCCCGATTGAACTGTGAGGGACTTTGATAGCCCACATGATATGCGGCACTTGCTACTGGATAGCCCTCAAAGGCAATGAGGTTCCTGGCCTCCAGAAGCCTTAATTGCTTTTGAAATTGAATAGGACTTAAACCTGTTGCCCTTTTAAACTGACGGTGAAAGGTATTTATAGCCATGCCGGATTCTGATGCGATCTCGCTAATATCTATTGGCCTCATAAAATTACCGCGAAACCATACTACAACTTGATAGATTTTAGATAAATTACTTTCCCGCAGACCAAATTGCCTCAGATTCCATCCTTGTGGTCCCATCAGAACACGGTAAAGGATTTCGCGCTCATAAGCTGGTGCAAGCGCTGGAATATCTCTTGATATCTTCGATAACCGCAATAAGCGCAGCCATGCCTCCATAAGTTCAATATCCATGGCACAAGCTGCGAAATGCCCGGAAGCAGCCGGTAACAGATTCTCAGGGAGATCTCTTAATAAACTCTGAAGAACATTCTGATTCAACTTGAGACCAAGTGACATGTAAGGACGGCCATAACGGTCTGGATGCACACTCGCCGTCGCAGGGACATGCATCGGTAACACGTAATAGGATGGCCCTTCCAGGTCAGCGCTACGCTCCCCGATTGAGAGAATCTTTGTTCCTTGAACCGTAAAACCAATCATCGGCTCGTAGAGCGCTGCGAGTTGATGAGCGGGGATATCTCCCTTAATCATACTTAGCCCCGGTACTCCGGTCTCAATCTGCCTGGTGCCTGCGTCTTTCATCAGATCAATGATTTCATCAAGGACGTTATTCATGCATTTAGTCTATCATACGACTTCTTATCCCTCAACAGAGTGTTATATCAATCGGTATTTTTGGGTTACTATCCTGCCGATTATAAAGAATAATTTGTGTTGCTCAAAGATTATCGTGGTGTTTTTAGGCAATTCAAAGGCATTTTCAGGCCTATTTTATTGCCGCAGATGCGGCTAAAATTAAAGCCAGATCGAACACACAATAAGGAGGATCTTATGAAAATTGCGATTGTAACAGGCGGAAGTAATGGCATTGGAAAAGCGACGGCACTTGAGCTTGGCAAGCGCGGAATCAGCGTCATTCTCACATACCATTCCTATAAAGACCGGGCAGAAGATGTCGTAAAGGAAATTGAAAAGAATACAGGCGTCCGGGCACTCGCCCTAAAGCTGGATCTGACTCAAAAATCAGCATTCGAAGGCTTTATTCTAGAAGTGAAAGAGAGCCTCCAGAACATTTGGAACAGAAACACTTTTGATTACTTAGTTAATAATGGCGGTGTCGGCTGGCCCATGATGTTCACTGAGATGAGCGAAGAATACTTCGACAAGATTCTTAATACGAACTTTAAGGGACCGGTTTTTCTTACACAGCAGCTTACCGGGTTCATGGAGGATGCCGGAGCTATTGTAAATACCTCGAGTTCATCTAAAAACCAGTCATTTCCGGGCTACTCCGTCTACGGCTCGTTAAAAGCAGCCTTCTCAACCTGGACCCGCTACATTGCCAAAGAACTTGCCCCCCGCCAAATTCGGGTAAACGCTGTTTCACCCGGTCCTACGCACAGCAATTTTGGCGACGGAGTATTTGATAAACACCCTGAATTCATTAAGCCGCTGGCTGAGCAATCTGTATTCGGCAGAATCGGCCAGCCCGAAGATCTGGCCAAGGTCATTGTGAGCTTATTGTCCGATGACTTCGGCTGGGTTACAGCCCAGGACATTGAAGTATCTGGCGGACATTTGCTGTAAGCACGCTGTATTCCCATGTAATATACGGCTGTTAAGGACGATCAATGTGCAGTCCGGACAAAAGGGGTGCCCCATCGTCATGAATCATGACTTATGGGGCACCCCCTTTATTTTCGTATCATTCACGGAACCGCCTATCCATTGCGAACCATTACAGCGACTGACTCCACGTGTATGGTATGGGGGAGGCGACCTAGTTACCGTATTACCTGTTATAGTCAATTTATGTCGCGTAGAATCAAGGTTCGTGCAGGCGGCTTGCCTTCTGTTCGCCTGATTTAATGTGACTTATCACGAATTATTGCGGCAGTTTTACAGCAGTAGGTTACGACCTAAGAAATAATTATTCATCCTTTAAATCCTCAAATTGCACATGATGAGCTAAATAGGATATGTCATTGGTGATGGTTCTACATACATCACCTGCAATTGTTGATTTTAATTTCTTTTCTCCATTCTTTGTTAAGTAAATTACGGATAGTATTTCTTTAGAAGAAATACACCATACATTGTATAAAAATTGCGAAGAATGAATTTCTCTTTGCTGTTGATCTTTTGGATCAAGAGCCCCGTCGTTCATTAAATCATTAACAACAACTGTAACTGAATCATCTTCTTCTTGAAACTGAAGAAGATTAAACCCCTGACTCATTAAGGATATTCTAAACTGATTAATCAACATTGGTTTTCTAAACTCTATAGGTTGCAAAGTGGGTTGTTTAAGTAAACTTATACTATCTAAGTTATCAAAAACAAAAATACATCGAGCTATATTGAAAACATTGGATGTTCTTACAACTTGATGGACGTAACTTTTCAGTTCGTCTAGAGTTAATTCAAACTTCACGTTGTTCTTACCATAACCGCAAATAACCTTGTCACCCTCTATTTCGTATGAATGATGATAGGCAATATTTCTCCAATCCGATAGTTTTAAGGACAAGGGGTTAGTCTTTAATAAATTAGTGAATTGAATTTTATCCAGTACATTGCTTATTGCCACACCAAAATCATACTTCTGGATTTTTTCATAATCATAAGTTTTTCCGTCTATGAGTTTCAATAGCACACAAATTTCATAAACAATATGTTTCGTTCCGATTTCGAGATTATCACCAATGTGTTTCATATAAGTAATAACTGAGTCGTAAAAGTCCGAAATCTGCCCATTAGGGGCATTCTGCTTAACTGTCCACATTAGGTTTTCTTTTTGCGAAAATTCTTTGTGAGTAGACAAGATGATATTCAATGTTTCTACTGAATTAGTACTATAAGCTTCTCGATAGCATGCTAAAACTTCCTTTAATCCATTTAAAAACACTTCATCGTAATGATATCTCACTACGAATTCAAATGTAGATAAGATTTCACTCGAAGTGGCATACTCAATTAATTTTTCATGGTTATCAAAATACTGAGACAAATGACTTACAATAGCTTCTTTTACAACTGATGGTTGATTACCTAAAGTAATTAAGTCTTGCAACATCTCAAGAATTTTATCACTCATACTACTACTCCTTATCACTTATTCTTCTTGTAGCTCATTTCTATTAATATATAATGATTAGTATGGTTCTCAAATAAAGAATGTAACTAAACAATGAAATGCACATGTTTGTTCATGAGGAGGGTTGATATGTATAGTTTTCTTTCAAGAGAATTAGATACATCCGATAACCAGTTTACAAAGAAACGATGGCAATTCAATACAGACACAAGTTTTTCCAGAACAATCCAATTTAATATATTTAGAACAATTGAAACCGACATTACACAAATATATGCACAAAAAGATATCATGAAGTACACTAAAGTTTTGTTTATGCTTTATGAATACGCTAATTATCAACGCACCGAGGGAGAGCAAAATCAGGCTATTAGAGCATATGAATACTTCATGCACGAATCAAATCAAAAGGGCATGTATTTCAACGGGTTCAGAGAGTTTCATGAATCATTAGATTATACAGAAATCTACTACAACATTGCTTTTTTATATCATGAGTTGGGCAACTTTGAAAAAGGAATGCATAATTTCGCTAAAGCAGATGAGGAGCACAGTAAAAGAAATAAGGTGGAGATTGGTCAACTCTTGGTCGGAATGATCGATAAAAAGGGAACTCCGTTTTGGAATTTTAGCAACCACCTTTGCCTAAATTGTGGAGGTTATGATAGCTTCGGTAAACCTTTTAGCTATCAAGCATTGTTTGGTAAAAAATTTGAAGTGAAAGAAGTCAGATTACTACTGGACGATATGCCACTCATACTTAAGTTGCAGTTTGTTTTATCCGTGGAAGAGTTCTGGAACGTGTATTCTTATAGCTATAATATTATGAAAGGCTTAAGAGTTAATCGATTTCTTGGTAATCTCGTATGGATTTTGGAAGCCTACTCTAAATATAAATTAGGGAAAGAGCTCATCAATTTTAAGATTGTCCTTGATGAACTGATTCAAAAACATCCGAGACTCTATCAAAGGTTCAATACCCTTTTGCATCGCACTAAAAATCTGAATACTAATGATAGACTAATAACTTTGAACGAGACAATAGATAACGATCAGGATTTGTTAAATAAAAAGGCTGCATGCTTTGTAGTTGCATACCAATTTAGAAATCATACAGCACATAATCTTACCGAGGAATTTCTTTTATTTAAGGATAGCGCCTATAATAAAAGAATTTTTTGTTGTATTCTCTGGGCATTTTTCATTACCTGCAATGATTTCAAAAATGTTTAAGGTTACATCAGCTTAATTCCTGTTTATATTTTTGAAGTATTTACCTCTCAATGTTTACCAGAAATCATTCAATTACTATCTTCATTCAATTCTATAATGGTCTCCAAATAATTTCCAAGGCACGTGCCATAATCAATTTCCGTTGTCTTTATAGTATCATGAATGTTTCCACCCAAATTACCACATAAAGGGCAAACAACTGCGTCAGCAAATTCATCTGTATCACCTAACAATAAAGTTGGAACAATAAACTTTTCATAACACGTATTGCACTGAACTTTCTTCAAAAAATACTCATTCCCGGCATGCTTAATCCGATTTGGGTATTCATTTAAATGAACAATTTCATGTAGTAATTGTATGGCCTCACCTATAATATGCATGCATTTTTGAATTTCAACAACAAACTCTTCAAACTCAATCCACCCGTTATTATTAATTGAAACGTTATACTCTAAAAAAGTTTCGTCGAAATTAATAGTAAAACTCGCCCCCACCGGACGTTGGTGGATTATTTGATTTCGAATATTTTTAACAATTTCTACATTAATAATAATAATACGAAGCAATGCTTCAAGATTATCTTTTACTTCATATGATCCTGCTATATATCGCACAATATTATCTTTACTTATTCTTTGGAGTCTTTTACGCAGTTTGGTTCTAATTTCTTTTTGTTCATTTTCTGGTAACGGAACATACTCTACACGAGTTCCCTTCCCTACAGGGATAAATTCAGGCTTATATCCCGAGGCTTCTATAATATTTCTCTTCGCTTTATCATCATAAAGTCCTAATTAAAAATGCATGTTTAAAAATTGATAAAGATATTCCCAGAATGAAATGATTCGAAAGATAAGATTTTCGAAATAATAAGCAGTAATTCTATAGTGTTTTTCAGAGTCATGCAACGCTTTATACACAGCATAAGTACTCAAAAGTTCACTATTATAATACTTCTCCGTCTCAATCATCAAAGGATATCCAGTAACCATCATTATTCCTTGGCCATACACGGTTTTTTTATCGGTAAAAAATTTTTATACTTACTCTTATGGATACTTTCAGCATTCTTTAAAATCTTTTTATCAATATTCATAATTTCACTAAAACTTTAAGGATTATTCTTGTCCAACATTTTCCTTGTCTCCTCATCATTCAGCTTCATTTACTCAAAACAAGAATATATTTTTCATTATCTCTTATAAGGATACTGCTGAGTAGGGTGAAAGTATTACAAGGCCAATACAACTTAGGTATGCATAATGCAAATATAAAAAAAGTCCAAGTGAAATACACCTTGGACTAATTTAAAAGCTTAATTTATTTAAGCGAACCTGCCACATATCATTTTTGAACCATTAATATTACCGACTCAACATGTGTGGAGTAAGTAGAGTCAACACATACAATAACAATTAACGGGGTGCCTAAACCCGTTTAATGCCAAATAAGCAATAAATTATTCCGTTACTACAGAAGAGGGTTTGTCAATAAAAATTGATATGAATGCATAAACCTCTGAGGGTTTTTCAAGCTCTCGAAGATTCATGCATCTATTTAATTTTCGCCTTCATCTTTAACGTGGGCTCAAGCTCCTTAAGTTTATGTGAACCTTTCCCCCTAGTACAAAGCATTGTAATAAGCTTTCCCGGTAGACTACTCTCATTAGTAACTTGCAACTCATAGCTGTGTATTTTCGTGACAAATGTAGAATTTAATATAAGATCCCCATAATTCACTTAAACTTGAAGCTCAGAAGTCATAAGTCTCCTTATCTTCGAGGTTTATGCTTAGTTTTTTTAAGCCCGTTCACATCACTAATCATACTCTGCCATACTGGTATAACTCTTTTTAATCGTATAGTTTACCATGTGTATAATGCAAATTGTGAATTACAAGCAACTTCCATTTTTGGATTTTTTACACCTTTATTGTGATTATTTATAGCAAAATCATCTTCTACACATACTCAAAGGTGTCTTAACTAAGTCAATGAGGCGTGATGTTTAGGAAAGCTACGTTTGAATCCAAGGCTTCCCCTCAACAGCGAACACTCTAAGGGTATTTGCAACTATTAGTTTAATCCACAATCTTCTAGTATTTGATCTACGGACTCCCATATCGTTAGGGATGGATTTTCACGATAAAAAGTATATTTTTTGTATTGGAGCTCTTGATAGCCATTACCCACATTGTTTTCCATGATTTTCTTCGCTCTTGTAACAGCCATTTTCACATCCTGCAAAGATATTTTTCCCAAAACACGATTGAAATTGTCTTTTTGTTTATACGTATCAAGATTAGCAAACTGTTCAGCGTATGCACTATTTATTGGTTGTAGATACTGACTTCTATCCTGATAGGGTCTATTAGAATCATTTTTATGAAGAATTATCCATAATTCAAAGGTGAAATTGCTGTAACCTAAAGAATAATTGATTTGTTTTCCTAATTTTTCAGTCTGTCTTAATCTATCAATCATAGTTTGGAATTGTGTTGTGTGTACGGGCTGATTGCTTTCATAATCATACCAATGTGTGATTTTAGTTTTCCCTGTTATATTAATAGATTTAGCACGTTTAACCGGATCCTTTTCAACCTTACTATCCAAAGATACTTTATAATTTGCACTAGGCTCACTATTTATTAGGGTTTGCAACCTCTTTAAATACAAATCTTCAGTTTCTCCTTCAACAGAGAAAAAGTAACGGAGTGTTTGCTTTCTGAATGTCATAATGGAGCTTTCTCCTCCCCAGTCTCCCACATTCCTTCAAACATAGAGCTAAAATCTATATCTTTTATTGCTCCGTACTGACTCACAAAGTAATTTTTCATGTAATCATGACTGTTTCTCACGGCTCTTTTACCTGATGTTCCAAAATCCGATAATGAATAAAGAATACTTGAATATTCTCCATCTTCCCGTTCAACAAATTTTATCTCATCACGTCTAAACAAATTTCGATTCAAAAATATTGGATTATGCGTGTTAAAGATAAGCTGAGCGTTCTTCTTATTAATTTCATCATTATGAAAGATGTTAATAATACTCATTAAAACCATTGGGTGTAATGATGCATCAAACTCATCTATTACCAAAGTGCTACCGTTCAAGAGCGCTCTTATGATGATTGGAAATAGGTTTACAAATCGAATAGTTCCATAAGATTCAAATACCACTGAAGGAATGGCACTCTTCTCACCATGTCTGGGATTTAAAAGAGAGTAAAGTTTTGCTTCCGAATCATCTTCAGATGAAGCAAAGGCTAGTTCATTTGAGCTTACTCCAAATAATTTAGTAGCTTCATTAATTGTCTTATCAATATAAATCGACTGTTTGTCAGAAATTATAGGTATTGCTTGTAAAGCATCTGCTCTACAAAATACTAACAATTTGTTTTCAAACCAGTTAGTGATTAGTGAAGTAAGTTTTGAACTAAACATAGCCTTGAAACCATTTATCAAAAACAATTCTTCATCATTCATATTGTTTTGGGCAAGTTTCATAATACTGTTCTCATTACCTCTGAGTCCAGTAACTAAATATTCCTCAATAGTTTCAATGGACTCGATAATCAGTTCGTTTTTTCTCTGAAAAATCATCTTCTCATTAATACACAGTCTTTCAAGAACAATTTTTCGTTTTGCACTACTCTCCATAAACGAACCTAAATTAATGGACAAAAAGTATTCAATTGCAACACTTTCCTCAATAAACTTAATTGAGAAACTCACAGGAGCATTCCTCTCCGCACTTAAGTTTGGAATAAGTTCGAGAAGTTGAGTAGCAGGATTAGTATTAGATCTACCTTCTCCATTTCTAATATGACCGCGTAGAATGATGGATTTGAAGACCTCCATTGCACTAATAACATTGGTCTTTCCAGCAGCATTAGAACCATAAATAACTGCTGAGCTTAAACCTTTGTATGTCTTAGAACCAAGCTTATCATGTAGTATGCTGAAGTTTAAATCCCTTTGTTTTGGAGCAGGTATCATAGAAAAAACCAACTCATTCCGAAATAGCTTATAATTGTCAACTCTAAATTCAAGAAGCATCAGTGTGCACCTCCATTTTGCAATAATTAATCAAAATACATTTCTAATATATGCTTCATATTGCCCATTAGTCAAAATAATTATTCCATTTTGCAAATAAATTGCAATATGATGAAGTATATAGCATTATAGTCATACACTCACTCAATGCATTATTCACTAGAAAATCAATAAAATACATTCATACTTAACAACCTGTATCCCCCTTTCTTCTCCGAAGATTCCTCTTAATCGTACTTCTCTAATTATAATTAGCCATTTATACTATGTTATCAAAGATTCGCGTATTGTCTACGATTAGGGAAAAGGGTAAGGAGCGCTTACAAATCTTGATTTATCCGATGACTGCCTTTCTTTATCCTCTGGAGTGAAGCCGGGACAAACCGTATATACACAGTGTCGATCACTTGCAGAAGCAGCGATTGTTTGTCGACAACAAGGGATATGTAACAAGTGTCATCGAAAAAAACAACTAACCGATTATCTGCCCCTGCTTCTATTAAAGTTTTTTTTTGACACTGAAGAATCAGCACCTACGTTGAATCAATCTTGGTATTGGGAAGGCAATGTACAAAGCAAAGTGGTAACCCACCTAGCTTTAAACGGTTTTTCAATCCGCAGTGTTGCAGATACTTCAACTAAAGTAGCCGGTAAAGATTATTGCCGTTTCTCATGAAGGAAAGGAACTATAGGTCAGCGTGAAGGGTTATCCTGATAAGAGTTCCAACGTTTAAGCAAGACATTGGTTTTCAGGTGCGGTATTCGATCTTGTTCTCTACCATGGAGAGAATCCTGATGTTAATCTAGCTGTAGCTATGCCTGACGGTTTCAACACTTACTTGAACCTTTCACCACGTATTAAATGGCTTAAAGAATCCATGCCTTTTTATATCTACTGGGTAAATTAATCCGGGGATGTCCGGTTTGAGTGACACAATACTGCTCCTTCCTCAAGAACCCGGAAGCCCCGTTCCTCGTCCTGTAAACGTTTAATGACGATTTTTCCGCTTCATTTATGATACGGTTCTCCGTTACTTCTACAGAGCTAAACCGAAAGGCACCCAGTCAGGTGCCTTTAGTAGTTCTCCGAACATATTCATTTTTGCTACTGTAGAAATAAGGATTCTCATCTTTCCAAAGCTTTCAATCTTTCGATAATATTTATATTGCCCTCTATTCTCGAATGACCCAATTCATCAATTAAAATTTCCGAAACCATCTTACTAAGTATTACATCTTTATAGAAGTCTTTTTCAGTCACCATACTGGTTATTATTTTCAACTCATCAAATAATTTAGGAAACCCCTTCTCTAATTGATACTGATAGAGTTCATTATAAACTTGGGATTGTAATAAGATTTTTTGTAAATATGATCTATGGAAATTATATATATCTTCTAACCTTAAATACTTTATGTTATTTTCTACTTTCTTCTTGAGTTTTTGGTTTTCCTTTTCTGTTACGCCTGGTATTTCTTGGTGTTTAATGGAAATAGTAAAGTCATTCGAAATACCCAATATTGAATTCACATAGTTAGGAATATTTTGAACTGTAATGGCTTCAACAATCTTAGAATTTTGTTGATTAGCTTCTTGACCAATCATTCTACGATAAAAGCGAAAAGAATCATCAATTCCTTTTTCAAAAGGTGAATAAAATTCCTCATAGTTGAATTCTATCTCACCCTTTAGTGATTGGTTACAAATTTTACATGATGGCACAAGATTGTATGCTGACATTGAAAAAAGAGGATACTTGTGTTTTGGTAAGAAGTGGTCCAACTCTGGACTGGTGCCTCTTCTTTTCTCTCCTACTAATTTTCTATTATTTGCGTTTATTCTCTCCTCCTGGTTATCACTTTTTATAGTTAAAATAAACTGTGCGTTACAGTATGGACAAACATTTATATCAAAGCTTTCTACATATTCAATTCTGCTCCATAATTTATTTTCTGCAATAAAACCACCCTTTGAAAAATTTGTGTATGCATTAATAAACACATTAGAGAAAAAGTCCTCAACAATTTTTCTGCAAATATGGTTGTCTTTAAAGTGTTGCATAATAGTGGTTTCATATTTACTTTGAATCCTTCTTAATTCATCAATATCTCCAACTGCAAGATTCTCCATTTCATCAACTACAAGATTAATAACTTTTCCTATCACGATAATTTCCTTGTCTATCAATTTCAAGAAGATATAGTTTTCCACCTCTTCAGAGGCCCTATTCTTATTCTTATTTTTATTTCTTTTTATTTTTTGATATTTTTCTCTTATTTCTTTTCTATATCGCTCAGGGTTTTCACATTTTTTCATAATAACGGATAATTTATGCTTTAAGCATTGTCTATTTCCTGTGTTTTCACATAAATATATCTTATGATTTTCTATAATAGTAAGTGGTAGCGTTATGTAGATCACTTGTTATTCACCTTGCTTTAGTTGTTGTTCTAGTTTTTCCACCCTACTTAAGAGCTTTTCAATTTCATCTTTAATTGCAGTTTGATTAGGCTTCAAAAGTTTTAATTGTTCTTCAAATATTTGTATTAATTTTCTTTTTATAATTGGCTCACCTATTATATGAATGTTATTTCGGATTCTTTGTGAATTAATAGAAATATATTCAGGAGTATTAATTAGTAATTCGTGAATTAATGCATTTATTTTCTCTTTTGCAAACTCTCCCATTAAACCATCTTGTAAAAAGAATGCATGTGAGTATAAATGATGAATATTTGCACCAAATGTTAAATGTGTATCTTCTAAATTATCTAAGCACACTACTTCATTAGATTCATCACGCTTTAAAAATAAATTTCGATCACTCGGTAAATCAGATAATATGAATGGCGAATGTGTTGTCAAAATTATTTGAAGAGGTTTATTAGTTTTTTCAAAAATCATTCCAACGCCTTCGAGTAATATTTTTATCATTTGCTTTTGCCATTGTGGATGAAAATACAACTCCCCCTCATCAATTAGTATAATTGTCATTTCTTTTATAGGATCAAACGTTAACTTTTTATATGCTGCATATATCCTTGAAAACATATTTAAAAAACCATATTCGCCACTGCTTAACTCTGTCCAAATTAATCCGCCTAAACCATACTGATTCCATTTCATAAACAAAAAATTAGCATCTTGACTAATAGTTTTTATATTTATTCTTGCTCTAATGCCGTTAGCTCCGACCCCTTGAAATTCATCTACTTTTTCGTCGATGATAAAGCTATAAATAATTTCAATTTCTTTTTCCAAACAGTCAAATCTATTTTTGAATTTTTGTTTTAGATGATTTTCAATATCTAACTTTTCATTTATCACATTTTTAATTGCCGCGAACTGATCACGTAATGACTTATTTTCTTTTTCAACAAACTCATTAGTTAATGATAAAACAGGCTTTTCTAGTAAATATTTCAACGAACCCAATTCATTTTTCAGTAAACTATGTATCTCCGAATAAACATAATATGAACAATTCTTCAACATTTTTCTGTAGAAAGATTTTTTTCTCGGTTCCTTATTCATTAACTCTTTATCTTCCATATTATTTTTAATTATATTTTCTATTTGTTTCTGAGGGAGTGTTAAAAATACAGGAGAGTCCAACTCAATAGTAGTTAAATATAAATAAATACTTTGAGGAATATTACATATCAAGGAAAAATCTGTTTTCCCAAACTCTCCAACAAACAGTATTTGGTTGTATAAATCCTCTAAATAAAATGATCTTATGTCCTTTTGAATTAGATAATTTGTTGTTACATCTATGTGTTTATCTCTTGCAATATTTTTATTATTAAAATAACCAGCATCAATGACATTTGAAAAATATATCGTATTATATTTCTGCCTATTCCATTTATATTGGACTTCAATGTCATTATGTTTTTTAAACTTAACTCTTTGATTGGTATGTATAATAAATTTTTTATCTTTCTCAATAATGACAATATAATTTTCTGTTTTTTGTCCGGTTACAATATTTCTAATATTATTTAGAATAGAGGTTTTCCCCACACCATTAGCACCAATAATTCCATTTATCTCTATTAAATTTTTTTGATTATTTTGTGTGAAAAAATTTTCTATATAATATACGTTCTCTTGATAATTCAATTCACTAGTCTCATGATTAAACGAAAAAGTATATCTGCTTCCTAAATTATACGAAACCGCATTAACTATATTTTTCATTTCAAACCATATGTAGACTAACTTCATAATCTGCCTCCTATTTTGTATTAGCTCTCAATATTTTTGAGTAGTGTAAAACTGTAGCGAATAGAAAATAAACCTTACGATATAGAAAAGAGGATTGGTCCATTACCAGTCCTCTCTACAAGTTAAAGACAATTTGCTTTATATATTCTATTCTACATTACAAAATTCCTCTAAATCTTTCATAATTCATATATTGGTATTTACCTGCATATCAAATATTTCGCCCTATTTATGATAAGGTTCACCTTAATTAATCTTCACTATCCTCCCTCTTAGTAAGACCGCCTCCTCCTTGGACAGGTGTAACTAAGGAATGAGAAGTCAATGACACGGTCACTAAATTCCTAACACTAATAGCCCGCTGGACGGCAAAAACACTGCCATCCAGCAGGCTTATTCTTTATGCTTAGGGACGGGGGCAAAGAATAAAATAGGACAAGCTATTCGTACTTTTCTACTTTGGATCTCAATTCAATACTTTTATTATCTATACATCCGTTACAACCATACACGTTTCCAAACGGAACTAAGCAACCTGAGTCACTATGAATACCGAACTCAGACTGCTTAAACCTTACTTTGTATATGTCTACCTGACAGGGATCACTTCAATTCCTAGGTGTCTTCTGTTCATTTAGGCTGAAATCCGGTGAAGTTTTACATTAATATTACATCAAGCCTGTTCTCAGCCATCTGTGCCACCATTTTTTTTAATCTGTATCATATTGAAAATTCAAGTAAATAAGAGGATTTCAACTCACTGTCCCACTCTTCACCAACACCGCCACCGACTCCACATGCACCGTATGCGGGAACATATCCACCGGAGTAACTTCCACGGTCCGGTACCCGCCATCCTCCAGCACCCGCAGGTCGCGGGCCAGTGTCGACGGGTTGCACGATACGTACACGACACGCTCCGGTTGCATTAGCAGGATTGTCTCCAGCAGGCGCGGGTCGCAGCCTTTGCGCGGCGGATCGACGACGATCACGTCCGGGGTGATGCCTTGCTCTTTCCAGGCCGGGATGACATCTTCGGAAGCGCCGACTTCGAACTTCACGTTGTTCATGCCGTTAAGCTTCGCATTGGCGCGGGCGTCCTCGATGGCTTCCGGCACAATCTCCACGCCGTACACCTGATCCGCATGCTTGGCCAGGAAAAGCGAGATGGTGCCGATGCCGCAGTAAGCATCGATTACGGTCTCGTTGCCGGTTAATGCAGCGTACTCCAGAGTCTTGCCGTACAGCACCTCCGTCTGGACCGGGTTGACCTGGTAGAAGGAGCGCGCCGAAATAGCGAACTGCACATCACCGATGTAATCGTAAATGACATCGCTGCCCCATAATACGCGGGTATCGTTACCAAAGATAACGTTGGTCCGCTGGGTGTTGACGTTCTGACAGATGCTTGCTACCTCAGGCAGCTGCTCACGGATACTGCCGATCCACGCATCCAGGTGCGGGATATCCCGGCCGTTCGTGACCAGCACCAGCATCATCTGACCGGTGCGGAAGGCCTTCTTCACCACAACGTGACGCAGCAGTCCGCGGCCGGTCTCTTCGTCATAAGCGGTGATGCCCAGCTCGCGGCCCAGGTTCTTCACGACAGCTACAACCTTGTCGTTATCTTCATGCTGGATCAGACAGGTCTCCATGTCGATGATCCGGTGACTGCCGCGTGCGTAGAAGCCGCCGACCAGTCCGCCGTCAGCTGCACCGATCGGCACCTGCGCCTTGTTGCGGTAGCGCCAAGGCTCGTCCATACCTAGCGTCGGCAGGACGCGGATGCCTGCGGCCTCAGCTATACCAACCTTGGCAGGATCACCCGCTGTCAATGCTGCACCTGCAGCGTCAGCACCTTCGTCCTCGGCACGCACACCCCGGCCCGCTGTACCCGCCACATCCAGCTTTCCGATCCGCTGCAGGTTGTCCACCACCAGCTGGCGTTTCCACACCAGTTGGGCGGTGTAGTCCATATGCTGCAGCTGACAGCCGCCGCACTGATCATAGATCGGGCAAGGCGGCCCTATCCGGTCAGGGCTGGCCTGCACCAGCTCCAGCAGCTTGGCGTAGCCGTACTGTTTCTTCGTCTTCAGCACCTTCGCCCGGACACTCTCACCGGGGAGTGCGCCCTGCACAAATAGGGTAAAGCCCTCTACGCGGCCTACCCCTTCACCTTCATGGGTCATGCCGATGATATCGAGCAGGACCTCATCATTCTTATTCACTGGCAGTCCGGCGACAGCGGCCGGTCTTTGTTCCCGGCGGCCTGCGCTGCGTCCACTGCGGTGTTTGTTCATGTGTATAGGTTCACTTCTTTCATTATCTTCACGATTCATCTTGCCGGTTCTCATTCATATGCTGCTGATCCAGGCTCGCAGGCATAGTCTCCCCGATCCTTACGGACCGTACAGCCTTTATTTAGCCGAAAAAGGTTACTTCAGACATGTTAACGGACCGTAGCGCGCTTATTTCGTCTCCGGCAGGCATTTTCGAGTGGAAAATGCCTGAATAAGGTCCGTGGAGTCCGTTAGCCCTGAAAACAATGGCTTCGGCGAAAAATAAGGGCCGCTCAGTCCGTAAGGGGCTGACAGTACCGTCGCCCACCCGGCAATCCGTCCTCCCGGAAGCAGCCGCGCCCATTCGGCGGGTCTGCCTACTTTGTCAGCAGCATCCCCACCAGCAGTTCCGCTCCACTCCAGCTCCAGCCGCGCCCACCCGGCGGGTCTGCCTACTTCGTCAGCAGCATCCCCACCAGCAAGTCCACTCCAGCACCAGCCGCGCCTACCCGGCGGGTCTGCCTACTCCGTCAGCAGGATCCCCACCAACAGGCCCGCTTCACCCGGCAGCCAGCCCGCCACCAACAAGGCCGCTCCACCCGCCCCTAATCAATTCTGCGCGAAGATCCGCAGATGCTGCGGCAGAATCCGGAAGTTACCCGGCAGCGTGCCGCCAAGCTCACCGTCCAGATTGAGCTGGACGTAGCCTGGGGAGGTGATCTCCATCGCATCCGTGCGGAAGTGGATCACCTTCTTATCATTCAGATGCTCTCCGCGGATGGTAAGCCGGACCAGCCGGATGAACTCGGCCAGGTTACATTTTTTTACAGCTATTACATCCAGCAGCCCATCGTCAATGCTGGCCCCCGGGGCCAGCTTCTCGAAGCCGCCGACAGAATTGGTGTTGGCGATCAGGAAGAGCATGAATTCATCATGAATCATCTCCTGCCCGTTCGCACGGATATAGAGCTCCTGCGGAGTCAGGCTGGCCATCTTCTCGATACCCTTCAGGTAATAGGCAAGCTGGCCCATCATCGTCTTCAGCTTACTGGGTACCTCATAGGTAAGCTCCGTCAGCTGTCCGCCTCCGGCTATATTAATGAAATAACGGTCATTGGCTTTGCCGAGATCGATCAGGCGCGATTCCTGGCGCAGAATCAGGTCACAGGCATCATCCCAATTCTTCGGAATACCCATCGCCCGGGCGAAATCATTGGTCGTCCCGAGCGGCAATAAGCCGAGCGGGGGAAGGTTTGGCTTCTCAGCCATCCCGTTGATCACTTCATTGAGCGTACCGTCGCCGCCGGCAGCTATGATAAGATCATAAGTGCCGCGTTCTACAGCTTCAGCTGCAGCCGCCGTAGCATCGCCCTCTCCGGTTGTCGCATGGCAGGAGGCTTCAATACCGCCAACATCCAGCCGGTCCAAAATATCGGCGAGTCGTCTTTTCATTTCTTCCCGACCAGAAGTGGGATTATAAATCAATCTCGCAGTTTTCATTACCGGAACGCCACCTGTTTATATATTGGATAACCTAACTGATTATACCCAATTGTAGCCCCTACAAGCAATGTCAGGAGACCCAAGCAGATTATATTTATCTCTTCCGTGGCAGCTTCAGTACCCTGGGGAAGGCGCAGAAGGTATAAATATATAGTATGCAGCAGTTGCCCCAATAAACACTATATAGGCTGAATTTAGGATACCAGCTCTAATCCTGCACGAAATACAACATTGTGCTCATCATATCAAGCCAAAATAGAAATTGTTGTATAAAAGGCAGCAATCCCCTCTTCATTGAGCCACCATGCACGGGAATTCATGTATTTCATACAATAATTCTTACAAACAGCCCCATATTCATGACCCCAAGTTGTAATACATACAACATTTGGTCTATCCGCACTTAACCTATTCCTGCGTATGGTCTATCCTGCACCAGATCTATCCTGCATTGCCCTATCCCGCAGTAACCGAAGCTCAGCACTCCTGCTTATCCGGTTGCTTGTTTAGTTATAGGGGAGTGGGGTGGAAATAAGTGAATAATAGTAACAGGAATTAATGTATCTATATAAAACGCAAGCTACTGCCCGCGCCGCAGCCGCTCCAGCGCCGCCTCCGTCTGCCGCTCAATCCAGCGCGGCAGCAGCGGATGCGGCAGCAGGGTCCGGCCGGAATATGCATATTCCAGCCCTTCCAGCCGCCGGGGAATCACGGCCTTGGTGAAGTAGCCCTCACTCAAAAAAAGCGGAGCCACCAGCACGTCATGCCCCTGCGCCTGCCAGTACTCTACTCTGCTTCGCACACTGTCCGGGTTCAGCAGGCCGTAGTCTGCTGCAGCCACTCCGCTTAATTCCCGGACCCGCGCAGCAAGGGAGGTTATCCCCCGCTCCCAGCGCTGCCGGAAACCTTCGTGCCTGCTGCCGTGCCCGACGAGCAGCAGCGTCTCCCGCTCCGGGTTCTTCGAGAGTTCCTTGATTTTATCCCAGATCATCACTGCAATGTCGGGGTCATCATCCACCGGATAGCCGAAGTGAATCCGTGCAGTAACCCTGAAGGGCGTAAGCTCCGTCTCCCGTTCAGGGACCGCTTTGGCGCCCAGTGCATACTCTATTTCATCGATATGCGTACTGCCGGAAGAAACAAACAAGGGGATCACAATGATATCTGTGACCCCTTCATTTTCCAGCTCATTTATACCATCTTGTATTAATCGTCCTTCTACCAGCTCAAGGAAAGATACCGCTACCGGGATCTCCTCCGCCAGCTGCAGATGACTTACGGCTTCCTCCACGAGTGACACCCAGACCCCGTCGCGGGAGCCGTGGCTGATCAGCAGTACGCCCGGAAGCATCGCTTAGCGGCCCAGACGTTCCAGCGTAAGCTTATAGCCGTCATTACCATAGTTCAGGCAGCGTTTCACACGGGAGATCGTTGCCGTACTGGCACCAGTCTCTGCTTCAATCTGATTGTATGTAGAACCTTTGCCCAGCATGCGCGCGACTTCAAGACGCTGCGAGAGCGACTGAATTTCGTTCACCGTGCACAGATCATCAAAGAAAACATAGCATTCTTCCATATTTTTTAATGTTAAAATAGCCTCAAATAATTGATCGATACTTTTATCGTTTAGCTTCTTCAGCTGCATCGTTTATCATCCCCTAAAAGTTTGGTCAGCTATCTTGCCTCTACTATATTGTACTGGAGCACATTTTTCAAGCATTAACGGTTTCACGCTGTAAAGAGCGAAAACGGCGGACAAACGTCCACCCCAGGCGCACACCATCAATGATATTATCAATCTTCCTGCTCAGAGACATAGGATTGACCGCCTTAACTATAGTACTACAAAACGGCCTAAAATCAAGCATGGACACGGTTTCTTCACTTCCAGAGGTTCCCTCTGGGCATTCGCCCTTTTCCGCAGGTATCCCGGTTACCCGGGCATTCGTCTATACCTTATGTTCGCCTATGACATACAGTATAGCAAACCACTAACGAAGGAATGTGATATTATGCCTGAGCATTACTATAATCATTCCCGCAGGGAAGGGCGTTCACTCGCTGGACCTTACAATCCGTCAGCCTATCCGGGACTCTCTTCTTATGCGCCTGCCCCTCTTCCCGGCGATACGGGAATCCTGCCCGCACTCGGAGCAGAAGCGGTAGACAGCGTAGTCGCGTTACCTGCCGCCGAGGCTGCTGCAGCCGCCACGGCAAAGCCCGGCGGACTGCTGGGCGGTCTTGGCAATCTCGGTAATCTGGCGAATATGGAGCAGATCAAGGGACTGGTTGACCGGATGGGCGGCATTGACGGCATCGTCAGCTCCATGGGTAAAGTACAGAAGGTCATGCAGGGCTTTTCCCAGATGGCTCCGATGGTGAAGCTTGTCATGGGCAGCTTCGGCAAGAACAAAGGATCAGCAGCAGGTGAGCTTGCCGCAGAGGAGGACGCAGCGCTTTACTCCCCCAAACGGCGCAAAAAAAGACGCCCAAATACCCAGCGCCGCAAAAACACTTCCAAGAGCCGCAAATCCGGAACTCCTTCCTCTGTTAAACGCCGCCGTTCCTAAGCGGCGGCGTTTAGCCTGCTCACCATCATGTCATCCCTTCACTTAAACCATCCGCTGCGCCGGAACCAGAGGAACATGCCGGCACCCAGCAACAGCATAAGCAGCAGTACTGCGAAATACCCGTAATTCCAGTCCAGCTCCGGCATAACCTTGAAGTTCATCCCGTACACTCCGGCAATCAGGGTGAGCGGCATGAATACTGTAGTAATGACCGTCAGCGTCTTCATAATGGAGTTCATCCGGTTGGAGTTGAGCGAGATATAGCTGTCACGCAGATCGGCAGTCATTTCCCGGTCAACTTCAATCATGTCGGTCAGCTTCAGCAGGTGATCATAGATATCCCCGAAATAGATCCGCTCTTCCCCGTTACTCTGCACATGCTGCGAGTTGACGATCCTGTACATCAGATCACGCATCGGCACAATCGTCCGGCGCAGCTTCAGCAGCCTTCCGCGCACATTGAATACCTGGCTCATCAGCTCCTCAACCGATTCACTTCCGCCCTGGCTCTCCAGATCAGCAAGCTCATCCTCTAGCGTGTACAGGCTCGGGAAGTACTTGTCCACCAGCTTGTCCATCACTGTATAAGCAGCAGCCACCGGTCCGCCCGACCAGCCCTTGCGGCTGTGAATTTCCGCCTGCACCATCCGCCAGGCCTCCTCCATTTCCGATTTATCCTGATGATGATAGGAGACAAGGAATTTCTTGCTGAGGAACAGGTCCACCTCCTCCGCTTCAAGCGTAAGCTCATTAAGTGCATGCAGGACGAAGAATTGTACATCCTCGTAATAATCAAGCTTTGGGCGCTGCAGCACATGCATGCAGTCTTCAATCGCCAGCGGATGAAAGTGGAAATAGGTGTCCAGCAGCAGTGTTTCTTCTTCCGTAGGCATAGCGAAATCCGCCCAGATCCAGGCATAATCCTCAAGCGTGATGCTCTCCAGCGGCAGCTCTGTCAGCACCTCGCCCTCATGCGTTACCGCAAGCGTCCGTATCATTGATAAGTCCTCCGTATATTATCCGTTCTCTATATTCTAACAGAATTTCAGCGGCCCATACCCTCCAGCACTTCCAGATGCAGCACCTGCAGAAATTTCTTAATATTCACCTTCACTTTGCCGGTATCCCGGCCCTGCTCCATCTCTTTCATCTTCAGGCGCACCTCTTCAAAGTCGAAGTACAGCGGGGCATAATGCTCGAACTTCGGATTCCCGTAATCGGTCAGGCCGATGGATGCCAGATTGCTGAGGCCCGCCGCCAGAGCGCGGCGCAGGCGCTGTTCAATCGCTTTGACTTCTTTGGCAGCGTCAGCAGGCACCGGCCTGTACACTGCGGCCGTCATTTCATAGAGCTCCTTAAGCGGCGGAAGGCTCCCGCTCTTATCCTTAGCTACGGCCAGCTCCAGCATGGTAATAATATCGCGGCTGCCGTTCTCTGAGATCATCCCCATATTCATAAGGATCGGCTGAATGATCTCCTTCACCGAACGCTTGCTGCCGGGCAGCTGCGGCAAGCCGAGATGCAGCCCTTCCAGCTTGCCGAGCGTCAGCTTGATCTCATCAAGGTAGCGGCCCATGGCATAACGCTCATTTACTTTGTACAGCACGGATTCAACTTCAATTTTGTTAATCGGCTTACGGATGAAGAACTCAATTCCGCTCTGATATGCCCGGCTGACCATATCCCCGTTCTCAATCTGCGAGATCATGACGAACTTAGAGCGGCAGCCCTGGGCCTGAAGCGAGATAATTGTCTCAATCCCGTCCTGGTCGGGCATCAGCAGATCCATCAGCACAATATCCGGGGTTTCGCTCAGGATCAGCGCAACTCCCTCCTGCCCGCAATCGGCTGTACCGGCCACCTCCCCAAGCCCGCTGTCCTCAATAATATGCTGCAGCATTCTTCTTGCCGATGCATCATCATCTACAATACAGAAAGAAAGTGGCATTATTGTTCCTCCTTCCGCAGCTTAGCGCTCGGCAATAGTATCTGAAACATAGCGCCTCCGGCATGCGAGGCCGGCTGAACGCTAATCGTCCCCTCGAACATATTCACGATATCCCGTACATGCGAGAGTCCGATACCGGTTGCGGCGACTCCCTCTTCATTGAATTTCGTGGTGAACCCCGGCTCGAACAGCAGCTCCAGATCGAGCTTCCCGATACCGGCCCCGCTGTCAGTTACGGTAAAAATAGTGTTGTCGTCCTTCTCATAGGCGTCGAGGGTAATGCTGCCTTTATGTTTGATGACTTCCACGGCGTTTGCGGTGAGGTTGTTCAGCAGAGTCAGTAGAGGAATATAGCTGTCAGTGGTGTAGTCAGAGGTAATATGAATATGGAAGCTGATTTGCTTGCCTAACATTTCGGCGTATTTCGCATTGCTTTTCACAGTAAAGCGCATGATTCCGGATAACGGCATATCGCCGGTAACCTCCCGCTCCACCAGCTTCACCAGCCCGGCCAGAATCCGCTGTGAATCCTTCTTCACCTCGTGGATTTGCTGGGTAATATCCAGCACCTGCCGGCTGTAGGGCTCCTGCTCCCCGCCTGCCTTAAGACTGCGGTACAGCTCGAAGCTGCCTAAGGTCACATTCTCGAGCGTGCCAATCGATTTCTTCAGGTAGAACACTTCACCGTAGAGCCCGGAGCCGAATCCGAGCATCTGCTCGATCCGCTCATTCTGCTCCCGCGCCCTGATCCGCATCTGGCTGACGGAGATACTGCTGTACACCCCGGTTGTGAAATACGTCCGCAGGACGGCAATCGCCATCAGGTAGGTCCACTCGTTCAGCCGGAAGGAGGCAGAATCCAGCACAATCAGCCGGGTCAGCAGCTCCATTTCATTGGAGAGAAGATCAATCAGTGCGGCCACGCCGCCAAGCACGAGCGGATGAAAGGCATCGAGCCTGCTTTTAATCACATGCATCAGCACAGCGAACACAATATAGTAGACCATCGCCGAGAAATGGCTTGTCAGGCTCTGCTGCGCGGTCAGTCCGCTGCCTTCAGCCATATCCATAGCGGTACGGAACAGTAATACTACGAGACCCGTAACAATACCTGTGCTGATAAAGGGCAGCTGTCTCATTAAAAGCAAAAACAGCAGAAATGCGCTGCTGCCCATAGCAATCCGGAAAATGTCGCCATCAAACGGATTAATTTTGAACTCCCCGGCGACAGCCGTAACTACCGCCACCAGCAGAATTTGTGCAACTTTTGACTTCAGAAGAGATTGTCCCATCGCCACTGCTCCTGCCTAGAGATGTTGACAATTATAGTATCATACCGGGAGTTTAATTTATACGGTTTTGACCTTTTTCCACCAAATCAGGCTGTTTTGTTCTCAAGTCTTCTGGAGAGCAGGGACAGCAGGAAGTTTACGATGAAATAGATTACGGCTACGAGTGCCAGTGTAGGAATAGCGTAGCTATAGCTGTGGCCGATAACAATATTGGCATTATGCATCAGCTCCGGCAGTGAGATTACTACCGCAAGTGAGGTATCCTTCAGCAGGGAGATGAACTGGCTGACCAGCGGCGGAACCATCCGCCGGAGTCCCTGGGGAAGCACGATATGCCACAAGGTCTGGAAATTGCTTAGACCGGAGGAGCGTGCCGCTTCAATCTGCCCCTTATCGATGGAGGTCAGTCCGCCGCGGACAATTTCTGCAATCATTGCAGCCTCGAAGATCGTTAACGCAGCAATCGCCGCTGTCACCAGTCCGAGCTTAATTCCGACCTCCGGCAAGGCGAAGCGGATAAAGAAGATGATTAGCAGAAGCGGCAGATTCCGGATCAGCTCGACCAGGTAGAACATGACCGGCGACAATACCGGAACCTCCGCATAGCGGATTACTCCTATAATACAGCCAATGACAAAGCTCAGAATGATCGATACAACAGCAACGATCAGCGTAATATACAATCCGTCCAGCAAAAACTTCAAATTATCGGCGGAGTATGCACCGGCAAAATCCATAGTATCCCTCCTTTAGCTTGGGCTTGCTTCTTAATATTTGCGCTGCAGTCTGCGCTCCCATACTCTTACTCCATAGCTGAGCGGCAGGGTAAGCACCAGATAGAATACGGCGACGAAGATATAAGTATCGAACGTACGGTAGGTTTCCGTTGAGATCCCATCGGCGAAGTACATCAGATCAAGGCCTGCGACCAGGGTCAGTACCGAGGAGTTCTTGATCAGGTTAATAAACTGGTTGCCGAGCGGCGGAATGACCAGCTTGATGGCCTGCGGCAGAATAACATGCAGCATGGTTTGTATGTAGCTTAAGCCGGAGGAACGTGCAGCCTCTGTCTGTCCCTTCGGCACGGCCATAATGCCGGCGCGGATCGCTTCAGCAATGAAGGCTGAGGTATATACCGCAAGCCCGATCGTTCCTGCCGTGAAGCCGTCCAGGGTGAAGCCAAGCGCCGAAGGCCCGTAATAGAAAATATACACGACCAGCAGCAGCGGAATATTGCGGACAAATTCTACATAAGCGGTCCCGAACCAGCGCAGTCCCCGGACCGCAGTAATGCGGAAGACAGCAATAACGGCGCCGATCAGGAAGCTGCCGATCAGGGCCAGAACACTAGACAGTACCGTGCCCCAGAAGCCCTCCATATAGAGGCCGAAATAATTCGTTAATATTGAGAATTCCATTCTCTTTCACCTGCCTTTACTCCAAGATGTTAACTCCCTTGCTTCATTTCCTGCACTGCATGAGTACAAAATAACCCCACAAAGTGGGGCTCTGGCTTCGAGGTTGACTCAGGTACTTTGCGGGGACCCTGAAACATATAAATTCTTTCAAGAAGAAACGGCAGAGCCGGGCCTGCAGAGGCCGGATACCGTTTCAGTGTGTACTGCCAGTCATCAACCCTTAAGCATGCTTATTTCGCAGGAGCTTTGCCAATCCATTTGGTGTAGATGGCATCATATTCACCATTTGCTTTAAGTTCAGCCAGTGTATCGTTAATGGCCGCAACTACATCGGTGTTGCCTTTTTGTACCGCTATGCCGTATGGCTCATCTGTGAACGGCTCTCCTACAACTTCATAGCCCGGGTCCTGCGAAGCCATACCGTAGAGGATCGCATCATCCGTAGTCAGCGCATCACCCTGGCCGGCCTTCAGCGCACTGAAGGCATCCTGGTAGTTATCGAATTCCAGCACTTTAACACCCGGTACCTTTTCTTTGATATTTTTAATGGAGGTTGCACCCTTGGAGCCCAGAATCTTGGTATCCTTGGTTACATCGTCAATCCCGGTAATCGGACTGCCCTTCTTCACCAGCAGGGATTGGCCGGCCTGGAAGTAGACATCAGAGAAATCAACTTCCTTCTTGCGCTCCTCCGTAATGGTCATGGTAGCAACAACCATATCGATTTCGCCGTTATTCAGCATCGGAATACGCGTCTTGGACGTCACTTCCTTCAGCTCAATGGCATTCTCGTCACCGAGGATTTTTTTGGCGATGGCCTTGGAGATGTCAATGTCGAAGCCTTCCACGTTGCCGGAAGCAGGATCCTTCAGACCGAACAGCCGGGTATCATACTTCACGCCGACAAGCAGCTTGCCCCGTTCCTTGATCTTGGCAATGGCCGCTGAATCCGCAGCTGCTCCTGCAGCATCGTTGCCCTTCGCATTGTTGTTGCCGCAGCCGGCAATTACAAGCATTGCAGCAATCATCAGGACACTTAACATTTTGAAGCTTTTGGACATTTTCATTTCAATTCCTCCCCTGATTCCTATCTATATTGGTTTAATGGCTTAACACACGGCTAAGGAAAGTCCGGGTCCGCTCTTCCTTGGGACTGGCGAAGAATTGCTCCGGCTCCGCTTCCTCCACAATCTGCCCCTGATCCATGAAGATAACGCGGTCCGCTACCTCACGGGCGAAGCCCATCTCATGGGTTACTACAACCATCGTCATGCCCTCGCGGGCCAGGTTCCGCATGACATCCAGCACTTCTCCTACCATTTCCGGATCAAGCGCCGAGGTCGGCTCATCAAACAGCATAATCTTCGGCTTCATCGCCAGCCCCCGGGCAATCGCCACGCGCTGCTGCTGTCCGCCGGACAGCTGGGAAGGATAGGCCTGCGCCTTATCGGCAATCCCGACCTTTTCCAGATAATACATCGCCGTCTTCTCGGCCTCCGCTTTGGACAGCCCAAGCACCTTCACCGGTGCCAGTGTGATGTTATCAATCACCCGTTTATGCGGGTACAGATTGAAATGCTGGAAGACCATTCCGATTTCCTTGCGCAGGGTATTGATATCTGTCTTGCGTTCATTTACAGTTATACCGTCCACCGTTAATCCGCCGCTTGTAATGGTCTCCAGCCGGTTAATACAGCGGAGCATTGTACTCTTGCCGGAGCCGGAAGGACCGACCACGACAACCACTTCCCCTTCCTGAACATGCAGGTCAATTGCTTTCAGCACATGAAATTGTCCGTAATGTTTGTCTACCTGATGAAAGTCGATCAACGGGCAGGACCTCCTTTGTATATCATTATGTATTTGTCAGCTATGGTAACACTCAAAACACACCTTACTTTAGAGACTACCAAAAACTACATGATACTACTGAAAACTTTATTTCCTCATGTCATTTTCTTTTCAAAATATGACGTATTTCATTTTCTTTTTACGCCTATTAATGTTTTTTATCAGTTTGTTGTAACTTTTTGTGACATTCCTCTCTTGAAAACACAAAAAAAGATGCCCTCAGCCATCCGTGGCTGCCGCGACATCTTGTTCAGGCGCTTTATTTTTAGAAGAAGAGTTTGAAGATCAGTCCCGCCAGCACTGCGCTGATTGGAATCGTAATGAACCAGGTAATCACGATGCGTCCGGCTACTCCCCATTTCACGGCAGAGAAGCGTTTGGCTGAGCCTACACCCAGAATGGATGAGGTAATGGCATGCGTCGTACTTACCGGCAAATGCAGCAGTGTAGCTGTGAAAATAACAGATGCAGCGGAAATATCCGCAGCGAAGCCGTTAATCGGCTCGATTTTGAAAATCTTAGTACCCATCGTCTTAATAATCTTCCAGCCGCCGATCGACGTTCCGAGAGCCATGGATGTGGCCGCAGCGATCTTAACCCAGAGCGGAACCTCCATCGTATCCAGCTTTCCCGAAGTCACGAGCGCAAAGGTGATGATCCCCATCGCCTTCTGGGCGTCATTTGTACCATGCGTGAAGGATTGCAGTGCCGCTGTAATGATCTGCATCGAACGGAAGCCCTTGTTGACCGTATGCGGACTCCGCTTCGCGAAGATCCACTTCAGGATGGTCATCACGATATACCCGATCACAAAAGCAATCAGCGGGGAGAAGATCAGTCCTTCTACAATTTCAATGAAACCATTCCATTTGATATGCTCTGTCCCTGCTCCGACATATACCGCTCCGGCCAAAGCCCCGATAAGCGCATGGGAGGAAGACGAAGGAATCCCTAGCCACCAGGTAACCAGATTCCAGATAATTGCTGCAATGAGCGTTGCTGACACGATTTCGATCCCGTTGTCGAGCAGCGTCGGATCGGTAATACTGCCGCCGATCTTCTTAGCTACTCCGGTAAACATCAATGCCCCGACAAAGTTCATGGATGCAGCCAGAAGAATAGCTGTGCGCGGCTTCAGCGCGCGTGTGGAGACTGAGGTAGCGATGGCGTTCGCAGTATCATGGAACCCGTTGATGAAGTCGAACGCGAGCGCAAGAAATATAACAAAACCTAGTACATATATAGATGTATCCATATTTCAGAGCCCCTTATGAGTTGCGCATGATGATCGATTCCAGCATGTTGGCTACGTCTTCACATTTATCCGTGGTCGTCTCCAACCGCTCGTACAATTCTTTGCGCTTGATCAGCTCAATCGGGTCTTTCACTGTTTCGAACAGGGCTTTAGTACAGATACGCAGCACTTCATCCCCCTGGTTCTCCAGATCGTTCAGACGGATCGTGTATTCACGGATCGCCAGCAGCTTCTTCTGGGAGAGCAAATGAACCGCCTTTTGAATTTCATAGGCGCTCTGGCGGAGAATTTCGGCGAACTGGACGATATATTCATCGGCATCCAGCAGGTTATACATATAGAAACGCGAGGCAGAGGCTTCCAGACCGTCAATGACATCGTCCATGCTTGTAATCAAGTCCATGATGTCATCACGCTCGAGCGGCGTAATAAACGTTTTGTTCAATTCCTTAATTACAGTGTGCGTGTAAGTATCGCACTGGGATTCGTATTTCTTCATCGCCGCAGCGAAAGTCTCCACATTGCCCTGGAGAGTCGAGATATTCTGAGCGAAGTAGTCTGCCGCCTGGACAATGGTATCAGCCATATTTTCCAGCGTCTCAAAGAATATGTCCTTTTTTCTCAACTTCATTAGCCTTAAACCCCTTTACATAATATTGCCGTGAAAACATGTCCCCACTCAAAATGTAAACAGCATGAAAATGAATGACAACCCTTGTTATCTTATCATATCAACAGATTGGATAGAAGTAAAAAAAACCGAATTTTTGACACTGTATTAACATTTCCCTGTAATTACGAAAATAATCACCAGAATAGCCCATGATCCGACATCCATCAGGCCGGGTTTGATGCCGGCGAATAATTGATGTGGCTGTTGAACGAAGGGCTGTTCGGTACAATCAGAATATGGGTAATGCCGGGATACATCAGCGCTTCCTTGCCGTCCTCTTTCACAAACCGGATAATATCGCCGGGCCGCCGCGACCATTTACCCTGAATAGCCACTCCGCGCTGGAAGAGCACCGCCGATCCCCCCAGCTCCACATCTACCTGCAGCCTGCCGACATCATCCAGCACCTTATGGTCAGAGCCCATCACAATGATGTTCGCCGCCGCGACCGCCGCCCCGTTGTTCAGGTCCAGATGCGGCTTGCCGTTGACAGAGCGGAGGTAAGTCCGCTGCTCCTCATTGTATTTATAACCTACTGTATAGCTCTTCAGCAGGAAGCTCACATCGAATTCAAGCGCAGGGTTCCCTGTGGTCGGTACATAATCCGGATCGGTGAACAGAAGCCCGGGAACCTCCGCCTCTGCAGCAAAACCCAGCTTCCCGGCTCCCTCCCGCAGCTTGGCAGCGTTGCTGTACAGATTATGGGGAGCCTTGCGCTCCTTATCCCGCCAGAAATAGGCTCCGGCACGGCCGATCTCGTCCATATCCTCCTTCTTCTGCTTCTGCAGTATGGCATAAGCCGCCGGACTGCCGCCGGCATGAACAGTCACGGCGCCATAGCTCTCGCCGATATCGAGAAGATAAGGGCGGATGCTGCGGATCGGACCGATCTTCACCACTCCCGTGTGGCTCTGGAAGATACCGATTAACCGGGTAATTCCGCCTTCAGCCAGTACCTCATACAGAATATCCGCTTCGCTGATGCCTGACTGCGGCCGGGCCGCCGGGGCATTATTGATCATGACCGCAAGCGGCCGGGGCAGGCTGCCTTCCGCAGGGGGAAGGCCTGTCAGCCCGGACACAGCCTCAGCTGCCGGAGTAACAGTCGGTGAAGGCACTGCCTCCGCCGTCGGCTGCGGATCTGCTGCCGGAGTTGCAGTAGGCACAGGCATGTCCGCCACATTCTCTGCCCCGCAGGCAGACAGCAGCGCAGCGGCAAGGACAATCGCATATATCGGTCGGAATGAGGAGCGGTTCATGGTCATAGGTTCCCCCTAAAAGTATGGTTGGTCCTTCCATTTAATCACAGGCGGCACAGTTTGTCTTGATCTTCCCCGGAAATTGCGCAGGTTCGGGAGTAATTCTCAGCATGCATGAAAAAAAAGGATACAGCCGCACTAACCGGCTGTATCCTGCATTATTAGTCTATTAGTCGGCCATCCAGCAGTTCAGGCTAAGCGTACCGTATTGATAGGCCTGAATCATCCGCTGTGCCTTTCTTCCTTCATGGGCAGTCCCCATGATATAGAAGAGCGGTACGAAATGTTCCCTGCCGTACGTAGGAACGGCCTCCCTTGCATGCGGTGCCAGCTTCTCGAAGGCGAACAGCGAGGCAATATCCCAGGCTGTAAGCTTCTCCTCAATCCAGGCATCGAAATCAAGCGCCCACCGCTCGGGCTGGTCATCCTGCTTCAGCAGCCTGAGATTATGGACAAGTCCGCCGCTGCCAAGCAGCAGGATGCCTTCCTCTCGCAGCGGAGCCAGCATCCGCCCGATATTATACTGCTCTTCCGGAGAACGGAGGGAATCGACGGATAACGCGACGACCGGAATGTCGGCCTGCGGGAACATTTTCTGCAGAATGACCCAGACTCCGTGGTCAAGGCCGCGGCCGAGCACGGGCTGAGAGGGAAGATTATGATCCTTGAAAAGGGCGGAAATCCGGCTGCTGAGAGCGGGATCACCCGGAGCCGGGTAGCTCTGCTTATACATCTCTTCAGGGAAACCGTAGAAATCATGCTGTGCTTCATGTTGAGCGTCTACAGTGAGTAATTGCTGCGGGCTGTCCCAATGGGCCGAGAACACTACAATGCCGCGGGGCTTCCCCAGGTCAGAACCCAGCCGCGCAAGGAAACGCGTATATTCGTTATCCTCAAGCGCGAGCAGCGGGGAACCATGTGCAATAAAAAAAGCCGGTAATTTCATAGGGTGAGAGCCTCCCTAACCCAGTATATGGTCTGCCCCTTTATTTTACCGCTTATTCCCGGGTATTGCACGCACTGGGATTCACCTATATCATCCAGTTCTGCCATTCCTCCTGCAGATGCTCCTGCTGGTTCATCCACTCCCGGGTGCGCTTCAGCACCTGCTCCTGTGCCGCCCCGGAGGAGAAGGTATGATCCCCCTGGAAAATAATCTCCTTGTCGCAGCGCCCCTCAGGCCGCGTCCAGAACAGCTTCTGGTAGAGGAAGGCGTAGTCCACAGGAATCACATCATCGGAGGTACCGTGGATGACCAGCACATCACCGCCGAACTTCCCTGCCTCCTGGAACGGCTGGAATGCCGCAAGGGAATTGAAATAGACCGGAGTAAATGAATAGCCCGCATAATCCGCTGCGCCGCTCTTCACTGAACGGTCGTAGGCTTCCCTTCCGACAATCTTTACGATATCATTAAACGGATAACCGACCGCAGACCACAGGACAAGATTCTTCACCCGCCGGTCACGGATGCCGGCCAGCAGTGCCACCGCACCACCAAGGCTGTGTCCGATCAGCGTTACACGCTGCGGATCCACATCGGCTGAGCTGATTCCGTAATCAAGCACCGCCCGGGTCTGCTCAATCATCGACTCCATATCCTGGCTTCCATAATTGCCGCTGCTCTCCCCGCAGCCGATATAGTCAAAGCGGATGACCATATAGCCGTCCTGCGCAAGCTCCCGGGCTGCCTTCACAAAGATCCGGTCTACACCAATCCGGCTGCCGACGAAGCCGTGGCAGATTACAGCCAGCGGCACGCGGTTCTTGCAACGCCCGGACCCTGCCTTGTCTGCGGATGGATAATGTATGCTCGCTGTAAGTTCCTCTCCATTGTGCCGGATGATAATATTCCGTTCCATTGCTGCATCCTCCCCTGAAAGCTGATTTATCTCAAATTATAATTATTCCGATTAAATTAGTATGATTTATACTTTATTATACGACTGACCTTAATTTATTGTCAACAACCTGCCTGAAGTACATTCTTCAATCTGCCAATATACAGCCCTATGCTGCAAACTTATGCTTCAAAAAAAGCCCCTTCTGCTCCCGCAGGAGCAAAAGAGGCGATTCTGAAGGCCTATGTCCGGCTCAATCGTAGCTGTCGTGAAACATATCATGGGTTTCCTGGCGGCCTTCCCAGCCCTCGAGACCGTTCTCCGGTGCCTCTCCCGCCGCTTCCCACAGACTGAAGCCGTCGGAATTGCCCCAGTCTCCTACTTCATTCGTTCCTGCAGGCGTGAAGCCGTCACCCGCAGACTTGCCCGGTTGCTGTTGATTCTCCAGATTCATAACGCTCCCTGCCTTTCTCAAGCTAATTTGGTGAAGCAGCCACATCATTAAGTGTTTACTCTTCCAAAAGGATTATTCAGGGATGGCTGAAAGTTAATGAAGCATGTTCTTCCGGCCAGAGCGAGGCTTGTCCTTGCACACTGCTGCTGCACAAACGTATACTCTAGTGGAAGGCTACCTGATCAATTCTACCTTGGAGGTATACGTCTATACCATGAAAGTCAAAGATATGATGAAGCAGAATAACATGCTGCGCGAGCAGATGACGCCGTTTAACCGTTCTTTCTATGAAGATATGCTTCTGTCCATGCGTGCCAGCTCCGTAGAGAGGGTCCGGGCGGAGGAGCTGCTGCTTGAAGCCGCTGAACTGCTGCTCAAAGGACAGGCCAAGGGCCGGAATGCCAAGCAAATTTTCGGGGAGCACCCTGATGATTATTTCAGAGAGATGATGTCCGGCAGGCCAGTGCGGCCTCCGCGCAGCAGACTGAATAACGCACTCATGATCTCTTTAACCGCCTTAAGTATTCTCTTCGGAGTGATGGGGGCGGCAGGCCTGATTATGCAGTGGAGCGGCGGGCCTGAAGAAATCTTCGGCCAAATCAGCATCTTCACCCTGTTTGTGGTAGGCGCCGGCTCTATTGCTCTGGTTGAGATTATCCTGAAATGGATGGCCTCCCTGCCGGGCGATGACCGTCCGCAGCCCAAAGCCTTCGACATCAAAGGTCTGGGTATCTACATCGGTATTGCCGTCGTAGCCGTATTCGCAGGGATGTTCCTCGATAATCTGTTTCCCGTCATCCGGATTGCCCCCTGGTTCAGCCTGGTGCTTGCAGCAGCAGGGGCCGTCTTGCTGAAGTTCACCTTCTTCAAATCATAACAGCTGTATTCTTGTTCAGATTCAGACAGGAGGAGACTCGTATGAAGAAGCTTATCATTCTAACCGCTGCTGCCTCTCTTCTGGCCGGGCTGCTGGCAGGAGGGGCCGCCCCCGCCCGTGCAGAGGGCAGCGTGAATAGCGGTACAGCCGCTGCCGCCGGCTCCGCCGTTACGAAGACGGCTGTTACCGGGACGCCCGTCCTAAGCCACGCCGAGGCCGTCTACCAGGCTGTGCTGCCGCTGCTCTCCTCGGGCAGGCTTTCCCAGGCTATTGCCTATATCAATGCCAATATGTACGCTGTCAGCCCTTATCAGGCCTCTGTCCTGACCTTGAGGCTCGAGAATCTGCATAAAGCGCTGCTGCCTGCCTGGGAATCCAAATTCAGCAGCAGTGAAGTCCAGCGGAAGCTGAACTCGGTCTATAAGGCAGGCGTCAGCATGGCGAAGCTTGCCGACAGTACGGATAACGCTGCCCTGCGCACGCTGCTGAGAAGTGCGGGAGAGAGCGGGTATAAGCTGGAGACGGCCGAAGGGGCCTTTTTCCCTGTGATTGATTATGCCGCCTACCGTAAGTACAAGCTGTACGTCACCGGGGATATCCGCGATTATATTACAATTATGGCTACCGAATCCGATCTGCCCCCGTCCAAGGACAACGGGCTTATCATTGCCTGGGGGGATGTTGCCGCCCGTACGCTCACGCAGGAGCAGTTCATTCAGGACTATCCGAAGTCGAACCGGCTCGCAGCAGTTAAGACGCTTTATACCCTGTATACCGCGAATACCTTCTACGGCCAGAACAATACGCCTCTGTTCCATTACGACAATCTGGAGATGGACCTGGAAGCGCAGAAGGCTTACAGCAGTATTCTGGCCAAGAACACGGACAGCAGCCCGTTCCTGGAGAAGCTCGACGGTTTCATGAAGCTGATGAAGAGCAACGGCTATCTGCTTGACGATACGGTGAAGCAGTATCTGAAGACTGAGGTGCCGCTCTCCTGAGCCCATCCTGTAAATCCTCTGCAATAATGGTTGATCATTATTCTATTTCTTCATGACAAAGACCCGCCCGGAGCGATTCCGGGCGGGTCTTTAATAGGCTGTTCCGCTTACAGCCTGCAGATTAGATCAGCATGTTAAACAGATTGACATCCTTGTTAATCTCAACATAATCTACGCCCTTCTGCTGCATCCGTTCGATTAGCGAAGCGTAGTCATCCTTATTCAGCAGCTCGATGCCGACAAGCGCCGGACCGTTCTCCTTATCGTTCTTCTTCGTATATTCAAACCGCGTAATATCATCCCCGGGCCCCAGCACCTCGGCCAGGAATTCCCGCAATGCGCCTGCACGCTGCGGGAAATTCACCATGAAGTAATGCTTAAGCCCTTCGTAGATAAGCGAACGCTCTTTGATTTCCTGCATCCGGTCAATATCATTATTGCCGCCGCTGACAATGCAGACTACGCTTTTGCCGCGGATCTGATCCCGGTACTGGTCAAGGGCAGCAATCGGCAGCGAGCCTGCCGGCTCCACAACGATCGCATTCTCGTTGTACAGCTCCAGAATGGTGGTACAAGCCTTGCCTTCCGGTACTTTGACCACATCATCCAGAAGCTGCGAGCAGATATCGAAGGTCAGGCCGCCAACCCGCTTGACCGCAGCACCGTCAACAAACTTGTTGATCTCCTTCAGGGTAACAACCTCACCGCACTCCATCGCCTCACTCATGGAGGCTGCTCCGGTCGGCTCTACACCGATAACCTTGGTCGCCGGACTTACAGTCTTCACATAGGTGGCTACACCTGCTGCCAGCCCGCCTCCGCCGATGGTAACGAAGACGAAATCAGCCGGCTTGTCCAGGTTCTCCATGATTTCCATGGCAATCGTACCGTTGCCGGCAATAATGCGCGGCTCGTCAAACGGATGAATCAGGGTCATGCTATGGTCAATGCAAGCCTGAAGCGCTTCATCGTAAGCATCGTCGAAGGTATCTCCCTTGAGAATGACCTCAACGAATTCGCCGCCGAAACGCCGGACCTGCTTAATCTTCTGATTCGGGGTAGTGCTCGGCATGAATACCTTGCCCTTGATACCGAGCGCCTTGCAGGAATAGGCCACACCCTGGGCATGGTTCCCTGCGCTTGCGCAGACAATGCCTTTGGCTCTGTCTTCAGCTGACAGGCTGCGGATCATATTATATGCGCCGCGGATCTTGAAGGAGCGGACAATCTGCAGATCCTCGCGTTTCAAATACACATTGCAGCCGTATTTCGCGGACAGTACCGCATCCAGCTGCAGCGGTGTGCGGACGATAACCTCCCGCAGCACATGATGTGCACGTACAATATCTTCCATTCCTACGATCCGGTTTTCGCCTTCTCTCATCTTTTCCTCGCCTCACTGTCTCTTTCTTATCGTTTCGCTTCTTGTAACATACTCTTCCAGGGACAATTTTTCAAGCCTTGTCCTCTGCAGGCAATACAACAATCCGCCTCCTGTGGATTTGTACAGAATATCCACCCATAAGCGGGGGCCTTAACAAAAAGCGGCCCCGGCTTATACCAGCCAGGACCGCCACAGCTTTACTTCTGCTATACCTTAAATCTGCTTACCGCTTTCAGCAGCTGTGCCGAGCTGAGCTTAATCTCCTCCATCTCGGCAACAATGCTGCCGGACTTGCCTATAATTTGCTCCGCTTCCGCAGCGATGACACCAGCCCCCTCTGCTCCCTCATTCGTAGCACTGCCGGTCTCACTGATTGCAGTGAGCATGCTCTGAATGGAAGCCAGCAGCTGCTCGGAGGTGGCACTGAAGTCGGTCACCAGCTCATCAAGATATTTCGCATCCTCACTGTAACGCTCTCCGGTCTCCTGCATGGAGTCATAATCCTTCAGCACCTGGTTGTCCATGAAGCGCAGCATGCTCTCCGCACCGTTTACCAGATTGGATACCGCATCAACCACCGCCCCCGTAACCCCCTGGATTTCGGTAACCGTCTCGCGCGAGTTATCCGCCAGCTTACGGATCTCCTCAGCCACAACAGCGAAGCCGCGGCCGGCTTCCCCCGCCCGGGCTGCTTCAATCGAGGCGTTCAGTGACAACAGGTTGGTCTGGGCGGCAATCTCCAGAATGGCTCCTGTCAGTGCATTGATCTGCGTGATCGACTTCGACTGTTCAATGGCCAGGCGCAGCTGCTCTTCGCTCTGGCCGTATATCCGGTCAGCCTGCGTACGCGATACTGCGGCCCCTTCTTTCAGCTGGTCAGCCCTCAGATTAATCTCGCGCGCCGCATCCGCCCCCTCCTGGGCTTTGCGGGCAATACCGCCAATCGCATTCCCGAACTCGATAGTGCTGGCGTTCATTTCCTCCATAGAGGCTGCCGTCTGCTGCATGCCCGCCGACAGTTCCTCCGTAATACCGGAAATATCAGTAATACTGCCGTCAAGCAGGGAGACATTCTTCTCCGTGTTCTCCACAGCAGCCGAGATGTTATGCGAGCTGCGCATAATCTCTTTAATCAGCGACTGCTGGGAGGAGATCATATCATTGAAGCCTTCAGCCAGTAAGCCGATCTCGCCCTTGGCGGTAACCTTCGCCCGCACCGACAAATCCCCGCTCATCGCCTTCCGGAATGCCGCAGTCAGGAGCGGAATTTGCTTCAGGATACTATTCGAGACGAAATAGAGCAGCAGGGACATCAAGGCAATGAAAGCAGCAATCGAGAGCACAAAGATCAGCTGGAACTGCCCCAGCTCCCGCTCCGCACTGTTCTGCGGTACAATCAGCGCTACAGCCCACTGGTTCTCCACCGCCGGAGAATATGAGACATAGCTGGCCTCCCCGTCAATATCCGTCTTAACGACATTTGAGCCCCACTGTACCATCTTATCGCCGACAGCCTTCCAGTCCGGACCGAGGTCAGCCATTGTTTTGAGCAGAATATAGTCCGTATTGGGATGGTAGATAAATCCGCCCTTCTTATCAATCAAGATGGCATATCCGCTGCCGTTATAATTGAAGGCGCTCAGGGTCTGCGTAATCTGCTCAGTCGAAATATCCGCTCCGGCTACCCCGATCAGCTTGCCTGAATCATCCAGAACCGGTGCACTGACCGTGACAACCATTTTACCGGAGGCCGCATCAATATAAGGATCTGTAACCGTTACACGCTTGTTCTTCGCCGTAACCGCATACCAGCCGCGCTCCTTCAGCACATAGTCTGCCGGCGGCTCGAACTCATCCTGTGTAATCAGTTTGTTCACCGAATCCAGCCCGATGTACATGTTAAGCAGGTTCTTATTGTTGCTCTTGATCAGATTCAGCGTACGGATCAGCCCGCTATAGCCGCTGGTCGTCTTAATGCTGTCCGCATCCTTCACCTGAGCGATGAAATCACGGACATAGGCATTGGCATTCACCAGCTCCACACTATCCGCCGCAGGCTGCAGCAGCTCATTGACCTTAACGCTGATTTCTCCTTTCTCATACGCCAGCGAGCTGTTCAGCCCGTCGACGATAATCTGCTTCGCATTGCTGTAAATGACTGCTGCTACAATAACAAAGATAGCAACTACGGAAATAATCACCGACAAGAACAGCTTGCCGCGTATACCCATATTGCTAAAAAATGATGTCAGCGCCTTCCATGCGGAGAAAAGCTTATTCCCCTGCTTCCCCGGGCCTTCCGGCTGTAGGCTTGGCTTCTCCCCCACTGCTCTAAGCTCAGGCATCGCCATGCCCGCAGCGTTGTCTTTCCTGCTCCTCCTCAGTGCCATAGGACTCCCCACCCTCACAATAAAATAAGCTCAGGCAATAAGCTCACCCGAATACTCCCTGTCTTTTCGACTTATTTCTGCAAAAAAACTCTTTATCCCTTTAACGTTTTACTCTGAGCTGTGAAAGAACTGTGTCCATGTCAGGTATTTTCAGAAAAACAGCAGATTAAACATACATTTCTCTATGAAAACAGGCTTCATTTACTAGATTTATCGGTTTTTTCAGGATAACGGGATATCCTATGTCAGGTTATCTACAAAAAAAATCACAACCCCGGAGGATTGTGATTGGTTCGCAGCAGCTATATTCTATTGTTTCATCATCCATTTCAGCAGATCCGGCATGCTTGCCCACAACCGCGAATGCATAATGACATATTCGATGGCTTCATTGGAGTCGCCCATTCCGACAAAATCCGGGAGATTATGCGGCAGCCGCTTCACTCCGAGCAGATAATCCGGCACATGCTTATTCACTCCGCGCGCTACACGGTAGAGCATCTTAAGCTGCGAGGTGATCCCGCTTTTCTTATATTCCAGGACGATCTTGTCATAGGCAAAAGCCGCTGCGGCTTCCTCCGCCTCATAATGCTTGATCATACGCTCCGCTTCATTCAACTGGTTGTTGTATAAATAGACGGCGGCCAGGAGATAGCGGGCACCGGTGTTATCCTCCGGATTAAGCTCCAGGATATGCTCAAGCGTCTGGACCGCTTCCTGCGCATTTCCGCCGAACCAGCAGGATTCGGCATAGCTTTTGCAGACAAGGATATAAGGCCGGGTCTCATGGAGGCCCCAGAAATAACCTTTGTTCTCGGTGAAAAAGGCTTCGCCCAGCTCACGTCCGCCTGCAGCCATCCCCGCTCTGAGGAATTTACGCGCCTCATGCTCGTTCTCCGATTCTTCAGCCAGTACCAGATACGCATCCGAGCTGTCCGGATACAGCTCCAGGGCCATCTCCGCCAGCTGCACCCGGCGCTTCGGGGAAGCAGCCTCTGCAGCCTTATGCAGAAGCAGCGCTGCCTGCTCGCGGGGAGTCCCTTGTCCCTGCACAGAGACCAGTTCATCCCCCTCACCGGCCATTCCGTATTCCTCGACATAGTTATATAGCTCTTTGACTTTACGGGAGAGTGTCGCGGTCGTAATCTCATATTTCTCCGCTAGCTCAGCCTGTGTCAGCATGAAGCCGTACTCCTCGGAGAGCAGATATTCGATAGCCGCGCAGAAAGAGCCGGCCTTCTTGACTGCCGGCTTAGTCCGGCGGGAATAGCCGTTCCACAGCACCAGCGCTTCGAGAATCAGCTCGCGGTCATATTGGCTGCGCATGCTCTCTATCAGCTGCAGCGCCAGCTGCTGATGGGCTGCATGCTCCCATTGCAGCTCGCTTGACACCATCTTCTTCAGCTTGGGCAAGGTCAGCTTGCTCACGGCCGGGACATCAGCCTCAGGAGCCGGCTGGGCTGGAATAACCTCCTGTGCCGCTGCATCCTCTGCATGAACCAGCCGCAATATGGACTGGGTTGCTGATTTTTCTTTATCCAGGCAGCATTTTTTATATTTTTTCCCGCTTCCGCATGGGCATGCTTCATTTCTTCCAACCTTAATCAAACCTTATTCCCCCTTAAATCTGTAACTACACCTTACCGCAGAATCGTCGCTGCAATTGTATGGTAGTATCATTTCCCGATTACGGGCACAAAATCAATTGAGTCCTGAATTGTAAAATAACCCCACAAAGTGGGGTTTTAACTTCGTTAATTACGCTGATACTTCACCGGGACCCCAAATCTTCTCTTTAAAAAAGGCCTTTCCATGAAAGGAAAGACCCTTTATCTGTATATATCCGCACATTTTCCCCCGTACGAGTAGTATTATAGCACTTCTCCTACTACTTGTCAGTCCTTTTTTTGGGACTTTTAGCGTATAATATCCCGGCAAACAGGCTTAAACCAGCGCCTTCATGGCAATGTCACTGCGGTTTTGCTTGCCCGTGAAAGTAATCTTCTCCGCACCGGCATAGGCAGCAGAACGTGCTTCGGCAATGTCCGCTCCCATGCCGACCACTCCCAGCACCCGGCCGCCGCTTGTCACCCAGCCCCCATCCTCACTGCGCGCGGTTCCGGCATGGAAGACCAGCCCTTGCGCAGCTTCCTCAAGCCCGCTGATTGGCACACCCTTCGGATACGGTCCGGGATACCCCTCTGAAGCCAGCACGACACAAACCGCTGCATCGCTGCTCCATTCAATCTCAATATCCGCCAGTCTGCCCTCTGTCACCGCCAGGAAAATCTCCAGCAGGTCACTCTTCAGCCGCGGAAGCACAACCTGAGTCTCGGGATCACCGAACCGGGCATTGAATTCAATCGTCTTCGGCTTGCCGTCCGGTGAGATCATCAGCCCGGCGAACAGCACGCCGCTGAACGGCCGCCCCTCAGCCACCATGGCCTTCGCGGTGGGCTCAATGATGGTGGTTACGGCCTCACGGATAATTGCCTCGTCAATATGCGGCAGCGGGGAATACGTGCCCATCCCGCCGGTGTTCGGCCCCTTATCGCCGTCGAATACCGGCTTATGGTCCTGCGCAGCTGCCATCGGACGTACGGTCTCCCCGTCGACAAAGGCGAGAATCGACATTTCCTGACCAGCCAGGAACTCCTCAATCACAACCTGTGCTCCGGCTTCCCCGAACACTTTGGCGACCATAATATCCTGCAGCGCCAGCTCCGCCTCCCCGCGGGAGTAGGCTACTGTCACCCCTTTGCCGGCAGCCAGACCGTCTGCCTTGATTACAATCGGCAGCTCCCGGGTACCCAAATAGGCAAGTGCACTCTCGTAATCGCTGAATTTCTCGTAGGCCGCTGTCGGGATGCTGTATTTATGCAGCAGATCCTTCATGAAGGTTTTGCTGCCTTCAATCTCTGCTGCATTCTTCCGCGGACCGAATACAGGAATCTGCTGGGCTTCAAAGGCATCCACGATGCCTGCTGCCAGCGGATCATCCGGCCCGATAACGGCAAGGCTTACCTGCTTCTCTTTGGCAAATGAGGTCAGCTTGTCGAACTCAAACACACCGATCGGCACACATTCGGCAAGCTGTGCAATCCCGGCGTTGCCGGGTGCGCAGTAGATTTTACCGGCTGCAGGGCTTTGGGACAGCTTCCAGATGATTGCATGCTCCCGCCCGCCGCCGCCGACTACTAAAATATCCATAACTCAGGCCCCTCCCGGTGTTCTAGTGTTTGAAATGGCGAACGCCGGTGAAGACCATGGCAATGCCGTATTCATTGGCTACCTTAATGGATTCCTCGTCCTTAATCGAGCCGCCCGGCTGAATTACTGCAGTAATACCGGCCTTGGCGGCCATCTCCAGTGTATCGCCCATAGGGAAGAAGGCATCGGAGGCCAGAACCGCACCCTTCGCTTTGTCTCCGGCCTGCTCAACCGCAATCTTGGCTGCGCCGACACGGTTCATCTGCCCCGCCCCTACGCCCACGGTCATATCATCTGCCGCCAGCACAATGGCATTGGACTTCACATGCTTCACGACCTTCCAGCCGAACAGCAGCTGCTTCAGCTCTTCCTCTGTCGGCTTGCGGTCTGTTACGACCTGCAGCTCGCTCTCATTTACGGAATGCACGTCACTCTCCTGCACCACCATGCCGCCCTCAATAGAGGTAACAACAAAGCTGGACTTCCGCGAAGCTGCCGTGCTGAGATTGCCGAGCTTAAGCAGGCGGATATTCTTTTTCTTGGTCAGAATCTCCAGCGCTTCTTCCGTGAAGCCCGGAGCCAGAACGATCTCAAGGAAAATATCCTTCAGCATATCCGCCGTATCCGCATTAATGATCCGGTTAGCGGCAACAATCCCTCCGAAGATAGAGGTAGGATCGGCATTATAAGCTTTCTGGTAAGCTTCATATACGCTTGCACCTACACCTACGCCGCAAGGATTCATATGCTTAACAGCCACAACCGCCGGCTCTTCGAATTCTTTTACAATCTGCAGTGCCGCATTGGCATCGTTAATATTGTTGTAGGACAGCTCTTTGCCGTGTAGCTGCTCTGCAGCGGTGAGTGTATCCTGCGCAGCCAGCGGCTTGCGGTAGAATGCCGCCTTCTGGTGCGGGTTCTCCCCGTAACGCAGATCCTGGATCTTCTCGTAAGTAACGGTATAGCGCTCCGGCAGCGGTTCACCGGTGACATTCGCCAGATAATCGGCGATCAGGGCATCGTAAGCCGCCGTGTGGCGGAAGACTTTGGCCGCAAGACGTTTGCGGGTGGCAAGCGTGGTATCTCCGCTGGCACGAATTTCCTCAAGCACTGTAGCGTAATCAGCCGCATCTACAACCACACTGACAAAGGCATGGTTCTTCGATGCAGAGCGCAGCATGGTCGGCCCGCCGATATCGATGTTCTCGATCGCTTCCTCGTACGACACATCCGGCTTCGCAATCGTCTCCGCGAACGGATACAGATTCACCACCACCAGGTCGATATAGTCAAGACCCAGCTCGTTCATCTGCCGTGTATGCTCCTCGTTATCACGAACAGCCAGAAGACCGCTGTGTACGGCCGGATGCAGCGTCTTCACGCGCCCGTCCATAATTTCGGGGAAGCCGGTCACATCGGAAATGCCGATGACCGGTACGCCTTCTTTAGCCAAAAGTGTGCTGGTGCCGCCTGTGGAAATAATCTCTACGCCTAATGCAGACAACTCGCGGCAAAATTCCACGATACCCTGTTTATCCGATACGCTGACCAGCGCTCTTTTGATACTCACTTTGAAAAGTCCTCCTCTGAAATGATCGAATTAGTGTTGCCCGGTGGTGCCGGGAATGCTAGCGGTTCATAATTCATGCAAGCTATAAGTATTCATGCGCTTAAGAAAAGACAAGTGCTGCTTGTTCGGCTGAGGCGCTATGCGGGCCGGGTGCCGTCACTGGGCGTTGGCAGCCTGCGCGGCATAAGTGGCAGCGGGGGGCGGCAGCGGTTAATGCGATGTTGGCAGAATGGGGCGGATATATGAGTTGGGGGTAACAATAACGTAGACGGAAGGCACCTTCGCCAACGTTAAGTGGATTTTCTACACTTAATTGCTTGAGTAACTCCACCAGCTGGCATTTAGTTGGATTTTGTCCACTTAATTCTCGCCGTTTGCCTCCATTACTCAGAAAACGCTCAATTTAGTTGTAGTTTTTCCACTTAATTTCTGTCCACGTATTAAATCCGCCAAATTAGTTGTACTTTTTCCACTTAATTTATACGCACCGCCATGTCTGCTGCCTATTCTTCGTTATTGATGCACGTCCACACTTCTAATGCCCCTTCATCTGCCAATGCGATGACTGCTGCTTCAAACCTACTGCAGCTTAGTCTACCGATGCGACATCTCATGCTGCACTTCCACTCCTGCTTGTCCGTTAATACGACATCTGTCTTTATGACAGTAAATCTTATATTCTGGCATCTTCAAGCAGTGCGCCCGCATTCCGACATACTCCGTCCGCCCCCTGCAATATTTCCCGAGAAATATCAGAATCGGCCTCAGTTGCCTGAAATGTCGAAAAACACCCCTATCAGTCCTCACAAGCTGCTAACAGTTGTTATTCTACCGTTCAGCTCTACCCGGCCAGCGGCCATAGCAGCAACTACTTCCGGATACAGCCCGTACTCTACCTTGTGGATACGTTCTGCAAGAGATTCGGCGGTGTCTCCAGAGATCACCTCAACGCTGCGCTGGGCAATCACCGGTCCGGTATCCATGCCTCCATCGACAAAATGCACCGTAACTCCCGTCAGCTTCACTCCGTAGTCTAGGGCCTGCCCGATGGCATCCTTACCTGCAAAAGCCGGCAAAAGCGACGGGTGAATGTTAATAATCCGCCCGGCATACGGCTCTAGCAGCACCGGCGTAATCAGCCGCATGTATCCGGCCAGAACAACCAGGCCAATGTCCCGGCGCTGAAGCTCAGCTACAATTGCCGCTTCGTACAGCTCCCGGCTCCCGAAGTCCTTCGGCCTCAGCAGGAGGGCAGGAATTCCTGCATCCTCCGCACGCTGTGCCACGGGCGCTTCCGGCTTGTCCGAGACCAGCAGCTCAATGCTGCCTCCGCCAAGCTTCCCGGCCTGCTGCGCCTGAATCAATGCGGCGAAATTACTGCCCTGCCCGGAGGCAAACACAGCGATCCTGCCCCACTGCATCAGACTTCAGCTCCCGTAAAAGTAACGCTCCGTTCCCCTTGCGTTACTTTACCGATCAGATAGGCTTCTTCTCCGCTTGCTTTCAGCAGCTCCAGTGCCCGTTCCCCGTCCGCTTCAGCCACTACCAGCACCAGGCCAATGCCCATATTGAAGGTGGTGAACATATCACGGTTACTTACACTGCCCTTGCTCTGCATCAGATTAAAGACCGGCTGAATCGGCCAGGAGCCGTAGTTGATCTCGACATTTACATTCTCCGGCAGCACGCGCGGAATATTCTCAATGAACCCGCCTCCGGTGATGTGGGCCATGCCCTTAACCGGAAGCTGCTCCAGCAAGGCCAGCAGGGGCTTCACATAGATTTTGGTGGGTGCGAGGAGTACATCCACAAGCGGAGCGTTCAGTTCGGGCAGTACATCATTAAGCCCGTATCCGCCATCCTCCAGCAAAAGCTTACGCACCAGCGAGAACCCGTTGCTGTGAATTCCGCTGGAAGCGAGGCCAATTACCGTATCCCCCGGAGCAATATCTGCTCCGGTTACAAGCTTAGCCTTGTCGGCTACACCTACAGTGAACCCCGCGATGTCGTATTCTCCCGCCGAGTACATACCCGGCATCTCTGCCGTTTCACCGCCGATTAAGGCGCAGCCCGCCTGATGGCAGCCTTCGGCGATTCCGGCAACGATCGCCTCAATCTTCTCCGGAACTACCTTATCGCAGGCCAGATAGTCGAGGAAGAACAGCGGCTCAGCACCCTGCACCACGATATCATTCACGCACATGGCTACTGCATCGATGCCAATCGTGTCGTGGCGGTCCGCAGCGAACGCGATTTTGAGCTTAGTGCCGACGCCGTCCGTTCCCGATACGAGAACCGGCTCTTCGTATTTGTCTTTATTCAGACCGAACAGCGCGCCGAATCCGCCCAGCTCCGTCATCACTTCCGGACGGTATGTGCGTTTCACATGCTTCTTCATGCGTTCTACCGCTTCATTGCCAGCCGCAATATCCACACCGGCGTTTTTATAAGCTTCCGACACTTTGGACACCTCATTTAATTTAGTTTAGAGCGCGGGTTCGGGGCGGCAGGGATTAAACCCTTTCCGGTGGTTATACTCGTCATTGCGATGAACATTTGGACTTCCGGCCGCTGTTATATTTGGATTTCCTTGATTTGAACCGCAATTTGCGGTAGAAATCCAAATAGCATATGCTCCCGGAGCTAGCTTTCCTGCGGAAAGCTTTCAGGCGGACGCTACCGCTCCTCCAGTTCCAAATTTCCTCTCCATGACTCAAACCACCAGGGTTCAAACCCGTGCCGCAAGCCGAAGTTCGCGCCTTGCACAGCAGCAGTTGGTCGGCGCTGTGCGAAGCCCAGCGCCTCTAAGGGTACGGGGCAAAGCCCATGCAGTTTCTTAGGCGACAGCTCCCCCGATTTGGCAACAGCAAACAGGACGGAAGCGGAGCTTAAGCCCGGCGGCGGCTGTTTGTTACAGGAAGTCGTCGATTTCTCCGCTTTGCAGGGCATTGATCGGTTATCTTTTCATAAAATCCTGCACAGAATACAACATTTCGCTCATTAGATCGGCCCAAATCTGAAATTGTTGTACAAAATGCAGGATTTCACCCTTTTTAAGTCGCTTTTTCTGATTAATGTTGTATTTGATACAACAATCCTCCCAAACACCCGCCTATCCAAGGACTCAAGTTGCAAAACATACAACATTTATGTCTACAGCGCTTATTAAAATGTCTTTGTACTTCCAGTACGAATCTAGTGTAAAGAATGGCATATTCCGACAGGGATGCCCCCCATTAGCACGAGCATCCGTCCTTCTCTTCTCCGCCGAAATCCACCTGCGTCGGATAATCATTGTCGAAGCAGGACAGGCATAGCCCGCCTTTATAATCGTCACTATTATAGCCGCCAATGGACTGGATCAGTCCCTCCGGGGAGAGGAAGGCCAGAGAGTCGGCATTAATCTCCTCGCACATTTCGGCGATGGTCTTGTAGGAGGCAATCAGATCGCGGCGGTCAGGGGTATCGATGCCATAGAAGCAAGGATTCTTGAACGGCGGCGAGGTAATCCGTACATGCACCTCAAGTGCTCCGGCTTCGCGGAGCAGGTTGACGATCCGGCGCGAGGTCGTGCCGCGCACGATGGAATCGTCTATCATGACGACGCGCTGGCCTTCAACAACACGGCGCACGGCGCTGAGCTTCATCTTCACACCCTGCTCACGCAGCTCCTGGCTCGGCTGGATGAAGGTCCGGCCGGTATATTTGTTCTTGATCAATCCAAGCTCATACGGGATGCCGGTCTGTTCGGCGAAGCCGATAGCGGCAGAGATACTGGAATCCGGCACGCCGGTGACGATGTCTGCATCCACGAACGCTTCAAGCGCCATCCGGCTGCCCATCCGCTTGCGGGCGGAATGGAGGTTGGAGCCGTTCAGATCACTGTCCGGGCGGGCGAAATAGATATATTCCATCGCACACAGCGCTTTGCGTTTCGGCTCCGCGAAGCGGTCTTCGCGGAAGCCGTCCTTGTCCAGTACGAGCAGCTCGCCCGGCTCAATATCACGTACGAGCTGGGCGCCGATGACTTCCAGCGCACAGGACTCGGAGGCGAAGACATACGCGGAGCCAAGCCGACCCATAACGAGCGGCCGGAGGCCGTGCGGGTCAGAGGCAACAATCAGCTTGTCATTAGTCATCAGCAGGAAGGCGAAACCGCCGACCAGCTGCGACAGCGCATCCTTGGTCGCTTCGACAAAATCCTTCTGCGAACGCGCAATCAGATGCGCCAGCACCTCGGTGTCGCTGGTCGTCTGGAAGATCGAGCCGCCCTGCTCAAGCTGCTTGCGGATCAGCGGTTCGTTGACGATGTTGCCGTTCGTGGCAATCGCGAGATCGCCGTCACGGTATTTGAAGACCAGGGGCTGCGCATTCGTCAGCCGGCTGTCTCCGCTGGTGGAGTAACGCACATGGCCGATGGACATGTCCCCAACCAGCGAGGCGATTTTGTCTTTGTCAAAGACTTCCTTCACCAGGCCCATGCCGCGGTGATAGTTAAAGTCGCGTCCATCCGCTACGCAGATGCCCGCACTTTCCTCTCCACGGTGCTGCAGGGCATGCAGACCGTAGTAGGACATGGATGCGGCTTCCGGGTGTCCGAAGACCCCGAAGACGCCGCATTCCTCTTTTAAGGTGTCAAATATGTCTCCCGAGCCCGTTCCTTCGTTGTAAAAGTCGCCGGTCCACAGGATAGGGGCTTCCTGCTCGTTCCCGGTCTTTATTTCATAAGACATGGAATAGCATCCTCCCAAATGGTCTTAAGTTCTGTAACAGCTTCATCCAGTGCAACAGCGCCGTCAAGCGCCACACGCAGGCGGTCACCGCCTACGGTTCCAATAATCTCTACAGGCACGCCGTAGGCAGCAATTGCCGCTTTCAGTTCTTCTGCACGGTCAGGCGCCGAGGTCAGGAGAATCCGGGACTGGCTCTCGCTGAACAGGGCCACATCCGGACGCAGCCCATTAGCTGAAAGTTCAATATTCGCTCCAATAACGCCGCTGATGCAGCTTTCTGCGAGGGCTCCGGCCAGACCGCCTTCCGAGAGGTCATGCGCCGAGCGGACAAGACCGCCGCGGATCGCAGCGAGTACAGCATCCAGCAGCTTGCGTTCGGTTGCCAGGTCGAGTGCCGGCGGACGTCCTTCGGTCAGACCGTGAACGGCATACTGGAATTCACTGCCGCCCAGCTCTGCCTTCGTAACGCCCAGCAGCAGCACAGCGTCGCCTTCCTGCTTGAAGGCCTGAGTTGTAATATGATCGGTATCCTCTACGAGACCCACCATACCGACAACCGGTGTCGGATAGATGGCTCCCGATGCATTTTCATTGTACAGACTGACATTACCGCCGATGACCGGGGTATCCAGCACACGGCAGGCCTCGGCCATACCGTCTACAGCACGTTCCATCTGCCAGAAGATCTCCGGCTTCTCGGGACTGCCGAAATTCAGGTTGTCCGTAATCGCCAGCGGCTGGGCACCAGAGCAGACAATATTGCGCGCGGCTTCACTGACGGCAATCCGTCCGCCGACTTCAGGGTCAAGATAGACATAACGTCCGTTACAGTCCGTAGTCATTGCCAGCCCTTTGCGTGTACCGTGGATGGTTACCACTGCTGCATCCGAACCCGGGCGGATGGCCGTACTGGTACGAACCATATAATCGTATTGGTTATAAACCCATGCTTTGCTTGCTACTGTAGGTGATCCCAACACAGTACGCAGAGCACCGCCAAGGTCGGTTACTTCTTCGTAGCGTAGTGTATCTACCGAAGCGTTCTCCTCATAGTAAGCCGGAACCGCAGACGGTTTGTTATAGATCGGACATTCATCCACCAGCGCCGTTACCGGCATATCGCCGACAACCTCACCATGATGGAACAGCTTCAGGCGGCCATCATCGGTAACCTTACCGACTTTGCGGCAGATGACGCCCCAGCGGTCGAAGATTTCCTGGGCCTGGGCCTCATCCTTAGGCTCTACTACGAACAGCATCCGCTCTTGGGATTCAGAGAGCATCATCTCATAAGGCGTCATGCCTTCTTCCCGCTGCGGCACCTGATCCAGGTACAGCTCCAGGCCGTTGCCTGCTTTACTTGCCATTTCCGCGCTGGAGCATGTAAGGCCCGCTGCGCCCATATCCTGAATACCAAGTACGATACCGCTGTCGATCAGCTCCAGACACGATTCCATAACCAGCTTTTCCATGAACGGATCGCCGACCTGCACCGCAGTCTTCTTGGCTTCGGACTCTTCGCTCAGCTCAACGGAGGCAAAGGTTGCCCCGTGAATTCCATCGCGGCCGGTAGGAGGTCCCACATAGAACACAGGATTGCCTACGCCTTTGGCGACACCGCGCTGGATTTTATCATGATCGATCAGGCCGACACACATCGCATTGACCAGCGGGTTACCGTCATAGCTGTTATCGAACATAATTTCCCCGCCGACAGTAGGAATGCCGATACAGTTGCCGTAGCCTGCGATCCCGGACACGACATGCTCGAACAGATATTTTACCCGGTCACTCTCAAGCTTCCCGAAACGCAGCGAATTCAGCAGCGCCACCGGTCTTGCACCCATGGAGAAAATATCGCGGATAATCCCGCCCACCCCGGTCGCCGCGCCCTGATAAGGCTCAACAGCCGACGGATGGTTGTGGCTTTCGATTTTGAACACAACGGCCTGGTTATCACCGATGTCGACGATGCCCGCGCCTTCGCCCGGTCCCATCAGCACCTTCGGTCCGCTTGTCGGGAAACGGCCCAATAGAGGTTTGGAGTTCTTATACGCACAGTGCTCGGACCACATTACGCTGAACACGCCGATTTCGGTATAGTTAGGCTTACGTCCCATGAAGGAGGTAATGAGCTCATATTCGCTGTCCGATACACCGAACTGACTGTAGATTTTCTGCTCCGCGATCTGCTCTGCGGTCGGCTCCTTAGCGGATACTTGCTGCGTCATAACGATCCCTCCAGGTTGTGAGAATGGATGTGAACATCCGTTTGCCGTCTTCCGAACCGAGCAGACTGTTAACCGCACGTTCCGGGTGAGGCATCATACCAACTACATTGCCTGCTGCATTGCTGATCCCCGCGATATCGGCTACTGAACCGTTGGGGTTATCGCTATATGTGAATACGATCTGATTATTCGCTTTAAGCTCAGCCAAAGTCTCTTCATCACAGTAGTAATTGCCTTCGCCATGCGCGATTGGAATGACGATTTCTTCATCCTTCGCATAGTCAATAGTGAACGGTGTTGTGTTGTTTACGACCTTAAGCACGGTATCATGACAGCGGAACTTCATCGACATGTTGCGGCGCAGCGCACCCGGCAAGAGGCCGGCCTCGGTCAGGATCTGGAACCCGTTGCAGATGCCGAGCACGAATTTGCCCTGCTCCGCAGCTTTGGCTACTTCCGCCATTACCGGAGCGAACCGGGAAATCGCACCGCAGCGCAGATAGTCACCATAGGAAAAACCGCCCGGCACAAGAATGCAGTCATAAGCCGACAGGTCCGTCGCCGTATGCCACACATAATCCACGGGTTCACCGAGAGTGTCCTCTACTGCCTTGTAGCAGTCAATGTCACAATTGGAGCCTGGAAAGACAAGTACAGCAAATTTCATGGCTTCTAGTCCTCCAATTCGTAGCGGTAATCCTCGATCACCGTGTTGGCCAGCAGCTTCTCGCACATTTCCTTGAGGCGTCCTTCCGCTTCCGTGCGGTTGTCGGTATCCAGCGTGATCTCCATATACTTACCGATTCGCAGACTTTCAACTTCCTGGAAACCAACGGAATGCAGCGCCCCTTGCACGGCTACACCTTGGGGATCGAGCACGCTTTTCTTGATGGTGACGTAGACTGTCGCTTTTAACATACGCTTGTAGTTCCTCCTAAGATTTAATGAGTTTGACTTGGCCTAACTTAACTGCATAATGTACAGCTATAATCTCAATTCCGCCTGTGAAAATAACTATAGTTGCATTTCGTACAGCTATTTCTATGAAAATCTGTGTTTCGGGCCATTTCGCTTCTTTTTAGTTGTACCAGATACAGTTAAACCGTTATTGGCCCTTCTATCTGGTAAAACAACTGCTGAGAATGCAATTAAAAGTTGGCTGTCAAGGGATCAAGACAGAATCATCAAATGATCTATAAGGACTTTCCGGTAAGGCGGTGATAGATATCCAGGTACCGGCGTGAGGTTTCTTCAACGACTTCAACCGGCAGCGGGTCCGGCGTGCTGTTCTTGTCCCAGGAGGATGCCGAAAGGTAAGTCCGTACAGGCTCCTTATCCATGCTGTCAATCTCGATATCCAGTGCGTATTTGTCCTTGGCCCAGAAACGGGAGGCATCCGGTGTGAAAATCTCATCGATCAGGATGACTTTACCGTCCAGCAGCCCGAACTCAAACTTGCAATCGGCGAGGATAATGCCGCGTTCTGCGCAATATTCTCTGGCAAAAGCGAACAGCTTCAGGCTCTTCTCCTTCAGCTCCAGCGCCAGCTCCGCACCGACCTGCTCCTGCATCTGCTCAAAAGGAATATCTTCATCATGGCCGACATCATTCTTCGCAGCAGGTGTGAAAATCGGCTCAGCCAGCACTGCGTTCTTGCGCAGCCCCGCGGGAAGCTCAATCCCGTTCACTTTGCCGGTCTCCTGGTACTGCCGCCAGCCGCCGCCGGTAATGCAGCCGCGCACAACACATTCGATATCGATCCGCTCCGCTTTGCGGACCACCATGATGCGGTTCTTCAGTGCCTCACGATCCTTCGCGATATCCCCGAGCTTATCCACATCAATGTGGACCACATGATTCTCTATAAGCTCCTTCGTCTGGCCGAACCAGAAGGCACTGAGCCGGTTCAGCACATTGCCTTTGTCCGGTACCGCCGGGTCCAGCACGTAATCAAATGCAGAGATCCGGTCGGTAACGACGATCAGGACCTCTTCCCCCAAATCGTACAGCTCACGAACCTTCCCTTTGTAGAGCAGCGGCGCATTTACGAGTTCCACGGCTGTGGATACGGCCGTTGATGTCATGACCTTTCCTCCCTTCAAGTAGAAACGGCTTCTCCGTCCTTAACAAGGACGGTATCCGTTTCGGCGAGAAATATAAGGATGATTGATAGAGTAAAACATATTAATCCTTATATTTGAACAAATGATCTTGCTTATCTGCTTACCTTCTTTAGATCAGTTCCAGCTTGCGGAAGATGGTGTCCACATGTTTAAGGTGCCAAGAAGGGTTGAACGCATCCTCGATCTCTTCCGGGCTAAGCACGGCGGTGATTTCCGGTGTAGCTTCCACGATGTCACGGAACTGGGTCTGCTCCTCCCAGGCCTGCATCGCGCGCGGCTGCACGGTGTCGTAAGCCTGCTCGCGGCTGAAGCCTTTGTCGATCAGCTTCGTCAGGATGCGGCCGGAGAACGGAACGCCGAAGGTGGCGTTCATGTTGCGCTTCATATTCTCAGGGAATACGGTCAGGTTCTTCACGATGTTGCCGAAGCGGTTCAGCATATAGTTCAGCAGCATGGTCGCATCCGGCAGGATGATCCGTTCCACGGAGGAATGGGAAATATCACGCTCATGCCACAGCGGCACGTTCTCATAAGCAGTAACCATGTGGCCGCGGATCACGCGGGACAGGCCGGAGATGTTCTCGCAGCCGATCGGGTTGCGCTTATGCGGCATGGCGGATGAACCCTTTTGACCTTTGGCAAAAGCCTCTTCCACCTCGCGGATCTCACTCTTCTGCAAGGCGCGGATTTCAGTAGCGAACTTGTCGAGGGATGTAGCAACAAGCGCCAGTGCAGCCATGTACTCTGCATGACGGTCACGCTGCAGCGTCTGCGTGGAGATCGGTGCGGGGCTTGTGCCCAGCTTGCGGCAGACAAATTCTTCAACGAACGGATCGATGTTGGCATAGGTGCCGACAGCCCCGGAGATTTTACCGAATTGTACGCCGTTAGCCGCATGACGGAAGCGCTCCAGGTTACGCTTCATTTCCTCGTACCAGAGTGCCATTTTGAGTCCGAAAGTGGTTGGCTCCGCGTGTACACCATGGGTGCGCCCCATCATCGGGGTATCTTTGTAAGCTACTGCTTTATCTTTAAGAATCTCAATGAACCGGATAATATCCTGCTCCAGAATTTCGTTGGCCTGACGCAGCAGGTAGCCGAGCGCCGTGTCAACAACATCTGTGGAGGTTAAACCGTAGTGTACCCATTTGCGCTCTGCACCCAGGCTCTCGGATACTGCACGGGTAAAGGCGATCACGTCATGGCGCGTTTCCAGCTCAATTTCATCAATCCGGGCGATGTCGAATTTGGCGTCCTTGCGCAGCTTTGCGGCATCTTCATGCGGGATCACTCCCAGCTCAGCCCAGGCTTCACAAGCGCAAATCTCAACTTCCAGCCATGCGTTGAATTTATTTTCTTCGGTCCAAATGGCCCGCATCTCAGGTCTGCTGTAACGTTCGATCATATCTGTTCAGTTCCTCCAAAGGTTAGTTTGCTCTACCCAGTCCAGGCCGTCTCCGGTGTCCTTGCAGAGCAGGTTGATATGGCCCATCTTGCGGCCGGTTTTGCTCTCGGTCTTGCCATATATATGAAGCTTGGGTGCTATGCCAAGCTTGTTTGCTGCTTCATTCACGATGCATGCCGCCTGAACGGCCCCATCCAGATGCTGGCCGAGCACATTCACCATCACTACAGGAGTGAGCAGCTTCGTATCGCCCAGCGGCAGGTTGCAGATCGCCCGCACATGCTGCTCGAACTGCGAGGTCACGCAGGCATCCATCGTGTAGTGCCCGGAGTTGTGCGGGCGTGGAGCCAGCTCATTGACGAACAGCTCTCCGGCTTCCGTTACGAACATCTCCACCGCGAGCAGTCCGACAGCGTCCATGCCGGACACAATCCGTTCGGCCAGCTCGCAGGCCCTTTGCTGAATCTCCTCCGGCACCCTGGCCGGCACAATCGAGAGATGCAGAATGTTGTTCACATGGATGTTCTCCGCAGGCGGGAAGCTCTTGACCTCGCCGGATGCACTGCGGGCGGCAATGACCGAAATTTCGCACTGGAAGGCGATGAATTTCTCCAGCACCAGCTCCGGCACCTGTGCCGAGGCTGCCTCAGCCCCCGGCGCCACCTGCCGGAACGCTTCCGCAAGCTCCTCCGGCCGGCGGATGACGGCTTGTCCCTTGCCGTCGTAGCCCCCTGTGGCTGTCTTCAGCACACAGGGCAGGCCCAGGCCGGCAGCCGCGGCCTCAAGCTCCGCCAGGCTGCCGACCTTGCGGTAAGGGGCAACGGGCACGCCCGCAGCCTCAATGGCCGCTTTCTCGCGCAGCCGGTGCTGCGTCGTATACAGCAGCGCGCTGCCCTGGGGCACGTACGATTCCTCTGTCAGCAGCGCGGCTACGCCTGCGTCGACGTTCTCGAATTCGTACGTGATCACGTCCGCGCGCTGCGCCAGCTCCCGCGCCGCGTCCCGGTCGTTATACGCCGCTGTAATCTGCGGCGTCACCTGCCCGCAGGGCGCATCCTTGGCTGGGTCCAGCGCCACGAAGCGGTAGCCCATGGCGCTGCCGGACAGCGCCATCATGCGCCCGAGCTGCCCGCCGCCGAGCACGCCGATCGTTGCACCGGGCAGCAGCGTCCGCGGCTGCTGCACCGCCGCCCCGGCTCCAACTGCTTGTTTCTGCTCTGCACCTTCCAGCCCCCCGGCCTTTATTTCCTCCGGCCTCATAAGCTGTCGCTGCTTTCCAGCACTTCGCGCTGAATCGCTTCACGCCGCTGCTGCACCCTGGCTGCCACCTCCGGCTCGTAAGCGCCGATAATCTGGGCGGCCAGCAAGCCTGCATTGGCAGCACCAGCCTTGCCGATCGCTACCGTAGCTACCGGAATGCCTGCCGGCATCTGCACAATCGAGAGCAGCGAGTCCAGGCCGTTCAGCGCCTTGGACTGTACCGGAACCCCAATGACCGGCAGGATGGTCTTAGCGGCCACCATACCCGGCAGATGTGCCGCACCGCCCGCACCGGCGATAATTACCCGCAGGCCGCGGCCTGCAGCATCCTCGGCATAACGGAACATCTGGTCCGGCGTGCGGTGCGCCGAGATTACCTTTTTCTCATACGGCACACCAAGCTCCTCAAGCACAGCACATGCATGCTCCATCGTTTCATAGTCCGATTTGCTGCCCATAATGACTCCTACCTGCACAGACATCGTTCACCCAGCCTTCCGTTTCCCGTTATAGATTAATCTTAGTAGTAAGTGTGTCCAATTCCTTCAGTTTCCTATAATCCCGAAAAAAATAGCCCGGATTCCAAGCGCAATTTGCTGCGGGTGGACCCGGACTACTAAGGAATCAGAAGATAACTGCTCTCGCATCTGTACCTGCGGCGCCTTTAAGAAGGACAAGCGCAAGGCACGCCGCCCCGGTGTACGTGGCGGCTATGCCGGCTGTTCCAGTTATCCTGTTCCTCGTAGTCCGGCAATTTACGGTTACCGGGTAGAAACTTCCGGGCCCTATTCCCGGTTTTATACGAGCTCTTCATACGTTCAGTTTAACAACGCCCTACACTTCGTGTCAACTTAAACACGAACATTGTCATATCGTGTCTGTCAAATGTTCGCTTTTAGGCACAATTGAAATTGAATTTACGGCTCAATTTGCCTATCCCATAAGGATATCCCCCTACTAAGTGCAGCCTTAGCATACAAATTCTTCCCTTAAAAAAAGGGAACGCCGCAGCGTCCCTCTACTTGTAACCGATTTATTTGACGACCAGCACCGGAATCCGTGCACTCTGCACTACGTTATGGCTGACACTGCCCAGAACAAACTCCCGGATTCCCCCGAGTCCGCGGCTGCCGATAACAATAGCATCCATGGCGTGCTCTTTGGCATAAGCCAGAATCACCTCGGCAGGCGAGCCCTGCAGAAGCTCCACCGTAGCATTCAGTCCCTCCGCCTCCAGGCGGCTTTTCACTTCATCCGTAGTCTGGACGGCGAGATCATAATAATCCTTGTTCACTGAAGCCGGCAGAGGCGCGAGAGCTTCCCCGATGAAGAAACGCGGGAATTCGAATGCGTGTACGACGTACAGGGATGATCCCGGGGTTACCTTTGCCAGTTCAATCGCACGCTCCAATGCCTGATTGGATGCCTTCGAACCGTCATAGGCGAGCAAAATTTTAGAGAATAACATATACGCCACCTCTTTCTGTTTTGTACTGTTCTTATCCTAAAAAGTATCCATACAGCAGGAGATTCAGCAGCAGCAGCAGCGGAATTCCGATCCTGAAGGAAGCATGCCTGGTCTTGTGGCGCTTACGGTACATGGCAATCAGCACACCCAGTGCGCCGCCCATGAACGCGAGCAGGAACAGTGTTTTCTCCGGCACCCGGTCCCGCCTCTTCCGGGCCTTGTTCTTGTCCTCCGACATCACCACGTACCCGATCACATTGATCAGCAGAAACCACAGCAATACAACCTTGACCATACCTTCCGGCCCCTCCTCCTTGCAACCTATCTACTACTCTCTATTATATTACCCTTTCCGGCAAAAAACCAATTAACTCGGTGCAGGTAACCACTCAGGTACTCCGCAGAGATTCCGATTCTATTCCAGCAAACCTACCCCTGTCCGCCAGAGATCCGCATGTTACTGCTGCTTCCCTTACCTGCTCCGCCAGCTTCTCTGATCCAGATCCAGGACAACACTGCAGCAAGCGCTGCCGCAAAGCCGCCAAGCCAGAATCCGCCGGTCAAACCATACGCCGCACTCATCCAGCCCGCCACAAACGGGCCGCCTGACATTCCTACCGCATACACCGCCTGATAAAAGCCCATAGCTGTTGCCCGTTTGAACGGAGCGACGCCCGAGACAGATTTACCCAGCAGTAACGGGAAAATAAGCCCCTGCATAAAGCCGTTTCCAACCTGCGTAGCGCAGAGGGCGGCGAGCGTAGGCATCGAGGGAATCAGCAGCGTGAACACTGCGCTCCCGGCAAAACCCAGCATCAGCGTCCCCCGGTCACCGAGCCACTTGCCGAACAGGCGCGAGCCGTAAAGGGTAGCTGCCGCATGCGGCAGCATGAAGGCCAGTGTCAGCCAGCCGAGGCTTTCTTTGCTCGCTCCAATACTCAGTGCCTGATTCGGTGTATAACCGAACATCGTAATGAACAATACGCAATGCGCAAGCACAGATAACAGCGAGACCTTGACCAGCAGCGGCTCCCGTATCACATCTGCGAGGTCTTTAATCTGAATTGCATTCCGCTTCTCCTGTTTCTGTTCAGGCAGACGGAGTGCAAGCAGCAACGCTGCTGCTGCCACAATGCCGCCGATGATGAACGGGGTGTTCCAGCCCCAGTGATCGACCATATACCCGCTGATCATCATACTGGTCAACTGGGCAATCACCGTTGTGAACTGCAGCATCCCCATTGCTCTACCAGCTTCTTCTTTCGGAAAATAACCCGCAAACATCACTGAATATACGACCCACGCGGATGCAGCAATCCCTGAGACCGCCCGCGCTGCCAATGCCCACCCCGGATGCGCGCCTGCCAGGAACAGCAGACAGCTCGCTCCGCTGGCAATCAGCCCCAGATAAATAAACGGCCGCCGCCGGTTAAGAATATCCGAGCCGATACCGATCGGCAGCCGGAACAGAATCTGCATCAGGCCGTATACACCCAGGACCGCACCGACCATTATATAGGAAGCACCCAGATGCTCCACATACGGAGACAGCACCGGAACATAGATATAGGAGGAGAACCAGAACATAAAGACAATGACCAAAAAGAAAAACCGGCTGCCCCTCCTATTCTCCGGGGCTTGTGCCGACTTTATATCTTCCACTATCCGCTTAACCGCCGCCACTTGTATCACCCGTTTCAAATTTTTATGTATAACAGCCGGCTTCACGCTTACGATATTTATCCGCTATATTTCCGGCCATCACCTTACCGCAGCCTCATTGCCCCTTATTCTTGGCTTCCATTGCTGCCTTCAGCAGCTCACCCAGATTGGAGCCGGCGCTCTCCTGCTTGCTGTACTGCTGGACCAGCTTCTGCTGCTCCCGTTTATTAATGTGCTTGTGGTCCTTATCTATGGTCTCTGTAATTCCGCAGCCCAGGCACTGCACATACAAGCCCGCTTTGCCCTGTTTCTGTTCCATCTTCTTATGGCACTGCGGGCAGCGCCGGCCCGATAGCTGCTTCTCTCCCGCCCGGGTATAGCCGCAGTCCTCCTTCGGACAGACCAGCAGCTTGCCGCGTTTGGTCTTCTTCTCCAGCATTCTTGTCCCGCATTCCGGACAGTGGCTGCTGGAGACATTATGCGGCTTGTATTCCGCGCTGCTGCTCTTCACCCCGGACACCAGCTCCTGGGCCATGCTGCGTATCCCCTGCAGGAACGGCTCCGGCCGCCCTTGTCCGCGGGCGATCTTCTCCAGCTCCGCTTCCCAGCGCGCTGTCAGCTCAGGAGTGCGCAACTGGCCGGACACCAGTCCGATCAGCTGCTTGCCTTTGCCGGTCGGATGCAGCAGATTGCCCTGGCGTTCAATCGTGTCCGAGCTGACCAGCTTCTCAATAATGTCCGCCCGGGTTGCCGGCGTCCCCAGCCCGTGCTTCTCCATCTGTGTCAGCAGAGAAGCTTCATTATAGCGCTTCGGCGGCTGCGTCCGCCCCGGCTTGATAATGCAGCGCTGAATCTTCACGCTGTCGCCTTCACGCAGCTCCGGCAGCTTCACACTGCTTGCCGCCGGCTCATCACCCGCGTTCTCGTCTTCATCATCCGAACTCATATCACCGCCGTAGACCTCACGCCAGCCCGCGTCCTTAACCGTTGTTCCTTTAACATGGAAGGTTTCGCCTTCCACGCTTACCGTCACTGCTACCGCATCATAACGCGCCGGCGGGTAGAACAGGCTGATGAACCGTCTTACAATCAGATCATACAGCTTTCGCTCCTCTGCACTCAGCAGGTTGAGCAGGACAGTCTGCTCTGTCGGAATGATCGCGTGGTGATCGCTGACTTTGCTGTCATCAACAATCCTTTTCGTAATCGGCAGCGGCTTACGCAGCAAAGGTCTTGCCAAGGCAGCATAAGGTCCGACTGCCACGCTGTCCAGCCGTTCTTTAAGCGTTCCTGTCATATCAGCTGTCAGATAGCGGCTGTCCGTACGGGGATAAGTAACCAGCTTGTGCTGCTCGTACAGCTTCTGAAGCACACTTGAGGTTTGCTTAGCCGAGAATCCGAATTTGCGGTTAGCATCCCGCTGCAGCTCGGTCAGATCATAGGCCAGCGGATGCGGTTCACTTTTCTCACTTTTCTGCACCTTGAGAATCCGTCCACTGCGCCCGGTAAGCTTATCCTTCAGGATCGCCGTCTTCTCCCGGTCAAAAATCCGCCCATCCCCGCCCTGGGCACGCCAGCCCGCCTGGAAATTACCAAAGTCTGCGGCCAGCAGATCGTACTCCTGGGAGCGGAAGCCGGTAATTTCATTCTCCCGGTCCATAATCATCCCGAGGGTTGGAGTCTGCACACGCCCGGCTGAGAGCGGCGCACCGAACTTACAGGTCAGAGCCCGTGTAACATTCAGTCCGATCATCCAATCCGCTTCGGCGCGGCAGCGGGCCGATTCATACAATCTGTCGAAATCCCTGCCTGGCCGGAGCGAAGCAAATCCTTCCTTAATCGCCTTATCGGTCTGTGAGGATATCCACAACCGCTTGAACGGCTTCTTCCAGCCGGCCATATTCATAATCCAGCGGGCCAGCAGCTCACCCTCACGTGCAGCATCGGTGGCCACAATCAGTTCCCCGATGTCCTGCCGTTTCATCAGCTGCTGTACTGCCTTGTATTGCTGGCTCGTTTCACGCAGTACCTTCAGCTTGGTCTTCTCCGGCAGAATAGGCAGATCCTCCAGCGCCCAGGCAGCAAATTTATTATTATAATCTTCGGGTTCAGCCAGTCCGACCAGATGCCCCAAAGCCCAAGTCACTACATATTTCGGACCTTCCATATAACTTTTCTGTTTGTTTCCGCAGCCCATCACCCGTGCAATCTCCCGGGCCACCGATGGCTTTTCCGCCAGTACCAGTATCTTCATAGCTCTCTCCCTTCCATATCAACCAACCTATTATAACACGAGTTAAAAGTCCGCAAATATCATCAGGCCGGGTCCACAGCCGGCAATATACAATGAAGTAATTCCGGTTACAGAGAGGAGTCACAGAAATGAATCAGCAGCAAGAGTATAATTTAACTCCAGTAGGGGTTGTCGCACAGGATCAGCAGAACCAGCGGCTTATGATTAAGCCTGAGTTTGCATCTGCACTACTGGGGTTATCCGGCTTCAGCCATTGTCAGGTCATCTGGTGGGTGCATGAATTCACGGATGTCCATTTCCGCCAGACAACACAGATCCAGCCGCCTTATGATGCGCCGCTCAGCGGGGTATTTGCCACACGTTCCCCCATCCGTCCCAACCCGCTTGGACTTAGTGTCGTTGCAATTGAGTCTGTTGATGTGGAGGCCGGTATTGTTGAAATCACAGGTCTGGATGCGTATCCCGGCACACCTGTCCTTGATCTCAAGCCTTACTTTCCAAGCACTGACCGTGTCCGCACGGTAAGCGTACCTGACTGGGCTGCCGGCTGGGGAGATTGGGTCAAAGAGTAATGAATCTATACGTCCAGGAGGTCCTTAGTGAATAATCGTGAGCTTATCGTCCGGTCGCTGGAATGGATTGAAGTTAACCTGAAATCCGGCTTGTCCATTAAAACCCTTTCCGCAGAGGCGGGCTATTCCCTCTATCATTATATCCGCCTGTTTCAAGCGGTCACTGGCATGACTCCCGGTGATTATATCGCCCGGCGCAGAATTACTGAAGCTGCCTTCGATATTCAGCGGATGCCGGAACGGTCATTTCATGATATTTCACTGGACTACCAGTTCAATGATTACGAGACCTTCACCCGGTCCTTCAAAAGAATTCTTCATACTTCGCCCTCTCATCTCCGGTGCAGGCAAGTCCCTGCTCTGCTGCCGCTGATGCATAGGCTGGAGGAACGCGATTTGTTGCATCTGCCCTTAATCCTGGGAAAAGAGCCGGATATCGTCGATTTGGACGCGGTTATACTGCAGGGTCCGCTCGTCTCCGTCACTGAGGATCATTCAGTTATTGCCGATGCCTGGCAGCTGCTGTTCAGCAACATAGCCCGCCTACCGGCACGCAGCCGCCCTGAAAGCTACTATCAGCTCGGGCTTTGGCCGGATCATTATGAGAATAGCGGTGTTAGCTTCCTATGTGCCTGCGCCTTGGATCAGCTGAATGTGCAGAGTCCGGAGCATGGATTATTAAATGAGGCCGAGCATGCTCCGGCTGACTTTCCTGTGCATACATTGCCTGCTGCCAGATATTTGAGATTTATTCACCAGGGCCTGTCCCGCGATGTTCCCATGACCTACAAATATATATACGAAACCTGGCTGCCCAGAAGCGAGTATAGGCTTTCTCTCCCCTTTGAATTTGAATATTATGGAAGCCGCTATTTGGGCCCGGACAACAAAGATTCGATCAGCGAAATATATATTCCTTTGCAGCTGCTATAGAGCTATCCCCACATAATAAAACCAGCCAATTCCCGGTCAGTGGAATGAGGCTGGTTTTATTAATACATCATTTAACTTAAATGGATTATTATAATAATTAATACTCCCCAAACTCTAAGCAAGCTGCAAAACACATTACAGCGGCAGACGACTCGCCCTGCACCCATACATTCCCCCGGTTCACCGTTGACTGCTGGATGCCTAACTCATCGCCGAATTTAGCCTCCTGCATATAAGTTATCCGGAAACGCTTGAGGTCACGGGTCTCCCACTCTTCCGGCGACAAGACATCACAGCAGATATCTCCATATCTCGCATTATTCAAATGGTTATTGGTATCTAATCCGCTGTATCTAACCTGATAACGGTAGGCTTCCACCATGCTCAGCTCTTTAGGAGCAGATACCTTTTCCGGAAGCTCTCCAACAGAATCACCAGTAAAGTGAATGACTTCTATTGGCAGTGCCGCTGGCCGTAGAAGCTTACGCTTAATGATATCCACAAGTGCCCAGGTCGTACGTGCAGAAGCAATCTCTATACCCTCTATGTCAAAAATACGATAATCTCTCTGCCACAGCACCCCTTTGGTCCCCTTGCTCCAGGTATGGACCGTCAGCTGATCATTCAGCTGCGGATAGCGGTGGAATTCAAGATCGAGTGTAATCATCATCCAGCCCATTTCTGCTTCCAGCATACGCTCCAGACTTAGCCCAAGTGAATTCACTGCTGAATCGGCGGTACGCTGCATAATCTCCAGAATAAACGACAACTTCGCCCGGGAACGGCAGTCGGTATCACTGGCTTGTACTGTAAAATGCTCTATCCACACAAGTTTGTTTTTGTTATCCACTGAAATCCTCCCTAGTTATGTATTTTCCTCTTGTTCGCTTTACCTTGTCCACATCACAAACTTATCTATCCACAAATATTCTACCCTATCCACATGATCTGGGGAGTACTTAATTATTTGTGCCATACTCATCAGATTCAAACTCCTTTATCCACATGTGGATAAAACTTTTATCCGGAGGATC